>JAXHMC010000012.1:0-115728 GCA_034521635.1 Trueperaceae bacterium | reverse complement strand
GTCGGTGCCGGTCACGCCGATGGTGGTTAACGCGCGCGACGGATAGCCGTAAAAGCAGGCCGCGAGCTGGGCGAGGGCGCGTTTGTCGTCTTGGGCGTAGATATAGGGGACGGTGCCGAACCAGTCGAAGTGTTCGGGCGCTTTCGCGGAGCCGACGACGGCGATAGCGCCCTGGTCGAGGGCTTGGGGGACGAAGCGGTGGCCGTCGCTGACCTCGCCCTGACGGGCGACGAAGACGGTGCCGGCGCTCACGCGGCGGGAGTCTTGAGCGACGCCGGTCACCATCAGGTCGGCGGCGGCGGTGGGCTCTAGCCTCACCCCGAGCGCGTCGGCGACGAGTTCGCGAAGCGTCACGACACCGCCTGGGCGCCGAGGCCGTGTTGCTCGAGCCACCCCAACAGCCACGACCGGTCGTGCGAGCGGTTGACAAAATCTAGACCGTCCGCCTCGACAATCAGCGTCTCGGACAGACGATACCCCGACAGCCAGCGTTCGTAGAGGTCGTTTAGGCTCTGCAGATACTCCGGCGCGATGTCGGCCTCGTAGTCGCGACCGCGCAAGGCGATGCGGGACTTGAGCGTCGGCACACTCGCCCGCAGATAGACGAGCAGGTCGGGCGGACGGAGCGCTTGGGAGGCGGCCCGCACCATCAGCTGGTAGCTGTCGAAATCGCGGCGGCTCATCATCCCCGACTCGAACAGGTGCCGCGCGAAAATCGCCGCGTCTTCGTAGAGGGTCCGGTCCTGCACGACGTTACGGACGCCGTTCACACTGCCGACGTGCTGCTCTAGGCGTTTGGCCAGAAAAAACATCTGCGAGTGAAACGCGTAGCGCGACATGTCTTGGTAGAAGTCGGCGAGGTAGGGGTTGTCGTCGACGGCTTCGTAGACGGGCTCGAGCCCGTACCGCCGCGCCACCAGCTCGGTCAGCCGCGATTTTCCTACCCCGATGTTGCCCGCAATCGCTAGATACACACGCGCCTCCCTACGACCTGTTGCCGAGTTATTGACGTCTCTGTCGCCAATCCGGCCTTGCTGGACTTGATGACCCTTTGGACACATCTACAAGCTCGAACTGCGCCGCTCGTATCCTCGTAAATACGTGAGATGTAAACACTTTGTAAACACTTTAGTAGAGGCTGGGGGCTCGAGCCCGCCCCGTACCGATTTAGCCTAGCGCTACGCCACCTTCGCCTGCTGCAAAATTCGCCGCAACAGCCGTTCCCGGTCGGTTGGGTTTTCGACAAAGTCGACCTCGGCGGCCTCGATAACCTCTAGCGGCCCATCGAAGTGGGCGAAGTACGCCTCGTAGCGCTCGTTTAGCCGGGCGAGATAGTCCGCCGCCATGTCCCGCTCGAAATCGCGCCCGCGCTTGGCGATGCGCCCGAGCAGCAGGTCCGGGTCGGCCCGCAGGTACACCGTCAGGTCCGGTCGGGGCAGCTTGGGCCGCAGCTGGCGGTAGAGGTCTTCGTAGAGTTGCCACTCGTCGCCGCGCAGGTTGAGCGCCGCAAAGATAGCGTCCTTGTCAAACAGATAGTCGCTGACCGTGTGGCGGTAAAACAGGTCGCCCTGCTGCACGTCCTGGCTCTGTTTGTAGCGCGACAGCAGAAAAAAGACCTGAACGCGAAACGCGTAGCTCTCCGGGTCGTCGTAAAACGCCGCGAGAAACGGATTTTCTTCGACCACCTCTAGAACGAGCCGAGCGTGTAGTTCGTCGGCTAAAATCCGACTAAGACTGGTCTTGCCCACCCCGATAGGGCCTTCGACGACGATGTAGGCCACCGCGCACCTCCCAAACAAGCCTGAATTCTATATCGTTTGGGGTCGGCTTGCCAACCGCCGACCGCCACACCGGCGTCTCGCTACCGCACCAGACGGGCTCCGTTTGCGGTTATCCGGTGCCGACCGCGACGCGTAACGGGGTGTAAGGGGGCGATGTCTGCTAAGCTAGCAAGGTGGAAAGAGAACTACCCCGAATATCTTCTGATCGACACCGACAACCCGCCCGACAACCCCGGCTCACCCGCACCGCCGGCCCGGCGGCTCGGCCTCTGCTCCCGCTCGCAAACTCCCTCGTAAACTCCGCTGTAAACACAGTTGTAGACGCAGTTGTCGACGCTCCCCCCGTCTAGGCCTATGCCGACACCGACACCCAACACCCCTAGCGATGTGTGGGGAGCTTTCTGTGGCTCGTAAACCTGCACCCCGTAAACCTGCGCCCCGTAAATCCGTGCCCCGTAAATCCGTAACACGTAAGCCGGCAGCCCGTAGACCGGACCCGGCGGCGTCTGCCGCTCCCGAACAGCGTCGATCTTGGCTCGCACCGCTCCTCGTCGTCATGACGGTTATCCTGACGGTCTTTCTATCTAGCGCCTCGGCTCAGGAGGCGGCGGGCGACGGCGGCGTTTCGTCGGCGCGGATTATCGTCCTGGTGGTGCTGCTCGCGCTGTCGGGGCTGATGTCGGGATCGGAGACGGCGCTCACCGCGGTGGGCCACTGGAAGATCCGGCAGCTTCGCGAGGAGGGGCGCGACCCGACCGGCGCGTTCGGGCTGCTCGAAAAAGACCCGACCCGCTTCATCACCACGCTCCTTATCGGCAACAACCTCGTCAACATCGCCGCGACGGCGCTCGTCACCCAGCTATCGCTCGAAATCGCACTTAACGTCGGCGTGTCCGAGTCGCTCGCACTCGCCTACGCGACCGGCATCATGACGGTGCTCATCCTTATCTTTGGCGAGATCACCCCGAAGTCGTTTGCGGTGCACAACGCGGTCGCGATGGCGCGGGTGGTGATCCGCCCGGTCTACGTGCTGTCGGTCGTGCTCTACCCGGTCGGGCTGCTGTTTACCTACATCACCACGTCGATGCTAAGACTCGCCGGGCTCGAGCCCCGCACCAACCCGCTCATCACCGAAAACGAACTCCGCCTGATGCTGCGTAGCGCCGAAGAGTCGGGCGTGATCGAAGCGCAGGAGCAGGAGATGATCAAGGGCGTGATCGACCTCGAAGAGACGACCGTGCGCGAAGTAATGACGCCCCGCGTCGATATCGAGGCGGTGTCCGAAGAAGCCAGCCTTCACGACCTGCTGCGCGCGACGCTCGAACACGGCTACAGCCGCTTTCCGGTCTATCAGGACACGGTCGACAACATCCGCGGCATCATCTACGCCCGCGACCTGCTGCGCCACGCCGACGACTTCGGCTCGCTCGGCGAACGCCGCGTCGCCGACCAGATGACCTCGACGCAGTACGTCCCCGAAACGCTTAGCATCCTCAACCTGCTCCGCGACATGCGGCTCCGCAAGAACCATATGGCGGTCGTGGTCGACGAGTTCGGCGGCACCGCCGGCATCGTCACGCTCGAAGACATCATCGAAGAGATTACCGGCGAGATCTACGACGAAACCGATATCGAAGAAGAGGAGGAGATCGTACGGCTCGAGCCCTCCCACTTCCGCATCCTCGGCTCGGCCAACCTCGAAAAGGTCGCCGACGTGCTCAGACTCGGCTTAGACGAAGAGGGCGAATACGACACCCTGGCGGGCTTTCTGATCAGCCGCTTCGGCTACATCCCCGAACCGGGCGAATCGCTCGAAGAGCAGGGCTACCAGTTCACCATCGAAGAAGCCGACGAGCGCCGTATCACCCAGGTCATTGCCTCGCCCGTCGACAGCGGCGACAGCGACGAGAAGCCCGAACAGGCCGACGAAACCAGTACCGAAGACGTCGCAAGTTCGTCCTAAACCGTAAAGCGAGTGTCTTTTATGAACGACACACCTGTATGAACGACACACCTGCTGACCAAGACGACGCCCGCCGCGCCCTACTCGGCGCCTCGCGGATCGCAGTGCTGACCGGCGCCGGGGTAAGCGCCGCCTCTGGCGTGCCGACCTTTCGCGGCCCAGACGGTCTGTGGCGCAACCACCGCGCTCAAGACCTCGCCACCCCAAGCGCCTATCGCCGCGACCCGCTGCTGGTCTGGGAGTGGTACCAGACACGCTTTAACGCCGTCGCTGCGGCCACACCAAACGCCGCCCACGTCGCCCTCGCCGAACTCGAAACGCGCACCGAGGACTTTACGCTCGTCACGCAGAACGTCGACGGGTTGCACGAACGGGCCGGCTCGGACAATCTGTACGAACTGCACGGAAACTTGACGAAGAGCCGCTGTGAAGCGTGTGGGTATGTGGAAGGGCTCGAGCCCGACTTCCCCCTCCCCCCACACTGCTCCCGCTGCGGGGCTCGAGCCCGCCCCCACGTCGTCTGGTTCGGCGAGATGCTCCCCCAAGACGCGTTTCAGGCCGGTATCGACGCTTTTGGCCGCGCCGAGGTCGCACTCATTATCGGTACCTCCGCCGTTGTCGAACCCGCCGCGAGTCTAGGCCGCCTCGCCGCCCAAGAAGGTGCCTTCGTAATCGAAATCAACCCCGAACAGACGCCCCTAACCCCGTTCGCCGCCGTGTCACTACGCGCCGACGCCGTAACCGGCATGAAACAACTCCTCGGCGACGACGTGCTATAAAGTCGCACTGTTCTTTTCTTTGTGTTGTTGCTATCTCTACCTACGCCCTTGCTTTCGCTAAACGTTACCCGGAAACCACTAACCGACCCAACAGTTCTCTCACCAACCCCTCGCGTACAATGGCGAGTAATGAAGCAGGACGCCCTGCCCGCGCCTTTTCCGTTACGACGTACGAGGATGACCACGAGAACCACGGAGACGACGCAGTGACCTGGCTCAAACGAGCGAGCAAACGGCTAGTCGTCGTGGTGATCTACCTTGTCGTGGTGGCGTTTTTTGTCGGCACCGCCATCTTCCTTACCGACCCGCTGTCGTTCGCGGGCTCGCTCTCCAAAATCGCTTTCGAGCAGCCCTGTATCGGCGTGCTGATCCGTACCGAGCCCGAAGGCGTCGGTATCGTCGGCGTCCAGGACGCATCACCGGCGGAGTTTTCGTCGTTACAGACCAACGACATTATCCTCAACTTTAACGGCGCGCGCATCAACACCACCAACGAGCTTATCGAGGCCGTCCGCGACAGCCGGCCCGGTTTTCGCGTCAACGTCGAGTACCTAACGCCGCAAGACGAACAGCGCAGCACCAGCTTTCGGCTCGGTTACTTCGACAACAACGACCCGCGCGACTGCCGTACCGTGTTGCCGCCCCGCAGTACGCCCTCGTCGGCAAACTTGTCGTTCTCAGTCCCGTAAGTCAGTCCCGTAAATCAGCCCCATAATTGAGCATCTCTGCAATTACAGATAACGCGCTCTACCCTCTGATCGTCTAGCCTCCGCGTACCGCTCTGCGTTACAATAGCGGTGCAGCAGATAATCAGGGAGGTGTCGAGTTTAGTGGTCGCGTGACGGTTCGTCTTCGGGCACAGCCGCCGCGCCGAGTCAGGCCGAACGAAACGGTCGGTGACGTCTTGTGTTTAGTTAATGTTTATCCATTGTGGAGGATGCTATTTTGTACACCCTAAAACGCTTTTTAACGACGACGCGCACGTACTTAGCGGCGCTACTTCTTGTCGGTCTGTCGCTAGGTTTCGCGCAGAACGTACAGACCGGGACGGGCGGCGCGGTTTCGACCGTCGACCAGCTCGCGACCGAGGTCGGGATCCAGGTTTTACAAGACGGCGGTAACGCGGTCGACGCAGCGGTCACGGCGGCGGCGGTGATTAGCGTCACCCAGCCTTTTAGCGCCGGGATCGGCGGGGGCGGCTTTATGCTCGTCTATCTCGCCGACGAAAACCGCGTGGTGACCATCGATTCGCGCGAGATGGCACCGGGGGCGGCGACGCCGGATATGTTTATCGACCCGGAGACGGGCGAAAGCATTCCGTTTTTTCCCGAGCGGATTACGAGCGGCTTAGCGGTCGGCGTTCCGGGCACACTCGCCGGGTGGGACGAGGTGCTTAGGCGTTACGGCACCATGACGCTCGCGGAGGTGTTAGCGCCCGCCATCACCATCGCCGAAGAGGGTTTCGAGGTCACCGAGGTCTTTAACGCTCAGGTCACCCGAAACCAGGAGCGCTTCGCCGCCTTTACCTCAACCAGCGCGCTGTTTCTAACCGAGGACGGCGCCGCGCCCGACGTCGGCAGCACCTTTACCAACCCCGACCTCGCCGCGACCTTCCGCGAAATCGCCGAGGGCGGCGTCAACGCGTTTTACCGGGGACCTATCGGCCAAGACCTCGTCAACGCCGTACAGACCCCGCCGACCATCGACAACCCACCGTTTGAAGTGCGCCCGCAGATGATGACGATGGACGACCTCGACGCCTACAACGCGATCGTCCGCCAGCCGACCGAGACCGACTATCACGGCTACACCATCTACGGTATGGCTCCGCCCACGAGCGGCGGGATGACCGTCAGCCTTATCCTCAACATCTTAGAGGGCTACGACACCAGCACCATGAACGAAGACGAAGCGCTCCACTACTTTGTCGAGGCGAGCCGCCTCGCCTACGCCGACCGGGGTGCCTACATGGGCGACGCCGACTTCGTCAACGTTCCGGTCGAAGGGCTCTTGTCGCAGGAGTTTGCCGACGCCCGCCGCCAGAACATCACCGAGCAGGCCGGTAGCGACCCCGCCCCCGGCGACCCCTTCGCCTACCAGAACGACCCGAGCCCGCCCCTGATGCCGCCGACCGAGGCCGACACCGAAAGTGTCAGCACCACCCACCTCGTCACCGCCGACGCCGACGGCAACGCGGTCAGCTTTACGACCACCATCGAGTCGATCGGCGGTAGCGGGATCGTGGTGCCGGGGCGCGGCTTCCTGCTCAACAACGAACTGACCGACTTTAGCGCTACTCCGGGCGGGCCGAACACGGTCGAACCGTACAAACGCCCCCGCTCGAGCATGTCGCCCACCCTCGTCATGCAGGACGGCGAACTGCGTATAGCGGTCGGCACCCCCGGCGGTAGCACCATCATCACCACCGTCGCCCAGATCCTCTTTAACGTTATCGATAGGGAGATGGCGCTACCCGAAGCGATTAGCGCGCCTCGCCTGACCCAGCGCAACACCTCGACGACGAGAATCGAGACCCGCTTCGACGACGACATCGTCGCGCAGCTAGAAGCACGCGGCCACACCTTTAGCGAAACCGACGAGATCGGCGCCGCCGTCGGCCTCTACTTTAACGACGACGGCACCATCACCGCCGCCGCCGAAGCCCAGCGCCGAGGTGCGGGTACCGCGCAGGTGGTCGAACCGGGCGAATAGACCTTTTTAACGACTCGCCGAGCTGCTAGCCTCCCTGTACAGGGAGGTTTTTTTGTGCGGCGTCAGCGTGCCTCGTCAACATGTGGCGTCAGCGTGCCGGGCACCCTCTCGACCGATCTTCGACCGGAAACGATACGAAACACCCTAAAACGAGGAGGATCTGATGCAACGTGTTTTCTATATCGCCGTCGGCGTGGTGGCCGTGCTGCTCATGTCGTGGCTTATCTACCAGCGCACCTTTAATCCGTCACCACAACAGATCGAGCAGGAACAGGAAGTGCGCCGCGCCCTGCTCGGTCCCTACGGCCAGGCCGAAGTGCGCGAGTTTTGCCAGCAGGCCTTCGAGGACACCGTCAGCGCCGAAGCGCGCGTCCCCGCCGAAGACAGCGCACTCCGCCGCGAGCCGATGCGTCAGTCGCAGCGAACCCGCTGGGTCTGGCAGACGCCGCTTACGACCCAACAGGGACCGATCGAAACCGAAGACGACGCCAGCGAAGGCGAGTGGGTCTGCATCATAACCGACCAGGGTAACGCGCGAGTCGAGCAGATAACGCCGGCACCGCAGACGTCACCCGACACGACCGCTCCTGACGCGACCGACCCCGGCGCGACCGACCCTGGTGCGACCGACCCCGAAACAGCACCGCCCGACACGCCGGAAACGAGCGACTAGACCGGACGCTTACGACTCGTAGCGCTCTTTATGGCGCGCCTTGAGCTGCTGATAGCGCTCGTCGGCCTTCGCCTGTTGGTATTTGTCGTAAAAGATAGCGGCGGCTTCGGCCTTTTCGGGATCTTCGTCATGCGGCAGCTCTTTGCCGGTGTCGGGGTCGTACTTGCGTCCGCTCTTGTGCTTGGCGTAGCGCCGCGCCCGCGTCCAGCCCATCTGCAGATACTTGCGAGCCATATCCGCGCCGACAAAATCGTCGTCATCTAAATACTGCTGAAACAGCGCCCAGATCTTGTCCGCCGACGCCTCGGCGACCTCGGGATTTTTAAAGCGCCAGTGCGGCAACAGCTCGCTTTTGTAGGGCTCAATGTTCATCACACCCTCTTCGCCGCGCCCGATCCGGTAGCGTTCGGGGTGTTCGCGATAGTTTGTGGTGTCCGAGTTTGTGGTGTCGGAGTTTGTGGTGTCCGTAGCCGAGTCGTTCGCAGACATGTCGCTAGTGTACCCGCGAGCGTCGCGGGGCACTGTGGGTTTTGTAGACAGCAGGTCTTTTCGGGCTGTAGACCTATTTGAGTTGTGGGCGAAAAGAAGACAAACAAAAACTTTAAGGGGATCTCCGCCGGGGGGGCAGCGGGGTGCGGAGATACAACCCTTAAAGTTGTTTCGAGTGTAGCAAAGTTTTGGCGCCTTGTGAACCCCGTAACGACGGGAGGAGGGCTCGAGCCCCTCCCCCCTCCCCTAACAGATCGCTAACATCTCTCTCCAAACACCCCCAAGTGGGTACCCCTTGACCAAAACGTCACGCTTCTCATCGCTCCGGGCTGCTACATTTGATGGTGTGTTACGTATCGCACTTTTCGCACTTATCGCCGTCGTCGCCGTGCTGGTTGGGCTGTCGCTGTTGCCGCAGCAGACCCGCGAAATCCCCGGTAGCGAGATAGCGCTCGCCAACACCGCGCTGACCCTCTACCCCGAAGCCGACCCGGACGCGGTCTGGTTTTTCGAGGCCCAGAACGCCGAGTATCAGCCGAACGCCCGCACCACCACCCTCTACAACGTCGACGACGGACGCCGGGTCGTCAACGGTGACACCGACTTTACCCTTAGCGCCGACGAACTCATCATCGACAACCGCGACAACCTCCGCAGCGACGAGCTGTTCGTCTACCTTATTGAAGCCGACTGGGACCTGCACATGCAGGCCGACGACGCCCGGCAGGTGCTTATCGACCAGAGCCAAGGCAAATTCGAGGTGCCGCTGCTGACCTATAGCGGCGACGGCATCGGCGAAAGCCGCGACGAAAACGTCCGGATGCACTTCGACCTTACCGATTTCGAGGCTGGAGGCCCGGATACCGTCGGATATAATCGCTTTGCCGACACTTCGGGCACATCTTCGGGTACATCTTCAGAGACGTCTCCAGATACATCTCCAGGTTCGGCAGATACGAACGACACGCCGAATGTGGAGGAGCGTTAGGCTCGAGCCCCCCACCTAATCACAACATTCGTTAGCAGACCCAGTCTGTTCACAACCACAGAAGGAGCCAAGCCATGCAGCGACCATCCTCTCTTTTCGTCCGCCTCAGCATCGCGCTATTGAGCGTTCTGCTCGCCGTAACGCTCGCCCAGGAGAGCAACCTCGCCGAGCGCATCATCACCATCACCTACGACGGCGGTAACCGCACCAGCCCCAACCTCCGCTTCGGACCCTACAACTACACCCACCCCGAACCCGACGGCATCGTCGCGACCGTTTCGAACCTGACCATCTACGCCTCCGAAGCCCAGCTCCGCGCCCCCGAAGGCGTGCTTATCGCCGAAGCCGAAGGCCAGCGCGAAGCGAGCTTTGACGGCGGAGTCCGCGTCGAGCGGGGGCGCCTTACCGCCAACGGGCCCGACCTCGTCTACAGCGAAGCGACCGGCCTCGGCGTACTCGGCGGCCCGGCCAATGTCGTCGTCACGCCGAGCGATGACAGCGAAGAGCCCGCCGAAATTAGCGCCCAGCAGGTCACCTTCGACGTCGACACCGACACCAGTGTCAGCCAGGGCGACGTCGAACTCGTCAACGGACGGCAGCGGGCTCAGGCCGACGAGCTGATTTTCGAGCAGGGCCGCGACCTCGCGGTGCTGAGCAGCGCAGGCGAACAGGTCACCGCGCAGCGCCAGGAAGACGAGGGCGACGACCTCGTCATTATCGCCGACGAACTGCGTGTCCTAACCGAAGAAGACCAGCTTTTAGCGACCGGCAACGTCACCATCGTCGACGGCAACATTCAGAGCACCGGCGCGACCGTTTTCTTTAACGACGAAACGTCGCGGGCTGAAATCGTCGGCACCCCCGACGCGCCCGCCGTGTCGCGCGAGTTTAACGACGCGGGCGAGGTTATCTTCGAAATCTCCGGGCCCCGTATCGAACAGCGCACCGACATCGACGCGGTCAGCCTTATCGACACGTCGGTACCGCTAAGTTTTGACGAGAGCACGTTCGAGCTTAGCCAGGACGTGACCACCCCGTAACGAAACGCATCACACAGAGCGTCATCCTAGAGCGTCATCCTCAACCACGCTCATCATCACCCTTTACAGACGCGGGAGCCGATACACGGCGCGACCCGCGTTTCTTTTAGCATGAAAGGTACCTTGAAACGTTTTTTTCTGTCTGTTCTGGCTTGTCTCGTTGTGGGTGTGCCTGCCTACAGCTTCGCTCAAGACGCGGACGTCGACAACCGGCCCCAGCTCCGGATTAACCGTAACGACCGCGTCATCCGCGTGGTGCAGAACGCGCCGAGCGCCGAGGGGGGCGAGTTTCGGCTTAACGCCCGCTGTGAGGAGGGGATTCGTTACGGGACGGTCTACGCACCCGCGCCCTACGAGGTCGAGACGTTCGTCAACGACGCTCGGATTACGTCGCAAATCGTTATCGAGAAACGGCCCGGCGGTAGCGAAGACGAGTCGCGGCTCGAGCTCTTCGGCGGCACACTCACCATCGACGACGCGACGCTGTGCCCGACCGATATCGCCGAGAGCGAAACCGCCGACGTCACCATTTTCGAAGGCCGAACCACTACGACCGGGTCGCGGTTTAACTACAACAACGCTCAAGGGTTAGGCACCCTCATCGGCCCCATCACGCTAGAAAGAACGGCGGAGGGAGAATCGCCCGCACTTAGCGCGACGTCACAATCGTTAGACATCGACGTCGACCAGGACGTGACGGTTTTGCAGGGCGGCGTGCAGCTTACCTCCGGCGACCGGGTGAGCGCGGCGGAGACGGTCGAGTTCGACGAGCAGGCGGGGATGGCCGTTTTGCGCGGCGACCCCGCCGAAAGCCGCGACGGCGACAACGTGGTACGCGGACAGATTATCGAGTACGACCTCGACAGCAACGACGTGGTGGTGCGCGAGGGGATTAGTGCGAGCTTCGAGTTAGACGATTAGGTTCGACTAGGTTCGACAAGACGATTTTTTCGACAGGACGGTTTTTAGGACAGTTTTTAGGACGGTTTTCAGGACAGTCTTTTCAGGACAGTTTTAACGAGACAACCAGCGCAGCAGTGTAGGACGTAACGCGTCGAGACTTTTGTAGCGGGCGGTTTCGTCGTCCATCGACGCGAGCGCGGCGGCGAGCCGAGTTTTGCGTTCGGGCGTCGTCATCACCTCGGCGAGTGGGGCGACCATCACCCGAATCGTAAACAGAGCGCGGCGGAGGTCGGCAAAGCCTAGCGTCGTCTGTCGTTCGACCCGGAAGTAGAGCTGTTCGGCGAGTTTGTCGGGGTCGTCTAACGGCAGAGACGTTTTCTGCTCGGCAATCTCGTCTGGATGCAAATCTAGCTGCGCGAACGGCGTCACGCTCCACACGAACCGGACGAACGGGCCTTTGTCGAGCATCGCACGCACCACTCTCGGGTGGGCCTTGCTCAGGCGGTCGCTGTGGGCGACGGGGCGGTGGACGGCGCTAAAGTCAGCACCGAGGACGGCTTCGGGGCGCCAGTGGCTCGGGAAGCAGACGTGGAGCGCTTCGAGGTAGTCCTGTCTGTCTGTGTCTTGATTCTCGGCATCTCTATTGACAGCAGCATCGTCGGCGACGATGACGAGGTCTTCCTGGACGCACAGCGCGAGCGCGTCCCAAAGGCGGTTCGGACCGGATTGTCGGTGGAGATGGTCGGCGACGTCTCTAGCTAGAGCGGTCGGAGGTTCGGCGGTCGCGGTGAGGTCTAGGGTGTCGCGGGCGAGGTAGAGGGCGAAGGGCTCGAGCCCCACCCCCCCTTCATCCACCGTTACCAGCTCCGGCCACTCCTCCCCTAACACCCGAAACACCCGCCACAGCACGTCTATCAACCGGTCGGGATGCACCGTCTCAATCAGCCGACATCGCTCCGGCACCACTCGCAACTGCGCGAGCTTCTCCCTAACAAAACGCGCCCACACGTCGTCGACGACAAAATGCTGTCGCTGCACCGCGCCGTAATGCTCTTCATCCCAACGGAGCAGGGTCGGCGCGATGCGGACGTGCGGGTCGACCGGAAAAATCATTAGCGGGTCGGGCGCCCGGTCAGACTTTGGGGAGGTCGATGCTAAGCAGGCCGTTACGGAGTTGGGCGCTGCTCCGTTCGTAATCGACCGAGTCGGGAATGGTGATGGTGCGCTGGAAGTGGCCGAGCCGGCGCTCGCCGACCAGCAGCGAAAACGCGTCGTCGTTGCTGCCGCTGTCTTCGGTGTAGCCGTGACGGATTCCGGCGATGGTCAGTTCGTCGCCGTGCAGAGCGATTTCTAGGTCGTCTTGGTGGACGCCGGGCACCTCGACGACGAGCCGAAAGGCGTCGCCGAGGTCGAGCAGGTCGACCCGTGGGCTCACGTCCTGGCGAACGTCGAACTCGTTGTGCAGTTCGCTGATGCGTCCGCGTAGCGTCAGCAGCTTTTCGAGGTCGCTGGCGGTACTGTCTAGGTCGGTCACCGTGGTGAGTTTGTCGAGTGCCATGAGCCGAGTGTAGCACCCGAATCGCCGCGAGCTGTTAGGCTAGACGCACACTGTTCGTACGCCGTAAACGCACGGTGTTAAGAGATAGGGTTAGGGGCTAGATTCTGTGCCGAGTGACGAATTGACGATACCGGTCTTGGCGGGGCCGACGGCGTCGGGCAAGAGCGACGCGGCGGTCGCGCTCGGGACGGTCGCGCTAGAGGCGTGGGCGCTCGCTGCGGGGTGGGGCGGGCTCGAGCTCGTCTCCGCCGACGCCATGATGGTCTACCGGGGTATGGACATCGGCACCGCCAAACCGAGCGCCGCCGAGCGGGCCCGCGTCCGTCATCACCTAATCGACGTGGTCGACCCGGACGAGCCTTTTAGCGTCGCGGACTATGTCGGGCGGGCCGAAGCGGCTATCGCCGACGTTGTGGCGAGGGGCCGACTACCGCTTGTGGTGGGCGGGACGGGGTTTTATATCCGGGCGCTGTCGCAGGGGTTGCCGACCGTGCCCGCCGCCGACCCGGCGGTGCAGGCGCCGCTCTGGGCGAGGGTCGAAGCGGAAGGGCTCGAGCCCCTCCACCAAGACCTCGCAACCCTCAGCCCCGCCGACGCCGAACGCGCCCAGCACAACCCTCGCAAGGTCGTCCGCGCCCTAGAAGTCCTGCAGCGTACCGGGCGTCCGCCGAGCAACTTCCCCTTTACCGAACCGGCGTTTCGTTACGACAAACGGGTGCTGTTGCCGCCAGCCGACGACCTTACCGCCCGCATCGAGGCGCGCACCGAGGCGATGTTCGCCGCCGGCCTCGTCGACGAAGTGCAGAGGCTGCTCGGGCACTACCCGCACCAACCGACCGCGCTGCAAGCGATTGGCTACAAGGAGGTCGCGGCCTATCTGCGCGGCGAGGTGAGTTTAGAGGGGGCTCGAGCCCAAGTCACCCTCGCCACAGTCCGCTACGCCAAACGGCAACGGACCTGGTTTCGCAAAGAACCCGGCGCCGTCCCCATTCATAACGTCGGCCCGGCAGCACTCCCCGACCTAAGCGCCTGGCTTCGCGACTTGTAGCCAGATTATTGTAGCCGGACATCTCTAGGTCGAGATAACTGACTGTACGCCGGACGATCGACGCGACACGGCCCGTCTAGGCGAGCAGCGTCGCAACCAGGCCCGACAGCACGATCCCGTCGAACGTCCCCGCACCGCCGATGCTCGCGACCCCGGTCTTGACGTCGCCGAGATCGTTGAGGTGGAAAAAGTCCGCGCCGACCAGCGGCCCGAGCACCCCGGCGGCGAAGGCGACCGGCGGCGCCATGTCCGGCACGAGCAGCACCGCGCTTAGCGCCGCGACGACCGCCGGAACCAGAGCGGGCATGGTGATGCCGACCTCTTCTTGCGGACGGGCGATCAGGTAGCAGACCACGACGTTGAGCGCGACCGCGCCGAGCCCGAGCAGCAGCATCGTCGTGCTTCGTTGGGCGAGCCGCGACAGCTCGTAGACCGCAACCAGCACCGGAATCACGCAACCGCCGAGGTTGACCGCGATGATGGTATACATCCGGCGCTCCTGCGGGCGTTCGGGGAGGTAGTTCGGGAGCCCGAACATGACCGGTGGACGCTGTTCGACCGGCTGATCACGGCGGATACGCCACACCGGAATGTTGACGAGGCCCCCTATAAAGATGCCCATCGCGACGTAGAGCGACTGCGCCCGGGTGAGGCCGAGCTGGTCTAGCGCGGCGAGCATAACGTCGGCGAGGATAAAGGGTAGTAGCAAAAATCCGGCGAAGAGTAGGAGTGCGAGGCAGCCCGCGGGCTGTTGGCGTCGTTGCGGCATGGTGTGTCCCCCCTCGGGTGTGGTCGGTGCGTGTGAGGTGATGTGGTGGCTCGAGCCTACGGGCTCAACTACATTGAAACGGTGCATTGCAGACGTCATCTTAGGATTGCAGGATGTTCGTCAGAGAAGCGAAAACGCATCGGCATAAAATCATACCCGTATACCATTTTAGACTGGACGGCTCAGTAGGGTGCGCCATGCGCACCGCCTTTCTTACCTAACACCGCCTTTCTTACCTAACGACGCAGTAGTTCGTCCGATAACGATCTGTCTGGCGATAGTTTGTCGATCGTTCGCGAGCGAAACTCGGCGACGGCGCGTTTTCTAACACGCTTAGTGAGCGCCAGAGACGGTTCGCATCAGCGTCCTCACTCACTCAGCATCCCCACAATAGACATCTCCGTAAAACGGACGTTCCTGTCCCGTAAAACAGACCGAGGCACTCGGCACTCGTGCTCCGACACTATCCCGACCTCCCGACTCGGCATAAGGACAAATGTCCGTAACGAACCGAGCCGCCACCCGTTAGAGTAGATAATAACGATTATGGCTAGAACAACCCTTCGCCTCGCGCGCTTCGCGGAGGTTTTTGAATGCTAACACCCACCCTACCGCTCGCCTTTGTCGCGGGCGTCCTGTCGTTTCTCTCGCCCTGCGTCCTGCCGCTCGTCCCGTCCTACCTCGCCTACGTCGGCGGTAGCAGCCTAAGCGGCGCGAAACACGAACGTGCCCGCCAGCGGATGCTGATGCTTCGTAACAGTCTGCTCTTTGTGCTCGGCTTTTCGCTTATCTTTGTGGCGCTCGGCGCGTCGGCGAGTGCGGTCGGCGGCCTGTTGGCACAGTACCGGCGCCCGATGATGCTCGGGGGCGGCGTGCTGATTATCTTTTTCGGGCTGAGTATGCTCGGCCTGTTTCGGGTTCCGCTGCTGCTCCGCGACACCCGCCTCCAGTTTCGGGGCGACAGCAGCACCCCGGTCGGCGCGGTGCTGTTAGGGATGGGCTTCGCGGCGGGCTGGACGCCCTGTATCGGCCCGGTACTCGGCTCGATTCTGACCCTCGCGGGCGCGTCGGGCACGCTGCTTCAGGGTGTGGTGCTGCTGCTTAGCTACGCGATGGGTCTGGCGGTACCGTTTCTGCTCGCCTCGCTCGCGGCGGAGTCGTTTATGGGCTTTTCGCGGCGCTTTCGGCGCTTTCTGCCTTGGGCCGAACGGACGGCGGGCGGCGTGCTGCTCGTCGCGGGCGTGCTGATGGTGAGCGGAACCTACACGGTGCTAAACAGCTACCTGCTGCAGTTTACGCCGACGTGGCTGCTCGAGCGGCTCTAGATGACCGACACAAAATGACCGACACAGCCCGAATCTCCCCCACACTGCCCCCGACCGACGTCGCTATCGAGCTACACGCTCTAGCGCGGCGCTACGGCGCGTTCTACGTATTGCGCGACCTCAACCTTACGGTCACGGCGGGCAAGGTCGTGGTGCTGCAGGGCGGTAACGGGAGCGGCAAAACGACGCTGCTCAAGGTGCTCAGCACCCGCCTGACGCCGAGCCGGGGGTCGGGGCGGATCTTCGGGTTCGATCTAGAACGTGACGCGGCGCGGGTGCGCGAGCGGGTCGCCTACCTGCAGGTCCTCGGCGGCAGCTACGGCACGCTCACCGCACTCGAAAACCTGACGCTCGCGGCGCAGCTCTACGAGCGACCGACCGACCCGGCACTGCTAAGCACACTGCTCGGCGACGTCGGGCTTAGCGACGCCCGCGACAAGCTGGTCCGAACCTTTTCGAGCGGGATGAAAAAGCGGCTCGGTATCGCCCGGCTGCTGCTCGCCGACGCCGACCTGTGGCTGCTCGACGAACCCTACGCCGCGCTCGACGAAGAGGGCAAACAGCTCATCGACGCGCTGCTCCTGCGCGCTAAAAACGAGGCGAAGACGGTCGTGATGGCCTCGCACGAACTCGACCGGAGCGCGCGCTTCGCCGACAGCGTACTCCGTATCGACCAGGGGCGGCTGTCGACCACCGACGTCTCTCCCGCGAGCGTTGTGCCCGAGGTCGCCAATGTCTGAGGTCGCTTATGTCTGATATGTCTGAGGTCGCCAATGTCTGACGTCCGCTTCGTGTTGACCATCGCGCTTAAAGATTTGCGGCAAGAGCTGCGGAGTAAGGCGGTCACGGTCGCGACGCTGTTCTTTTCGGCGATCGTACTCGTCATTCTCGCGCTCGCGATCGGGCCGAGCCCGCAGGCGCTCGCCAACGCGTCGGCGGGGGTGCTCTGGGTCGCGCTCGCCTTCGCCGGGGTGATCTCGGCGGCGCAGAGCTACCAGAACGAACTCGACGAGGGGGCGCTCGAGCAGCTTCTCCTCTACCCCGTCCCCCGGGCGACGCTCTACCTCGGCAAGCTGCTCGCCAACTGGCTGTTTATGGTCGTGCTCGGGCTGATCCTGCTCCCGCTCGGCACGCTGCTGTTCGGCACCGAGCTAAGCGGCAACTGGCCCTGGCTCGTCCTGACGCTGATGCTCGGCACGCTCGGCTTTTCGCTTATCGCGACCTTCTACGCCGCGCTTACCGCCAACTTGCGGGCGCGCGAATCGCTGCTGCCGGTGCTGATGTTTCCGGTGGTGGTGCCGGTTCTGCTCGCGGCGGTGCAGGCGACCGGCGAAATCGTGCAGCTAGGCAACCTTGCAATTAGTCAAGATTGGCTAAGATTGTTGTCGGGGTTCGACCTAATCTATTTTGTTGTTTGTACGACGATATTTTCGTTCGTTGTCGAAGAGTGATTTGAAACGCTAAGTGCCTATATTGTCAAGCATTAGACCGCCTAACCTGCGCTAAGCCGATAGGCTCGAGCCCCTCTCTCTCCAGACACACCCAGACACGCCCAGACACGCTCCGTGCACGTCTGCACACCTCCAACCCCAACGGTCCTACGCGACCGATATCTGACGCCCGAGGAGTTTCGATGAAGCAAGCTATCCCCTCTAACACCCTCCCGCCCCGGCGCCCCCTGTGGCTGACGGTCTTTGGCGCGGTCACACTCGTGCTCTTCGCCGTCGCTGTCTACCTCGCGATGTTCGTGTCGCCGACCGACGTGCAGCAGGGCGACCTGATCCGGGTCATGTACGCACACGTCTCGGTCGCCTGGATCTGCTTTCTGGCGGTCGCCCTTTCGGCTTTTTTCGGTAGCCTGTTCTTGTGGCGCGGAGGCCGCCTTAACGACATCCTGGCGGTCGCGAGCGCCGAAATGGGCCTCTTTTTCGGCGGCCTGACCCTAATCGGCGGCATGACCTACAGCCGCCCCACCCTGAACACCTGGTGGGCCTGGGACGCCAAGCTAACCGCGACCGCGCTACTCTTCTTTTTGCTGGTCGGCTACTTTATCGTGCGCGGCCTCATCGACGACCCCGACCGCCGGGGCAAGGTCAGTGCGGTGATCGGCATTATCACCCTCGCCGACGTGCCGATTATCTACTTCGCCGCCGAGTGGTGGCGGACGTTGCACCCGTCCAAGTCGATCAACCTCGACGGTAGCGGGGTCACCATGGACCCGACCATGCTGCAGGTGCTGCTCTTTAACGTCGCGGTCGCGGCGCTTATCTACATCTACTTTATGATCGAGCGGGTACGGGTAGGACGGCTCGAGCTTCTCCACGAAGCCCGGCAAGAGGCCGAACCGGCAGTCCGCGGAGAGGTTATCCATGTTTGAGAACTGGACCCAGTGGCAGTGGGTAGCGCTAGCCTGGGGCGAGCTTATCCTCGCCTACGTCGGCTACCTCGTCTACCTCAACCGGCGCGAAGCCTATCTGCGCCGCGAACTACGCGACCTAGACAACGACCGGCAGGAGGGACCGTCATCAAACGCGTAGTCTACAGTATCGCCGGGGTCGTGGTGCTCGGCATCGCCAGCTTCCTGATCTATCAGGCGCTTACCTCGTCGCTCGTCTACTTTATCCTGCCGAGCGAATACGCCCAGGACCCAGCCCAGTATCAGGAGCGGCGCATCCGGCTCGGCGGCATCGTCCAGACCGGCACCGTATCGTTTAACAACGAAAATTTGCGGCTCTCGTTTCAGGTGTCCGACAGCATCCAGAGCTACCAGGTCGAGCACTACGGCGCGCCGCCCGATCTGTTTCGCGAAAACACCGGCGTGGTCATCGAGGGCAGCTTTCGCGACGAGCTGTTTGTAAGCGACAACCTGCTCGTCAAACACAGCGAGGTCTACGAGGCACCCGAAGACGGCCATATCGACCTCGACATGCTGCGCGACTCGTTGCAGTAGGTGCCGCGCAGTAGACGCCGCGACCACAGCGATCGTCGCGCCCGATCTATCTACGCTACCAGCCGATCTAACAGTCTAGGCCTTGCTTCTCGGCCTCAGATTTGGGACCGAATCGATACAAAGACGCGCCTAACGCCGACCTACCGACACCCGACCTACCGATACCGCCGTGCGCGCGAGAAAGATAGGCAGATGATGATGAACCCTACACTCTTTTACCGGATAGAGGCCGAACGTGCTCGAGCTTAGCCTCGGCCATATCGGCACCGCGAGCGTCATGCTCGCCCTCGGCGTCGCTGTTTACGCTGTCGTGTGCGGGGTGCTCGGCGCGGTGCGGCACGACGCCCGCCTCCAGACCTCGGCCCGTTACGCCGCCGTCGCGAGCTTTCTGGCGCTAACCACCGCCGCGCTGGTCATGCAGACCGCGCTGCTCAACGACGACTTTAGCGTCAAATACGTCGCCGAACACTCCTCGATCAACTCGCCGCTCTGGGTCAAGGTCGTGACGATGTGGGCCGCGCTCGAAGGCTCGGTCTTGCTCTGGGCCTGGTTGTTGTCGGGCTACACCGCGCTGCTCGCCCTCGTCGCCCCTAACAGCCCGCTCCGGCCCTGGGCGCTCGTGGTGATGAACGTCGTGCTGATCTTTTTTGTTAGCGTCAACGCGATCGTCGCCAACCCGTTCATCGTCCTCGCCAACCCACCCCTTAACGGCCCCGGCCCCAACCCGCTCCTGCAAAACCACTGGATGATGGCCATCCACCCGGTGCTGATGTACCTCGGCTTTGTAGGGCTAACCGTCCCGTTCGCCTACGCGATGGCCGCGCTCATCACCAAACGGCCCGGTAGCGAGTGGATGAGCCAGACCCGCGCCTGGACACTGACCGGCTGGGGCTTTTTAGGCGTCGCCAAAATTGCCGGCGGCTGGTGGAGCTACGAAGTGCTCGGTTGGGGCGGCTACTGGGCCTGGGATCCGGTCGAAAACGTCAGCCTGCTTCCGTGGCTTACCGCGACCGCGTTTATCCACAGCGTACAGGTGCAAGAACGGCGACGGATGCTTAAGGCCTGGAACCTGCTGCTGATCATCCTTACCTTCGCGCTGACCATCTTAGGCACCTTTATTATCCGGTCGGGCGTGGTGACGTCGGTACACGCGTTCGGCGACGGGCCGGTCGGGCCGTACTTCCTCGGCTTCTTTATCCTGGTGATGCTTAGCTCGTTCGGGCTGCTCGCGCTGCGCTGGGACCAGGTCCGCGACCGCGCCGAGCTAGACTCGCCGGTCAGCCGCGAGGGGAGCTTTCTGCTCGGCAACGTGCTGTTTCTGGCGATGGCCTTCGCGGTGCTGCTCGGCACGCTCTTTCCGCTTCTGGTCGAGGCGATTTCGGGTGACAAGGTCACCGTCGGGGCACCGTTCTTTAACCAGGTCAGCATCCCGATCTGGCTGGCGATCTTCGCGCTGATGGGGATCGGGCCGCTGCTGCCGTGGCGCAAGGCCAAGACGCAGTCGCTGATGGTCAACCTCGGCTGGATGGTCGGCGGCGGCGTGCTCGCCGGGGGCGTCGCGTACGCGCTCGGCGTCCAGAAGATCTACCCGATGCTGACCGTCGCGCTCGCGGGCTACAACCTGGTGAGTCTGTGGCTGCTGATCGCCGGCGCGGTGCGGCCCCGAGCCAAAGCGACGGGCAAGAGTGTAGCGACTATCTTTAAACGCTACGCGTTCGAGAACCGGCGCCGCTTCGGGTCGATGATCGTCCACTTCGCGGTTATCGTGATGGCGCTAGGCGTAGCCGGCAGTGGCGGTTACCGGGTCGACCAGCAGGTCAGTATCGAGTTCGGCTCGAGCGTCCCCTTTCGCGGCTACGAACTCCACGCCGTCGACCGCTTTATGGAACAGACGCCGGGCCGCATCAGCGCCGGCGCCGTGATCGAGGTGTGGCGCGACGGCCGTCAGGTCACCACGCTCCGCCCGCGCATCAGCGTGTTCGGCCAAAACCAGCAGCCTGTCCCGACGCCGGCGGTCATGTACCGCCCGCTCCACGACCTCTACCTCAACGTAAGCGGCGCGGTCGGCCCCGACCAGGACTTCGTCGTCGTGCGCGTTGTGCAGAGCCCGCTGGTGTCCTGGATCTGGTTTGGCGCACTGCTCCTCGCTGCCGGGGTCGCGTACAGTCTGTGGCCGAACCCGCAACCCGTCACCCGGACCCAGAAGGGTGCCGTACCCGCATGAAGCGGCTCGCGATCGTGGTCGTGGTGGTCGCGCTGCTCGCGGCGCTGATGCTGTTCGGGATCAGCCGCGACCCGAACACCCGTGACGATATCGACTCGCCGCTGCTCGGGCGCGACATGCCGAGCTTTTCGATGCCGCTGTTCGAGCGCTATCAGGCCGAGTACGGCAGCACTCTCGCCTTCGAGGGCGACCCGGGCCGGCCCGTGGTGCTTAACTTCTGGGCGTCGTGGTGCGCGCCCTGCCGCGACGAGGCGCCGATGCTCGAAGCCGCCTGGCGTAGCTACCGCGACGAGGTGCTCGTGGTCGGGGTCAACACCCAGGACCGTTCGGCGGAGAATGCCGAGGCGTTTCTCGACGAGTTCGCGCTGAGCTTTCCGAACGGACGCGACCCGAACAGCCGCATCAACATCGACTACGGCATCTTCGGCCTCCCCGAAACCTTCTTTATCCGCGCCGACGGCACGCTGAGCCACAAACACGCCGGCCCGCTTACCGCCGAGGTGCTCGAGCAACAGATTCAGGCGCTTCTCAATTAGTTCCCGACCAGAAAGTGTTGTTGACTTGTCTATGATGTTCGCTACCCAGTTATCTTCCGCACAGCCCGCTCTTAAGACGTGGGGCGTACGTCTAGCGCTCGCCCTGCTACTGCTCGGCGTCGCCGCGACCGCTCTACCCCCGACGCCGGGGCTGGCCTACGCCCAAAACATCGACCAGCAGGTGTTCGACATCGCGCGGCAGCTGCGCTGCCCGGTCTGCCGGGCCGAGTCCGCCGCCGACTCGAACGCGACGAGCAGTATCGAGTTTCGGAACATCATCCAGGAACAGCTCCGCGAGGGCAAGAGTGAAGCCGAAATCATCGGCTTCTTTCAGGCTCGCTACGGCGACTGGATTCTGCTCGAGCCCCCCAAACGGGGCCTCCACCTGCTCGTCTGGGTGTTGCCTATCGTCGTCGGCGCGGTTGGCCTCGGCACGCTGGCCTACTTCGTACGCCGCTGGACCGCGCAGTCGCGCACCGTCGAAGACGTCGACCCCGAAGATCTCGAGCGCGTCCGTCGCGAACTCGCCCGGCACGACGCCCGCCGGGGTGAGGTCTAGATGCTTAGTTACCTCGTGATCGGCCTGCTCGCACTCGTGATGTTCGCCTATCTCGCGGTGCCGCTCCTCTTTCCGCAGCTGAGCGACCCGCTACCGAACCGCCGCGACCCGCTCGAACAAGACCTCGAAGAGGAGCGCGACGCGTTGCTCCGAGCGATCCGCGAACTCGACGCCCGCGACGACCTCGCCGAGAGCCGCCGCGCCGAACTCCGCGCCCGCTACGAGGCCAAGGCCGCCAAGGTGCTCCGCGCCCTCGACACCCGCCAGGCCGAGTTGCAGGGCCAGCCGGTCAGCACCGCGACCCCGGCACCGCGCCGTTTTCCGTTCGTGATGCTGACGCTGCTCGGCCTGATGGTGACGAGCGCCGCCGTGCTGAGCGGCTACGTCATCCCCCGGGTCGGCGACGAGACCACCGTCACGACCGCTGACGCCGCGACGATCCAGGCCGGGCGCGAACTGCAGACCCTGCAGCGCGCCGCCCAGAACAACCCCTCGGTCGACACGCTGCGCGCCCTCGGCGACCGCTACTGGCAGCTCGGCGACGCCGAACAGGCCGCCGAAACCTACGACCGGCTCGTAAACGAGTTCGACGACGCCCCGGCGGTCACCTACCGGCGTTTAGGGCTGATCGCGTTGCAGCAGGACGTCGAGCGGGCGGTCGGGTATCTGGAGGAGGCTCGGGCTCGAGCCCCCACCGACCCCGACACCCTGGTCACGCTAGGCGAGGTCTACTACGCCCTCGGACGGATCGGCGACGCCCAAAACGCCTGGCAGACGTACCTCGCGACGCCGCAGGGGGCGGGTGACGAACAGGTAGTGGAACGGCTCGAGCAGGCCCAGAGCATCGCCCCGCTCGTCGAGGCCGTCAATACCGACCCGTCCGCCGACACCCTGCTCGCCCTCGCCGACGCCTACTGGCAGCGCCAAGAACGCGAACGCGCCGCCGACGTCTACTTCCGGCTGCTTACCGAAATCGACCCCAACAACGCCCAGGCGACTAGCCGCATCGGCCAGATCCTCTTCTTTAGTGGACGCAACGACGACGCCATCGCACTGCTCGAGCGCGCCCGCATCCTCGACAACCAGAACCTGCAGACGCTGCTCTTTCTCGGCAACGCCTACTACAGCCAGGACAGCTACCAGGCCGCAATCGACGTGTGGCAAGAGTACGTCGTGGTCGCCGGTGGTGCCGACGCCGCCGGACGGGTCCCCGGACTTATCGAAGACGCTCAGGCACAGCTAAACGGCGGCGCCCCCGCCGGCGCTACCGGACCCTTAGCCTCCGCCGACGCCCCGAGCGGCGCCAGCCAGCTCGTCTCCTCCGGCCAACAGGTCTACGCTGCTAACTGCGCCGCCTGTCACGGCTCGGTCGGTCAGGGCGGCTCGGGCCCCCGGCTCGCTAACAACAGCCGCGCCGCCGACACGAACCGCGTCCACCGCATTGTGAGCAACGGTCAGGGGATGATGCCCGCCTACGAATTCGTACTCAGCGCCGACGAGCTAGACGCCGTCGTTACCTACGTCACCGACACCCTCGCACCGGGCGGCGCGACCAGCAACCGCTAACGCGGCCTAACCATGACGCCGCCCGACACCCCCCAACAGACCCCGTCGCCTGGTTCCGAAACGGCCCCGCATCGTGTCGACCAGAACCGGCGACGCCTAAGCACCTGGCTATGGCGTATCCCTGTGGTCGCCGCGCTGGTGTCGGTCGGGTGGGGGTTTCGCGAGGCCTACCGGATCCACTTTCGCAAAGCGACCCCCGACGCCGCCCCCACCTTCGCGCCGCGCCCTGCCGAGCGCGTCGCCACACTCGGCGACGTAAGTAACGACTGGGACGCCCACGAGTTTCAGTTCGGTACGGTGCCCGGCATCCTCGTCCAGATGCCCGACCCGATTCCCGGCTCTCTGACCGTAGGTGAGCGTCACCTCGCCGCGTTTAGCCGCGTCTGCACCCACCTCGGCTGCATCGTCAACCTCAACCGCGACCTAGAAGCGATCGCCTTCGCGTTTAACTACCGCACCGACGCTCCGGCACTCGTCTGCCGCTGTCACCTGAGCGTGTTTTCGCCCCGGCAGGCAGGCCGCGCGGTAAGCGGCCCCGCCGTCGAACCGCTACCGAGGATCGCGTTAGAGCTGCGCGACGACGCGATCTACGCCGTCGGCGTCGAGGCTTCCGAAGGTAGCTAAGCCGATGAAGATTCGCTGTGATTGTGGCCATTCAATCGTCGACCAGACCGACGCTCTTCCCTACAAAGCGCACCTCATCCCCGACCAGCACTGGTTTACGCTGCTAGACGCTATCGACGATGCGATCGAGACCACCACCCTCCACCCCCAACAGCAAGAGCGCGAGATGATGCGGCTACGAACGCTCGTCGGACGGTTGTCACGAGCAGTGTGGCAGTGCTCGGCCTGCGGGACGCTCCTTGTAGACGTCGATCGCGCCGATCCAAAACGGTTTCGGCCCGTCGACAGCTCACTACAATCATCTGTCTTGTCCACACGAGACAAAAAATAACATTGGCTGACTTTTTATGTCACGCCAATTCCACATCACATCAACACAGCAAGTGCAGTACGCTGTTTTTAGCAAAGATGGAAAGTGCATCGCCACACTATCTCGTTCGCGCACCGTTTTTAGAGTTAATGATCTACTTTTAGAATGAATGACTCACTATCGGACCATTACGTATCGTTGCGCAAGGAATCAGGTAGACTCTGTTTTTCATCTTCGCTAAATTCAGGAGTTGTGAAGGAATACCTGAAATCATTTTCCAAAACATCTCGAGGTAGTCCAAATTTTCCGTGTTCAACAAAAAAAAGCGGGTTCACATCTCTTCTCACTGTGTCAGCAAACCAATTTGCAGCCTTCGTAGCTTCTATCACTGAATCATAATACTGGTTTATCCAGTTTTTATAGAATTCTACATTCGCTGTGTAGCTTTCACTGTCTATTGAATTTCTGTAAAACCGCACTGCTTGGAAGTAGCCATCTTCGCGCTTTGAATGTCTCGTTAGTATTTGTAAAGCTCTATAGAGAAGAAGAGATAAGGTAAAAGTTGCATTTTTTAACTCTTCAAATTCTTTTGGCCACACTACTGTTGCGACTTTTTCGTGATGTCCAGGAAGTCGGTGGGCAAAATCAACTTCCCAACGTGGTTCAGAAGACACTGCCCAACCCGACCATTCTTTCCACGTAGAGAGCCTACAGTCTTCAACGGTAGCATCAATGATCTGTGTAACAGCTAAACTTTCTGCTTGAACTCGTAAATCTCCACTGCCGCCTAGAGTCTCACGAACCCAAAGCTCGTGTTCGGACTTTATCTGGTGTAACTTTTCGACAGGATAATCTTCCACATTTTTATCGATCAAACTATGATCCGTCGGACACAGCAAAACGAGATTATGATAGCTGTTTCGCTCTTCAGGCGAGAGAATACTTGTTCCTCTCGGCGCATTCTCTTTTTCACCCACGATGTGCGCCATTTCTCCCAAAGTGAATGAGGCATCAACAGCCCGGCTGTCCTGTGTAAGCTCTTTACGACATATAGAGCAACGGTTACCAGAACGACCCCAAAGTAGCTTTATATCTTTTTGGTTAATTGCCATGCAAATTCAGTCCTCATCTCAAAATTTACCATGCATTTTCTAAGAGAGCTTAGTGCTCTTCATTTTACTCGTTCACTGCAAAACTCAAGATCAAAAAAGGAGACGCACAACACGCCTCCTTCCAACTCACTCTGTTACATAGTAACTACACCTGACGCCAGAGAAGCTCTTTTTTGACCTCTTCGATGGCTTGCGTGACCGGAATCCCGCGGGGACAGGCTTCGGTGCAGTTGTAGGCGGTGCGGCAGCGCCACAGACCATTGGACTGGTTGAGCACGTTGAGGCGCTCGTCGGTGCCCTGGTCGCGCGAGTCGAAGATGAAGCGGTGGGCGTTGACGATGGCCGCCGGGCCGATGTAGCCGCTGTTGGTCCAGAACACCGGGCAGCTTGTGGTGCAGGCCGCACAGAGGATGCACTTAGTGCTCGCGTCGAAGATTTCGCGGTCTTCGGGGCTCTGGATCCGCTCGGTGGTCGGGTGAGGGTCGTTGTTGATGAAGAAGGGCAGAATCGCCTTGTAGGAGTCGAGGAACGGCTCCATGTCGACGATAAGGTCTTTAAGAACGCGTAGACCCCGGATCGGCTCGACGCTGATCTTTTCGCCGAGGTCGCGTACGAGCACCTTGCAGGCGAGGCGGTTCACGCCGTTGATAAGCATGGCGTCGGAGCCGCAGATACCGTGAGCGCAGGAGCGGCGAAAGCTTAGGGTGCCGTCGATCTCCCACTTGACCTGGTGCAGTACGTCTAGGACGCGGTCGGTGCCGCGTGCGTCGACAGTGTACTCACCCCAGTAGGGGCGCTTGTCCTGTTCGGGATTAAAGCGCTTGACTTTAATTTTGACTTGCGTCTTATCCATGAGGGTATCTCTCTAGTAGACTCGGGGCTTGGGCTCGAACTTACCGAGCGTAACCGGCTTGTAGTCGATGCGGACGTTGTCGCCGTCTTTGTAGACGAGGCTGTGCTTGAGCCACTCGTCGTCGATACGCTCCTTGTAGTCTTCGCGAGAGTGGGCGCCGCGCGACTCTTTGCGGTTGTGGGCGGCGTGGACGAGCTGTTCGGCGTTGTCGAGCAGAAAGCCTAGCTCGAGCGCCTCCATCAGTTCGGTGTTGTACTGCACGCCCTGGTCTTCGACGCCGATGTCTTTGTAGCGCTCTTTAAGTTCTTCGAGCTTGTCGACCTGTTTGCTAAGCGTCTCTTCGGTCCGAAACACCGAGGCGTTGTCTTGCATGGTGTTTTGCATCTCTTTGCGCAGGTGCGACACACGCTCTTTGCCGGAACCGTTAAGCGCTTTGTCGAGCAGGTCGCGGGTAAAGTCCTGGGTGTCGCGGGGCAATCTGCCGTACTCGGCCTTAGACGCGTACTTGGCCGCTTCGATGCCGGCCCGACGACCGAACACGATCAGGTCGCCGAGCGAGTTGGTGCCGAGGCGGTTCGCACCGTGCAGCGAGGCGCAAGCGACTTCACCGGCGGCGTAGAGGCCGGGCACGACGGTGTTGTTACCGTCCCAGATAACTTCGGTGTCGATGGTGGTGGGGATGCCGCCCATCGCGTAGTGCGCGGTCGGCTGGACCGGTACCGGCTCGTTAAGCGGGTCGACACCTAGATAGATACGCGCGAACTCGGTAATGTCGGGGAGGCGCGACTCGATGATGTGGTCGTCGATGTGGGTCAGGTCGAGGTGGATGTAATCCTTGTCGGGGCCGACACCGTTACCGTTCTGGATCTCGAGGTACATCGCCCTCGACACCATGTCGCGCGGCGCCAGGTCTTTGATCGACGGCGCGTAGCGCTCCATAAAGCGTTCGCCCTCGCTGTTACGCAAGATGCCGCCTTCGCCGCGCGCACCCTCGGTGAGCAACACGCCGATCTTGTAGAGGCCGGTGGGGTGAAACTGGTAGAACTCCGGGTCTTCGATCGGGATGCCGCGCCGGTACACGACGCTCATCATGTCGCCGGTCAGGGCGTGGGCGTTAGAGGTGACCTTGAACATCCGTCCGTTACCGCCGGTCGCGACGATGGTCGACTTGGCCTGGAAGGTGTGGATCTCGCCGGTCGCGAGTTCGTAGGCGACGACGCCGCGACACTCGCCCTCTTCGATAATCATGTCGAGGACGTGAAACTCGTTAAAGAAGGTCACGTTGTCTTTAATCGACTGCTGGTAGAGCGTCTGCAGGATCATGTGGCCGGTGCGGTCGGCGGCGTAGCAGGCGCGCTCGACGGCGCTCTTACCGAACTCGCGGGTGTGACCGCCGAACTTACGCTGGGCGATGCGGCCTTCGGGGGTGCGCGAGAAGGGCAGACCCATGTGCTCGAGCTCGTACACCGCTTCGATCACTTCGTAGGCAAACTTCTCCGCGACGTCCTGGTCGGTGAGGTAGTCGCCCCCTTTGATGGTGTCGAAAGCGTGCCACTCGGGGTGATCTTCGGTGACGTTGCCGAGGGCGGCGCCGACGCCCCCCTGAGCGGCGCCGGTGTGGCTCCGCGTCGGGTAGAGCTTGCTAACCACCGCGACCGACACACCGGGGTGCTGGGCGGCGTAGCGTGCGGCCATGAGACCGGCGCCACCGGCCCCGACGACCAGAACGTCGTACTTATGCGCTCTCTTACTCACTGTGGCCTCCTAAGGCACGAACCGAATCGCCCATCTCTTCAAAGCTAAACGCCCAGAGCGTGATGATCCCCATCACCAGAATGATACCGGCGAGACTAAAGAGGATGATCTTGGCCCAGAAACGGCGTCCGGGACGACGAAAGTAATCTTCGATGCTGTAGCGCAGACCGTTGACCCCGTGCAGCATCGCGAAGGTCAACAAGAAGCTGTCGTAGACCTTGATCCAGGGCTGGGCGAGCCGGTCGGTCACGTAGGCGTAGTCGATAACCCCGGCGTTGGTCTGGATGTTGTTAAAAAACAGGTGACCGAACACCAGAAACACGAGAATGACGCCCGACACGCGCATGAACACCCACCACGCGAGCTCGCTGTTGGTGCTGTAGACGGATTTGGCCTGTTTGAGGGTTCTCGCTTTAACCGCCATGCTTAAGCGCCTCCCAGAATCTGCGGGAAGATTTCCGGAATAACCTTGACGAGAACCGGAATCCCGATAGCTGTCGTCGCGCCGAGCACGCCGTACCATAAGCTTCGGTGATACTTCGTACCCCAGTCGGTAAAGTCCATCAAAATAATGCGGATGCCGTTGAAGGCGTGATAAACGACTCCGGCCATAACCAGGACGAGGCCGATACGAAAGGGCCACTGGTGATAAAACGCCAGAAACGCGTTAAAGACGTCGGGACCGTACATCACCAAGCTGATGTCGATCACGTGGAGCAGCAAGTAGAGCGCGATGGCGACACCGGACAACCGGTGCAACACAAACGCCCACTGGCCTTCTCTTCCTCGGTACATTAAAAAACCTCCTCGAGCTTTGTTAGCTGCTAAAGATTCTACCGCGACTCTGTAGGGTTGGCGGTAAGGTTTGCAGCGATCAAAGACAAAGCCTTGTTTCGAACTAGAGTTTATCATAAAAAAGCTTGTTTATTTGGTAAGTCATATCAGTTTTAAGCCGCCATTTTTACGTCGGTAACGTGAGCGAGGCGCGTTGTAGACGCTGTGTCGCGCTTCGGCCTGGGGGTGTGTACTTTTTGGATTAGCGTGTGTACTTTTAAAGGCGCCCGCCGCACTTCCGGGTGAACGCTACGAGATTTTCGTACGGACAGGCACGATCCGGCTAGATACAATCCTGTTAGGTACAACGGTGTAGGTACAACAGTTGACGTTACGCTGCGGATGACGAGGACTATGGTGCGGTCGATGACGCGCACGTATGAGGGCTCGAGCCCCCCACTCTGCACGACACCTCGCCAAAAAACCTCGTCACTTCTGGCATGATAGAGCGCGTGTCTGATAGCTGCATACCTCTTCACAGCAAGCCCGCACATCTTATCCGCACAGTTATCCGAGCGGTCCGGCTTAAACTCCGAGCGGAGACGCGCTAGTGGTCGACCGGTATCTGCGCGGCGTTAAAGAGCGGGGGCTCGAGCCCCTAGTCAGAAGGCTCGAGCCCGTCCCTCCTCTCGCCATCACCCTGCTATCGTTTCTGTTCGGCCTCGTTTCGGTCGCCGTTACCGCACTCGGCGGGCTCGCGGCGGGCCTTACGCTGTGGGTGCTGAGCTGGGTTCTAGACGGTATCGACGGCCACCTCGCCCGGCACAAACAGCAGCAGACCGACCTCGGCGGCTACCTCGACATCCTTAGCGACCTCGCCGTCTACGCCCTCATCCCGGTCGCACTCTGGGCCGCGTTCGCCGACACCACGAGCGCCCTAAGCCTGGCGCTGCTGCTCGCGAGTTTTTACCTCAACATCGGCAGCTGGATGTATCTCGCGGCGCTGCTCGAAAAACGGCGGCGCGGCGCCGCATCCGAAACAACGAGCGTGACCATGCCCGGCGGTATTGTCGAAGGCACCGAGACGTTCGTTTTCTTCTGCCTCTTCTTTCTGCTACCGCAGCAGCTTACCTGGCTGTTCGGCCTGATGGCGCTGCTCGTGTTCGTGTCGGCGCTGCAACGGGTCGTCTGGGCGGTTCGCAACCTGTCAGATGACACCCCGTCGACCGAAACTTCCACCACGACACGGGCCGACACCGTTTCGAACGACATCACTGTAGACACTGTAGACGACGCCACCTAGGTAGACGACATCGTTCAGAATGACGCTGCACCGTAGAACCGTACAGTAGAACCGTCGTCGCACAAGCTGCCTCGCCACCGATTTCGCCGCTAAAGGAGCGTTCTCGCTATGTCCGCACCCGAGTCCCCTATCACCGACCCGTCTTTCGGCGCGTCGCCGCCCCACAAAGCCTCGTTCTGGCGACGGCACTGGCCTAAATTTACTGCCGGAACGTTCTGGCTGCTGCTCTTCGCCGGAGCGGCCTACTATCTGCTAAGCAACGACCTGACCCCGCGCGAGGCGTTGCGGCAGCTTGTCGGGTTTATGCGCGATAACCCGGCGGCGCCGCTTGTCTACATCGGGCTCTACATCCTCCGTCCGCTCGTGTTTTTTCCGGCGACGCTGCTCTCGCTCGCCGGAGGGGCGCTGTTCGGCGCGTTTTTCGGCGTCCTCTACGTGATTGTCGGCAGCAACCTGGGCGCGACGCTCGCCTACGGGCTCGGCTATCTGTTCGGGCAGGACGCACTCGCAGGTAAGGGCTCCGACCCTAGTACCAACACCATGCTGTCGCGCTTTACCGGTCGTCTCCGGGCGTACAGCTTCGAAACGGTGCTCATCATGCGCTTTCTCTATCTCCCCTACGACCTGGTCAACTATCTGTCGGGCTTTTTACGGATTAACTACCTCGCCTTTATCGTCGCGACCATCCTCGGGGCGCTGCCGGGCACGCTCTGGATAACCCTGCTCGGCGCCTCGACCGGGCTAAGTGCCGAAACCGAAGGCTTTAACCCGTGGGTGCTCGTCGCGTCGGCGCTGCTGTTCGTCATCAGTCTGGCGATTTCGCGCTACGTCCGCCGCCGCGAACAGGTCGGTAGCGGCGACGTTGCAGCCGAAGATACTGCTGAAGATACTGCTGAGGATGCAGAGGCTACCCGTGGCTAAGTCGCGCGACAACCGGCACACCAATCCGCACCCGGGACGCTACCACACCGTCGTTATCGGCGCCGGGGCGGGCGGGCTTACGGTCGCGGTCGGGCTTAGCAACCTCGGCAAGCGTGTCGCGCTCGTCGAACGTGGCGCTATCGGCGGAGACTGCACCAACGTCGGCTGTGTGCCGTCTAAAACGCTTATCCACCTCGTCGAAACGCAGCACCAGCACGGGCTGTCGTCTGCCGAAATTCTGGCGCGGGTACGGGCCAAGCGAGACCACCTGCGCGACGAGGAAAGCGAACAGGTTCACGGCATCGACGGCGTCGACGTGCTGCGCGGGACGGGCCGGTTGCTCGGCGCGAACCGGGTCGAGGTGACGCTTAACGGCGGCGGTACGCAGACGCTAAACACCAAAAACGTTGTGTTGGCGGTCGGCGCGCGGCCTCGGTGTATCGACATTCCGGGCCTTCCGGACGACCGCACCCTGACCAACGAAAGTCTGTTCGAGCAGGCGGAGGCGCCGCAGCACCTCGCGATTATCGGCGGCGGAGTGATGAGCGCGGAGATGGCGGTCGCGTTTCGCAAACTCGGTAGCCGGGTGAGTGTCGTGCACCGCTCGGAGCGGCTGCTAAACGGGCTCGAGCCCCCCGTCTCCGAAGTGCTAGCAGCGAGTTTTCGGGCTCACAACATCGCGTTTTATACGAGCGCGACCGCCGAGCGCTACGACCCAGGCACCAGCACGCTCTACGTCCAGCAACGGGGCGAAGAGAAGGCGCTGCACGGCGTCGACAGGGTGCTGCTCGCGATTGGCCGGGTTCCGAACACGGAGCGTTTGGGGCTCGAGCCCCTCGGCATCCGCACCACCCCGGCGGGCATCCCGACCGACTCCGCCGGACGGACCAACATCCGCACCATCTACGCGATTGGCGACGCCAACCCGAGCGCGCACTTCACCCACGCCGCCAACGCTCAGGGGCGGCGGGCGGTGCTCAAACTCGCCGCGCCCTGGCTACCGCTGCTCGGCGGCGTGCCCGACTACCCCGGCGCGATCTTTAGCGACCCCGAAATCGCGAGCGTCGGCCCGCCACTAAGCGACCTGCAGCGGCGCTACCACCCCGACCTTATCCGCACACTCCACGTCGAACTCAGCGAACTCGACCGGGGCTATACGGAGGGGCTCGAGCACGGCTTCGTCCGGCTCCACGTCATGCGGCTGACCGGGCGGCTGCTCTCGGCGACCATCGTCGCCCCTAAAGCCTCGGAGATGCTGCCGCTGCTTAACTTTCTGGTCGACAAACGCATGTCGCTCTACCGGCTCTACAACGTGGTCTTCGCCTACCCCACCCACAGCGAAGCGATCAAAAAGGCGACCGACCAGTTCGTGTTTACCGCGCTGCCGGCACTGCCGCACGAACTGCTGACCTACCTGCGCTACCGGTGGCGGCGCCCGCCGAGCCGTAGCTAACGGCGATTGTTAGTAACCTTCACCTTATTTGTAGGGTTTACGTTGTTCTCAGAAAGCTATAATGCGTATACTCGCACGTGATACGAACTGCGAGAACGCGCCGCTCTTACGGCTCTTTCTCTCGCCTCAGAAGGAGGACTATGCGCTACATCTACACCACCCTCAAGTTCACCATCCTCAAAGTTGCCGCCGTTAGCCTTATGCTCGTCGGCGCCCAAGCGTTCGCCCAGCCCAACGTCGGCCCTAACATCGTCGAGGTCACCCAGAGCTACTCGCAGCTGAGCAGCCTCGTGACCGCGCTCGGCGAAACCGACCTCGCCGCGCAGCTCAGCGGCCCCGGCCCCTTTACCGTGTTCGCGCCGACCAACCGCGCGTTCGCTAGCGTTCCGACCGCAACCCTCGAAGCGATCGTGTCCGACCCCGCCACCCTGCGGGCCGTCCTCGCCTACCACGTCGTCGCCGGGCCGCTCGTCGCCTCGAACATCGCCGAGGGCCGCGCCGCGACCACCCTGCTCGGTGAAGACGTCCGTTTTGCAAACACCGACCAGGGGCCGAGCGTCGGCGGCGCACAGGTCACCGCGAGCGACATCCTCGCCTCTAACGGCGTCCTTCACATTATCGACCGCGTGCTGCTACCGCCCTCGCTCTTTCAGGGCCAACCCGAAGCGCTCGACAACATCGTCCAGATTATCCAGACCGAGCCGCAATTTAGCACCCTCGCGACCGCTCTCGAAGCGGCGGGGATGATCAACACGCTTCGCGTCGGTAGCGAGTACACCCTGTTCGCCCCGACCAATGCGGCCTTCGAGCGGCTACCGCGCGCCCAGTTCGACGCTCTGCTCGCCGACCCGGCAGCGCTCCGGGCCGTGCTGTCGTACCATGTGCTCGTCGGTCAGGCGACCGAAGCCGACCTCGTCAACATCAACCGCGCCAACACGCTCGAGGGTAGCGAGGTGCTCGTCACTGTTGCCGGCGGCAACATCGTCATTAACGACACCCCGATCACGCTGCTCAACCTCATCACTACCAACGGCGTGATTCAGGTCGTCGACGAGGTGCTTATTCCGAGCGGGATGTAGCCACTGTCGGAGTACCTGTCGGAGTACCTGTCGGGGTGTCTGTCGGGGTATCTCTGCCGGACGCAGCCGATCGGCTGACGACCCGCCCGACCCTCTAACGCCTACCTGTCTAGCTGCGTCTAGCTACCGACCGGGGCCGACTGGCTCCGGTTGTTGTGTTTCTGGTTTTTCTGTTGGTTGGCGGTCGCGTCGTCCTGGCGGGCTCTCGAACTTCGCGCGGGCTCTCAAACTTTGGTGTGATGACAGCCGGGGCCGCTCGGTTCTAGACTAACGTCAGGTTAGCAAGGAGGCGGATACGCGCCTCCGAACACACGTCCGAGCACGCACAGGACACGCACACGACAAGCACGCAAAGGAGCCGATCATGGATCAGACCGACCAGAAACCTTTTAGCCCCCAACCGTCTCGGAACGACTCCGGGCAGAACCAGCACCCGCAAGACGGCTCGCAGCAGAGCGAGTCGGAACCGAGCACCGAAACGTTTCGGGTTAGCGGTGACGCGGTACTCGCCAAAGTCAAGGAGCTCGTACGCGAAGGCAACATCCGGCGTATCACCCTTAAAAACGAAGCGGGCCGTACCCTTCTCGAAATCCCGCTGACGATCGGCGTGGTCGGGGTGCTACTCTTACCGGTATGGGCGGCGATCGGCGCGGTCGCCGCGCTCGTTGCCAACCTCACCATCACCGTCGAGCGACACGACGGTAGCGTCAACGTCGACAAAAACGGCGAATCGACCCTCTAAAACCGCACCGACCGCACCCTACGCATCTCGCCAGACTCTCGAAAGGAGTTCTCATGTCCGACCAGAACCCACAGCAGAACAGCCAGCAGAACAGCCAGCAGAACGACCCGCAGCGCCAGAACGTACCGCAGCAGCAGAACGTACCGCAGAGCAACCAGCCGGGGGGGCAGAAGCAGGGCTCGAGCCAAACCGACACCGACATCGGCGAACGTCTCCGCGAGGTCGGCGCCGAAATCGTCAAGCAGGGCCGTCGTCTGCTCAAACTCGGCAACCGCCGCCAGCTCATCATCCGCTCGCGCGACAACGACCTGATCCTCCAGACCCCACTTACGCTCGCCACCGTGTTCGGCATCGTCCTGCTGTTTCGGGCGCTCCCGATCCTTATCGCCGCTGTCGTCGCCGCGCTTGTGTTTCGGGTCCAGGTTATTATCCAAAAGACCGACGGCAGCGGCGGCACCCCTAACTAACCCGTCGTCACACACCACCGTTGTCACACATCACCGTCGTCATACCGACCGGACGGCCCCCCGAGGGTCGTCTTTTTTGCTGTGGTCGCTGTCGCGGCGCGAACACCTCTTTTGCCGATGACCTCACCGGCAGTCGAACGCCCGTCGCGGCGTGTCGGGGCTACTAGGCTAGGGCTAGCGCCCCGGCGAGACGTCAAAACGTCAGAGTAGCTTACGGCGCGGTGACACAGCTCTGGTATACTCTTTTGTTCGTGCGGTCGCCGCATCCGTTCGCGCGGCGCCCGCCCGGTAATCGTTTACCACCCTCGTGTCTTTACAGCGTGCTCCTAGAGCCTATGACGTCCTCACAAGCACGTCCTCGCCGACTGACTGCGGCATCCCAGGGAGGATCTGACCCTTGCAAAACCTGATTATTCGCGGTGCTCGAGAGCACAACCTTCGCGACGTCAGCCTCGAACTACCCCGCAACGCCTTTATCGTCTTTACCGGCGTGTCGGGTTCGGGCAAATCGACGCTGGCCTTCGACACCATCTACGCCGAAGGCCAGCGCCGCTACGTCGAGAGCCTGTCGGCGTACGCGCGGCAGTTTTTGGGGCTGATGGACAAGCCCGACGTCGACGCGATCGAGGGGCTTAGTCCGGCGATCAGTATCGACCAGAAGACCACGAGCCACAACCCGCGCTCGACGGTCGGTACGGTTACCGAGATTCACGACTACCTGCGTCTGCTCTTCGCCCGAGCCGGTATCCCGCACTGCCCGGTCTGCGGGCGCAAGATCGCGCGGCAGTCGGCGACCGAAATCGTCGATACGGCCTTGGCGCGTTTTCCAGACGCGAAAGCGATGCTGCTCGCGCCACTCGTACGGGGGCGCAAGGGCGAGTACCGCAAACTGTTTCAGGGACTACAGAAGGAGGGCTTCGCACGGGTCCGGGTCGACGGCGTGGTGCAGACGCTCGATGAGGCGATCAAGACCAACCTCGAACGCTACGAAAAGCACGACATCGACCTCGTCATCGATCGGGTCAAGCTGTCGGGCGACGACCGCGCGCGTCTCGCGGAGTCCGTCGAGCTCGCCCTGCAGAAGGGTGAGGGGCTGATGCGGGTGTTTCTGCCCGACCAGGACAGCGACGAACTGTTTAGCGAACGCTTCGCCTGCCCAGAACACGGCACGGCTATCGAGGAGCTCGAGCCCCGCGCCTTCTCCTTTAACAGCCCCTACGGCGCCTGCCCCGACTGTACCGGCCTCGGCTACAAACAGGAGTTCGACCCGCAGCTTATCGTCCCCGACGACAGTATCTCGATCTCCGAAGGGGCCATCGCGCCCTGGTCGGGCGGGCGGAGCGAGGGCTCTAAGGTCTTCTACTGGGACCGGCTCAAGGCGCTCGCCGACCACCTCGGCTTCGACCTGCAAGACGCCTGGCAGAGCCTGCCCAAAAAGGCGCAGCGGATGATCTTACGCGGTAGCGACAAGCCGATCGAGGTCGTCTACACGCGGGGCGGCAAAGAGACGATGCGCTTTAAGGCCGAGTTCGAAGGGGTTATTCCGAACCTAGAGCGGCGCTACCAGGAGGCCAACTCCGAAAGCGCCCGCGAGCGGATCGAGGCGTATATGTCGCTCGCGCCCTGCCCGGCCTGTAAAGGGACGCGCTACAAACCCGAAGTGCTCGCGGTCACCGTCGCCGACCACAGCATCGCCGCTCTGTCACAGATGACAGTGCTCGACGCCCATGCGTTTTTTAGGGGGCTCGAGCTCCCCGAACCGGGTGCGAGCATCGCGACGCCGATCCTCCGCGAAGTGGTGTCCCGGCTCGGCTTTCTCGAAAACGTCGGCCTCGACTACCTCAGCCTCGACCGTAGCGCCAACACGCTCTCCGGCGGCGAAGCCCAGCGGATCCGCCTCGCGACCCAGGTCGGATCGGGCCTAACCGGCGTCCTCTACGTCCTCGACGAACCCTCGATCGGGCTGCACCCGCGCGACAACAGCCGTCTGCTCAAGACCCTGCTGTCACTACGCGACCTCGGCAACACACTGATCGTCGTCGAGCACGACGAAGAGACGATGCGCGCCGCAGACTACATCGTCGATCTCGGGCCGGGTGCGGGCGTCCACGGCGGCCAGCTGCTCGTCGATGGCACGCACGCGCCACTGCCAAAATCATCCTCGACCGTCAAGAAGCTCGCTCACCGCCGCCTACCTGCGCGGCGACCGCACCATAGACATCCCCGCAACGCGGCGCGACGGTAACGGCAAGGTGCTGCGGATCGTCGGCGCTAGAGAGCACAACCTGCAAAGATCATCGACGTCGAGCATCCCGCTCGGCCAAGCTCGTGCGGCATGACCGGTCGCAGTCGGCAGCGGCAAATCCACCGCTGGTCCACGACATCCTCAGCAAGCCATGCGCTCGCCAAACAGCTCTACCGCGCCAAAGAGATGCCCGGCACCCACGTCCGCATCGACGGCACCGACCATATCGACAAGGTCATCGAGATCGACCAGAGCCCGATCGGGCGCACCCCGCGCTCTAACCCGGCGACCTACACCGGTATCTTTACCGACATCCGCGACCTCTTTACCCGCGCACCCGAGTCGCGCAAACGGGGCTACAAGCCGGGCCGCTTTAGCTTTAACGTCAAGGGGGGCCGCTGCGAGGCGTGTCGCGGCGACGGTACCGTCAAGGTCGAGATGTACTTTCTGCCCGACATCTACGTGCCGTGCGAGGTCTGTAAGGGCGCGCGCTACAACCGCGAAACGCTCGAGGTCAAGATTCGCGGCAAGTCGATCGCCGACGTGCTCGGCATGACCGTAGACCAGGGGCTCGAGTTCTTCGAAAACATCCCGAACGTCGCCCGCAAGCTGCAACTTATGCAGGACGTCGGCCTCGGCTACATCAAGATCGGCCAGTCCTCGCCGACCCTGTCGGGCGGCGAAGCGCAGCGGGTCAAGCTCGCCTCCGAACTCGGCAAACGCTCGACCGGCAAAACGCTCTACATCCTCGACGAACCGACCACCGGCCTGCACTTCGAAGACATCCGCAAACTGCTCGCGGTGCTCCAGCGGCTCGTCGAAGGGGGCAACACCCTCGTGGTGATCGAGCACAGTATGGACGTGATCAAGACCGCCGACTGGATTATCGACCTCGGCCCGGACGGCGGCGCGCGCGGCGGTACGGTCGTCGCCGAAGGAACCCCCGAACAGGTCGCGCAGCACCCGACCTCGTCGACCGGAGCCTACCTGCGCGACATTCCGGCCATCGCCGCGCGGCTACCGAAAGCCGAAGCGGTTTAAGGAGCAGGGTGACCCTCATGGCTCGTGTTCGGACCGCCCCCGCCCCGCAAAACATCATCATCGGCGTTATGTTTCTGATCGCGGCGGGCGTGTTCGCGCTCGCCCCGGTGCCGATGATCTACCGGAGCCTGGGGGTGCTTGTCTGCGGCACCCTCGTCTACAGCTACAGCGGCGCGTTTTTCGCACAGATGATCGTGCTGGTCGCGCCCTGTCTCGGCCTGCTAAGCGGCGACCCGGACTGGCTGGTGATGCTTCCGATCATCCTTAGTTCGGGGATTTTGGGGATGCTAGCCCTCGACTTTTCGTGGCGTTATCCGGCGATTGTCGTCGCGCCGGTCTTCTACCTGGTTCCGACCGCCTTCGCCTGGCAGCTTTCGCAACGGCGCCTGTTCGAGGTGACGCTCCCGTGGGAGCCCTCGCCCGAGGTGTGGGTCGGGGCACACGGCCTGACCCTCTTCGCCGGGGTGCTGATCGCGGTGTTTTTAGACCGGCGGCGCGGCAAAGCCGAAGAGGCCCAGACACAGCAGAAGACGCAGCAGAAAACCCCACCCCGTTCTCGTTAGCCGCCCTATTGGCACGGTTCCCGGTAAAATAGAAGCACTATGGAAACCATTACCCGCTGGATCGTCCGTCCCTGGTTCTACAAGCTCGCCGTAAAGGTCGTCTACGTCTATATCAGCCTGGTGTACGGCCTTCGCGCCGAAGACACCGACAACGTCCCCGACGAATCGAGCGGCGGTATGGTGTTCGCCTCTAACCACATCAGCACCTTCGATCCGATGCTGGTCGGCGTGACGATACCGCGCACCATCAACTTTATGGCTAAAAAAGAGCTGTTCGAAAGCCGCTACCTCCGCCCGATCGTTCTGGGGCTGCAGACCTTTCCGGTCGACCGGAGCCGCAATGATCTCGGCGCGATCAAGGAAGCGCTGCGCCGCATCGGACAGGGTTTAGCGGTCGGCATCTTCGCCCAGGGCACCCGTAACAAGGGTGACGCCGAAGCGCTTAACGGTGCGGCTTACCTCACCCAACGCGCCGGGGTACCGCTCGTTCCGGCGGCGATCTGGCGCGAGGGGCGGCGTTTTTGTATCCGCTACGGCGAACCGATTATGCCCGAAGGCCGTTCGCGCGAAGAGATGCACGCCATCACCCAAGAGCTGATGCGCCGGATTAACGCTATGCTGCCTGACCAGGCCAGCGACCGGGCGAGGTTCGCGAAGCAGGAGGTCAAAGAAGACGTTAGACAGGAGACCGACGACAGGGTCGAAGAGGTAGAGGCAGGGCTCGAGCCCCGCTCCTAATACAACCTCGGGCGACAGCGCCGATGCGACCAGGGTGCGTCCGGGAACCACGAAACGAATTATCCTGGCCATTACGCCATGTTTGACCTACGCGCACCCGGAGATCGTCCGCTAGGCACTTTATTGTGTGCAGGCAGTGAAGGGGGGGCTCGAGCCCCCACCTCAACCCTCACGATCACCCGAAACCTCGGCCTCCCGCACCAACCTCATATATCGGGTTATTGGTATCGTTTCGCGATACGTTGACCCCCCTCGTCAAGCCTGCTAGACTACTAGATCGAACCGTCTGGAGAGGTGTCCGAGTGGTTTAAGGAGCACGCCTGGAAAGCGTGTGTGTGGGGTAACCTGCACCGAGGGTTCGAATCCCTCTCTCTCCGCCACCAGATAGTCGTTACAACACAGCTAACAGTTCGCCCCGGCATCGGCTGGGGTGTTTTTCTTTATGATTGCAGGTGGAGCGCCGAACACCACGAGGCCGGCAACAGCCAGACCTGCTACCCTAACGACATGGGTATCTTTAACCGTCTCTTAGGCACCGCCGCCGAAGTCAACATCGACAAACTCGAAAAAGAGTTCGAAACCATCCTGGTCGAGGGCGAATCGATCCAGCACGCCTACGCCCTAATCCGCGACCTGATCGTCTTTACCGACAAACGTCTCGTCTTGGTCGATAAGCAGGGTCTTACCGGCAAGAAACAGACGGTGCTGTCGATCCCGTACAGCAGCATCGTCAAGTTTTCTAAAGAGACCAAAGGCCGTTTCGACACCGACGCCGAGGTTAAAATCTGGGTGCGCGGCGAAGCGGCGCCGACCGAGTTCGAGTTTCCCGAAAACCGCAACATTCACGACGTCTATAAAGTGCTCGGTTCGTATCTGCTCGAGTAAGCGTTCGGAGCACAGCAAAAAGGCCGACTGCGTCGATAACAGTCGGCCTCTCGTGTTGGTGGAGCGTGTTTAGGCGAGAACTTCTTCGGCCTTGCCCCGGTAGATGTCCATGACGTTGCCGAGGAAGCGGACCGCGTCGTCGTGCGGACGCTGAAACGAGTTGCGCCCGATAATCGAGCCGAAGCCGCCGCCGTCGTAGATACCGCGAATGTCTTCGTAGAAGCTCTCTTCGCTGGTCTTGGAACCGCCCGAAAAGATCACGATCCGCTTGCCGTTAAAGGCGCTCTGCACCACGTGACGGACGCGGTCGGCGACCGTCGACACGGGGATGTTGTGCTCCTCGTACTTCTTTTTGGCCTTGTCTAGCGCGATGTGGTCGGTCGGTAGCTTGACCTTGATGACGTTCGCGCCGAGCTGGGCCGAGATCTGGGCGGCGTAGCTGACGATGTCGATGGCCGTCTCGTCTTTTTCGGAGAGGCTCGAGCCCCTCGGGTACGCCCAGATAACCGTGGCGAGCCCCCGCCGCTTGGCCTCTGCCGAGATCTCGCGGATCTCCTGGTACATCGTCTTAAAGTGCGCCGAGCCCGGATAGATGGTAAAGCCGATCGCCGAGCAGCCGAGCCGCAGCGCGTCGTCGACCGAGGCGGTCACCGACGGTACCGGGTCTTCGCCGTCGGGCGCCATCGAGTCGTGGTTGTTTAGTTTGAGGATAAGCGGCAGTTCGGCAGCGAAGTCGGCAGCAGCAGCTTCGAGAAAGCCGAGCGGTGCAGCGTAGGCGTTGCAGCCCGCGTCGAGTGCGAGTTGAAAGTGGTACGCGGGGTCGTAGCCCTCGGGGTTGTCGCTAAAGCTACGCGCTGGCCCGTGCTCGAAACCCTGGTCGACCGGTAAGATGACGAGCCTGCCGGTACCGGCCAGATTGCCGCTGTTAAGCAGTCGGGCGATGTTGGTACGAACACCAGGATTTTCACTCTTATAGTTAGAAAGAATTTCGCGAACGCGGTCGGTCATGATATCTAGCCCCCTTGAAGCAGAGATTATGTACAGAGAATTATGTGCGAAATGTGTCTGGTACGCGTGCTGTGTCTCGGGTGTACATTGCTCGTTTGGCTTGCTGTATAGATGGCGAGTGTTAGCCACAGGATTTCGGTACATCTGCCGGAACACGAGTACCGAAAAACGAGCGATGTTCGGCGCGACGCTCGGCCCGCATCGATAAATCTATTTGTCTAAGCATAAACCCTAAACGGTCGCTACGTCTGTGTGCGGTCTCGTTTTCGTACCCGCACCGGCCAAAAACGTTGTCTCGCGACCCTGTCCGCTCTGTATTCGCCCGATCTGGCGCGTACATTCCGGGTGTCGCGTAGGTAAAGGTAGACAAAGATCGACATGACCGGGTCGGATCAACCTGTCTCGCTAGAATGTACGGCGACGCTGTGTGGTGACCGTATACGGCGGTGGCTACGGCGACCACGAAGCGTGGTGGTCGCGAGATGAGATGATGGTGAAGTGCGGCAGTCGTGCCGTCGATGGGTCGTGATCGCTGCTCCAATCTACAACGTGTCCGAGCACCCACCGACCGGCTTTACCGACTACTTTTTCTGGTGGAACTGTTCGTAGAGTTCGACCTCTTTTCTGCTCCCGATCGCGAGCGGGGAGCGCTGGTGGATCTCGTTGGGCTCGATATCCATAACGCGCTGGGTGCCGGTACTCGCAGCACCGCCGGCCTCTTCGGCGATCATCGCGAGAGGAGCGCATTCGTAGAGCAGGCGCAGCTTGCCGTCCGGGCGCTCGTCGTCTTCGGGGTAGTAATAGATCCCGCCGTGGTGGAGGATGCGGTGCAGATCGGCGAGCAGCGCTCCGGAGTAGCGTAGCGAGTAGGGACCGTTTTCGGGTCTCATAACGTGGTCGGTAAACGCCCTGACCGGCTCGGTCCAGCGGTGATAGTAGCCGACGTTCGCACTAAACGTGTCGCCCCGTTCGGGGATCGTAAGGTCTTGTTCGTCGAGGATAAATTCGCCGATATTATCGTCTAGCACAAACTTATGCACCCCGTTTCCGGCGGTGTAGACGAGTATTGTCGACGAGCCGTACATCATGTAGCCTGCCGCGATCTGCTCCGAGCCCTTCTGTTTGAGCGAACCTTCGACATCACCAGCGATGTCGTGTACCGAAAAGATCGAGCCGATGATGCCGTTCACGTCGATGTTCGACGAACCGTCGATCGGGTCGACCATCACGACATAACCTCCGGTTTCGCCTTCGGGGGTCAGCAGTTGGGCTTCGCTCATCTCCTCGGAGACGAGCATCCCGACAATATCGACGTACTCGAACGCCTCGACGAAGATTTCGTTGCCGATCTCGTCGAGCTTTTTAACCTCTTCACCCTGTACGTTTTTGGTTCCGGTACGACCGAGCAGCCCCTCGAGGGCGGCGCGGCGCATATGGTTAGAGATAATTTTGGCGGCGGTACCGATCTGGCCCATAAAGTTGGTAAACTGACCGGACGCGCCCGGATAGAGCTGCTGCCGTTCGACCAGAAAACGGTTGAGCGTCATGTACTTCTTCTGTTTCTTCTGTTCGGTGACCCTACTTATTTTCGAGCCGTCTGTCGGTGTCGTGCTCATAGGCCTCCTTTGGGTAGCGCTAAGCGGACGCTCTACTAGCCAGAACTAGGGCGCCTTCCTCCGCTACAGGTACGAAGATAGTGCAAATGGCCATACAGAAACATGGCTGTGGCGATAAGTATTACAGATTACAGCGTAGCGATTTCGGGCTTGCGGCTGTGTAACGTCGTCCGCGTTTGCGTTTCGTTAGAGCTACACCAAACATCGTGTGTCGAGACGTAGAGACCTCGGGCCTGTGGGGCTAGAGTGAAGCAAGTCATGAATGTTAGTGTTTGCGGCTAGAGGATCGGTAATCGTGATCGCCGATAATCGCTCGTCACCACTAACCTTCGACCACCACAAGCACAAACCACAAGGGGGACACATGTCTGATCGACCGAACCAAACCACGCACCATGCAGAAAACAAGTCCGTCCGCAGGCCCGACGCGGCACTGCGACGGCGGCAGCAGCGCGGCGACGTCGTCGGCTGGATCGCACTGATCGCGGCGCTTGCGGCGCTCGCTCTAGGCTACCTCGCCTATCAGCAGAGCAACACGGCGTCCGGCGCGAGCGCCGAGCAGATCGAAGCACTTACCGAGCAGTTCAACCAACAGCTCGACGAGGTGCGCCAGGCGGTAGAAAACCAGGACGTCGATCTGCAAGAGCAGCTCGAGCTCGCCAGAGCCCGCGCCGAAATGATCGCCGCCCGCGCCCGCATCGAAGCCGGCGAAAGCGTCGAGGCGGTTCGTGAAGACCTCGACCAGGCCCAGACCCGGCTCCAAGAGGCCTACGACAACGCGAGCGGCCAGGCCCAGCAGGAGATCGAGCAGCTTCAGAACCAGCTCGGCGAGGTGCAAAACAACCTTCAGGACAACGCCCAACAGGCTCTCGACGGTCTCCAGAACATCCTTTCCGACATCGAAGACCGCATCGGCGGTGGCGGTAGCAGCGAGTAAAATCCCCTACTGTTTTGTTGTGCTGCGTCCGCGTCGTGCTACGTAGACCGTACAGGTATAGTACGCGAATACCGTCAGACACGCTGTTCGTGAGCTACCCTAGTATTTGCGAGCGGGACGTCTGCTAAGGTCAAAACATGACAGACAATATGACAGAGAACACATCCGACAAGCAGAACGTCCATATCGTGCCGCACGACGAGGGGTGGGCGGTCAAGACCGAAAACAGCGACCGGGCCGTCAAGGTACACGACACCCAGGAAGACGCCATCACGCACGGCAAAGAGCTCGCTCAGAAGCGCGAGAGCGAACTGATTATCCACGGGCGAGACGGCCAGATCCGCGAACGCTTTAGCTACGTCTCTTAACACTTCGCGCGCACCGCGTAAAAGTACTGCGTGAAAGCATTACGTGAAACACGAAAACGAACAGGTCAGCCGCTACGAACATTAGCGAGGCTGACCTGTTTTTTGATGGTCTAAACGTTTAGGGTGCGAGGACTATCGGCGAGCGTTAGCCGAGTCGTCGGCGAGGAGATCCCGGTCTTGTTGAAGGGTTCGTGCGACGCCTTCGGCCCAGCTACGGATATCGTCCCAGTCGCGAAAATCGCCGTGGATGTGGCGGATGGCGGGGTGCGACAGCCACTCGCCGAGGGAGAGGTGGTGGGGCTCGAGCCGTCCTCCAAACACCACCGTGTCGCGCGGCTTGATACGGCTGCGTAGCGTCGTAAGGGTCGCGGGTAGCTCGGCGGGTTCGACTGCGTCGCGGGGCGGAGCGAGCGGCCCACTCGAAAAGAACCAGGTCGGCACCGTTTCGAGCTGCGCGACGTGATCGGTTAGAAACTGCACCCCGTTCGGTAACCACTCCCCGTCGTAGATCGCGCTACCTGCGATCACCGCGCGGTAAGCCTCGACGCTTACGAGATGGTCGACCGGGGCGACGTCGACCGTCAGGCCGCTGTCTTGGAGGGTGTGCGCGATTTCGGCGGCGATTTCGGCGGTCGCGTGGTGGCGGCTAGCGTAGGTGACGAGTACGGTGTCGATCATGGTCTACCCCGTTCTGTGCGGATGTCGCTAACGCCGCACGCGTCGGGCGTGCACGGTTGGTGGATCGATATAATTAGTATATTCATTACAGAATACATATCGTAGTGACATTTACCCGAAAAGTGCTGATAAAATGAAACTATAGCTGCATTTTTAGCAGACTTATAGCATTTTTTAGCAGATTGTTTTTAGAATGAAAAATCCCCGACCGCAGCGTGTGCGTCGGGGATACGTTTAAGCAGAGTCTGACAGGCATCAGTCTGATGCGGGTTGTGGCGAGTGCGTTAGTCGGCGGCTGCGGCGTCGCGTTCTTTGTCGGTCTGGACCTCTTCGGCTTCGGCTTCGGAGGGCTCGAGCCCCAAAATCTCTAACACCACGTCGCCGTCGATCTCTTCTTCGTCCATAAGCCGCTGCGCGAGCCGGTCGAGGCCGTCGCGGTGCTCCTTGAGCGTCGTAACCGCCCGCTCGTAGGCCTCTTCGACGATCCGTTTGATTTCGAGGTCGATCTCGCGCCCGGTCTCTTCGCTGTAGTCTTTGCGCTGGGCGAGTTCCTGGCCTAAAAACACTTGGTCCTGCTGCCCGCCAAACGACACCGGGCCGAGCTTTTCGCTCATCCCGAGTTCGACGACCATCCGCCGCGCCATCTGCGTCGCCTGCTTAAAGTCGTTGGCCGCGCCGCTCGTCGCGGTGTCTAGCACCAGGTCTTCAGACGCGCGCCCGCCCATCATCACCGCGAGCCGGTCGAGCAGGTATTCGCGGCGGTAGATGTACTGCTCTCGCTCCGGAATCTGTTGGGTGACGCCCATCGCCTTGCCGCGCGGTACGATGGTGACCTTTTCGATCGGGTCGGCGTGCGGCAGCGTCGCGGCGAGCACCGCGTGGCCCCCTTCGTGGTAGGCGATCAGCTTCTTGTCTTCGTCGGTGAGCACAACGCCCTGACGTTCGCGTCCGAGGTAGATCTTGTCGCGAGCCGCCCGGATGTCTTCTTTTTCGATCTCGTCCTTGTCGTTGCGCGCGGCGTGTAGTGCCGCCTCGTTAAGCAGATTTTCGAGATCCGCGCCGCTTAGCCCCGGGGTCGACCGGGCGACCTCTTCGAGATCGACGTCGTCACTTAGCGGCTTGTTACGGGCGTGAATCTTGAGGATCTCGTGACGGCTCTGTTTGTTCGGCGCGTCGATGGTAATCTGCCGGTCGAAACGTCCCGGACGGAGCAGCGCCTGGTCAAGGACGTCGGGGCGGTTGGTCGCCGCCATCACGATAACCTCTTCGGTCGTTTCGAAACCGTCCATCTCGTTAAGCAGCTGGTTGAGGGTCTGTTCGCGCTCGTCGTTACCGCCGCCTAGACCAGCACCCCGCTGCCGACCGACCGAATCGAGTTCGTCGATAAAGATGATGCTCGGCGCGGCGTCCTTGGCCTCTTTAAACATGTCGCGCACCCGCGACGCGCCGACCCCGACAAACATCTCCATAAAGTCCGAACCGCTCGTGCTAAAGAAGGGCACGCCCGCCTCGCCCGCGACCGCCCGCGCGAGCAGCGTCTTACCGGTTCCGGGCGGGCCGACCAGCAGAATCCCCTTGGGGATCTCGCCGCCGAGACTTTCGAAGCGCTTCGGGTTCTTTAGAAAGGTGATGGTCTCCTGCAGCTCTTCTTTAGCACCTTCGGTACCGGCCACGTCGTCGAAGGTGGTGTCGGCGTCTTCGCGGTCGTAGAGTTCGGCCTTGCTCTGGCCGATCGAAAACATCCCCTGGCCCTGCTGACGAACACGGCGAAACAGAAAGTAGCCGACGCCGAGCAGCAGCAGAAAGGGCAGCAGCGCGAACAGGATACTGGTCCAGGCACCGTCCGGCGCGGGCCGAGTGTTGACCTCGACGCCCTGCTCGCGCAGCGTGTTCAGGAGCTGTTCGTCGCCGAACGACGGCAGAAAGGTCACAAACTGTTCGATTTCACGGGCCTGTTCGCCCGAACCGACACTGATCGGCTCTGCTAACTCGCCGACGATCTGCTCGCCCTCTACGGTCACGCGCGTGATGTTGCCGTCTTCTAGCTGCTGACGAAACTCGGTGTAGCTGATCTGCTGCCCGGCACCGGGGCCGAACGGGTTGCCGAGCAGAAAGAAGATCGCCGCCGCGATAAGCAGCCAGAAGATAAAGCGCTGCGAGCGAAACTGTCCGGGTTGCTGTTCGGGTGACGAACCCCCCGAGGGTTTCTGGTTAGGTTTCTGAGGTTGGGTCATGGTGCGTTGGTATCCTCCTTAAAGGCTTAAAAAGCTGTCGTGCGAATGTAGCGGAGCGAGACGTCTCGCAAATATCTAAGGCATATCTAATCTAAGTTAGGTCGTGTATGAATCGGTCGTGTCTAGGTCGGTTGTCCGGGCCTAACGCCAGGAATAGTGCGGATCGGATTCTGTCCGAACCGCGTTGCGTGACGGTAGCTGTTCGATCGGGATAGGGGCAGGACGTACGCGTTTGCGTCAGACTAAGATCGCAGGTAACAACAGTCAGGTACTGTCAGTGATGACCCGCAAAACTGATACTATTGTGGCGCTTCGGTGGGGGTGTGTCTGTAGCCTGTCACGGGGACGCTGCGACCGAGACGAAGCCTCGATCTGATGTTCGCGAGCTAGCCCGGCACCGGCACGATCACACGATCGATCCTGTTGTGCCGCCTATGGTTCGCGCCCTGATGTCGTGAGCGCTGCGTTTGGCAAGGTGTGACGGTAAGCGCACAGGGTAAGCGCACAGGGGATGTGCCGACCGTATAGCGGTAGCGTCAGGTAACAGTGCGTCGGGATAACCGAGATAACAGCGGGGCGAATAGTGCGGAGGGCTCGAGCCCCCCCTTCACCCCCACAAACACACCGTTACCGCACCGTCACCACACCGCTCCAGGCGCTACGACGCCGCCTCCTGCGAAAAGCTCTGGACCGCTTCGCTGGTAGTCTCGAACACACTAAACATCCCGATCAGCCCGCTTAGTTCGAGCACTTCCGACACGCTCGGTTGCACGTTGGCGATGCGCAGGTCGCCGTTTTGGGAGCGGCACTTGCGCATACAGCCCATAAAGGCGCGCAGAGCGCCGCTGCTAATGTAGTGCACGTCGGCGACGTCAGCGACGATCATGGCGTGGCCGTCGTTGGCCTGCGCGTTTAGGGTCTGCTCGAGCAGCGCCGCGTTCGAGCCGTCGATACTGCCCGAAATCTGCACGACAGCGACGGGGTCTTTGAGGGTGGTGGGCTGGCTGTACTTGACCGAGGTTTTCACAGCGACTCCTTAGGTGGCCGAGTAGACGTTACCGAGTAGCGGGTGATCGCGTGACGGTAGCGCCGAGCGACGGTGTCGAGTAGAGCTAATGCCGAGTAGAGCTAGTACCGACTAAAACAGTGCGGATTTTTCAGAACCGGTTAAGCCTTAAAGGACATCGATACTCGCAGTATACCCTACACGTACGGCCACCCGAGGATAGCCCACAAGATGAGCGGGGGTTACGGGCTGGGCTCGAGCCGTTTGACGAGGGTGAGCCGGTTGCCGCCCGGCTGCGGGGTGTAGTAGACCGCGTCGGTCATTTCATTAATAAGGTACCAGCCGAGGCCGCCGATCCGGCGGGTACGCCAGTCGCTCGACAGGTCGGCGGGCGCGATGGTTGTGGGGTCGAAGGCGCGTCCGTGGTCGGTGATGGTGACGACGATGCGCGCGGCGTCGCAGCGTAGCTCGAGCCCTATCGTCGCTGGTGGTTCGGCTTCGGGGGTGCCGGGTGCGAAGCCGTGTTCGATAATGTTGGTGCAGGCCTCGTCGACCGCGAGCACGAGCTGAAAGGTGCTGTGGTCGCCGAGGCCGAAGGCGCGGCAGCTGTCGCTAACGAAAACCCGGATGGGCTCGAGCCGCTCGAGCCGCGCCTCCTCGTGTAGCGTCCGAACCCGCTCGGGATGCGCTTCGGGCACCGCCTAACCTAGCGCGTGACGTATGTCAGGGCGTGACGTGCGTCAGCCACTCCTCGAACTCCGGCATACGCCCGCTCACCACGTCGAGGTAGGTTTCGCGTAGTTTGAGCGCGTAGTCGCCCGCTCGGCCCGTTCCGATCGGGCGCCGGTCGATCTCGGCGATCGGCGTCACTTCGGCGGCGGTACCGACCATAAACACCTCGTCGGCGGTGTAGAGTTCGTCGCGCGTCGCCATGGTCGCTTCGACCGGCGTACCGAGCCACTTGGCGATGGCGATCACGGTGTCGCGGGTGATGCCGCGCAGGTTGATCGATTGCGCGATCGGGTAGAGCACACCGCCGCGCATAAAGAAGATGTTTTCGCCCGAACCCTCGGCGACAAAGCCCTCCTTGTCGAGCAGCAGCGCCTCGTCGAAGCCGGCCTGCCGCGCCTCCTGGTTGGCGAGCACCGAGTTGATATAGTTACCGCCCGCCTTAGCTTTGGTCGCCATCACGTCGCCGGGGCTACGCCGCCAACTGCTCGTCATCAGCCGCGCGCCCTGCCGCACCGCGTCATCGCCGAGGTAGGTGCCCCACGGCCACGCCGCCACCATCAGGTGGACGCTGTTGCGGCCCGGATAGATGCTAAGCGCCTCCGAGCCGTACCAGAGCAGAGGCCGGATGTAGCACGAGGTCAGCTCGTTTCTGCGGATGGTTTCGACGATAATCTCGCTTAGCTCGTCGGCGCTCTGCGTGACCGGCATGCCGATAATCTTGGCCGAGTCGAGCAGCCGCTCGCTGTGTTCGCGGAGCCGAAACACCGCCGCCCCCCGCTCGGTTTCGTAGGCGCGAATCCCCTCGAAAACGCTCGAGCCGTAGTGGAGCGCGTGGCTTAGCACCGAGACGTTGGCCTGGGCCTGCGGCACAAACTCGCCGTCTAGGTAGATGTACCCGGCGTCGATCTGCGGCGTGGGCGTCGTGGTTTGCTTCGCATCGGTAGACACCGACATAATCCGACCTCCTTGATCGTTGCTAACTGTTATGGACGCAGCGAGTCGCTACGTTTCGTCGTCGAGATATTCTACTGTCGAGACACTCTGTCGTCGAGACACCTGCTGTCACCGCGCCCCAGCGCCGACGCGGTGGTCGTTAGCGCGGTGCTCACTACTCTACTCGATCACCGCACGGGGCGCACAGACGCATCACTCTTAAAAAAGCACGATAGCATGTGTGAAGGCTCCGTGAACTATGTAGCGCGGCACTCTCAGACGGCTGTGGTAGCGTACCGCTAGTGTACGTACATGGCCGCCGCCCGTACAGGGCCGGTCATCGGGCAGCACCCTAGGCAGCAGCCTTAGGCAGCAACCTCAGTAAAAAAATGTTCGGCAAAGGAGTCTTTTTGATGAAACGATTACTACTTACCCTCGGCATCCTCCTCGCGCTCGGCACGGTCTGGGCGCAGCGCAACGTTACCGTGAGCGGCGTCGTCGAAGCCGCCGTCCCCCTACCGGACAACGCCCGGGTCGGGGTCCACGTGATCAACTCGCAGGGCGTTACGCTCGACGAGGTCACGAGCGTTAGGCCGGTCGCCGGAACCTTTAGCCTGACGACCGAACCGCTCGCCCCCGGCCTGCTACAACCCTGGCGTAGCGGCGGCGTCCCGCTGCCCGGCCTCCAGACCGACTACACCATCACCCCCGACAACGTCAACTACGCCCGCGCGGTGACCAAGGTCTACCTCGACGACAACGCGAACGGTGGCTACGAGCCGAGCGACCCCGGCTACCTGGGCGTGGTGCAGATCGAAGGCGGCGGCGGCTTTTTTGTGCTGCTCTACGTCGACAAAGCCGCGACGCTGTCCGGGCGCGGCGCGACCCTAAACCTGGTGCCGGGCTGGAACATCTTTACCGCCCGCACCCAAGCGGCGGCGGACGGGCTCGTCTACGGTATCGAGGCCGAGGTAAACAACGCGCTGCTCGACGTCTTTATCCAGTAGCGACTTTAGCCAGTAGCACCAGAACCCACGAAACCGACCCTAACGTCTGCGCCGATATGTCTGGCGCGGGCGTTTTTTGTAACGAGACACGCGGAGGCTGGTCAGGGCTCGAGCCCCTCTGCTATACTGCGGCCATGATTAGGCGAATGATGCAACTTAGTCCCGGACCCGGCTAGACGCGAATCTTTTAGCTGTCACGGGCGCTGCGTCAAGGCGCCCTTCTTTTTTGGTATTTTCGAGCCTGTCGTCTATGTTCGAGACTATGTTATTCGAGAATATGTTTAAGAACACTTTCTAAAAACATCTATCCATATCTCTACACCTTCTACACCTCAAGGAGGCACCTGCATGGCCACCCCAGACGCTCCCGAACGTCCGACGCTCGACAAGAGCCGCTACTACGCGACGACACCGATCTTCTACGTCAACGCCGAGCCGCACATCGGTCACGCCTACACCACCACCCTCGTCGACGTCGCGACCCGCTTTCACCGGCTTAAGGGTGACGACACCTTCTTTCTGACCGGCACCGACGAACACGGCGAAAAGATCCAGAAGGCCGCCGACGCCGCCGGGCTTAGTCCGCAAGAGTACACCGACCAGATCGCCCAGAAGTTTCGCGACGTCTGGGACTCGCTAGAGATCGGTTACGACGAGTTTATCCGCACCACCGAAGAACGCCACAAAAGCGTCGTGCACGAAGTGTTGCAGCGCGTGTACGACAACGGCGACATCATCTTCGGCGAGTACGGCGGGCTCTACTGCGTGGGCTGCGAGCGCTACTACACCGAAAAAGAGCTGGTTGACGGCAAGTGTCCGCAGCACGACATCCGCTTAGAGTACCGGAGCGAAGAGAACTACTTCTTTCGGATGGAGAAGTACCGTCCGTGGCTACGCGACTACCTCCAACAGAATCCCGACTTCGTCCGGCCCGAACGCTACCGTAACGAGGTGTTAGGGATGCTCCGCGAGCCGATCGGCGACCTGTCGATTAGCCGTCCGCGCGACCGGGTGCCCTGGGGGATTCCGCTGCCGTGGGACGACAAGCACGTGACCTACGTCTGGTTCGACGCGCTGGTGAACTACTATTCGGCGTTAGAAAGCCGCGAGCTGACCGACCACTACTGGCCGTACGCCGAGCACTTTATCGGCAAAGACATCCTCAAACCGCACGGCGTGTTCTGGCCGACCATGCTTAAAGCCGCCGGGCTACCTATCTATCAGCACCTAAACGTGCACGGCTACTGGCTGACCGACCAGGGCAAGATGAGCAAGTCGCGCGGCAACGTAATCCGCCCGCTAGACCTTAAAGACAAGTACGGCAACGACGCGTTTCGCTACTACCTGCTTCGCGACATGACCTTCGGGTTAGACGCGACCTTTAGCGAGGTCGGGCTCGCCGAGCGGATTAACAGCGACCTCGCCAACGACCTCGGCAACCTGCTTAACCGGACGCTAGGCATGCTTCAGAAGTACCGCGACGGCGTGATTCCTGGCCCGGGCGAGACGAACGACGCCGACGCCGCGTTGCAGCAGACGTTTGCGGTGTTGCCGGCGGCGGTAAGCGACTACGTCGACAAATTGCAGTTCGAGCGGGCTATCGAAGAGATTTTAGAAGCGGTGCGCCACGCCAACCGGTACGTGTCGACCGAAGAGCCGTGGAAGCTCGCCAAGGACGAGGCGAACGCCGAGCGGCTTAACACGGTGCTCTACCACTGCGCCGAAGCGCTACGCTGTGCGTCGGTGTTGCTAGGGCCGGTCATCCCCCGCAAAGCCCAAGAGCTGCGCCAACAACTCGGCTTAGCCGACAAGACGTACCTGCTCGAAGAGGCCGGACAGTGGGGGCTCATACCCGCCGGAACAGCGACCCAGCTCGGCGAACCGCTCTTTCCGCGTATCGATATGGGCGCCCTACAAGAGGAGATTCAAGTGAGCGAAGAACCGCTAGAACACAAAGACGAAGTCACCATCGACGATTTCGCCAAGCTCGAATTTCGGGTCGCCGAGGTGCTCGAGGCCGAACATCACCCCAAGGCCGACAAGCTGCTTATCCTCCGGGTCAAGCTCGGCCCCGAAGAGCGCACCATCGTGTCGGGCATCCGCGAGTGGTACAAGCCCGACGAACTGGTCGGCAAAAAGGTCATCATCGTCGCGAACCTCAAACCGGTCAAGCTGCGCGGCACCATGTCGCAGGGCATGATTCTCGCCGCCGAAGACAAAGACGGCAACCTCAGCCTCGCCGGCCTAGACCGCGACCTCGCGAGCGGGAGCGAAGTCCGCTAGACTCCGTTCGGCGTCCGTCCGATAGCTGTCCGGTAAACGTTCGGCACACCGTCAGCAATCCGTTACAAACAATCCGTTACAAAAAGAGCGCAGCCTCATCACAAAGCTGCGCTTTTGTCTTGTTATCTCGTCTTTATATCGTCGATTCGAGATGACGGCGTGGTTAGCTCCGCTCTTCTTCGGGGACGAACTTTAGGGCGACGCCGTTGTTGCAGTAGCGCTTGCCGGTCGGGGGCGGGCCGTCGTTAAACACGTGGCCCTGGTGGCCGCCGCAGCGGACGCAGTGGTACTCGGTACGCGGGATAATCATCTTAAAGTCGCGCTTGGTTTCGACGTGGTCGTCGATAGTGTCGTAAAAGCTCGGCCAGCCGGTACCGCTGTCGAACTTCATCTCCGAGGTAAAGAGCGGAAAGTCGCAGCCGGCACAGACGTAAACGCCGTCGCGCGTCTCTTTGTCGAGGTCGCTGGTTCCGGCGCGTTCGGTGCCCTCTTTGCGGAGGATGCGAAACTGCTGTTCGGTCAGCTCTTCACGCCACTGGTCGCTTGATTTTTCGATTTTATCAATAGTTTGTGACATAAAGTCAGTGTAGACCGGTGCGACCAAAAAGACCGTAAACGGGGTCGCAGCGTGCTGGGGCCGGGGGGCTCGAGCTACACATAGTGCTCTAACGTCGCGACGACACAGCCGAGCAGACTCTTGTCGTAACGCCGCCCGAGCGCCTGATAGAGGGGCTCGAGCCCCCCCTGCCCTTGTTCGCGTAGCGCCCGGTGCATGCTGCGAATCTTGGTCAGTTCGTGCTGCGGCAACTCGGTCACTTCGGTAAGGGTTAGAAAACCGCGTTTGACGAGCTCTTCGGCCTGGCGGTAGACGACCACGACGGGGAGGGCTCGAGCCTTCGCCACCTCCTCTACCGACTGTCCCGCATAAAACAGGTTTAACGTCTCCCCTAACGTCTCGCCGAGCTCACGCTTGTCGGGTTTCTCGCCCGTTTTCGACGTCCGAGCCGAAACATTCTCTGTCGCCGAACTATCGACGCGGTCGTCGTCCGAAGCCGTTTTGACGACAAACGACGGCGGCGTCCTAGCCGACTCGCTGTCCCGTACCTCGTCGCCCGACACCACCTCCGCCGAAGCGGTTACCGCGACGTTCGCGTCGGTGTTTTCGCCGTTCCTCTCAGTATTATCTCCTCCGTCCAAGAACTCCGCGACGACCTCTAAAAACGCCTCTCCGTAACGCGCTAGCTTGACCTCGCCAACGCCCGGAAGCGTCCCTAACACCGCTAACGAGCGCGGCTGACGCACCGCAATCTGCTCTAAGGTCTCGTTACGAAACACGATATAGGCCGGAACCTGCTGCTCTTTCGCCAATTCGGCCCGGCGCGCCCACAACGCCCTGCGCAGTTCGGGCTCGGCAGAGTTTTCGTCGTCACCATCGGCATAAACTTTGCCACCGGCGCTGCCGATGTCATCACGAGCGTCGTCGCTGTCCGCAGCGACCGACGCCTTGTTTGTCGTCTGATTCGTCTCGGCTGTTTCGGTAGACGATGTTTTAGTAGACGATGTTTCGGTGGGCGACGATTCGGCAACATCTTCTTCGGTGTTTGTCTCGACCAGAATAGGCTCCGACGTGTCGGACTCGACTGCGGATGACGGTTCGGGTGACGATTCGGGTGATGCTTCGGATTCGCCGAGGTGTTCGCTCACGACGTTAAGAAACGCCTGACCATAGCGTTCTAGCTTGACCTCGCCGACGCCCGGAAGCTCGCCGAGGGCGGCCAGACTCTGCGGTTTGTGGGCGACCATCGCGCGGAGGGTCTTGTCGTTAAAGATGATGTAGGGCGGCATCTGCTGCTCTTTGGCGAACGTGGTGCGCCGGGCCCGTAGCGCCTCCCACAGCGCGGCGTCGCTCGGCTCGAAGGTGCTTACTTCGGTATCGGTCTTACTCGCAACCGTCTTGTCTGATGACGGCGTACGCGTAGACGTCGAAGTAGATGTCGGGGACGAGGCCTGACGTGCTGTCGGCGCGGCCTTGCCGACCTGTTTGCGGTCTTCGCGCAGCATCAGGGTGGTCTTGCCCTTGAGCAGCGCGGCGCTCGGCGGGGTCAGTTTGAGCGCTCCGAAACCGTCGATGTCGGTGGTGAGGTAGCCGCCGGCAATCAGCTGCCGGACGACCGAGCGCCAGCCCTCTTCGTCGAGGTCGTCGCCGATGCCGTAGGTGCTTAGCGTGTTGTGGCTCCACTGCCGGATGCGGGCGGTGTCTTTGCCGAGCAGGACGTCGATAATGTGGCCGCTACCGAAGCGTTGGCCGGTCCGCACCACGCACGACAACACCTTCTGCGCGACGACGGTGCCGTCTCGGGTGGCGACCGGCTGCATGCAGGTATCGCAGTTGCCGCAGGGCTCGGCTAGGGTTTCGCCGAAGTAGGCGAGCAGCAGTTGGCGGCGGCAGCGAGCGGTCTCGCAGTAGCCGAGCATGGCGTCTAGTTTGTGGTGCTCGAGCCTCATAAACGCCGCGTCCGCGTCCGAGCGGGCCATCATCTTGCGTAGCGACACCACGTCGGCGAGGCCGTAGGTCAGCAGCGCGTCGGCGGGCTGCCCGTCTCGCCCGGCCCGGCCCGTCTCCTGGTAGTAGCCTTCGAGGTTGCGCGGCACGTCTAGATGGACGACGAAACGGACGTCGGGCTTGTCGATACCCATCCCGAACGCGACGGTCGCGACCATCACCAGCCCCGGCGTGTTTAGAAACGCGTCCTGATGACGCTGGCGCTGCACGGTGCTAAGCCCGGCGTGGTAGGGCAGCGCGTTAACGCCCTGTTTGCTCAGCCAGGTCGCGGCGGTTTCGGTAGCCTGACGGGTGCGGCAGTAGACGATGCCGGCACTGTCGGGGTGTTCGCGGCGGATAAAGCCGAGCAGCTGCTTTTTAGGGTTCGACTTGTCGATCACCCGGTAGCGGATGTTGGGGCGGTCAAAGCTCGCGATGTACTCGGCGTCGGCGGGGAGCGCGAGCCGCTCGATAATGTCGCTCCGGGTCGCAGCGTCGGCAGTTGCGGTTAGCGCCAAACGGGGGACGCCCGGAAAGCGTTTGGCGAGCAGTGTCAGTTCGCGGTACTCGGGCCGAAAGTCGTGTCCCCAGCGAGACACACAGTGCGCCTCGTCGATGGCGAACAGGGCGAGTTTGTCTTCGTGGTAGAGCGTGGTGAGCGGCCCTAACATCTGCGGCTTGGTCAGCCGTTCGGGTGCGACGTAGAGCAGGTCGAGTTCGCCCTGGAGCAGCGCCCGCTCGACCCGCTGCACCGTTTTAAAGTCGAGGCTCGAGTTGAGGTAGGCCGCCCGCACCCCAAGCGACCGGAGCCGCGTGACCTGGTCGTGCATCAGCGCGATGAGCGGCGACACCACCACCGCCACCCCGGGCCGAAGCAGTGCCGGAAGCTGGTAGCAGAGCGACTTTCCGCCCCCGGTCGGCATAATGACGAGCGCGTCGCCGCCCGCCGTAATCCGCTCGACGACCGTCTGCTGGACACCGCGAAACCCATCGTGGCCGAAGACGTCGCGTAAAATCTGCCGGGCCTGGTCTGACACCTGTTCATTATTGCATGTCGCCGTTCGGGGCGCCGTTGTCGGTCGGACCGTAGGGTCGGTCTCTGCAAGGTCGTTATCTACAGCGTCGTTATCTACGGCGTCGGCTTGCCTATCGGTTAGTACCCAGCTATCAGACTGTACGGGCGTGCAATGCTAAGATGGTTTTGGTAGAGCAGACTGGTAGAAGGCACCAAACTCAGTTCTCACCTGAAGACTTTCTCTACCCTGATAGACGACCTAAATAGACGACACACGACCCGTTCACGTCACGCCCGAACACTAGCTCTCTTCTTACGGTATGCTTTGCAGACACGTTCTACCGATAACCGTACTTGTAGAGCACGCATTTATGGAATACGCGACCGCAGCGCACGTCCCTAACAGCGAATCTAGGTCTGTACATGACCTAGAGATAACGGACTTATGGCCTCAAACGTGAGTGACGAGACAACATCACGGCGGAGTTGGGCGCGCAACACGCGCAGGCGGCTCGAGCTCTTTACCGAACTCGCGCGGCAGCGGCGCCGGAGCGAGCCCGAACAGTGCCTCGGCATAGCGACCGAGGGGCTCGAGCTCTTCGCTGCTCTCGAAGCGGCGGCGGGCGACACCACGTTCGTACCGGGCCCCGAGCAGCGCGCCGAATTGCTGGTTGTCATCGGTCACTGTTACGACAACCTCCGCGACTATAGCCAGGCCAAGCATCACTTCGAGCGGGCCGACGCGATCTACGAAAGCTTCGGCGACGACTACGGGCGAATGCAGTGTCTGTACCAGCTTAGCGGTCTCTATTACCGGCTGAGCGACTACGACGCCACCCTCGAAGACGGTTACCGGGCGCTCGGGTTCGCCAGGCAGTTCGGGAGCGTCGTCAGCCAGGCCGACGCCGAGGTCGTGCTCGGACACGCGTACCGGGTGCTCGGACTCTATCCGCAGGCGCTCGACATGTACGAAGCGTGTCTGCACCACTACCAGGCGGCTGAAGACCCCAGAGCGTCGTTTCCGCTCAAGGGTTTGGGGGTCGTCTACGAACACCTCGGCCAGGCCGACACCGCCCGGCGCTACTACCAGAACGCGTTAGAGATGCAGCAGGCCGCCGGGTTTGTCCGCGAGGCGGCGATGACCCGCTCGGCGCTCGGCAACTGGGCGCTCCTGTACGGCGACCTCGCCGAAGCGGAGCGCGAACTGCGGGCGAGCCTAGAGGTGTTACAGGCGGAGCGCGACCACTACAACGCCCTGCCGGTGCTGATCAAGCTCGGCGAAACCGCGCTCAAGGCCGGCGATACCCGGTCGGCGTTACGCTACGTGCAGCAGGGTCTCGCCCTGCCGATCGAGCTACTCAACCCGTGGCACCAGGCGCTCGCCCTGCTCACCCTAGCGCGGATCTACCGGCAGCGGGGCGACCTCGCGGCGACTCTAAGCCACGCCGGGCAGTCGATCGACGTCGCCGTGAGTGCGCCGCCGAGCGGGTCGTTGCGGCGGGTCCAGAGTGACGCGCACGCCCTGCTCGCCGAGCTGCACCACGAACAGGGCGACGCCGAGCGCGCCCTCGAACAGTTTAGAAGCCACTACGACCTCGACATGGAGATCTTGCGCGAGAGCGGACACCGTGAGGCTCGAGCCCTCATGATCGCCCACGACGCCGAGCGCGCCCGCCAAGACCGCGAAATCTACGAGCTGCGCAACGTCGAACTCGTCCAGGAGGTCGCCGACCGGCGCGACGCGGAGCAGAAACTCGCCGCCGCCAAAGCCGAAATCGAACAGAAACTCGGCGAAAAGCTCAACATTCTAGAGAGCATCGCCGACGGCTTTTTCGCACTCGACCGCGACTGGCGCATCGTCTACGTCAACCACCGCGCCGAACTCCTCTTTAACAGGCCGCGGGGCGAGCTGCTCGGGCAGAACTACACCGAGGTGATGCCGCAGGCGGTCGGCACCATCTTCGAACGCCGGTACCGCGAAGCGTTCGAGACGCAGCAACCGCTCCAGTTCGAGGCCGAAGGAACGCTGCGCGACGTCTGTCTCGAGGTGCGGGTCTATCCTGACGAGAGCGGCCTGACCGTCTATCTGCTCGACATCAGCGAGCGCAAGGCCGCCGACGCCGAGCGGGCTAGGGCCGAGGCCGCACTGTTCTACGCCAAAGAGACCGCCGAGGCCAGAGCCGAACAGCTTAGCGTCCTGAACCGGATCTCGCAGGCGGTCACCCAAACCAGCGACCTAACCACCACCCTGGAGCGGGTCGCCCAAGAGATGACCCAGCTCTTCGCCGCGGCGGGCACGACCGTGTCGCTCTACGACCTCGGCGACCGCTCGCGCGAGATCGTCGCCGGTTTCGGCGCGGCGTACCGGGCGGCTGAAGGTAGGCAACGGCTCGAGCTTACCGACGACCCTATCGCCCAACAGGTTTTGGCGGGCCGGGCGCTTATCCTTAACGACCTCCCCCGACACCCGCTGCTCGCCCAGCTGACCCCGGCGGTGCGCGCCGACCTCGTCCGGCGCGGCCTAGAAGCCCAGATGGTGATACCGCTTTTTGCCAGGGCGCAGGTGATCGGCGCGATCGACATTATCGACACCCGTCCGGGCCGCCGCTTTCGCACCGAGGAGCGCGACCTCGCCACCACCATCGCCGGACAGATCGCGGGCGTGATCGACAACGCCCGGCTGTTCGACGAAAAGGTCACACGCCAGCGCGAGGCCGAGCAGCGGGTCGCCGAGCTGTCGATGCTTAACCGTATTAGCCAACTCGTCGCTCATACCCTCGATCGTGACGCGCTGCTACCGCCCGTCTGCCGAGAGCTTGTCCGCGTCTTTGACGTCGCCTCGGCGGGTATCAGCCTGCTCGGCGAAGACCGCCGGACACTGCATGTTGTCGCCGACTACGCCGTCGACGACAGCCTCGCGAGCGCGGTCGGCACCGAGATCCCGGTCGAAAAAAACAACGATCTCGTCCTCGGTCAGCAGCGCGGCTTTATCGTCCACCGGAACGACGACATGTCCGACACGTACCGCCAGACACTCGATCGGCGCGGCATCATCAGTGTGATGGTCGTCCCGCTCGTCGCCCGCGACACCGTTATCGGCACGGTCGGCATCGACAGCAGCGACCCGGCACGGCGCTTTAAGGACAGCGAACAGGCGCTACTCGAAACGATCGCGAGCCAGATCGCCGGCGCGGTCGACAACGCCCAACTGTTCGCGCAGCAGGAGGCGGCGATGAAGCTCGCCCAGTCGCAGAGCATCCGCGACGGCCTGACCGGCCTGTTTAACCGGCGTCACCTCGACGACCAACTCAGCCAAGAGTTCGCCAAGGCCAAACGTTACGGCACCCCGCTCAGCCTGATGCTCTGCGACATCGACTTCTTTAAAAAGGTGAACGACACCCTTTCACACGCGGTCGGCGACGACGTGTTGCGCACACTCGCACTGCTGATGCAGGACAACGCCCGCGAGGTCGATGTGGTCGCGCGCTACGGTGGCGAAGAGTTCGTCATCATCTTTCCGAACACGCCGCTCGCGAGCGCGGTCGCCGTCTCGGAGCGGATACGCCAACGGGCCGAGGCCTATCCCTGGCACACCATCCACCCCCAACTCAGCATCACCCTCAGCCTCGGCGTGTCCGACAACCTAGAGGGGGCGTCGTTCGAGTCGCTGACCGCCGACGCCGACGCGCAGATGTACCGGGCCAAGGTAAGCGGCAAAAACCGCGTCTGTTACCGGGGTCAAGAGTTCGACGAGCAGAGCGGCTAGTACGGCGCGGCTAGTACGACCGGGCGCGGCCCGCACCGTCCTGCAGATCGGTTACGACGTCGCTGTCGTTCGGCGGCGGTGCTGCTCGGCGCAGTATTAGGTGAGGCTGCGGTCGGTGTCGGGCGGCGGTGCTAGGTTATACTGACTCCGGTCGGTCTACGGATCGATTCGAACGTAGTGCGTAGTAGCACGACGACACCAAAATGGTGCATCAGAGCTATCGTTTCGCAAGCTCGGAATGTCCGGTGCGAGAAGTAGGACAACATATCGTCATCCTATCTCGTTTGCGTGCCATTTCAAGCGGTGCGCACGGCGCACCCTACTGAGCTACTCTAAAATGGTGCACCGGAAACGTCTTCTGAATTTGCAGAACCTCTGGTTAGAACGATGAAAACGCATTGTCACATCATCTCGTTCGCGCACCGTTTTAGGTTGAATGAGCCACTACCGAGCCAGACGCGCCGCTACCGAACTTTCTACACGAAAGCGGGGTCCGTGCCGTCGGTACGAACCCGAAAACGACACCCTAACGCCTTTAATTCGGTCCGAGAGGCCGAGAAGGGACGACCATGAATCAGCACAGCGCTATCTTCTGCGGCGAACAGGCACAATGCCGACGCTAACCCCCAAAGCCCAACTCCTCGACGACCGCGACTTAGAGCGGGCGCTGACCCGCATCGCCCACGAGATTATCGAGCGTAACAAAGGGGCGGACAAGCTCGCCCTTATTGGTATCCACACGCGCGGGGTGCCGATCGCGGAGCGGCTGGCCGGGCTTATCGCGCGTTTTGAAGGGGTCACGCCCAAGCTCGGCAAGCTCGACATCACCCTCTACCGCGACGACCTTAGCGAGATCGCGTTGCAACCGCTCGTACGCCGTACCGAGGTGCCGTTCGACATCAGCGGCCACGCGATCGTGCTCTGCGACGACGTTCTCTACACCGGGCGGACCGCGCGGGCGGCGCTCGACGCGCTGATCGATCTAGGGCGTCCGGCGGTGATCCAGTTTGCGGTACTCGTCGACCGGGGGCACCGCGAACTGCCGATCCGGGCCGACTACGTCGGTAAGAACGTGCCGACGAGCCGCCACGAGGTGGTGAAGGTGAGGCTCGAGCCCATCGACAGCAGCGACGCCGTCGAGCTGTGGGAACAGGCATGAACGACGTCCGCAACGCCGTCGACGCGGCTTCTGCCCTCCCCGAAACCACCCAGCCCGAAACCACCCAACACCGCCACCTGCTCGACCTGCACGACTGGTCGGTCGACGACGTTACGCGGCTGTTTCAGACCGCTGACGTGATGGCCGAAGTGATGCAACGCACCATCAAAAAGGTTCCGGCGCTGCAGGGCTTTACGGTCGGGACGCTCTTTTTCGAAAACTCGACGCGGACCAAGCTGTCGTTCGAGCGGGCGGCGAGGGCCCAGAGTGCGGACGTGCTGAGCTTTGCGGCGGGGGGCTCGAGCCTCTCTAAAGGTGAATCGCTCCGCGACACGCTCAAGACCATCGACGCCATGCAGGCCGACCTCTACGTGGTCCGGCACCACGCGGCGGGCGTCCCGTATCAGCTCGCCCGCTGGACCGACGCGGCGGTCGTCAACGCGGGCGACGGGCGACGCGCCCACCCGACCCAGGCGCTGCTCGACGCGTACACGTTTCGGCAGTATTTTCCCGGCTTCGACGGCTTTGCGGGCAAAAAGCTAGCGATCGTCGGCGACGTGCGCCACTCGCGGGTCGCGCGGAGCAACATCGAGCTGTGGACCAAGCTCGGCGCCGAGGTCGCGCTGTGCGGGCCGGCGACGCTGCTGCCCCGAGAGTTCGAGCAGTTTTCGGGGGTGACGCGGCACTTTAGGCTCGAGCCCGCCCTCGAAGGCGCCCACGCGGTCATGGCGCTCCGGTTGCAGCAGGAGCGGATGCAGACCGGCCTCCTGCCGTCGCTCGCCGAGTACCAGGCCCGCTACCAGCTTACCGCCGCTCACCTCGCCTACGCCCACCCGGACGCGCTCGTGATGCACCCCGGCCCGCTCAACCGCGACGTCGAGATGTCGGGCGCCCTCGCCGACAGCGACCGCAGCGTGATCGACCGCCAGGTCGCCGCCGGCGTACCGATCCGGATGGCCGTCCTCTACACCCTGCTCGTCGGTAAGCGTTAACCAGTCAGCGTTAATCAGGAGATTTATGAGCCGAATCGTTATTCGTAACGCCCGCCTTTACGACCCCGAATACGACCTCAAATATGATGTGGGGGAGGGCTCGAGCCCCCCCCACCCGAACGACCCCACCAACAACACCGCCACCAACACCGCCGACCTCTACCTAAACGACGGCATCATCGAAGGCGTCAACCTCGGCGGCGACGTCGACGAAAGCTTCGACGCGGGCGGCAACCTCGTCACCCCGGCCTTTGTCGACCTCCACGCCCACCTCCGCGAACCGGGCCAGGAGGTCAAAGAAAACCTCGCTTCGGGCCTCGCCGCCGCCGCTGCAGGGGGTTACGGTACGGTCGTGTCGATGGCCAACACCACACCGGTCATCACCGAGCCCGAACAGATCGCCGAGCTTATCGCCAAAGCGGAGCGGCTCGGCCAGGCCCGTCTGCGCCCCGCCGCCGCGTTAAGCCACGGCCTCAAGGGCGAGCGGCTTACCGACTTCGCCGCCCTGCAAGACGCCGGCGCGGTCATGATTACCGACGACGGCATCCCCGTCCGAGACGCCCACCTGATGCGCCGCGCCTGCGAATACGCCGCCGAACTCGGCCTCGTGATCCAGACCCACTCCGAAGAGCCGAGTCTGCGCCAAGACGGGGTGATGAACGAGGGCACGGTCAGCCAGCGGATCGGGCTGCCCGGCAACCCGGTCGCCGCCGAAGCGGTGATGATCTACCGCGACTGCGAGATCGCCCACCTGACCGGCGCCCGCGTCCACATCGCGCACGTAAGCTCGGCGCGGGGCTGGGCGGTCGTCGAACGGTTTAAAGAGCAGGGCGCGCCGGTTAGCGGCGAGGTCACTCCGCACCACCTGACCCTGACTGACGAAGCGATGGCCGCATTCGACCCGGTCTACAAGGTCGCGCCGCCGCTCCGCAGCGCCGCCGACGTCGCGTTTTTACGTGATGCCCTCGCCCGCGGCGTGGTCGACAGTATCGGCACCGACCACGCGCCGCACACCCGCGCCGAAAAAGACCGCGACATGCTCGACGCGCCGTTCGGGATCGGCAACATCGAGGTCGCCTTTCCGCTCCTCTACAGCGAACTCGTCACGACTGACGTGGTTACGCTCGCGGAGCTGTTACGGCGCTTACAGCGCGGCCCCACCGACGTGATGGACTGGTCGCGCCCGAACCTAGACCCGGGCAGCCCCGCCGACGTGGTCGTGCTCGACTTGGGCACATCCCGACCGGTACGGCCCGAAACGTTTAAGAGCAAAGCGACGTTTAGCCCCTGGGCGCAGCAGACGTTGCGCGGTTGGCCGGTCGCGACGTTCGTACGGGGGCGGAAAGTGTACGAGAGGGAGGGCTCGAGCTAACCCCTCGCACCTCCGTACCGAGCGGCCCCGCACCTCATACAGCTCGGCACCGCAACTCTACTCCACAACGAGCCTCCACCCTTAATCGGCCCCTAAACGAGCTTCGGCGACAGTACGTTTTTCACTCCCAGACGGGCATCACGAGACCGCATCGTAGCCCCCACAACGTGCTGTTTTGGTATAGCTCCGTAGGGTGTGCCATGCGCACCGACCGGCCCACAGCACACCGTATCCGCCCGTAGGCACACGCCAAGACTGTTTTTCGCAACACCGACACGTCACTCCGCCGCGATACGTTGACGTAGCACGACCAACAGATATTGGCTGCGTCGACCACCGCTTACATAGACGACTCTATGACTTCGGCCTCCTCCAAACGTGTGTCCTGCATGTGCCCTACAGTCGTAATCCGCACAACCGTAGCCTACGCTACGACCTTCACTCGCACGACTGCGGCTGTACAACCTTGGTACAACCACTGTGCAGGGTAAGCAACGTTTAAGTATGCGTTTAGGCAGTAAAATCTTTTTATGACCGCATCTTTTGACTCCAGCCTCACCGCCCCGCAAGCGCACTCGCCCCAAGTCGCTGCCGAGCGTTTCGATTACCCGGCGCGCGAGTTAAGCAAGGGCGAAATCCTCTACCGTCTAGGCGACCCCGCCGAGGCTGTTTTTCGCGTCGAGGAGGGGCTGCTCAAACAGGGCATCGACCTCCTCAACGGCAAAGAGCGTATCACCACCCTAGCGGGCCCCGGCGACTTTATCGGCACCATCTCGCCCGCGTTTAAGACCTACCAGGAGACCGCCGAGGCGCTTAGCCATAAGGTCGTCGTACGGGTTGTGCCGAGCGACCGTATCGAGGCCGAGCTAAAAGACGCGCTGCACGTCGCGAGTGGCGTCCAGATGTCGCGGCTGCGCGAAGTGCTCGAAGACACCGAACTGCCGGTCAACGCCCGCATCGCCCGCACCCTGCTCCGGCTCGGCAACCGCTTTGGCCACGTCACCGACGACGACCGCGTCCGTCTGACGCTGCCTATTACCCACGAAAACTTCGCCGCGATGATCGGGGCCGCCCGCGAAACCACCACCGCCATCATCGGCGAGATGCGTAACGACGGCCTGATCGCCGGCACCCGGGGCCGCTACAGCTTCGACCGCGCCGCGCTTAGCGACTTCGCCGTTACCGCCGCGTTCTAAGACCCCGTTCGCGGCTCGAGCCCGCACCCCCTCATCTCCTCCCCCGAAACGTCGGGGCCGCTCTCGGTGCGTAACCGGAAGCGGCTCCGGCGTCGTTTACGGCACGCGCTCGCGCCATCTTGTGCGGATTCCGCTTCATCCCGGGGCGCCAAAAAAAGTTTCGACAATCTTTCGTAGCGCTCCTACCGCCGATCGCGGCGGGCGTGTCGGTCGTAGGGCTGCTCGAGCTATTTCGTGTGGCGAGCGGGGTCGGGTCGGTCGCGTTTAAGGACGTACTCGCCAAGACCGCTCCCGAAGGGCGACGCGGTACGCTGCTCGCGGGCCTGCTGATCCGGCTCTCCGTCGGTGAAGGATGAAGATGGCCGCCAGAGTCGGTAGGGTGCCTCCGAATAGGGCGACGGGGAGACGACCCGAAACGCCCCCCCGGAGACGAACACGGTAGACTAGCAGCAGATCGACCGGCACGGTAAGCCATGTTTAACGACAGAATTAGTGACAGAGTTAGCGACAGAGGAGGAACTTTGAAACAGCTTAGACGATTAGGAACGATCGCGCTTATCGCAGCGCTCGCCGCCTGTGCTCCAGCCACCGACCCTGCAAGCAGCGGTGCGAACAACGGTGCGGGGGACGCCGAGGCGCAAGGTGAAGCGCTCGCCGCGTCGGGGCCGTCGTCGCGTATCCAGCAGCTCGACGACGAAGGCCCGCTTAACGCGCCCGGACTCGCTACTGACTACAACGCGAGCGGCGTCTGGGAGGGTGTTTCGACGGTCGACGAGGGGAGCGACGTCGGCACCCGCTTCGAAATCACCCAGACCGGCATCCTGCTAAGCGGCGGCGTGTTTTTCGACACCGGCAACGGCTTCGAGTACTACGGCGAGCTGCGCGGCATCATCCAGGACGGGCCGCCCGCCCAAGGTCTGCCGAGCAACGTCGTCATCGTTTATCCCGCCCAGGACAACCAGTTTAGCTACACCAGCTACCTCGGTCGCTTTCGCGGCCCCGAATTTGTCGGCGACTACCGTTTTGTCGATGTGGACGGGGTGATTCGGAGCCGGGGCGAGGTGCTGCTAAGCCGGGCGGATAAGTAGAGTTTCGACACGTTAAGCGGCAACGAGAGCGGGCTCGAGCCCCACCGGCGTAAAGGTCGTGATGTGGGGTGGCTCGAGCCCTGCGGCTCTGTCTGTGTTAGCTTTGTCTGTCTGTGTTAGCTTTGTCTGTGTTAAGAAGTCTGTGTTAGGAAACCTTAGCTGCAACAATGAGGTCGCGACTAGGGCGACAACCGGCGCCGCGACGGACGAAACGCCGCGTAGCGGCTCGCGGGCACTTCGATACGCTCGCGGGTGCCCGGCTTCGCCCAGACACGGCCACGCCGTTCGCGCGACTCGAACGTGCCGAAGTCGCTAAGGTGGACCTGATAGTCGCGGTCGAGGTGATCGCTTACCTGCGTAATCATCTCGTCGACGACGGTCTGGACATCTGACTTGTCTAGACGGGTGTTTTTGGCAATAAGCTCGACGAGTTCGGCTTTGGAAATAGACTTGGTGCCTGCCACGATGGGCCTCCTTGGTCTGTTCTTTACGCCTGCCCCGAGTTTAGCACAGCGCCCGGCTCGGCGCCAGACCACCCGCAGCACCTCGGCAGCACCCGAGCAGGATGACCCGTACCGGCCACGGCGTCAGGGCGACACGCTGTAGCGCCCTGTTCCGGTAACATAGATAAAAGAACTTTACCGTTGCCTCACAGCGACACGCTGCACCGAGACACGCTGCACCGGCCCTGTTTCACCCCGAACGTTTTCGCACACCCCGAACGTTTTTGCAAAGGAGCGCTTATGTTTAGAGATCGCGTCGTCAACCTCACCACCCCCGACCAGGTCAAAGACTTTTTAGGCCAGCACCCGACGAGCGTCATCTTTAAGGCGGGCACCTGCCACAAGACCATGCAGGGCTTCGGGTTCGTACAGGAGAAGCTCGAGCCCCGCGAAGACCTCATGGTCGGCCTTATCCGCGTGGTCGAAGCGCGCCCGGCGAGCAACCTCGTCGCCGAGATGACCGGCATCACCCACCAGTCGCCGCAGGTCATCCTGTTTAGAGAGGGCGAGGCGGTGTTCGACGTCGATAACTGGGACATTACCCCCGACATCCTCGACGCGGGCTTCGGCAAGGTGCCCGCAAACGGCGACGTCGTAACCACGGCGGCGAGCGGCGACAAGAGCGACCTAGCGCCCTACAAGCAGCTGCTCGAGCAGTACCTCTCCGGCGCTATCGACGAGCGTCAGTTCGAGTTTGCCTACACCACCATGTTTCGTGACGACGCCAACCTCCGCTCGCGGCAAGAGGTCGAGGTGCTTAACAGCATCTTCGGCGACGTCGACAAGCACATGACCATGCACATGATGATGGCGGGCCGCTCGCAAGACACCGGCCTGCGCCAGCGCGCCGAAAGCGCCTACGAGCGTCTTAAAGAGCTTTAACGTCTAGCGCGACCCGGGCGACCCTATTGTGCGGGGTCGCCCTTTTTTTGTGGCTTGGCGGAGCAGCGTCTCTGTCTTCCGACCGATGCGTCGACCGATAAGCTCGTCTGCTGATAAAAATAGCAATTCCAGATGATGCTGCAACAATCGCGTTTGACAGATTTCGACGGTAACGCTTCGTATGGAGCAACGTGACGTCGGCGAGAGACTAACCGCCCGGAAACAGGAAGATGACGGCAGTAATAGCGGCGAGCGAGCCGATCGTTGTTGCCACGACGGTTCTCGCCACGCCTTCGTAGTCTCCCTGCACTTCTACCGCGACGACGAACATGGTGACGGCGGCGGGCATGGTCGCGCTAAGCACCAGCACGTTGCGGTCGAGGGGCTCGAGCCCGAGCAGCACCGCCACCCCGTAAGCGATCAGCGGCCCCGCCAACAGCCGCAACCCGGTCGCCCGCCACGCCGCACCGCCTATCGACCAGGTCCAGGAGCGGTGCATCTGCATCCCCAGCGACATCAGCATGATCGGGATCGCCGCGTTGCCGAGCAGCGCGATCCCCCGTTCGGCACTGACCGGTAACGACACACCGTAGTTTTGTGACAGCAGATAGTAGCCGACTCCGGCAAGCGTCGCCCAGATCGGCGGCAGTTTGAGCGTCGAGATAATCCGCTCGCCGACACTTTCGCTCTTGCCCGACAGCAGCGCCGGCCCGAGTGCGAACATCAGCCCGAGCGAGATGACGAGCAGCACAATAGCCCGCTCGAGCCCCGCGATACCGTACGCAAAGAGCGTGATCGGCAGCCCCATGTTGCCGGTGTTGCCGAACAGACTCGTGACCAGCACCCCGCGCACCTGCACCCCGCTAAGCCCCGCCGAAAACGGAAGCGCTAGCGCGCCGAGTGCGAGCAGATAGAGCACGTAGCCGAGTGAGAGCAGCGCCGCCGACTGTAAGGTTAGCGTTGTGTCGATAAGCGCGTTAAAGACCAGCGCCGGAATAAAGAAGTAGACGCTAAGCCGCGTCAGCGTTTCGAGGTCGAGTTCGGGGAAGCGCCGATCGGCGTACGCGCCGAGGCCGATCAGAAAAAAAGCCGGAAGGGTGGCGCTAAGCGCCGTGGTTAGAGCGTCCACCCCTCTAGCCTACCGCAAATCGGGCTGGTCGTGGCACCTCGGTACGGTTTGTACACGGTGTAATGACAAATTGTAACGACAGGTTTTGCCGATGTTCTACCGAAAAGGACGACGGATTCTGCCGATCAGGCTCGGTTGCGGCGCTCCGGCAGCTACTCGCTCGGCTGCGGCGGTCTTAGCACGACGTCGATCACGTGGATAAGACCGTTCGACGCTTCGATGTCGGTTGCGACGAGGCGGGCGTCGTTAAGGTAGACACCACCAGCGCCCTGCCGCACGTTCGGCCCGGCGTCACCATCGGCATCACCATCGGGAGAGTCATCGCCCGAGGCGGTCGGCACCGTGTCTAGCGTCGTGAGCTCGCTTTCGGGGATAAGCGCCCCTTCGGCGACGTGGTAGAGAAGCAGTCGGCGGAGCGCGGCGGTGTCGGAGAGCAGCGCGCCGAGTTCGTCTTCGGTTAGACGGGCGAAGGCTGCGTCGTTAGGCGCGAACACGGTAAACGGCCCCGCACCCGCCAAGACGGTGGTCAGGTCGGCGGCGACGAGCGCCTGTTCTAACGTCTCGAAGTCATCATTTACGATGACGATGTCGGTGATGGTCTGCGCTTCCGGAGATTCGGGGGTGACTTCGGACTGTTCTGAAGACTGTTCTGAAGACGCGTCGTCGGAGCCTTGTTCGGGTAGTTGTTCGGGTTGTGGCGGGGGCGACTCGAAGGGTTGTGCGGGTGCGGACTCTTCGGACTGGGTCTGGTCGGACTGGGTCTGGTCGGACTGGGTCTGGTCGGGGGTGGATGGGCTCGAGCCCTCCTGCGCCATCCCCACACCGAGTCCTAGCGCGGCTACTAACAGGGCGCATAACACTGTTCTTATCGCTGTTCTCATCGTCAAACACTCCTCTCGTGCATACGGTCGTGATTACCGGCGTACTTAGTGTCGATTACTCTGTCTCCGACGATGTTTCTGGCGACGTTTCCGGCGGTGTCAGCACCGTGTCGATGACGTGAATCACCCCGTTGCCCGCCCGGATGTCGACGGCGGTAACGACAGCGTCGCCGATATAAACCACCTGGTCGACGACCCGAACCGGTAACTCGGCGCCGCTCAGGGTGACGAGGCTGTCTAGCTCGAGCAACGTCTCCGACAAGACCGTGTCGGCAACCGCGTGGTACTGCAAAATCTCGCTCAGACGGGCTTCGTTTTCGATAAGCTGGTTAAGGCGCTCCGGCGACAAGCGGGCGAACGCCGCGTCGGTCGGCGCGAACAGCGTGTAGGGGCCCTCGTCCTCGAACGTCTCGGTAAGGCCTGCCGCGTCTAACGCCGACACCAGGGTGCTAAAGTCGCTACTTTCGGCGAGCACAGCGGCGATCGTGCCGAGAGGTGGCGCGTCTTCCGGTGCCGACGTGTCGTCTTGCGCCCACGACAGCGCGAACAGCACGCTGACGGTCACAATCGCTAGAATCGTGTGTGTACGGTTCATGGTCGCCCCCTAAAAAGTGCTTAAAAAGATGGTTGGCTGTCTCGAAATGTAAGACGTCTATCTTCTGACTATAAAAACAAAACCACGGCGCTACAGCCGCAGGCGTCACAGACAGACGGAAGAAGACAAAATGGAGGCTTCTGTTTTCGGTCGCTCTGTTTCTAGTCGCTCTGTTTCTAGTCGCTCTGTGAGGTCGCCTGAGGTACAGGCATTCTACAGATGAGCCGACAGCGTGTGAATCGACGGTATATGGACTGTAAGCGTGTGGACCGGAGACGAGAGCACGGGCACACGGGCTCGAGCCGTCTATGTGACGAGGCTAAGACTGCTTTTCACGGGTTAGATCGCGCGGAACGGGGAGCTCGAGCCTAAACACGCGGCTCCCGACCCGGACGGTAATGGTCAGCGCTACTCCGGCAAGGGTCGCGAGGGTCGGGCTGAGCGGATAGAGCAGAAACACCGCGAGCGCGCCCGCCGCCGCCGCCGACGCGTAAAAGTCACCCGAACGGTAGAGGATCCCCGGCACCTGTCCCGACAGCACATCGCGCAGCACACCGCCGCCGACTCCCGACACCGCTCCGGCGAAGATCGTCCCCCACATCCCCAACCCGAACGACAGACCCCGTTCGGCGCCGAGCGCCGCAAAGATCGCGAGGCCGAGCGTGTCGAGCGCGTAGAGCAGCCGCCCCTCGAACGGCACGAAGCGGTGCAGATAAAACGTCAGCAGCGCCGTCAGCGCCACGACCCAGAGCAGCGGCTCGTTGGTAAACGAACTCGGCGGTAAGATGCCGACCGTCACGTCGCGGATCGCGCCGCCGCCGACCGCCGTCACCGAGGCGAGCACCAGCGCACCGACCAGGTCGAAGCGTTTCTGGACCGCGACGAGGGCGCCGGTCGCCGCGAAGGTAATGGTTCCTAACCAGGCAAAAAATTCGAACATCGGCCCATCGTAACGCGCCACAGGGTAGCGAGGAGGAGCGTTTGGACGTGCGACCGGGCGTGGGTTGGGGTAGGTGTCAGGGCGCGCTGTTCTGCGGTGGGGCGACCGGGCGGTCCGGCCCGACCTCTTCTAGGGCGACCCCGCCGGGATAGCTGCGGGTCGGCGGTAGCCGGTAGGGGGTGCGGCGCGGCGGCAGCAGCCGGGCGGCGGCGCCGCGCAGGCGTAGCGCTTTACCGATGCTGTAACGTAGCCACGCGGGCGGGCGCGGAAAGCCGAAGGCGTCTAACATAGCGTCGTCCATGACCGCGTAGACGGCGTAAGCCCCGTAACGCCAGAGCGGTTTGGGTAGCACCCAGCCTAAAAACAGGTCGCGGGTCGCTTCGGCGAGTTTCTGGTTGTGGGGGCTGTAGGCGAAGTGCTCTGCCTCGTAGCTGCGGTTGTAGTGCTCGAGCCCCGCCACCGTGTCCGGAATGTCGCGGATGTTCATCCGCCGACCGACCTCGCGCCAAAAGTAGTAGCTCGCGAGCTTTTCGTGTTCGTGCAGCAGTCGCCAGCCAAACTTCGCGTTCCAGCGGATCGGTTCGAACACAAAGGTCGTTAGCACGTAGAGAAATTCGTGGTTAGGGATCGGGTAGTGCCGGTGGATCTGGTTCATCCGGCGGATCGCCCGGCGCCCTTCGGGGCTGTCGTAGCCGTAAAACCCGATCGCACTAATCAGGATGGTGGTGTCGTCGTAGCGCTTCTGGGTACGCGTGACAAACTCGCCGGTGTCGACCATCAGCTCCGAACTACGCGGCACGGCGAAGGTGCGCAGCAGGGCTAGCTCGAGCGACCGCTGGGTGTCGAACGGAAAGTCGTAGCTACCGCTCAGGTAAGCGATGCGGACGTGGTCGCGTTCGGGGTCGAGGCGCTTTATCTCGTCTAGCACGGCGTAGCGAGAGCGCCATCTGGGCAGCGTGTCGTTGTCAGGATGAGGGTCGGGGGTAGTCGCAGTCACGCCGTCTATTGTACGGGTGATGTCACCACAGAAACAGGTCACGGCGCGGGCGCTCGTAACACCGGGCGTCATTAGCTCTAGCAGATCGCGTTTTAGGGGGTGTTTAGCGTCGTGCGGCGGAGCGGCGGCGACAGTTTGGCGGCGTTACGCTAGGCGGATATGTCTGTCGGTGGAGACGGACGTAGACGTCGGCAGATAGGCAGCGAGGGAAGTCTTTAGGAACGTCGCGGCCACCTCTCGGCGTACGGTGCGCGGCGTTAGGGCTCGAGCTTTTCGGCTTGGCGCAGTAGCATCGATACCGCGGTCAGAAACTCCTGCCGATCGATCGGCTTTTCAAACACGAGGTCTGCGGCAGCTTCTCTGGCCTCGCGCTTGGTCTTGTCGTCTTTAAGCGCGCTGACGATCATCACCGGTACGTCGGCGAGTTCGGGATCCTGCTTGATCTTGGTGCATAGCTCGAGCCCGTCGAGAAACGGCATGTTGATGTCGAGAACGAACAGGCTCGGCTTGTAGTGAGCCGCGAGGTAGTCGAGCACGTCCTGGCCGTTTTCGAAGGTTCTAACCTGATAGTCACCGGCGTGCAGCGCTAGCTCGATCATCTTGCGGTGGGCGAGTTCGTCGTCGGCGACGACCACCGTGCTTTGCATAGCGTCCGACACGTCTGACCCACCTGATTCAGAGATATCGACAGACGTGTCTAAAACAGACGTGTCTAAAGGGGTGTCGAAAGAGGTATCGGTCGGTTTTTCGCCCATCGTCTTGTCTACTATACCCTACAGCGCCGCGAAGACGTGCGCCCCAGTCTGTCAGCCTGTCACGGCGCAGTCTGGGGCAGCAATGTCGTTAGAGTGATGTGGTTGTGGTGACGCCCGCCGCGCGCTAGAACGTGTTCGCGTCTTGTTCGCGTTGCAGCATCAGACGTAGCTTCGCCCGGCGTTCGGGAAGCTGGCTAGCCTGGTGCTCGAGCTTATCGGTTATCACCATACTTAGCTTGTAATCGTCGTCGCGCTGCGCGCTGGTGATCAGCTCTAGGTCGGCGTCTACGAGCTCGTTCATCATTTCGGTCGCCGCTTCGATCACCTCGAGCCGAGGACCAACCACTGCGAGCATCCACAGGTCGGTCGCGCGCCGCCCCTCCTTAAAGATGACCTTGAGGCCGGCGCGATCGGCGATCGCTTCGACACTCTGCCGGGTGCTCTGTCTTAGGGTTTCTTTACTCTGACTCACGGCTTATCGTCTCCATAGATACGTGTAACCACTATACCAGGATGCTCCGGGAGGTCTTCTGTGCCGAAACGCCCCGTGTCCGGTAGCGCCGGGCGCGTAATCCATCCTAAAAAACATATGCCCGAACGCTAAGCAGACGTAACGCGTGCGGAGCGTAACCCTCCGACGACTCCTGAAGACAACGTCGCCCGGTACGGGCTATAACCAGAGATACGCGTCGTACCGTCAGGTGCTACAGCAGCGAGTGAGGTAGGTTTCGGGTGACCGACACGCAGATACCGACCGTGTGGACGATAGGTATATGGACGACGAATATGCGGGCGACGCGCTACGGTCGCCGCCCGCAGTAGTGCTAGTACGCTTTGGCGAAGATAACCCGGCGTTCGTAGGCGTTAGGCTCGCCGCAGCGGACGCAGTCACCATCGGCGGCGGGGCCGTCGAACGGGATGCAGCGCGGCGTCGCTTTGGTGTCGTCCTGGATGGCGGCTTCGCACTCGGGCCGACCGCAGTGGTTGACGTAGACCCAGCCTTCGGCGACCCTGTCCTTAAAGTCGTCGTAGCTGTCGGCGTGAAAGCTGTGCGCCTCACGAAACGCGTGGGCCCGCTCGAAAAGGTCATGGTGAAACTGCTCGAGCGCAGCGACACTTATACTGACGGCGTCGCTTAGAGCGACCGAACGCTTGTCGTCGTAGAGGCGGTTGGCGAGTACCACTTCACCCTTGTCGAGGTCTTTGGGGCCGAGCTCGAGCCGTAGCGGCACCCCCTTCTGCTCCCACTCGTTAAACTTAAAGCCCGGACTCATCCCCTCGCGCGCGTCGACGTGAACCCGCACCGACGCGTCTCTAAGGTTCGCGGCGAGCGTGTCGACCTCGGCCATCACGCGGGCTTGGCCCTCGTCGTCGTTACGGGGATAGATCGGTACGATCACGACCTGGTGCGGCGCGAGCCGGGGCGGTAACACGAGCCCTTTGTCGTCGCCGTGGGTCATGATGATCGCGCCGATAAAGCGGGTCGAAAAGCCCCACGAGGTGGTGTGGGCGAAGGCCTGCTCGTTGTTTTCGTCGTTAAAGGAGATGTTAAACGCCTCGGCGAAGTTGGTGCCGAGATAGTGGCTGGTGCCCGACTGGAGCGCCCGGGCGTCGCGCATCATCGCCTCGATGGTAATGGTCAGTTTGGCACCGGCGAAGCGCTCACCCGCCGTCTTCTCGCCGCGCACGACCGGCACCGCCGCAAACTCTTCGGCGAGTTTCGCGTAGACGTCGAGCATCTGCCGGGTTTCGGCGAGCGCCTCCTCGGCGTTGGCGTGGGCGGTGTGGCCCTCCTGCCATAAAAACTCGGTGGTCCGCAAAAAGGGCCGGGTCCGCAGCTCCCAGCGCATCACGTTGCACCACTGGTTGTAGAGCAGCGGCAGGTCGCGGTAGCTCTGCACCCACTTGCTGTACATCTCGCCAAACATCGTCTCGCTGGTCGGGCGGATCGCGAGCGGCTCTTCGAGCTCTTTGCCGCCCGCGTGCGTAACCACCGCGAGTTCGGGTGAAAAGCCCTCGACGTGTTCGGCTTCACGCTGAAAAAAGTCGAGCGGGATAAGGAGCGGCATGTAGAGGTTCTGGTGCCCGGTATCCTTAAACATCTGGTCGAGGTTGTGCTGGATATGTTCCCAGAGCGCGTAGCCGTAGGGCTTGATCACCATGCTGCCGCGCACCGGCGAGAGGTCGGCGAGGTCGGCCCGGTACACGATTTCGTTGTACCAGGCGCTAAAATCTTCGGTCTGGGGCGTAAGCCCTTTGGTCTTGGCCATATCGCTTTAGCCTACCAGACTTTGCCGCGACGCCCCGCACTAAGGCCCGCACTAAGACCCGCACTAAGACCCGCACCAAAACCCGCAAAACGCCACCGAACGTAGCGGACGCAGACAGATACGGCCCGCGCGGCGTAAACTAGAAAGCCATGGCCCGTATCATCGTCATCGACGACCAGCCCGAATCCGTCAAGCTGCTACGCGGCACCCTCCGTCAGGCCGGCCACGAAGTCGAGGTCTATAACGACGGCAACACCGGTTTTGCGGCGGTCAAAGACAACCCGCCCGCGCTCGTTATCGCCGACGCGCAGGTACGCGGTCTCGGCGGGCTCGACATCGCGCTGCGGATTCGCGACGACCTCGCACTACGCGACCTCGCGGTGCTTATCGTGATGGACGTCGACAACACCATCAACCGGATCGACGGACTCCAGGCCGCCGACGACAACCTCGGCAAGCCGATCAAAAAGGGCGTGCTGATCGCCAAGGTCAACGCGCTGCTAAGGCGTAGCTCGCTCTCGGGGGGGCTCAAGGGGAAGCTCGAGCTCATCGGGGGCGCCGCCGCCGCGCTGCAGATGGTGCTCTTCTCGCACGACCAGGGCGCCCTCGTTTTCGACGACAGCACGATTATCTACCTCGACAACAGGCGTATCGCCCACGTCGACCACCCCGACCTCGCCCCCGAAGAGGCGCTGATGAGGGTGCTCAAGCGGCGTAGCGGCGCCTTTCGCTTCGAACCCCGCGTCAGCCCACCCGAACAGACCCTAAACCTCAAACCCGAAACCGCCATGCTCGAAGCGGCCAAACAGACCGACGAAGACAGCCGCGACAGCGCCCACCTGCCCCTTATCGACGTTACCGCCCGCGACCTGATCGTGGTGCCCAACGTCGCGGTTGTGCGTACCTACATCGAAACCTCGGGCGGAACTGCCGCGTTTTCGGTGACCGAAGGCTGGGACGAAAAAAACCGCGCCTCGTGTCTGGTGTTCGAAGGTCAGGGACTACGGCTTACGCTGCTGCGCTCGAGCCTCGAAGACCTCCCCGACGACTTTCGGCAACAGCTCACCCAAGACTAGCCGTCCACCTCAAAGCATCAATCTTAAAACAGTACGCGAAAAAACGGGGCGACGATCTGTTCTCTGGAAATATGCTGTTCGGGCTCGAGCTACACCGCTAGTCCCTCGACGCTCGACGTGAGCGCCGGAACGTTTAGACGGTAGTGACCCCGCGTACCGACCACAAAGCCTTCGTCGCGAAGCTCGGCGAGCGCCATAGACACCGACACCCGCGTCGCCGAGATAAGTGCGGCGATGTCTTCGTGTTTGAGTTCGGTCACGAGTTCGAACCAGCCCGCCTCGCCGAGCGGACGCCCGAAGCGCTGGGTCTGCTCGAGCAGTACCTTGACCACCCGGACCCGGACCGGGTCGTAGGCGTTGCTAAGCTGTTCGCGGCACTGAAACAGGTTTCCGGCCAAGATTTCGGCGAAGCTGAGCACGAAGGTCGGCGCGTTTAGGGCGAGGCGCATAAACTGTTCGCGGCTCATCGGGCAGGTCATCACGTCGGTTAGCGCGACGGCGTCGACGCGGTAGTGGCTCTCCTGCTGCAAAAAAGCCTCGCCGATAAAGTCGTCGGGGCCGCAGATCGCCAGGATCCGTTCGTTACCGCTCGCGGTCGGGGTTACGAGTTTGACCTGCCCCTTAGCGATCACATGAAGGCTCGTCGCCGGGTCGCCCGCTCTAAAGATGGCGCTCCCCTTGGCGAAGGTCTTGTCGGGGCAGATGCGCCGAAAGGTCGACTTGTCGTCGGCGCTGATCCGCTCGGAAAACGCGGTGTTTTTGACGTACCAGGGCTTCACATGTAACCTCCTGCGCGACCGTCGCGGACGGCCTTAACGACACCAACCTTGACGCTGCCGCCGGGCGCTGCCGCTATCCCGGCTCGGTGCTTTTCGTCTTGTATCTTTTCGTCTTGTATCTCTGTAGGCCCGATATCTCCGTAAGCCCGATGTCTCTGTAGGCCCGAAAAGACCGCACCGCTGTGATCGACACTTTCGGTCTACACTCTCGGTCGCGACACTCGGCGCGAACGGACACCTGTGATTCTTTACGATGATACCGAATCGGCACCATGAGATAGGTTTGTGACGGCGGCAGGCACGCCCGGAGCGATTGGGGGGCGCTCGCGTTCACACGCCCGCCCTAAGTCTGCTATAACTAGAAACCATGCGTCATCTAGAAGGACATTTTCGGCCCGAAGGCCTACGCGTCGGTATCGTGGTTAGCCGCTTTAACGACTTTATTACCAGACGCCTGTTAGAGGGCGCCGAAGACGCGCTTGTGCGTCACGGGGTGGCGAGTGACGACATCGAGGTGGCCTGGGTGCCGGGCGCGGTCGAACTGTCGCTCGTCGCTAAAAAGATGGCCGCGAGCGGGCGGTATCAGGCGGTGATCGTGTTGGGCGCGGTGATTCGCGGCGCGACCAGCCACTACGACTACGTGTGCAGCATGGTCGCGACCGGCGTGAACCAGGCCGCGCTCGGTAGCGGGGTTCCGGTCATCTTCGGGGTCGTGACCACCGACACCATCGAACAGGCGATCGAGCGGGCCGGTACCAAAGCGGGCAACAAAGGTTTCGAGGCGGGCGTCGGCGCGATCGAGATGGCGACGCTGCTGGAGGGGCTCGAGCCCCTCCTCACCCCACCTAGCTAGCGTTCCACGCCACTCTTCGTTCGGACTTTAGGAGGTTTTCGTGCAAACTCGTTCACTCCCCGGCATCGGCCAGGTCGACCAGGACCAGCTTCGCCAAATCGCTAACGTCGCCGCGATTATCGTCGTCATCGTCGTGAACGCCCTCGCCAACGCGCTTCCGATCGGCGGTAAGACGACCGGCGAACTCTCGGACCAGTACCCGGTTCTGTTTACGCCTGCAGGCTACGTCTTTTCGATCTGGGGGCTTATCTACCTGTCGCTGATCGGCTTCGCGGTCTATCAGGCACTCCCGGCACAGCGCGACAACCCCCGGCTGCAACGCGTCGGCTATATGTTCGTGTACAGCTGCGGCTTTAACGTCGCCTGGATCTTCGCGTGGCACTACGAGGTGGTGTGGCTAAGCCTGCTGCTGATGTTCGGCATCCTCGCGACGCTTATCACCATCTACGAGCGGATCGGTACCGGCAAGACCCCCGCCCCCTCCAAACGCGAGTTCTGGCTGCTACGCGCGCCCTTTAGCCTCTATCTCGGCTGGATCACGGTCGCGACGGTCGCCAACGTAAGCGTGTTTTTCTACGTCTTAGGCTGGACCGGCGCGAACGGTTCGGCGGCCTGGTGGACGGTCGTCGCGATTATCGCGGCGCTCGCGGTGGTGTCGGCGGTCGTCGCGACGCGGCGCGACGCGATCTTTACCGGCGTGTTTGTCTGGGCGGCGATCGGGATCGCGGTGCGCAACTGGGATCTGCTGCTCGTCGCGAACAGTGCGCTGATTGCGGTGGTGATCGCGGCGGCGGTGTTAGGGCTCGAGCTGCTCGAGCCGCCCCCCTCCGAAGCCTAGACCCGCCCCACCAGACTCGGCACCGCGGGTTACACCTTGGCGACAACAGTTTCGGGTGACGTTGTTTCGGGTGACGTCGCAGCAGCGGTTACGTTACGAGCCGAGTCCGCCAATCTACGCGAGCTTACGACGGTGCTAGACCGTCAGACCATAACAGAGCGGCCCGTCGCTGTTACGCGGGGCCGCTGTTCGGGTGAGGCGTGTCAGACGCGTTGTGCGGACGCCGAGTGTAAAGGTCCGGTTTAGGCGCCTGTCGCTACCGGCTCGGGCCAGATCTGCCGCAGGTCTTCGTTAAGCATGTCGCGAACCTGCGTTACCTGACCCGCCGTCATCCGTTCGTTGACGGTGCTAAACACGGCGCTCGCCATCTCGGCGAGGTCGATGTTGGTGCGGTTGTCGTAGCTCTGCTCAATGTGCGCGACGAACTCGTCTAGGTTACGCTCCTTGCTCGGATTGTCGACCGGGTTCCAACCTTCGTAGTAGAACCCGCGCACGAGCATCGGCAGCTGAGCGCCGAATTCGATCGCTTCCTGGGTCGGAATGCGGTCGCGCAGCGCGTGTAGCGTCGCCCGTAGTGCGTGGTAGGCGAGCTGCTTGTCGCCAAAGCCGAGCTTGTCGTTGATGTCGTTGAGCCATTCGTTAGTGAGTTGGAGTGTGCTATCGAATGTTTCTAGTCCGGTATTGCTCATAAATATTTTCCCCCTTATTCGCAACCGTAGCAGAGCTGACCCTGTAAAACCGTGAGCCGTTACGAATTGGTGCCTCTAAGCGCCACCCGAATCCGCGGTGACGGCAGCGGTTGTCGTCGTTTAGGGATAGAGCAGGGACCGAGCGCCGCGATCAGTGACCACCGGGATAGGACGAGCGGTCGCTTGCGAGACGACGCGCACACGTTTGTCGGCGGGCCGGTCTGTCTCTCTCTCGGCCCGCATTTTCGGGACGTGACCAAAACGGTGCGGTTGCGACAAAATCTGCCGCCGATCTGTGTCATTCTAGAAACTATTCTAAGGGTCTGCGGGGCATGTCTACACTTCTACGCTGTAGCGCTCCCGGACGACAGCACTAGACCGGTAGTACGAGGTTTAGCACCAGATGTCTAACACTAGGTCGACAACACCGGGTCATGCGACCGAAAGGGGTATCACCGAGTTACCGTGAGTGACGAACCGAAACAGACCTACACCGCCCGCGAGATCGTTCTAGAGTTCTTTCCGGAAACCCACGACAAACTCGTTCCGAGCCTCGACGGCTACAGGCTCGAGCCGGGATCTTACAACACCCGCATCCTGCGCAACCTGCACACCGGCGAACACGCGACCCTTACGCCGGTCGCGCCGGCGGGTAACCGCACCACCCAACTCTGCTGCGATCTCTGTCAGCAGAGCACCTCGCGTCACTTTATCCAGCTCTACCGCGCCGAACTGCCCGGCAGTCAGGGGCGGCGCTTTCGCTACGTGATGCTCTGCCGTAACAGCCGCGCCTGCGAAGAGCGCCGTATCAACGACAAGCCGCTTCGGGCGCTCGTCGAGCGGCTCGCGATCTAGGGACTATCTAGGGATTGTGTAGGGGTTATGTCTAACGACGCGACCAACGGCGCTAAGGTCGCCCTCGTGACCGGCGCCGCTCAGGGGATCGGCTGGGGTGTCACCCGGCGGCTCTTACAGGAGGGCTACCGCGTCGTCGGGGCCGATCTCGACGCCGAAGCGCTCCAGGAGGCCGCGCGCAGCGCCGCAACAATCGGAGATAGCGACTGGCAGCCGTGTGATGTCGGCGACGAAGCCGCCGTGACCGGGCTCGTCGAGGCCGCACTAACGCGCTACGGTCGTCTCGACGTACTGGTCAACAACGCCGGTATCAGCGCCAACCGGCCCGTCACCGAACTGTCGCTAGAAGACTGGAACCGGGTGCTGCGCACCAACCTGACCGGGATGTTTCTGTGCGCCAAACACGCCGCGCCCGCGCTCCGCGAGCAGCGGGGCAGCATCGTCAACATCGCTTCGACCCGGGCGCTTATGTCCGAAGCCGACACCGAAGCCTACTCGGCCTCTAAGGGGGGCGTCGTCGCGCTGACCCACGCGCTCGCGGTAAGCCTCGGCCCCGAGGTGCGTGTAAACGCGATTAGCCCCGGCTGGATCGACGTCCGGCCCTACCAGAAGGCGAGCGAACGCGACACGAGCCCCTACGCCGAGCACCACCACGCGCAGCATCCGGCAGGCCGTATCGGCACACCCGACGACGTCGCCGAGGCGCTCGTCTATCTGGTCGCGCAAGGTTTTGTGACCGGTCAGAACCTGATCGTCGACGGCGGCATGACCCGCAACATGATCTACGAGTAGCCGAGTAGCGGCGCGGCAGTGTTTTTACACAGTGCTTCTGCTCGGAACGGCGCCGCTACGGGCGGTCTACGCTCTGTACGAGGTCTTTGTACGGCGCCGGGTCGGTGCGCTACACTAAGGGCATGACTACAAACCGCTGGATGTCGAAACGGGCCCGGGCGATGCCCGCAAGTGTGTTCGATACGATGGACAGAGCTAAGGGGAGGGCTCGAGCCGCTGGTCTCGACATTATCGACCTGTCGGTCGGCTCGTCTGACCTGCACCCACCACAAGCCGCTCTAGAAGCCTTACGAGGCGCCACCCACGACCCTAAAAGCTACGGCTACTGCCTGTTTTCGTGTACCGCACCGCTCCGTCACGGGGTGAGCGACTGGTTCGAGCGCCGCTTTAAGCAGCGCCCTGACCCCGACACCGAAGTGCTGCCGCTGATCGGCTCGCAGGAGGGCTTGGCAAATCTGCTATTCGCCGTGACCGACCCCGGCGACGTGATCCTGGCGCCCGATCCAGGCTATCCGTCGTACTACGGGGCGATTGCGCTGGCAGGGCTCGAGCTCTCCTCTATGCCGCTCACCGCCGCGAACGACTTTCTGCCCGACCTAGGCGCGATCTCTGCAGAGACCGCAGCCAAGGCCCGCGTCATGCTTATCTCCTACCCCAACAACCCCACCGCCGCCGTCGCCCCCGCAGAATTTATGCAGCGTGCCGTCGACTTCTGCCGCCGTCACGACATCCTGCTCGTCCACGACTTCCCCTACGTCGACATGACCTTCGGCGACTACCGGGCACCCTCGGTGCTCACCCAGATCGGCGCGATGGACACCGCGATCGAGCTCTACAGCTGTAGCAAGAGCTTTCATATGGGCGGCTTTCGAATCGGCTGGGCGGTCGGTAACGCGGCGGCGGTCGCCGCGCTCGCACAGGCCAAAAGCGCGATCGACTTTAACCAGTACCTCGGCATCCAGCGCGCCGCCCTCGCCGCTCTAAACAGCGACGACAGCGAGGTGCGCGCCGCCGCCGAGACGTTCGAGCACCGCTGCGAGGTGTTGGTCGGAGCGCTCAACGCGATCGGCTGGGACACGCCGCTACCGCGCGCGAGCATGTACGTCTGGACGTCGTTGCCGCGCGGGTTTAACGACTCGTTCGAGTTCGCGCTCGCGCTCGCCGAGACGACCGGCGTCTGTCTGTCGCCCGGTCGCGCCTTCGGCGAATACGGTCGCGGCTACGTCCGCTTCGCGCTCGTCCGAGACGCGGAGGTGCTCGAACAGGCCGCAGCCCGTATCGAAACGTTTTTAGCAGAGCACGTTAAGGAGACAGGTGTGACGGTGTAGCATCGTCGTCTTTGGAGTCGTCTTTAGGGTCGTGTTTAGGCTGACGTCTTTTAAACTGACGTTGCCGCCGGTCACGCTGCGTCCGCCAGACCTGTCCGAGACCGATCACGTTGACGACAAAGTGTGCGAGCAGCGCCGCCCACAGACTGCCGGTCGCGACGGTGAGGTAGCCAAACACCAGCCCGGCGACCACCGTGTAGGCCTGGTACCCCCAGGCCCGCAGCGGTACCGGATGAAACAGCCCGAACAAGAGTGCCTGCGGCCACACGCCGAGCCAGGCGAGCAGCGCGCCGCGAAAGAGTAGCTCTTCGGAAACCGACGTGGCGAGGGCGAGGCCGACCACAACCGGCAGGGAGAGCGGGACGCGCGACAGGGCGCGCTCGAGCAGGCGGCTCGCACGGCGAAACGAGGGGAGGAGGTGCTCGAGCCCCCACGCCCCCGCCAACAACCCCGCCGCTGTCAGGCTCCCTGCCAGCACAATCCCGACCAGCCCCGTCTCGGCCTCGAACGCCGGAGGCCGCAGCCAGACCCACACCGCGCCGACCAGGCCGAGCGCTAGGCTCGGCAAAAATAAGAGATACTGACGCGGTAGCCTCTGAAACCCGATCAACAATCCTCCTGCGGCTCGACAGTTTGGTATGGCCGACGTTTGGAGCCTCGTCGAGGCCTAACATTCGGCGTTCGGCGCGCACACCAGTTCGGTACCGTAGCGTACCGCGACGGGCCGGCCAACAGATGAACAGCGTCGACCTAGGTCTCTCTAGTCCAGGTCTCTCTAGCCGAGATCTCTGTAGCTAAAATCTACAGCGCCGTCGCGGCCTCTTCCCTACTCGTCAGGATCTCGACATGTACCGGCAACCACATCGAAACGCTACTCGTAACGCTCTACACGCATTATACCGAAATCGGTATAAAAACGCGAAACGATTATCGCGCTGTTTTCAGGGTCGACGTCCTTCGTGCGCCTAAGGTCGAGTGCGGGAACTCGGCAGAGCGTATTTATGATAGAGTAGAACGCTTATGCAGGTTGGATTTATCTCACAACTCCTATGGCCCCGTTACGGCACGTTCTGGAAGAATTTGGTCGCCGAGATCGGGGCGACGCCGCAGCTCGCGACACTAGAAGACCCGGTCTTAGCGCTAGACGACCCGCGCGTACAGGCGATACCGGGTCTGGCCTTTCAGCTCGCCGCGGCGCAAGCGCTCGCACTTAGCGGCGCCGACTATCTGATCGTCCCCGACCTCAACCCGGGCGAAGAAACGGCGCGCGGTAGCGGTCAGGATCTCTGGATCGCGAGCTTTCCCGACGCATTGCGGACGACCCTGCACGGCCTGCCGCCGATCGTAGGCGTTCCGGCGTCGCTACACGGCGACCTCGAAGCACTCGCGGTCAGAACGCTGCACACCATCAGCGACGACCCGGTCACGATCCGCCGTAGCTGGGAACGGCACCGGGCGCTCGCGACCGCGCCGCGCTACCGCGAACCGCGCTGGCAGCGGCGTAGCGGCGAGACGCGGACGGTCGGGGTGGTCGGGCAGCCGTGGCTCCTTAACGACCATGTGTTAGAACTCCTCTCCCCCGGCCCTAGCTATCACCTGATCGGGCAGCACCAGCTCGAGCCCACCCTCCTCCGGCGCGAAGGCGACCGGGTCGACCCCAAACTTGTCGGCACCGACCGCGAAGTGGTAGGCGCCGCCCGCTACTTCGGGCGCAAGGGCGGTATCGACGAGGTCTGGGTGGTCGTCGACGAGACCTCGGGCGCCGACGCGGCACTCGCGGCCCGGCTCGAGCGCGTGCTGCGCGAAGCACCGACAACCAAAACACTCCAGCACCTCGCCGACCCCGAAACGCTGATCCGGGCGCTCGCCGAACACTAAGCTTGCAGCACCCTAAGATTCTGGTATCTTAGGCTACCGTGCTCGTTTTAGCTGTCGTCGTAACCGCGCTCTACGCCTTCGTCAACGCCTTCGGTGCCTGGATGGTGATCCGCCGCAAGACCTGGATCGCCGCGCTGTTTATGCTCGCGGCGACCATGCTCGTCGTCGCCGCCGCCGCGTTTATCTCGGTGGTACCCTGCGCCCGGGTACTGCTCATCATCGGTCTCGTGCTCGCCTCGCTCGCCTCGTTTCTAAACGCCCGGATCGTACTCGGCCACATCACACCCCGCAACCACCTGATCCGAGCGGCGATCGCCGTCCTTATCTACGTCGTCGCCGAAGTCGGGCTTTAACGAACCGTAACGCGTCGGTAACGGCTTAGGATGACGGCGAAGACGCCGTACACGGCGAGACCGACCGCGACACTGCCGAGCAACCAGGGGCCGTACGGCTGCGCCGCGATAAACGTCAACGCGGCGCCGAGACCGCCCGCTTCGCTCGGTTCGTACTGCCGGGCGGCCTGGACCAGAAAGATGCCGAGGAGGCTATAGACGACCCCCCGGGCGACGTAGCCGAGCCGTCCCGCAGCTACCAGGATGTGCTCGAGCCCTCCGTGGTCGCGCAACAACAGATTGTCCCGAAACCCCGCCCGCTGCGCCCGTAAAAACTGATAGAGCCCGATCAACACGACGATAACGCCCGCCGCACCGACCAACCAGCGTCCGTAGGGCTGGGCCATAAGCTGCGCCGTCCAGTCTTGAGGGTCGCCGGCGTCGGGCAGGTTCACCCGCACGACTATCTGCGCCGCCGCGATCCCGATGGTCGCGTAGAGCGCCCCGCTAACCAGAAACCCGATCCGAAACATGATGCCGCGCAACCCGTGTCCCTCGTGTTCGACGTCGCGAAGCGCCTGCACCACCCGCCACAGCGTATACCCGAACAGCCCGAGCGCCGTCGCCCCGAGCAGATACCGTCCGAACGGCTGCCGCGCGAGCAGGTAGAGCGCCCCCTCCTTGTCGGTCGTCTGGCCGCCCGCCCCCGTCGCGACCTGCAGCGCGAGATAGCCGATGAGCAGGTAGAGGGTACCTTTAGCGGCGTAACCGAGTCGGCAGAACAGCGTGATCAGTCGGCGCATACGTTTAGTCTAGCCGCCCGTAGCCCCCCTACAATGCGAGATGCACGCCAACCGAGTCGTTCGGCTTAGCGCGCATCGTTTTGGACACGTTTTGGACGTCGCTATAGACGTCGTTTTAAGCGTTGGTTGAAACGTCGCTGTTCGGACAACTCTTCGCTCCGATTCCCGGAGCGGTTTTCGGGCCGAGGCTAGAAGGCGTTGCGTCCGGTAATCTCGCGCCCGAGCACGAGGGTGTGGACGGTGTCGGTACCTTCGTAGGTCGACACGGTTTCGAGGTTGAGCATGTGCCGGATGCTAGCGTATTCGGTGGTGATGCCGTTACCGCCGAGCACGTCGCGCGCTGCCCGGGCGACGCCGAGCGCCGAGCGGACGTTGTCGCGTTTGGCGAGCGAGACCCGTGCCGGGGTGTCTTTGCCCTGCTCTTTAAGCCGTCCGAGATGGTAGCTGAGCAGGCTCGCTTTGGTCAGTTCGGAGAGCATGTCGGCGAGCTTGGCCTGGACGATCTGCTTGCTCGTCAGCGGGACGTCGAACACGGGCCGGTCTTCGGCGTAGCGGAGCGCTTCTTCGAAACAGGAGAACCCGGCCCCGATCACCCCGAAGGCGATGCCCGAAAGCGGGCCTGATTGAGGCAGGACAGCGCCCCCTTGAGCCCGGTCACGTCGAGTTTGTCACTCGCCGGCACCACCACGTCGTCGAGGTAGAGTTCCGAAGTCACCGACGCCCGCATCGAGGCCTTGGTCTTGATGTCGACGGCGCGAAAGCCGGGCGTAGTCGTGTCGACGGCGAAGCCGAGCACGTCGCCGCTATCGACGTCCTTCGCCCAGACAATAGCGACGTCGGCCCGCGAGCCGCTCGTAATCCAGCGCTTGACGCCGCTGATCACGTACTCGTCGCCGACCTTTCTGACCTTGGTCTGCATACTGCCGGGGTCGCTCCCGGCGTCGGGTTCGGTCAGGCCGAAACAGCCGATCGCTTCTGCCGTCGCGAGGCGGGGTAGCCAGCGCTGGCGCATCTCCTCAGAGCCGTAGCGGTAGATCGGGTACATCACCAGGCTTGACTGCACCGACACGAACGAGCGCATCCCCGAATCGCCGAACTCGACCTCGCGGTTGACCAGGCCGTAGGCGGTGTAGGACGCTTCGGAGCCGCCGTAGCGTTCGGGCAGCGTCATCCCTAACAGTCCGAGCTCGCCGAACTTGCGGGGCAGGTCGTCGGGAAAGACGCCTTCTTGCCACCAGTCGCCGACGTTCGGGACGATTTCGCTCCGGACGAAGTCGCGGACGCTGTCGCGGATCATCCGCTCTTCGGGGCTGTAGAGGCTGTCGAGGTCGTAGAAGTCTTGCAGTTGGCGCGAGGTAAGGGCTGGTTTTGCAGTAGACGGTTTGGGTACGGTTGTCGTCATGATGCGGTCCTTTCTGGTTCGGGAGACGCTATTCGGAAAAAGCTAGCTGTCGCTGAAGAGTGTGCGGAGGGCGTCGTCGCGGCTGGTGCCCGGGGCTTTGCGGTAGCCGCCCTGCTCTGTGCGGAGTCGGCCCTGACGGACGAGGTGCTCGAGCCCCCCCTCTACCGTTCCCAACGACAGCGCTTCGTGATGCTTATCGTCGATATAACGCTGCACCTCGCGCACGCTTACCACCCGGACCCCGGTCGAGCGCTTCGACGGCGCCTAGCAGCCAGCAGTCTGTTGACATAGCTACAGTCTACGAGGTTCGCGCCCGTTTGTCAGTAAGTTTTGTCGGTACATAAGCCGTACAACCACGCCGTAAGACTACGACTCCGGCGGCTCGTCGGAACCAGAAGACGTGTCGTTAGAAGCTCCGTCGTCTACAGACGTGTTACCGGAAGGTGTGCCGTCCGGAGACTTTCTGCGCAGCCGAGGCGGGCCTTGCCGCGCGACGTTGCCGATCTCGCCTGCCGATTCGCGCTCGAACGCGGTGATGGTGCCGCCCGACACTTCGCCCCAGGTCACCTCGTTGTCGAGGCTAATCACGCGGACCGGGCAGGAGCGGACGCAGGCGTCGCAGCCGTTGCAACGTTCGGGCTCGAGCCTTAACACCCCCCCACTACCCGTACTGGCCGGTTCTAAGTCGCGCCAAAACGCCTGCGTCGGACAGACGTTGGTGCAGACCGGGCACATAATGCACCCCTCCGCGACCCGCGGCAGCACCCACGGCACCGGCTCTTCGGGGGCGAGGTCGGCGATTTCTAAAAAGCGGTACTGGCGCTGCAACTCTTGTGGGAGCGGCACCCGCTCGTCGTCCTCGTCAACTTCCTGGCCGGGGTCGAGCGGCGCGAGCGCGTCAGACATACCGCGCTGCATCCCGCGCCAACTGCCGCGCAGCAGGTCGCGGCGGCTGACCGTTTCGGGGTTGTCGGTCGTGTCGTATTTTTCTAAGACCAGCACCTGCGTTTCGAGTGTGCGCTCGCGCAGCGTCGCGTACTGTTTGGCCCGCTCGAGCGCTTCGTCTAACACACCCGGCACCGCCGCACTGCCGATCGGGCACGCCGCGCAGTCGCTCCGCACCAGCGTCACCTTGTCGCCGCGCCCCGCGAGCCGCAACAGGTCGCTCGTCTGTAGCCGCGTCAGACACTGCACACTCTGCGCCGTCCCCTTGACCTGCGAACAGCGCAGCGGCGCCCCCGGCTGATACTGCACACTGCTGTTTAGCGCCTGCGACGGACACGCCTGCACGCAGAGCCCGCAGCCGGTACAGTCGATGTCGTCGATACGCACCTCGCGCCCGATCGTGATCGCGTCGTGCGGACAGACGTCCTCGCAGACTGTGCAGCCGCCCATCGACTTTTTGACCGCGATACAGTGCTCGGCGGTGTAGTGGGGCTGGATGTTGCTCGCCCGGACGATCAGGTTCATTAGTCGTTCCAACATAAATGTTTATCCTGCATTCTTCGTCGAGATTCTTCAATCGAGATTCTTCGTCGAGAGTTTTGTAGATACGATTTTGTTGGCCAAGACCTTGGTGAGTCCTCTGTAATCCGTACACGAATAGACTTCGGCGGCAGTGTGTTTTCTAACGTCCTACACGTATGCTACGAGGTTTCGAGAGCTTCGCAGCACGCCATGCTTGGTAGTGTCTCATCCATCCTAAAACGGTGCGTAATGCAGACGTCATCTTAGAATCGCGACGCATGTTCGTCTGAGCAGTCGACACGCAGCACCACCAGATTTCGTGGAGATGCTCCCGGCGCACCATTTTTAGAGCTGGACGGGCTCAAGTCGGGTGCGCCATGCGCACCGACCTTGATTGACGCCAACCGCCAACAAATCTGCGCCGCGCGGCACGTCCGAGCATCCTCATCTTCATGGTGACGTGCCAAAGTCAATCTGATGTTCGATCATCTGCCCGACTATCGGCCAGACATAACGCACCCGTACACAAGCGAGGTGGCTGTCATAATCGACTAACCACCTCAGCGCGTTGTATCTAGATTGACGACAAGATCGCGCCGTGAGCAGCTTAGAAGCCGTAGACCTCGTGACGCTTTTCCGACAGCTTGCTGTGGTAGCCGGTGTCGTCGAGGTACTTGTCGAAGGCGTCGAAGTCGAGCTGCTGCTTGGTGTCCGACAACGCGACCGCCGGGTTCGGGTGAACCTCGATCATGATGCCGTCAGACCCGACCGCGAGCCCGGCTTTGGTAAGCGGGACGAGCAGGTCGCGGCGTCCGCCCGAGTGGGTCACGTCGACGATGACCGGTAGGTGCGTCTCCTGCTTGGCGAGCGCGACCGCCGACACGTCGAGGGTGTTGCGGGTGTAGGTCTCGTAGGTGCGGATACCCCGCTCGCAGAGCATGACGTTGTGGTTGCCTTCGCTCAGCAGGTACTCCGCCGCCATGATCCACTCTTCGATGGTCGCGCTTAGACCGCGCTTGAGCAGAACCGGCTTGTTCGAACGCCCGACCGCGCGCAGAAGCGTAAAGTTTTGCATGTTGCGCGCGCCGATCTGCAGCACGTCGGCGTATTCGATAAAGGCGCCGACGTCGCTACCGTCCATGATTTCGGCGACGAACTTGAGGTTGTACTTGTCGCAGGCTTCGCGACCGATCTTGAGCCCGTCGACCCCCAAACCCTGAAACGAGTAGGGGTTGGTGCGGGGCTTAAAGGCGCCGCCGCGAAACAGCGTCACGCCCTGCTTAGCGACGTGTTCGGCGGTTATCTCGACCTGCTCTTTAGACTCGATCGCGCACGGCCCGGCGATCAGCACCGGCGCGTTGTTGCCGCCGACCGAAACGTCGCCGACCTGCACCACGGTGTCTTCGGCGCGGGTCTCGCGCGAGGTCAAAAACTTGACCTTGTCGGCCTTTTTGCCGACCTGCATGCTGGCCTGAAAGATAGACTTAAACAGGCTTTTGAGGGTGCCGTTGTCGAACGGGCCGTCGTTAGCGGCGACGAGCGCGTCTAGCATCTCTTTTTCGCGCATCGGGTCGTACTGCGACGATCCGGCAGCGCTCTGGACACCACCGATCTCTTCGGCGAGTTGGGCGCGCTGCGACAACAGTTTAAGGATGTCGAGGTTGAGAACGTCAATTTGGGCTCGTAAGCTCTGAATCTTCTCCTGCATAGTCCACCTTTCGCTGCGAGAATCGTACGACGACGATGCTCACTTCATAGAGTACAACAAGCGGCCCGGCCACGAGGGCGAAGTTAAACGGGTCGCCGGTCGGGGTAATGACCGCCGCGGCGATACAGCCCCCTACGACGGCGTAGCGACGGTAGGTGCGCAGCATCGGCGCGCGAATAAAACCGAGCCGCGCGAACAGAAAGCTTAGCACCGGCATCTCGAACAGGATGCCGAACACCGCCATGTAGAGGAGCAACTTGGTCATGTAGTCGCCGATCGATAAGAGCACGGTCGCTTCGGTACCCAGAAAGCCTAACAGAATCGGCAGCGCGAACGGTAGTACGACGTAGCGGGCGAAGAGCACGCCGAGCGCGAAGGCGAGGGCGGTCGAGGCGACAAAGGGCACCGACCAGCGCTTCTCTTCGTCGTAGAGGCCGGGCGCGATAAAGCCCCAGACCTGTGCGCCGATCACCGGGGCGGCCAAGACCAGGCCGAAAAAGGCCGCGATCTGCATGCTGACCAGGAAGGGCTCGAGCACCCCAAACGCGTTAAGCGTCAGCCCGCTCGGCAGCGGCTCTTTAAGCCAGTCGAGCAGCCGAAAACGAAACGCGAACGCCACCCCCGCCGCGACCACCCACGCCGCAAGGGCGATAAACAGCCGGGTACGAAGCTCTTCTAAATGTTCGATCAGGGTCATCGGAAACCTTTGCTGACATCTCGCACAGCGTCTCTACAAGCGCTTACAGAAGCGCTCGGACTTACGACGGGGTGTTGCTCGACTGGGCCGACGCGTTCTGAGCCGACGACTTCTGGGCCGACGACTTCTGGGCCGACGTCTTCGTAGCCTCGCCCGACTCGGGCTTGTCGGTAGAGATCGAAGCCTGCTGGTTCTGGCTCTTTGTGGTGCTGTCGTCGTCGCTCCGGTTGACCTCGGCGCTAATGTCGTCTTTCATGTCGCGGATACCTTTGCGAAATTCGCGTACCGACTGGCCGATCCCTTTCGCCATCTCGGGCAGCCGGCTCGGGCCGAAGATAAGCAGGACGACCACTAAGATGATGATGATCTCCCAGATCCCTAAAGGGCCTATACGCATATTAAATCCTCCTGCTGTAGTCTACCACGCACAGCTACAAACGACGTCGGTAGCGATTCGTCGCCTCGCTCGCCCGGAGACTCGCTTAGCGCGGTGTTGCGGGCCGCGGATTGCGGGTCGCGTGTTGCGGGCCGACACGCCGCCTTTATTCGTCGTGTTCGTCATCAGCAGGGGGTGTCTTGGGAAAGGGTCTGGGCCTGGCCTGGTGCCTGCTGTCTCGGCGAGCGGCGTCTTCGCGTACGTCCTGCACGAAGCGTCTGGGGCCGAAAAGAGTTTTTATGAAGACAAATGTATGGCCGTCAACTTGTTATGCGCTGCGGTTTCTGCTTATACTATTAGGCATCTTGCAAAGATAACAATCTGTTTGGAGGAAATTTTTGATGAAACGCCGTGATTTTTTAAAACGCGCCGGGGCCACTGTCGCCGCGAGTGCCGCCTTTTCGCCGCTGATGTTTGCCAACGCGCAGCGCAGCACCTACCGCTTCGCCATGGTGACGTCGTGGCCGACCTCGCTCGACACCATCTACGGGGGTGCGACCAACACCGCGCTCTACCTTAACGAGATTACCGACGGTGACGTCGAAGTCGAAACCTTTCCGGCGGGCGCACAGGTCGGCGGGCTCGAGGTCTACGACGCGGTCTCGTCGGGCGCGTTCGAGATGGGCCACACCGCGTCGTACTACTACGTCGGTAAAAACCCCGCCCACGGCTTTTTTACCAGCGTTCCGTTCGGCTTAAACGCCCAGCAGATGGACGCCTGGATGACGTCGGGAGGCGGCCAAGCGCTGTTTAACGAGATCAACGAGCCCGACAACATGATCGCTTTTCCGGCGGGCAACACCGGCGTGCAGATGGGCGGCTGGTTTAACAAGGAGATCAACACCCCCGACGACCTTAACGGCCTGACCATGCGGATTCCGGGCCTCGGCGGCCAGGTCATGAGCCGCGCCGGCGCCAACGTCCAGGTCATTCCGGGCGGCGAGATCTTTTTGGCGCTCGAGCGTGGGGTTATCGACGCGACCGAGTGGGTCGGCCCGTACGACGACGAGATTCTGGGGCTTAACCAGGCCGCGCAGTACTACTACGCACCCGGCTGGCACGAACCGGGCCCAACACTTAGCACCTACATCAACCTCGACGTCTTTAACGACCTGCCCGCCGACATTCAGGCCGCTGTCGAGACGGCTTCGGCTCGAGCCAACCAGAAGATGCTCGCGGACTACGACGCCAAGAACGGCCCGGCGTACGCCCGGCTGCTCGAAGCAGGTGCCGAGCCGCGCATCTTCCCGACCGAAGTGCTCGCAACACTCGAAGGCTACATGGACGAGATCCACGCCGAGAACGCTGCCGCCGACGATTTCTACGCCCGCGTCTACGAGAGCTTCTTGCAGTTCCGCGCGGACGTCTTAGGCTTTCACCGGATCAGCGAGTACGCCTTCCTCGACTACCTCTACACCTCGGGCGAAGAGCGCTAACACCGCACAGCACGACCTAGCATCTACACACAAGCAGCGCCTCCGGTACCGATACGGAGGCGCTGTATTCGTTGCCGCACTGTTATCGTGCCGATATCGTGCCAAGACAGATGGGCCGAGGCGGCGGTGCGAGGGTCGCGGTCTAGTTCGCCGCTAGCGACGGCAGCCACATCACGAGGCCGGGGAAGAACACGATCAGCAACACCGCGATAAGCTGGATGATGATAAAGGGGATGATGCCCCGGTAGATATCGGTGGTCTTGATGCTCGGCGGCGCCACCCCCTTGAGGTAGAAGAGCGCGAAGCCGAAGGGCGGGGTCAGAAACGACGCCTGCAGGTTCATGGCGATCAGCACACCGAACCAGACGGGCTCGAGCCCGAACACACCGACCGCGATCGGCGCGAGCAGCGGCACCACAATAAAGGTGATCTCGATAAAGTCGATAAAAAAGCCGAGCAGAAAGATCGACAGCATCGAAAAGAAGATAAACCCGGCAGCGCCACCTGGTAAGTTGACCAGAAAGTCCTGGATGACCCGGTCGCCGTGCAGCGCGGTAAACACCATGCTAAACGCGGTCGCACCGACCAGAATAATAAACACCATGCTCGTGAGCTTGACCGTCTGATCCATGGTGTCGACCATGTTGCGCAGGTTTAGCCGCCCGTTGACGAGCGCGAGCAGCATCGCGCCGATCGCCCCCATCGCGCCCGCTTCGGTCGGGGTCGCGATACCGAAAAAGATCGTGCCGAGCACGACAAGCATCAGAAACAGCGGCGGAACCAGGCTTTTAAGCGCCTTGAGGAAGAGGTTAAACCCTTTGATGGTCCGCGCTTCGGGCGGCAGTGCCGGGGCGGCGTCGGGCCGAAAGATCGCCACGATAATGACCCAGACGATAAACAGCCCCGACAGCATAAAGCCGGGGATCACCGCGCCTAAAAACAGGTCGCCGACCGACACCCCGATCTGGTCGCCGAGGATAACGAGCACGATACTCGGCGGGATGATCTGGCCGAGCGTCCCGGCAGAGGCGATCACCCCGGTCGACAACCCCTTGTCGTAGTTGTACTTGAGCATGACCGGCAGTGCGAGCACGCCCATCGTGACGACCGACGCACCGACCACACCGGTCGAGGCCGCGAGCAGCGCGCCGACCGCGACCACCGAAATAGCGAGGCCGCCGCGCAAGCGCCCGAACAGCATCCCCATCGTTTCGAGCAGCTCTTCGGCGAGCCCCGACTTTTCGAGCATGACGCCCATAAACACGAAAAAGGGCACCGCGACGAGCGTGTAGTTGTCCATGATGGTGCCGAACATCCGCTGCGGCAAGATGTTGAGCCGGGCCATCCGAAACACCGGCTCCCAGGGGAGCTCGAGCCCGACCATCAGCGGGATAAAGTCGCTTCCGATCAGCATAAAGATAACCGCCGTACCGCCTAAGCTAAACGCGACCGGGTAACCGATCAGCAGCAGCACGATCGCCGCGGCAAACATCCACAGTCCTAGCATCAGAGCACCTCGACCTGTTCGGTGATTTTTTCGGGCGGCGCCGTCTTGTTGTCGTGAACACTCTTCGAGTCTGTACGGCCCCGGATAAAGGCGGCGTTTTTGATGATTTCGCTTACGCCCTGCACGATAAGCAGCGCGAACGCGATCAGGATGATCGTCTTGATCGGGTAGCGCGGCAGACCGCCGGGGTTCGGGCTCACCTCTAACTGCCGCCACGACCGGGCGACGTAGCTCTGGCTAAAGTAGATCCCCATCAGCGCAAAGGGGATCAGAAACAGCGCTGTACCCAGCACATCGACCCAGGCACGCGCTTTGGGTCCGAGCTGCGTAAAGACGATGTCGACCCGGACGTGAGCGTTTTGGTTGAGCACAAAGGCGGCGCCGAGCAGAAACACCAGGTTGTAGGCGTAGGTCTGCAGTTCGAGGTAGACGTTGCTGCTAAGCCGCTGCGCGAAGTCGTCGCCAAAGGCGCGCGCGATGGGGTCGTAGGCGTAGCGCGCGATCACGTTAAAGCCGCCGATCAGCACCATAAATAGCGTTAGCCAGTACATCACTTTACCGAAGGCCGTAGTGAGCCAATCGATGCCTCGGGACAAACTGAGAAGAAAGGTCACGCTTCTTCACCCCTTCCAAAGCGTACCCTTCAGAACGCCGACCCCGTCGCTGCGTCCGCAGCATAAAGCAGGCTGTCGGGCGGGGCAGTCGAAGGAAACCGGTCGATGCGGGGCACGTCGTTAGTGTCGTTGTTAGCACTGTATCGCTATCTGTTCGTGATCATCGTATCGCTATCGGGGTAGAGGCGTCAACGTAACAGCAGACCCATACAGATTCCACCTAATTCCTGGTCGTCAAGACAAAACCTTGACCACCGTCTACAGCAACGTCGCCGGTTAACGTCGCCGGTTTAGGCTTCGATCTGAAACGCGACCGGGTGCGCCAGCAACGCCTCGGCGAGCTGCCGTGCGGCGGCTTTGTCGAGGTACTGGTTGCCGTTACCGCACTTGGGCGAGAGGATGCAGCGGGGGCAGCCGTCCGGGCAGGGGCAGTCGCGCAACAGTTCGCAGGCCGCGCCGAGCCAGCTCCGAAACCGTGCTGCGCCCGCGCGGGCGTAGCCGACACCGCCCGGATAGCCGTCGTAGATAACGATTAGCGGTTCGCCGCTTGCCGGGTGCAGCGGGTAGGAGACGCCGCCGACGTCGGCCCGTTCGCACAGCACGAAGGCGGGCAGCAGGCCGATCAGGGTGTGTTCGAGGGCGTGCAGAGCGCTCGGCAGCAGGTGAGCCGGAACCGCGCCCGCGACCGCCGCGACCGAAAACCAGAGAGCCTGGGTCGGGTAGGCGATGTCGGGGAGCTCGAGCCCTCGCTCGTCGAGCACCGCGTCGCTGTAGAGCCGTTTACGTACGTACGAGGTGACGCGGGTACTGACCCGGACCCGCCCGGTCCGCAACCCCCAACGGCTGCCGTGTTCGGGGTCTAGCAGCGCCTCCGCAGGATAAGCGTCCGCCATTAACATCTCGATATCGGTGTCGCTCCGGGCCCGAGTGTAGTAGGTGTCGATATGCGGGAGCAGCACCACCTCGCCCGCCGCGAGGTCGAGGTTACGGACCAGATAGTTGTCGCCCTGGTGCAGATAGACCGCGCCCGGGTGCAGTTCGCGAAGCGCCGTCGCCGGGTCGCTTACGCCGAGCGTCTTGCCGTCGCCGTCGCGGAGCCGGATCTGCGGGCCGCCGCTGCCGCGTAGCGCGATGGCGCGGTGCGGGTAGCGCCGCTCGTACGACCAGGCCCGGCCCCGCCTAACAAGGCCGTCTAACGCGGCAAGGTCGGTGTCGGTCGCGGTTCCGAGGATGTCTTCCCCGACCGTGACCGGCTTTTCGGCGGCGGCGCAACGGACGTGCCGCGGCCAGATCTCGGTGTTAAAGGCGTCGGCGACGGCGTGCTCGAGCCGTCCTTCAGTAATCGCTTCGGGGTGACGGAGATAGTAGCTGTCGAGCGGGTCTTCGGCGGGGATGAGCAGGGTCAGCGCCCGGCGGCCCCGGCGTCCGGCCCGCCCGGCTCGCTGCCAGAGCGCGGTCAGCGAACCCGGATAGCCGACGAGCACCACCGCGTCGACGTCGCCGATATCGACCCCGAGTTCGAGCGCGCTCGTCGCGCTAAGCAGCCGCACCGCGCCGCTCCGAAACCCCTCTTCGAGCGCACGTCTGTCGTCGGCAGTGTAGCCCGCCCGGTAGCTCTGCACCCTGTCGGCGTCGGCCTCGGGTAGCTGGTCGCTCGCGTAGCGCGCTACGAGTTCGGCGCTTAGGCGCGAGTTGCAGAAGAAGATACTTTTCAGGCCCGACGCGGCGAAGTGCGCGGCGAGGGCGGCGGCTTCGCTGTGGAGGCTGCGGCGGCGTTCGGGGGCACCCTCGGCGGAGAGCCGGGCCGGTTGCCAGAAGATAAGTTCGCGCTCGGCCTGGGCCGCGTCGTCCTGGCTAACGGCGACGAAGTCTCGGCCTGTAAGGTTGCGGGCGTGGGCGGCGGGGTTGCCGATGGTGGCGCTCGCAGCGACGATCTGCGGGCGGGCGCCGTAGTGTTCGGCGATGCGGAGCAGCCGCCGCAGCAGGTTCGCGACGTGGGTTCCGAACACGCCCCGGTAGCTGTGGAGTTCGTCGATGACGATGAGCTCGAGCCCCCCCAGCCAGCGCGACCACCCCCGGTGGTACGGCAGGACGCCGTAGTGGATCATGTCGGGGTTGCTAAACAGACAGCGGGCGTTGCGGCGCAGGTCGGCTCGAGCCGCGCGCGGGGTGTCACCGTCGTAGCTCGCGACCATGTCTTGCAGCCCGAACGGCGCGGCCATAGCGTGTAGCTTGCCGAGCTGGTCGTGGGCGAGCGCCTTGGTCGGAAACAGGTAGAGCGCGCTGCCGCCGCCGCTTAGGGTGCGGAGCGTCGGTAACTGGTAACAGAGCGACTTGCCCGATGCGGTCGGGGTCGCTACGACGACGTTGTGGCCCGCTTCTAGAGCACGAAAGGTGGCGGCCTGGTGGCGGTAGGGGGTGATCTGGAGGGGCTCGAGCCACGACCCATAGACCCCGTCGTAGTCCTCGGCGTAGCGCGGCGCGCGCCCCGGCATAAAGCCGAAAAACGCGATCTGCTCGCGGTAATCCTCTAACTGCCGCAACCAGGCATGGTACGAACCGGCGTCCTCTAAACAGGCGGGTAACACCTCTACAGCCTACCGTAGCGGAGCGTCGTCACGACCTCGGCACAAGACCCCCACAAAAACCGCCGCCACCCACTCTCGGGCGACGGCGGGACGTACACCGTTCGACTAGACCGACATGTACGCGTTAAATCGGTTTAGAGGTTTGAATCGACACAGATGACGTCAGCGTAGCGAACTGTAGAAGCCTCGGCACGCAGACGGTGCAGGGGCGTTAGTGGGCGCGCTCCCGCTCTTGTATCTTTTCGGACACGAAGGTGCGGAGCTCGAGCAACACAAACACCAGACACGCCAGCGAGGTAAGCGCCTGCGCGACGATAGAGAGCGGATACTCGACCGAGGTGCCGCCGAGCCAGCCCAGAAACGCCTGCAAGCCGCCGAAGGTGAGAAAAAACCCGACCAGTGCGACCAGCGTCGCGCCGTAGATCGCGAGGCGCTGCCGCTCGATATCACGCTCTTCGCGCTGTTCGCCGACAAGGCCGAGCACCGTCCAGAGCGCCCCGACAATGATCGGCAGAAACGCCCCGCTACTCGCCCAGCCCGACAGCAACAGCGCGAGCGCGCCGAAGATAATCAGAACCAGACCGCCAGTAATCGCTGCAAAGGTCATCGCTTACTCCTGCGCGCTTACGAGCTGCGCCCGGCTGTGCCAGACCGCTTCGGGCTTGACGTCGGTCGCGGGCTGCGGACCGGTGTCGGTCCAGGCCTCCTGGTTACCCAGCGTCATGACCGGGCTTAGCACCATGTCTTGCGAACAGGTCAACTGACACGACAGCCGCGCTTCGCCGAAGAGGTCTTTCTCCTTGAGCTTGTCGTACTCCGCGACCGTCATCTGGTCGGGCTCGCCCGATTCGAACTCGACGCGGCAGGTCGTGCACTTGCCGTTACCGCCGCAGCGGTGTCCGATCTCGACACCGAGCTCTTTAATCGCGTTAACGAGCCGCTTGTCTGCGTCGAATTCGCCACTTTTTCCGTCTACTGTCAGGGTCGGCATGGGTGTCATCCTTTCGTTTGAGAAACACTGCTTGTGTCGGGGCCTCGCGTGGTGTTGGAACGATATTACAACGGTGTTACGACCGGATTACGACCGTGTACCTATGCGAGTATACAGGTCGGTGGTGGCGAGGCGGTCGGGTCGGGATGATAGGGCTCGAGCCCTCACCTCGCCCGTATCCGAACATTGTGACATCTTCACCCCTCATAACAAAGGGTCTCGCACACTACTTGCCGCGATAGCGATACATGCAGCGACACAGCACCTGCGACTACGCGGCGCCGGCCTCGTCTGCCGCGAGCGCCGCCCCGATAATACCCGCTTCGTTAAGCAGCTCGGCAGGCTTGACCGGCGTCTCTACCCCGTCTAGCGGCAGAAACTTATGACTCTTTTTGCTCACACCACCGCCGATAATAAACAGGTCGGGCGAAAACAGAAATTCTAGATAGTTAAGGTAGCGCACGACCCGTTTCGACCACTTCTTCCAGCTCAGGTCTTCCTCTTTGCGCACCCGGTCCGCCGCCCACGGCTCGGCTTCGCGACCGTCCAGCTCGATATGGCCGAGTTCGGTGTTCGGCATCAGCCGTCCGCCGACAAAGACTGCACTTCCGATACCGGTGCCGAACGTCAGAATGATGACGGTGCCCGGCTGGTCGCGCCCGGCCCCGAAACGCATCTCGGCGATGCCGGCGGCGTCGGCGTCGTTAAGCACAGTTACCGGACAGCCGGTCGCTTCGCGTAGCAGCGCCGCCGCGTCCGTACCGACCCAGGCGTCGTCGACGTTGGCCGCCGACAGGGTCACGCCCCGCTTGACGATAGCGGGAAAGGTGCAGCCGATCGGCCCCTGCCATCCGAAGTGGTGTACGAGTTGCGACACGACCCCGGCGACCGCTTCGGGGCTGCTCGGTTGCGGGGTCGCAATACGGTGACGAGGCGCGGCGAGTGCGCCCTGCGTAAGGTCGACGGGAGCCCCCTTGATGCCGGATCCGCCGATGTCGATGCCGAGGATAGTCATGATGCGCTATCTTATCGCCTGGTCGCCGCCAACGTCCAGGTAGGCGCGGCGAGCTAGGCTGTCCGGGGAGGGCTGTGAGCGCTAACGTTTGCACACGTCGCTGTTGCCGCGAGGCTAGAACGTTACATTGACGGTATAGGGGGAATATCATGATTTATAAGACGATTCAGAACGAAAAGGTTCCGACTTTCGGGCTTGGCACCTGGCTGCTCAACGGTCAGGAGTGTACCGACGGCGTCGCGCACGCACTAGACATCGGCTACCGCCACATCGACACCGCCCAGGGTTACGACAACGAGGCCGAGGTTGGTGCGGGGCTCGAGCACTCGAACGTCGCTAGAGACGACATCTTTTTGACGACCAAACTCAAACCGAGCAACTTTCACCGCGACGCGGTCCTGCGCACCACCGACGAGAGTCTGCGCAAGCTCGGCACCGACTACGTCGACCTGATGCTGCTCCACTGGCCGAACCCGAGCGTCCCGCTAGAAGAGACGTTGACCGCGCTCCGCGAACTTCAGGACCAGGGACGCGTCAGACATATCGGTGTAAGCAACTTTCCGCCCTCGATGGTCAGCGAGGCGCAGCAGTACGCCACCATCTTTAGCAACCAGGTCGAGTATCACCCGTACCTCACCCAAGACAAGCTGCGCGAACAGGCGCAACAAGACGATTACCTGCTGACCGCCTACTCACCTATCGCGCGCGGTCAGGTGTTTGGTGACGATACGCTTAAAGAGATCGGGGCGAAGTACGGCAAAAACGAGGTGCAGGTCACGCTGCGCTGGCTCGTCCAACAAGATAACGTCGCCGCGATCCCGAAAGCGGCGAGCGCCGAACACCGCGAAGCGAACGCAGCGGTCGCCGAATTCGAGCTAAGCGACGACGAGATGGCACGTATCCACGCACTCAACCGCGACGAGCGGCTTATCGACCCGGCGGACGGGCCGGACTGGGAGCGCTAACGGCCACGGTCTGTGTGTCCACAGTCTAAGTCTTGAGTCTTGGCGATCTGTGTCTCGGCAGTATCGCCGCGTAGATACCAAGAAACCTTAAACGACGCTAACGCTGCGCCCAACCGGTTTAGTCGACCCGATATTAGTCGACCTGGTAGAGGCGCAGCTTTTCGATCGAGTCGATCGCGTAGTCGTCGGGTCGGTCGGGCGAAACCGGCTGAATGTCGGCGTCGCGTAGCCAGGTCTTGACCTTTTCGACCGGGGCGTTCAGGTGCTCGGCGAGTTCGGAGAGTTTGTAGCTGTCGCGCGGGCTGGTTACGTCAGGTTTGTCGGTCATAGGTGGCCCCCTTAGATTTAGAGATAAGATTTAGAGATAGCGTGAAGTTAGTGAAACGAGGTTAGCTCGAGCGGTTCGTCCGGCGCCAGGTCGGGGTCGCGCGAGTCCATCACCACCTGGTGGATCTCTAACTGGTTGCGTTTAGGAAACGCTTCGGGCGGTAGCGAGCCGCTTTTGGCGTGGCCTTCTTTAAACGCGTCGGACTCGACCCAGGCGCGAAACTTCTCGTAGGACTCCCAGTAGGTCAGCACCACGTACGGATCGTCCGGTTTGGTCGGGCGCAGCACCTGGTTAAACATAAAGCCCGGCATCTGGTCGACCAGACCAGCCCGGTCACGAAAGCGGGCCTCGAACGCTTCGGTGTAGTCGGGACTAACGTAGATACGGTTCGCGACGCTAATCATGGGCGCGACCGCGGCACTTCGAACATGGCCCGGTGGATGTCGGCTTTCTGCTCGAGCCTCACCCACACCTTCGACAAGCGCATCAGCGCCCGGTACAAAAAGCGCACGTCGCGGAGCAGCGTCGCGTTGTCGGCTTGCGTCGCCTGTTTACACAACCCCTCGCTAACGTTGTCGAGGTGTTGCCGCAGCCAGCCGTCGGCGTTCGGATACTTGCCTTTATGGCGCTGCCACTGCGGGTGTGTCGCGACCGCTTTCGAGAGGGTGTGAAGCTCGTTAAGTGCACGGCGGCGGTCGGCGAGGAGGGTGTAGCGGCGTCTATTCTGTTGGGCCTGATTCATAAGAAACTCCCCTGTAGGCAAAGCGTTACCACTATTCTAACGGCTCTGCTACCCGAACGACGTAAGCGCTATCGGGGTTCGCTGTGCTCGGAAGCCGTTCGCGCGTTAGCGAGGCGGCGGATCGCGTCGACGCCGTAGATTCCGGCGGTTTCTGGGGTGTCGACGGCGTTAAGGGCGGCGCGGGCGATAGTCGTGTGCTCGAGCGGAGAGAGGTAACGCGGCACCGCCGGTAGCGCCTGAAACGCCAGAATAAGCGACGCCCACAGGCTCGCCGCCGGATTGCCCGCCCCGTAGACCAGCCCCGGACGAAACACCACGGTGCGCAGGTCGCGCTGGAGCAGATCCTGCTCGGCTCGGCGTTTGTTGGCGAGGTAGCGCGAACTGGTAAGCGGCGGGGCGAACGCCGCCGACAGAAAGAGCAGCGTGCCGACGCCCGCCCGCTCGGCCTCGCGAGCCGCTACGATCGCCGAGTCGCCGTTCAGCCGCTCGAAGGTTACGCCCTGTTTGGGCTGTTCGCTGATAATACCGACACAGTGGATAAGCGCATCCGCCCCGGCGAGCACACCGCGCCAACGCTCGGGCCAGAGCACGTCGCCCGCGTGCCAGGTGACACCTTCGGCCCAGGCAGCAGAGCGCAGTTCGGCAGGACATCCCGAGCGCGACACACTCACCACCTCGTGACCTCGGGCGAGCGCTTCACGGCAGATTTGCTGTCCGATAAAGCCACTTCCGCCGGTGACGACGACTTTACTCACAGGAGTCTCCTTTCATGAGGGCGTCAAAACGGGGGCGTCGAAACGGGGGCGTCGAAACAGGGGTGTCAAAACAGGAAAGATAAAAACGTCTGTTTATACAAGGTATGACACCTTCGCGCTCCGTACCGTAAGGTCATGACGAACGACGCTGCAAACGAACAAGCCGAACCAAGCGCGACGAACGACCCCGTAGACTGGCCCGACGCCGCCACGCGCACCGTCTACGACCGGCTCGTCGAACGCTACGGACACCGCGAACTAACGCCGCGCCGCAAGCCGCTCCACGAACTTATCTCGACGATTCTGTCGCAACGCACCAACGCGGCGAACGAAAAAAAGGCGTTCGAGACGATGTGGCAACGCTACGGCTCGTGGCGGGCGATTCGCGACGCAAACGAAGACGATCTCGCCGAAGCGATCGGCGCGTCGACCTATCCGGAGGCGAAGGCGCCGCAGATTAAAGAGACGCTCGGCACGATTATCGACAAGCGGGGTGAACCGAGTCTAGAACACCTCCGCGACCTGTCTGCCGACGAGGGGATGGACTGGCTGCTAGAGCTGCCGGGCGTCGGCGTCAAGACGGCGTCGCTGGTGCTGCTCTTCTGCTTTCAGAAGCCGGTCTTGCCGGTCGACACCCACGTCCACCGCGTTAGCCAACGGGTCGGGCTGATCGGGCCGAAGGTCGGCACCGACAAGGCGCACGACGTCTTGTTAAAACAGCTTCCGGGCAAACCAGAAATTCTCTACAACTTTCACATCGCGCTGTTAAAGCACGGTCAGCAACTGTGCCGCTACCGTTCGCCGACGTGCGAAAAGTGTCCGCTAACCGACCGGTGTGACTGGTACCAGGAGAACCGAGCCTCGTCTTAGCGAGACGATTCGTCGGCGGTTTCTGGGTCGGGGGCGAAGCGGGCACGTAAGCTCTGGACGACTTCGGCCATAAAGTCGTTCGCGAGACGTGAATCGACGCCGACGTCGCTGCTCGTGGTGTAGGCGAGCGACGCGCCGGACGGTTCGGGGCGGACGACGAGGGTGATGATCTCGCGGCGGAGGCTGTTAGCGGGAGTGTAAAGGGTGAGGCCGAGCCTAAAACGCTCGGAGAGGTAGAAGGGGCTCGAGCCCACCCCCACCCGCGTCCGCACCTCGCGTACCGCCGTAATCAGCCCCGTGTCCGGGTCGGCCTCGACAATCGCGAAGGTGTAGCGCCGCCCTCGCCGGGCCTCTAACGACGTCGTCGCTAGGCTCTGCAACGTCGCACCGAACAGCGTTTCGGCGTCGGTGTCGAACAACAAGGGCGCCGACGGCAGCGGCGCGGTGCGCGGCGCACAGGACGCGAGCAGCGCGACTAGCAGGACGAGTAAGAGCACCGCGCTACGTCTCGGCGTCGAAGAACTTAACGTCGAAGTGTCGAGATTGGTCCTCATATCCTTCATCATAGCGTCCGGACGATGTGAGGGGTTAGTCGACCGCCCGGATGTGGCCCCCGTCGACCTTGATCGTCTGGCCGGTGATGTAGGCGGCCTGCTGCGAGGCGAGAAAGACGGCGGCGGCGGCGATTTCGTCGGGGTCGGCGAAGCGCCCGGCGGGGATTTGGGAGAGGATGCGGGCTCGAGCCTCGTCGTTATCGACCACTTCGCTCAGCCGTTCGGTCGCGGTATAGCCGGGCGCGACATTGTTGACGGTCACGCCGTCAGCGGCGACTTCGTTAGACAAGGTTTTAGCGAAGCCGGTCACGGCGGCCCGAAACGCGTTAGAGAGGGTCAGGTTCGGAATCGGCTGCTTGACCGACACGCTCGTGATGTTGATAATCCGGCCCCAACCGCGCTCGCGCATGGCCGGCACGACCCCCCGCGCGAGCCGCACCGCAGACATCAGCGTCAGCTCGTAGCCGTCAGCCCACGCATCGTCGTCTAAAGCGTGAGCCGGGCCGGTCGGCGGGCCACCAGCGTTGACTACGAGGATGTCGACCCCGCCGTGCTGCTCAGCCATCTGTTGGAGCAGGCGGTCGATGTCGGCGGCGTCGCTAACATCGGTCCGAATCGCGTCGGCGTCTCCGCCCCCGTCTCGAACCGAGGTTACGGCGGCGTCTAGCGTGTCCTGGCTACGGGCGGCGAGGACGACCCTGACCCCTTCGGCGGCGAGCAGCTTGGCGACCGCGAAGCCGATCCCTTGCGAGCCGCCGGTGACGAGGGCGGTTTTGTTGGCGATGCCTAGATTCATGCGTCACTCTAACCGCCGCGCCTAGCGCACGGCAAGATGGCCGTCGCCGTGCTACAAACGCTCTATGGCTTCTGGTAAAGACAAGCACACGCAGCCGAGCGCGCAACGGCTCGCACAGGCCGAAGGGCGGGTGACGGTCGAGGCGAGGGCCGACGGCCCCCTCAAACTGTCCGGCGTTAGCCGCATCGTCGACGAAGACGGCAACGAACTACCGATTCCGGCGGGTCTGGTCGCGCTGTGTCGCTGCGGCCAGTCCGGCACGATGCCGTTTTGTGACGGTTCGCACCGACGGTTCGGGTTTCGGGCCGCCGCGTACTATTTCGAAACCAAAGACACCAGCGACACGAGCGAGACGGGTGAGCGTTCGGATTAGTCGCGCGCTCGGAGCGGACGCGCCCGGAGCGCGGTTAGGTCGGCGGCGCCGCAGTTGTGCATCGCGATTTTGAGGGCGGCGATGAAGGGCTCGAGCCACCCCACCACCGCCTCGACCGACTCGGTCGCCGGCTTTAGCAACGGCCTCGCAACCGCCACCACCTGCGCCCCCAGCGCGAGCGCCTTGGCCGCGTCTACACCCGACCGGATTCCGCCCGACGCGATCAGCGGCATGTCTGGCAACGCCGCGCGCACTTCGCGGAGCGCCGTCGCCGTCGGAATCCCCCACTCGACCAGGTCGGCGTGACGCACTTCGCCGTAGCGGACGATGTCTTCAACCTTCGCCCACGACGTTCCGCCCGCCCCCGCGACGTCTAGCGCCGCAAACCCGACATCTTTGACCGACCGCGCCACCTCGCCGCTAAGCCCGTGACCGACCTCTTTTAACAGCAGCGGATAACCGACCTGCGGAACGATCTCCGCGAGTTTGTCGACCAGACCGCGAAAATCGGTGTCGCCACCCGCCTGCATCGCCTCCTGGAGCGGGTTGGTGTGCAGCGCGAGCGCGTCGGCCCCGATCAGCTCGATGGCGGCGCGGATGTCGGCGGCCCCGTAACCCCGGTTAAGCTGCGCGACGCCGAGGTTGCCGATCACGAGCGCGTTCGGCGCGTAGGCGCGGACAGAGAAGGAGGCTCGAGCCCTCTCGTCGACCAGCATCACCCGTTGCGAGCCGAGCATCAGCCCGATCCCCAAACGTTCGGCGGCGAGTGCGAGGTTGCGGTTGATCAGCGCCGAACGCTCCGCCCCGCCGGTCATCGCGCCGATCAGCACCGGTGCGCGGAGCGGTTTGCCTAAAAACGTCGTGGTGGTGTCGATAGACGCCAAATCGGTGTCGGGCAGCGCCGTGTAGGGCAGGTCGTAGCGCTCGAAACCGGTGGTGCGGGTCTGGTACTCGACCGCTTCGTGCAGACAGACGTCGACGTGTTTGAGCTTGCGGCGGCTTAACGTTGCGGGGCTGTGTGGGTCGGTTGACAGAGCCATGCGACCTAGCATACGCGTTTCGGGGCGGACGTGTTTTGAAGCCTAGGCACGCGTTTCAGGTGCGATTTCGATCGGAGCAGGGCGAGACTATGTCGACAACCCGGGTCGACAACCCGGGTCGACAGCCCGGACCGCCATTAGACCATCGTTTAGACCATCGTTGTGCGGCGGTTTCAAAGCTCGGCAGGTCGAACCTCGGCGTAGGAGAAACGGGCCGGGCGACGGCTCCGAGCGATTGACTACGGCTTGCAGAAACGCGCCCGCGGCAGAACGGCGACACCGTTTTCACCATCACCTGACGACGCTCTGACCGATGAGACACTAGACTATAGGACGTGATACCTTGATGGTGGCCGTGGTGATGACGGTCGTGGTCGAAGGTCAGCGTCGACATCAGCGTTCTCGCCAGTTTCTCGTCACGCTCCGTGACCGCTCGTGTAGACCCGCTCGTGTAGACCCGCTCGTGTAGACCCGCTCGTGTAGACAAAGCCCCGCAGTAGGAAACCCCTGAGCAAAAATCAGCAGTTCCAAGACTCCCTGCTACCCATATCCACAGTGCTCAAACGTATTGGCGACATCCTCAGGCGTGATGCTCAGGACGCCCTGCGCAAACGCCTCAATGAGTTCTTCGTCCGTCTGTCCTCTAAGCTTTTTGACTATCGCCTTGATCTTGCTAAACAGATACTCGATCGGATTGAAATCTGGTGAATAGGTCGGTAGATAGAGGATTGAACAGTCGTAGGCATGCACCAGGTCGATGATGTCCTGACCCCGGTGTACTGTCCAGTTATCCATCACTAGGATGCTGCCTGGCCTAAGCGTGGGTAACAGAACCTCATCGAGGTAGGTCTTAAACGCGGGCTTCGTGACGCTCTGAGGATGAATAAGACAACGCTCAGCGTCGAGTCCCTCGCTCGTCACCGCCGCGAGCAGACTGACCCGCTGCTTGCGTCCCTTCGGAGCACGGTCAACCACGCGCTGCTCCCGTGGTCCCCAGGCGTACTCGCGACTCAGGTCGTGATAAGCGCTCGTTTCGTCGAGAAAGACGAATCGCTCTGAGGGGAGTTGGGCTACCTCCTCGCGCCAGGCGTGTCGCTTAGCCTCGTCGCGCTTTGTGGCGTAGCGGCTCTTTTTTTATGCGTGATGCCTAGACGTCGCAAGTAGTTGGCGATGGAGGACTTCTTGAGTGAAACGCCCGTTTTCTCGGCCAAGGCTTCGGCGTGCTGGGCTAGCGTCCAGTCGTTATGCTCGGCGACCTGTTCGCGCAGCACCTCGCACTGTGCGTGGTCCAGAGTACGGCAGCGACCGGGGTGAGGTGTAGGAGCCAACGTGCCCCGCTTGGCTTTGCGAACATAGCGGGCGACGGTCCAGCGGCTGACGGCAAAGCGTTCGGCAACGGCTTTCTGGCTCTGCCCTTCTTTGCAGTATGCTTTGACGATACGGTCGCGTAGGTCCAGGGAATATCCTGCCATAGCTACAGGATACTATGGTGCAAAGAATTTTGGAAGTGCTAAAACAAGGAGGATCTCGTGTTAAAAAAAGCTCTTCTCGGCCTGTTCGCCCTCGCGCTCGTTCTCACCCTCTTCCCGGTAGCCGCGCTCGCCCAGAGTGACGTCCCGGAGCGGTTGGTGCTCGGCATGGTGCCTAGCCGCGAAGCCGACGTGATCGTCGACAGCCTCGACCCGCTCGCCGAACTGCTTAGCGCGGAGTTAGGGATTCCGGTCGACACCTTCGTGTCGACCAACTTTACCGGTCTCGTCGAAGCGATGGGTACGGGCCGCGTCGACATCGGCCTGTTCGGGCCTGCCGCTCTGGTGCAGGCGGTCGACCGTCACGACGCCGAGGTCATCCTCGCTTCGGTGCGGCGCGGCTCTACGACCTACCGCTCGCAGTTTAACGTCCTGTGTGACAGCGGCATCACCGAGTTCGAACAGCTCCGCGGCCAGGCCATCGCCTTTGTCGACCCTGCCTCCGCGTCCGGGTACCAGTTTCCCTACGTCACCCTGCTCCGCGAACACGGCATCGACGCCAACACCGACATGCAGTCGATCTTTGCGGGCTCGCACGACGCCGCTATGCTCGCGATTTACAACGGTGACGTCGACGTCGCGGTGACCTTCGGCGGCAGCCCCGGTAGCGACGGTCGCGAAACCATCGAGGCGGACTTTCCCGACGTCAAAGAGGTCGTCTGCATCCTGGGCTACAGCGCCAACATCCCTAACGACGGGGTTGTGGTGCGCAGCGGTCTCTCGCCAGAACTTACCGAGCAGATCGCCGACGCCCTGATGGGCATCGCCGACACCGAGGGGGGCCAGGAACTCACCGAGGCGCTGTTTAACGTCACCGCGTTCGCGCCGATCGACAGCGAGGCCTACGACATCGTCCGCGAAGTCGCGACGGTCTTCGAGCGCTAACGGTTACGCTGCGCTGATGTTTTGGGCTCGAGCCTCGATCCTCTTCGGGGCTCGCCCCTTTTGTTCCGCGCGACCAGGACGCTCTGCGTCGCGGCTACAGAGGCTGTTTTACAGATGTTAATACCCTATGATCGAATTTAAAAACACAGAAGTGACCTATCCGGGCGGGCTCAAAGCGCTCAAGGGCGTCACCCTCGACATCCCCACAGGACAGTTTGTGGTGATCGTGGGGCTCTCCGGAGCCGGAAAATCGACCCTAATCCGCACCATCAACAACCTGGTCGTCCCGTCTGGCGGCGAGGTGCTCGTCGGCGGTAAGTCGATCTCCAAAGCGAGCGGCGCGGAGCTGCGGCAGATGCGGGCGGACATCGGTATGATCTTTCAGACCTTTAACCTGGTCAAGCGCAGCACCGTGATCAGAAACGTCCTGTCCGGACGCCTCGGCTCGGCCAATCCGCTGCTTAGCCTGTTCGGAATCTTTTCTAAAGAGGATACCGCGTTGGCCCACGACTGTCTGCGGCGGGTCGGAATCGGCGAAAAGGCATTTGTCAGGGCCGACGCGCTGTCGGGCGGACAGCAGCAACGGGTCGGGATCGCCAGAGCCCTCGCCCAGGATCCGAGCGTGATGCTCGCCGACGAACCGGTCGCGAGCCTCGACCCCCCGACCTCGACGCCGTCACGAGCGACCTGCCGAGCGGATCCGCCCAGACGCTGGACGGCACCGAGCCACCGCTGGCCTCAACCCTCCACTTTATCGACATGGCCAGAGAGTACGCCGACCGCATCGTCGGGATGCGTGACGGCCAGGTCGTCTACGACGGCAGCCCGGACGAAGCGACCGACGCGGTGTTCGAAGAGATCTACGGTCGTCCGATCGACCGGGAAAGCGACCTGCGCGGTGCTTCCTAACGTCGAACGGCAGACCGCCGACGTGCCGAAGCGGGCGCTGCTGCCGCGCGCTCGTTGAACTGGACGGTCTGGTTGCCTTCCTCCTCCTGCTGAGCATCCCCGGCGCCGCGCAGACCGGTTTCCGCTTCGACGACCTGACGGGGCAGCACCCGCGACTTCGTGCTCTTTTTCGGCAACTTTCTGGCCCCCTGACTGGCGCGCCCTGCCCGAAATCTGGGGCCGCTCGTCGAGACGCTGGTCATGGCCGAGCTCAGGCACGCTGTTCGGCGTTGTCCTAGGGGTTCCCTGGCTGTTTCTGGTCGTCCGCGTAACACCGCGCCGAACGCCGTCCTGCATGTGCTGTTTTCGCGGGGGCTTCATGACCGTACTGCGGAGTGCGCCCGACCTTCTGTACGCGGCGGTTCTGGTCGCGATTTTGTCGCTGAGCCCGCCCGCGTCGTGGCGATTCACAATCTTTACCCTGTCGATCCTCGCCAAACTCGGCAGCGAGTACGTCGAAGCGGTCGACCCCGGCCCGCTAGAAGCGCTTCGGGCCTCCGGCGCTAGCGGCACCCACGTCATCGTCTACGGCGTCGTGCCGCAGGTCGCGGCGAGCATGATCTCCTACATCCTCTACATTTTCGAAGGCCCACGCCCAGCGCGTTGACGGTGGTGCTCGGCTTCGTAGGCGCAGGCGGAATCGGCCAGACCGCTGTTCTACCGGCAGCATCCGCCGTTCGACTACCCCGCCATCGCGGTTCTACTCATCATCACCTTCGTCGTCGTCGCGATGATCGACACCGTGTCCGCGTTTGTCCGGGCGAGGCTTACCTGATGGCCGGCGAACCCCGAAAGCCCCGGCGCAAGAGTCGACCCTGCAGCCGATCCCCCCCTGCCGCCGCACGTCTCGGCGCGCCCAACTGTTTCAGTACGGCGTCGCGCTTCTGCTCGTCGGCCTGACCGTGTTGTCGCCAGCGCTGCTCGGCGCACACCTTCGACTGGGCGCGGGTCGCGGGGCGGTCTTAGCGCGACCGCGGGTCCGTTTGTCCGGGGCTTTAGCAATCCGGACGTCGGCAACCTGCCAGCCGCGCCTTCGACGCCATGATGGAGACGCTCTTACATGGCCGTGATCGGTACCGCGATTGGGCGGGGCGTCGGCGGTGCCGCTGTCTTTTATCTCGGCGGCCAACCTGCTGGGGGCAACCGGCGCGCTACCGGGCGCGGCATCCTGGCGGGGGTCCGCGTCTTTCCCTGAACTCCTCTTCGCGATCATCTTCGTCGCCTCTTACATTGGGGCCGGGGCGCGGTCGCCGGGATTATGGCGCTCGGGGTCAACTCGGTCGGGTTTTTAGGCAAGATGTTTAGCGACATCATCGAATCGGTCGATCCGGGACCGGGCGAGGCGCTCCGGCCTCGACCGGGGGCCACCCCCGTCCAGCAGCTTTTTCGACGGCCGCTGATCCCGCAGGTGACGCCCGACTCGCCTGAACCTACCTGCCGACCGTTTCCTCAGCAGATCAACCTGCGGGCGGCCTCGATCCCGCGGGCTGGTCGGGGCCGGAGGGATCTGGCGGGCGCCGTGCTCATCCAGCGCATCCAGTTTCGTCGTTGGGAAGAGATCTCGATGATCCTGATCATCATCATCGCCTTTGTGGTGGTGGTCGACGTGCTCAGCAGCTTTATCCGCCGCAGGCTGGTCTAGAAGAGGCTGGTCTAAAAGCGAACCTCCCACACCGTTAAGCGTACGCGACCGTACCGCCTCTTCAGGATGGGCCCGTATAATCCGGAGCATGACCTCTTCGCATCTATCTGCCGTTATCTTCTGCTCTCCGCCGACCGCTCCGTCTCGGCGGGGTTTCGCTCGTGTTGCTCGCCGTGTTAGGCGGCTGCGGGCTGTTCGGCACGTCGGTGCTCGAGCTCTCCCCTAGCACCGTCCGCTTTGACGGCGACCGCGCCACCCTCACACTGACCAATACCGGCGAGGAGCGGTTGCGCTGGAGCCTAGACGTACGCTACGACGACGACCGAGCGTGGTTTTTGCCAGAGCGGAGCAGCGGCGAGATCGCTGCCGGCGAAACGGTCGACATCGGCCTGGTGTTACGTGACGACCTCGTACCGGGCCGTTACAGTGCGGTCGTAAGCGTGACGAGCGGCGAGGTGCGGCAGCGGGCGCGGGTCACGGCGCGTATCGACGCGGGCGAGCCGAGGCTCGAGCTCCCGGGGCGCGTGATCGTGTTCGACGAGGGTGCCGCGACCCTTACGGTTCGTAACGCGGGCGGCGGAGAGCTCGCCTGGCAAGCGCTCGTTCGTTACGACAGCGGTGAGGCGGATACGCGGGCGTGGTTTAGCCTCGCGACCGAAGCGGGGACGCTCGGACCGGGTGAGGAGGTCGCGGTCGGGCTCGAGCCCACCCCCTCTCTCGCCGCCGACATCTACGGCGCGACGATCCTCGTCACGAGCGGCGACAACGAACAGCGGGCGGAAGTGATCGCCCAAATCGGCGACGTCACGGCCTGCACCGCCGAGATCGCGCCGGCGGGTGTGGCTAGGACGGCTCGAGCCCCCGGCGACCGCTACGTGCCCGGCCAACTGCTCGTCAGCTACCACGCACCCCGTTCCGTCCTGCTGACCCAGAACCTCCGCGATGACCTCGCGAGCGCCGTCGCCGCCGACTACACCCTGACCCGGCTCCGCTCGCTCGGCCCCGACGCCCCCGACCTCGTCACGGTTTCGGGCGACGTAGAACGCGCCCTCGCTGCACTCCGCGCCGACCCCCGCGTCCGCGCCGCGAGCCCCAACTACTACCTCGACACGCTCGCACTTCCTAACGACCCCCTGCTCGACCAGCAGTGGCACCTGACCGACTTCGGCCTGCCGCAAGCCTGGGAGATCGAAACCGGCCAGGACAACGTCACCATCGCGATTATCGATAGTAGCGTCGAAACCGAGCACGAAGACTTGGTGTCAAAACTTCTGCCGGGATGCGACCTTTCGGCTCTAAGGACGCAAGCGGCCAGAACAATGGCGGGGACGACGACCCTAGCCCTAACCCTAACCCCGACGACAATCCCAACGCCCGCACAGTCACCCACGGCACCCACGTCGCCGGAATCGCGGGTGCCCGAGGGGATAACAATACCGGGGTCGCGAGCGTCGCCTACACGGGCGTTCGAATCCTGCCGGTCAAGGTGTTCGACGACAACGGCGTCAGCGCGACCTACGACTCGCTGATCGCCGGGATGCGCTGGTCGGTCGGGCTACCGGTCGAAGGGTTTCGCCGCAACCCTAACCCCGCCCGCATCCTCAACATGAGCCTGGGCGCGCTCGGCATCTCGTCGAACGACCGCCAAGATCGTCGATGACGCCGTCGCCGAGGTGCTCGCCTACGACACGCTCGTCTTCGCGGCGTCGGGCAACGACGGACGCGACAACGACATCCGCACCCCCGCCGACTCGCCCGGCGTGGTCGCGGTCGGCTCTGTCGATCAGAACCTGACGCGGTCGTATTTTTCGAACTACGCGACCAGCGGGCGGAGCGTCGACCTGATGGCGCCGGGCGGCTTTCGCGACGACGACAGCGGCGACGACGGCGGTACCTGTACCGGCCAGACCGCCGACGTGCTTAGCACCTTTCCGCCCAGCACCTACGACTGTCTGTCGGGCACGTCGATGTCGACGCCGTACGTGTCGGGCGTCGCGGCGCTGGTGTGGAGCCAGAACCCGGACTTTTCGGCGGACGACGTTCGTAACGCGCGCCGCCGACGAGCACCTACCGGCAGTCGGGCTGGTCGGAAAGCCGAGTACGGAACGCGGCGCTGGTCTGCGGCCGACCGGGCGCTCGGCGCCGCGACGCTCTTGCGGCAATTCAGCGAGCAGCCGGGTTCGCCCTGCTCGGTTAGGACGGTCGTCGTGGCCGATCGGATGAACGTTTGGTGAAGGGCTCTCAGCCCCGCAGCTTACAAACCTGTGGGGCCGCTCTAAGCCTAGCTCTGAAGTACGACCAAAACTCTTTTTCACCCTGCTCGATCCTGGCCGTTGTGGTCGGATTGGTGGTTTTGGCAGGCTGTGAGATCGAAACCTTGCCTCCACCTGGCCCACTCCCGACCCCGACTTTATGGTGGTCTTTTCCACCGAATTTACATGTCACCGGGGCACCCAAAGCCGCGAAGTCGACGTCACCATCCTGCGCGAAGGCGGTTTTAGCGCCGCCGTCGACGTCCAAGCCGACCTCCAGAACTTTCCCGGTGGCGTCGGTGCCATCCAGATCGGAACCGGCGACAGCTTCACCCTTCAGATCCACGTCCAGAACACTGTCACCCCCGGCGATTACACACTTCCCTTTATCGCCGAAGGCGGTGGTATCACTAAGAACTACACCATCGACCTGACCGTCCTCCCCGAAAACAGCGACACCTTTACCATCAGCCTAGACCCGTCGTCGCTCACCATCGAACCGGGCAACCAGGCGAATACGACGGTGAATGTCACGCGTGACGGCTTTACCGGATTCGATCGGCCTGAGCGTTACCAGCGTACCGAGCGGCGTGTCGACCGTCACGACTCCACCTGATACGAGCGACCAGGGCAGCGTGAGCGTGATTGTGGGTAGCGGCGTGAGCAGCGGCACCTATCACGCTTACGGTCGACGCGAGCGGCGGCGGCGTGACCGACGAAGACCCTGCACCCCGACCCTGACCATTCCTAGCACCCCGGCGGTGGCGGTAGCGAAAACGCCCGCATCCAGGGTAGCCTCTTGAAACCGACAACAACCTCGACAACTTTACGGTTACGACGATCTTCGGCGGCTTCGAGCCGACCCACACCCCCACCACCGAGCGTCCGGCCTACGTCCCCGGCGCGAACTGCTCGTTCCAGTACGTTGGTGGCGACGAAGGCCGGGATCAAGGTTACCGCCAGCAGCTCTACGTACAAGACGCCTACGGTCTGCAACTGCTGCGTGCGGGCAGCCTCGACTTCCCCGACCGTGTCGCTCTACTCGCCGGCGATGATGTCGAAGCCGTCGCCGCCGCGCTAAACCAAGACCCCCGCGTCGCGTACGCCGAGCCAACTTCTACTTCTACCCGCAAACCGTTCCTAACGATACCGAAACCGATCAGCTCTGGCACATGCCTATCTCCGGCCTTCCGGTCGCGTGGAGCGAGCAGAACAGCTCGTCGGTCGTCGTCGCGGTGATCGATTCAGGTATCGACCTAGACCACGAAGACTTGCAGGGCGTCTTCGTCAACACCGGCTACGACTTCTGTCCTGCTTCGGGGTGTTCCGGAAGTGACGCCGACCCTCGTCCGAACAGCAACTCCGATGTCCACGGAACCCACGTCACCGGAACGATCGCGGCAGTAGGCAACAACAGCCAGGGCGTTGCTGGTGTCCTTTACGGCGGCGCACGCATCGTGCCGATCAAAACGTTTCCGAGCGGTACCGAAGGCGCGACCGCCGAGGCTATCGCGCAGTCGCTACGCTGGGCGGTCGGTTTATCGGTTAGCGGTGTTCCCGACAATGACGATCCCGCACAGATTATCAATCTGAGTCTGGGCGGTCCTGGCGACAGCACAACGGTCGAAAATGCCGTCCGGGACGTCCAGGCTGAAGGGGCACTGCTTATCGCCGCCTCGGGCAACGCCGGTGGTAACACCCTCTTTGTCCCAGCACGTTACGACGGTGTGTTTGCGGTCGGCTCGGTCAACAGCGACTTCCGCCGCTCCTGCTTCTCGAACTTCGGTTCGGGGTTAGACATTATGGCCGCTGGCGGCGACGCGGCTCCTCCCAACGTCACCTGCGACCAACCCGTAACCAACGAGCGATCGCGCACCACCCCGGTGACAATTATGGGCTCGAATCGGCACCGATGCTACCCCGATCGTCTGCTGGGATCGCTGGCGCCGTGTGGGAACAGTAGATGCTGACCGCTGGCGCGTTGCTGACGCCTTGCGCGACAGCGCCTACTTCGACGGCGGCTACATGAACGCGAATCAGTACGGTGCCGGTGTGCTACGGGCCGACGTCGCGCTAGGGTTGTTAGGGCCGACCGAGCCGGGCAATCGCAACGTCGACGTGCCGGTTACCGCCCAGAGTAGTGGCGACAGCGGCGTCGCGACCGATACGCTCGACCTACTGCTCGGTACCTCCGGTGGCTTCGAGATTACCGGCTTGCGAGCGGGCAGCTACACCATCACCGCCGACGTAAGCCGTAGCGGTAACCAGCTTAGCGGTAGCGCCACCATCACCCTAAACGAAGGCCAACGCGCAGCATAAGCGTCGTCCTTGACGTGCCGCAACCTTAATTCGT
>JAXHMC010000011.1:0-49071 GCA_034521635.1 Trueperaceae bacterium | reverse complement strand
GTCGTAGCCCGTGCATGTCGACGGACGGTGCCGCACACAGCCTTCGCCGTAGCGGAGCCGGGGAAGCTCGCCAGTGCTGTTGAATTCGAGCGTATCGAAGGTGCCGTTGGGGCGGACCGTCGTCGTCGGGGTGAGGATGTGCGAGCCGTCCTCGCCGCTTCCGACCGTCACGATGTCAGCCGGTCGGATGTCTCCCGGCGCGGGTTGCTCCGGGAACGGCAGATTGTATTCGTCCCACTTCGAACGGCTGTAGAGCCGGTCGGTCCCCGGCAGGATGTAGAACGCGATCATCGGGTGAAGCCGGATGTCGACGCACCGGTCGTCGAAGATGTGATCGCCGAGCGTATGCGTCTCGACCCACGACCGCCCCAGCCCGCACCACTCCAGATCAGTTTCGTCGTCGTACTGTCCGTCGATTCTGTCGCACCAGTACGCGTACTCTCCGTCTGTGACCTCGCATGCATACCGGGTGATGCGGTCAGGCGTCGCGCCCTGTCCGGGCTCGTAGTCGAGTACGGGACGCTCCCACTCGGCGGTGATGGCACGGATGATACCCCGGTTGATTTTGTGCTGGAGGTCAGTCATACGGTCTCCCACAGCGCTGGAACATTCGGCGGCTCCCACCCGACCTGCGAGGTATGCGCCTGAAGGCACGAGTACTCGGTCCCGTCGTAGGTCACATGGTCACCGACAGCGTAGCTTACCTGCGCCGCCCACTCAGGGACTTCGTCGCCCTCAGTGACCGGCTTCATCCGCCACCATCCCGCCGTATAGACGTCCGGCTCTCGGTCTTCGAGCGCCTGATGCTCTTGGCGCACAATCCACTCGTCGCCGTCGTAGGTGCGCACGTCACCGACCTCCAGCAACTCGCCGTTCGCCTCCCACTCCAGATCGTCGCCTGTGCGGTACGCAGCGAAGAGCGCGGGGACGTCGCCGGGCGCGTCCGCAGTTCGGTCGTGCGACTGACGTGCGAGATACGGCGTACCGTCGGTGTGCTCGTAGACCTCGCCTTTCTCGACGCGCTCGCCTGTGTCGGGCATCGGTGGATACGTGACCTCGGCGTAGGGCGTGGGGCGGGGATTGATCGTCAGATCGGCGTAGCTCTCCGCAAGGTCTGCCAGTGCGGTCGCGACTTCGGGGCGCACCACCCACGCCACGCGGGTGTAGTCGGTGCCGTCGACGGTGTGCGTGGCGGCGTCGGTATCGAAGTGACGCTCGCACTGCGGGGCGACCTCGGCGGTGAGGTCGGCGTGAATCGACGCCGCGTCGGCAGTGGGCATGGCGAGGGTTGTGTGAGTGTGGTGTCTGGTCATCACTTGACCTCGATCGACTGGATCTCAGACTGTGTGAGCACGCGGTCATACACCGCGATGTACTCTATATCGCCGTCGAAGTAGTTGCCGCCCGTGCCGATCTCGGAGCCGAAATGCGCGGTGCCTTCGGGATCGACGTCACCGAAGTTTGTTTGAGAGGTATCTCTTACTAGTACACCGTCGACATAAAATTTCATGGTCGTCGGGTCGAATGCTGCGGCGACTTGCTGATACACCCCTGCCGATATGACGCCACTGGCGGCGCGGTTGGCGGGCGACCCTCCTGCCTCACTACCAAAGCGAAGGTCATTGTTATTGATGTCGAAATAGATGCCGTTTCCGCTCTCGCGCGTCGTCAAGATTCGCTTTGGATTCGTGAGATCGTCGGGCTTGACTGACGCAACGATTGTCCCGCCGGTGTGATTCAGGAACTTCCAGAACGTCGCCGGCTCTGGCGAGTACAGATGTTGCCCCGAAGAACGGTCGAAATTCGTGCCTCGCGTCTCGCCCTGCCAGACCGGACGATCTGCGTCAGTAGCCTGCACTGCTACGCTTGATCCGTCCCACTGCACCCCGCCTGCTGGATCGCCCGAAGCCTCCACCGTATCGGTCGCCACGTCGTCCTCGTACAAGATCTGCCCGTCGGCATCCGTCGAGGCGTACTTGAGCGGGACGAGGAGTGTGGGGGATGTAGCGGTGACGGGGGCGTAGGGGGAGGTGGCCCCCGGAGAGTCAATCGGCGACGAATCGAGCGGGTCCCCGCCATGCGATTTGCGCCTACGTCGACTCACGAGCGATCCCCCGTCCACCAGACCACGTACACGTCGCCCCACGCCGAAGCCCCGTACAGGTCGAAGACACCATCATCGGCGCTGACGTTCTCCTCCCGCAGCGTCTGTCCTTCGGCAATCGGTACGCCGGTCGTCTGTCCGGACCGGCACAGGTAGACCGTCTCGGTGCCGGCGTTGTGAATCTCGACGTCGAGCTGGTCGACGTCGTTCGGCCCGAGGTTCAGATCGGTGGCCGGCTGGAGCGTGACCGCTCCGGTTCCGGCAGATGACTCGGTCTGCTCGCCGAGAATTTTGCGCCGGTGGAAGGCGGTGCGCTCGGCTCGTTCGAGGTCGTTTGTTGTTTTTCCGCTCATGGGCTCCTTCGGGTCAAACGCAAAGAGTGAATCGTCGCCAGAACTGGCGGCGTAGAGCCGCCCGGTCTCATCGTCTATCGACAGCGAGGTGATGTTGTCGGGGAGAGATGCACCGCCGGGCCGTCGCATTCATAATTGCAACATCTTGACGACTGAACCCGACGCGTAGAGGTAGACGACACCATCATCGTCGGACACAGCCACCGCTTGAGGTGACAGAATTGAGCCACCGCTGTCTTTGGCTTGCGCCTCCCATACCAGCTCACCCGACGGGTCGTACCGACGGATCACATTCGAGCTGTCTGGACTGTCATACGTCACAACATAGACGTGACCGTAGCGATCGACCTCTGTGAGCTGGGGAAGCTGTGATGCGTCACCGGGAAGGTTCCGATTCCAGATCTCGACAAGGGCTTCATCGTCGACCGCGCGAAGTCTGTTATTGGTCCAGTCGTAGTAGCACAATCCGCCGCCGCCGGATGCGGTTGAGATGCCCCAACCGGGCGGATACCCTGCGTCGTAGGTAGCCACCTGCGAGAGCGATAAATCAAACTGATGCAGGATGGAACTGTCGCCGGGCTCGCGTAATGCGTATACGCGCTGTGTCGACGGGTCTACATCGATCGAATGCACGTGCCCCGGGACCGAGTCAGCCGCGGCGACAGTTCCATCAGCGGGATCGACCTTCCAGACATGCCCCCCTTCCGAACCCACCCAAAAATATCCGCCGCCCGACGCTGCACAAACGGCGTCATCTGCGACGCTGGTCGACCAGATCTGCGACTCGCTAGCCCCGGTGTTGTCGAGCCCGACGAGGGTATGCGTCGACTGCTCACTGTAGATGACGACGCCCCCGGACTCCGCGACAATTTCAATATTGGAGGAACCAGAAACCGACCAGACCTGATTCCCATCGGCGTCAAATCGAAACAGCGTACTGTCGGCGGCCACCAACACACCACCGTGCGTGGTGTCTATGGAGATGAACCCGTAGTTTCCCACGTTGGGGACAGCCCACTCCTGTGCAACAGATTCGCCAAATACACACGAATAGCCGAACCGCCCGCGCTTCCTGGAGCGCAACCGCCCCTGGCATCTTGCCCTGTCAGGTATGCGTGTCATCCGTTGTGGGGAGCCACCTTGAGGGTGACGGTATCGCCCGGCGCGGTCGTCAGCTGGGCGTAGACGCGCGTCCAGTGTCCCTCCAGATCGAAGGGGTCTGCGATCCCCTCGTCAGCGTCGAGGCTCAGCGTGCCCCATCGGAACCACCGGTCCGCGTCGGATGCTTCGTTGGGGTCCGCGTCGTAGAAGAACAGGGTGACCTCGGAGGTTTGACCGCTGGTGGCGTGGCGCCAGTAAAACTGCAGCGTGCCGACCCCCTCGACGTCGACGCCGTCGGTGTCGGCCGACGGCGCATTGTTGTCGGAGCCCACCGCGTCGAGAAGCTTGTACGGTGTCTGGTTGGCGGGTGCGGCCTGCAGTACGGCAACGGCCGCGTCGGTCGTCCCACGTACCCAGCGGATGGCGAATTTGAATTTGTCCCAGAGAGTGGTGGCCATGGTTCAAGAACTCAGTGGTAGACAACGACAGAGAAACTTCCGTCCGCGGCAGACCCGTCTGAGGTGATGATGTTGACGGTGATCTGATTGGCGGCGGTACCATCGGCGCTGATATCGTGACTAGTGTTCCCGTTTGGATGCGCGAGAACGCACAGATCACCACCGGCGCCAGCAGGCTTGGCGAGCGTCATTTCGACGATGCCCATGCCCACCTTGTTGATACCTGAAATGAACTTGTTGTTACCCAGCGTGTAGCTGCCACCACTTTCGTCGACTTTCGCCCACGCCTTGGGCGTGTTTGCTGCGATGACACTTGCAGCACCATTCAAGGCCCCGGAGGTATCCTCGACATTCAGGTCATTCGGCGCTGTGAGGGCATCCACAATGAAACCACCGTTGCCGCCGCCGTCCTCCTCGACGCGGATGCGGTCGCCGGCTGCAGCACGGATGGTGTTGGAGACGAAGCGGTCCGCAGCCTCGACGATGTCCGCAATCCATCGGCTCGCGCCCGCCCCAGTGTGTTGGTGCGTCACCTCGTGTTCATTACTGTCGTCCTGGGTCACGGCGACGTCGCCATTCGCGCCGCCGCCCCCGTCCCAGTCGATGTGGTTCTGCGGGTCGACCTTGGAGGCAGAACCGTCCTCGGAGCCACCATCATGGACGTGGCTATCCTCGGTGCCGCCACCGAAGATCTTGTTCAGAAACGCCTCGCCGACGACGGTGACGCCATTTGTGAAGTCTGTTTTTGCCATAGCATTTCCGTTACGGTTGGGGTGTTACTCCAACGAGGTATGCAGTTATGTTTCGAGTGCTCGTGTGTGTGATGATGGTGTCGGGGCTGCTTGGTCTGTTTTCATGTCAAAACGACAAAGATAAACCCCCACCACCACCGGAACCTGAGTCACCTATCATGCCCGGTCAGTCAGGATATTTGTGGAACCCTTCTGGCGGCCAAATAGTCGCGTCTCCGACTGCTGATAGCTTTGGGGCGTATCTGGATGCCCGGGATAGCGGGAATCAAAAAGAAGTCGATAGGCTGGCCAAGCAAAGTAAGATTTTCACCCTTCCGACCAACACGAAATTCAATTTGGTAGGCGGCGTAAGCTACGTCCAAATCGAAGTGCTTAGCGGCAAGCTCAAGAGCACCAAGGTTTGGACCTCCCCGGACAACCTTCACCGACAAAGCGTTAGTTACTCCGCCTTCGTGTTTGCGGCGCTGACACTGCTACTCGTGTACGGTGTGACCTGATTGTCTGACGGGGTGGCCTGTACGGGCTGAGGCGCACCCGCTCCCTGTGCTGCACTCACGGCAGCGTTCCATGCATCTACCAGCCCGCCGATTGCCGATGCGATATTCTGGTGTTCGGTGTTTGCATCGGGCCCTAAAGCCACCAGCTTCCCCGACGTCCCCGCCAGATGGACGGTGGCGCCTCCCGTATCCAGCACAATGTTCCCACCTGGCTTGAGGGTGACCGAGCACCCACCGTCGTCGGACTCGATGACGAGTTCGCCGTCAGCCGTCTCATTCATCGCGAAGGCCGCCTCGTCATTTGCGTCATTCGAGCCGACCCGGATGCGGATGCCCTTGTCGGCCCCGACCTCGAGGTGGCCCGGCGAGTCCTCGAGGTTGGCCCGAAGCCAGACCGTAGTGGCGTCTGTCAGGTCGTCGAAGACTTGCCCGATCGTCGCAGCAAACTCCGGCACTCCGTCCTGTGACAGCACCGCCATTCGGGCGCCCTGCGGGGGAATGACGTCCAGAATGGGGGAGGCAATGCGACGCGCACCGTCGAGTGCGCCGTCACGTATCCACTCAGGTACGATCTGTGTGCGCCGATACGACTGCTTCGCCCCGCTGACCTCAGCGGTGTACCACCCCACACGAATGCGTCGCTTGATGCGTTCCCACTCCTCTCGAATGGCTGTAAAAACAGGGTGTTCCATCAGGTAAATGTCACCGTGTAGACGCAGTATGCGGGCACAATGGGCTCGAGCAGCTCACGTAACTCGGCCTCCGCAATCGAACCGGTGGGCACCGAAATTTCGTAGGTCCAGCCTGCGCCACCCGGGCCGCACACATCGCCGGCCGTCGAGATGCCGCACACAAATGGGTCGGCGGTCGACTCAGTGACGGTCGCACTGACGCCGGCGATGGCCTGTACGTAGGCCTCAATGCCCACGGCCAGTCCCTTGTTGAGCCAGATGGTGCCAGCCCCGCGAATGAGGTTGCGCTTGCGCGTGTCGCTGAGCCCGGGTCGTTGGAAGTGACCCACAAGCTTCATCAGCCAGTCGAGCCACTCAGACGGCGCAGCACTCGGGTCGAGGTGCGAACGCACGGTGGTCAGTAGCCCGCGCCAGTAGTCAAACGGGGTGCCGGCAGCCTGCGCCAGATCCTGGGCGAGCTGGTGCTCGCGCCAGGCGGGCGGGAGAAAGTCGAGGAGTTTCGTCTCGTCAGCCATCTACAGTGCCGTGAACGTTGTCGAGGGTTTCGAATAGCCGGTGCCGTAGTGCCACAGGTGAAACTGCGTCGCGCCGCCGCCAGGGCCGGGCTCGACACCACCGGTCAGCTGCGAGGCGCCAGACCAGTTCGAGCCGTAGTCTGTGCTTTCCTGGTAGTAGACATCGCCGACTCGCTCGACGCCTTCGACCTGGTCGACGAGCGCGATGACCTCGGACAGGTAGAGCTTGCCTCCATAGGGCCACGTCAGTGCGTCGACGTAGCCCTCGAGGGCCGAGGTGATGCGGTCGTTCGTAACGGACTGATCGGCGCCGGCGACATACTCGATCTCGATTTCGGAGAGGTTGACCAGCCAGGTCGTGTACTGATTGGCCGTAACCTGCACGCCAGGCACTGTGCGCTCGTCGAGGTAGGTCTCGACGTCACCTCGGAGCGTGGCGTTGTCGACCTCGTTCAGGTCATCGGCGAGGATATGGACGGTCACCGCGCCGGCGTCCCCGGCTGCAATGGCGCGCTCCACACCGGCCTGGTCGGCGGCCAGACGTTCGAAGTCGTCCTGTGAGACGGCGCGGTCTTTCGCGCGAAGGAGCTCGGGCGCCCGATCGATCAGCGACTCTGTGGACTCCTCGTCGTCGCCGCCAGACGCAGCACTCGCGTTCGTCACGGAGTCGATCCCGGCAATCGGTGACTCGAGCGTGTCCAGCGTATTCGCGCCGACATTGCCATCGGCGCCGGTCTCAACGGCAGTCGCGCCCACCGAAGCCTCGAATACGCTTCCAGTGGCCGAATAGTCGCCGGATACGATGTCAGCGTCCGTCTCAAACTTTACGGCGTCTGCGTCCGGGCCTGTCTTGACGATGGTTCCGGCGTCGATCGTCGGCTTGGTCGCGCCGCTTGTCGTAAACGTGACTGGTGTCGTGGCCTTGGTCGCAGGCGCCGGCGTGATTCCGACCAGGTCGAGCAAGGTCAGGTAAAGCGCCTTCGGCAGCTGGTCGAGCTGATAGAGGATCGAGCCGTAAAACGTCCCGCACGCCTCCAAAAGCTTGACCGCCAGGGCGGAGTTGTTGCGGTCCGATAGTATGGCGGGCAGGTCGTCAATGGTATCTGCGACGACGGTATCTTCGTCCCTGGTGTCGAGCTGTGGGTAGTCTACTGACAAGGTCTAGCTGGCCCTGTAGAGAGGGAAGATGCGATTGGTGCGAGTATTCGACCCGATGGGAAGCACTCGGATGTCGAGCTCGAGAAGCCCTTCACTCGCATCTGCGTTGACGATGGCGACCTCGAGATCATCGATGCGCGGTTCGTTGGCTTCGAGTGCGTTAGCTACGCGCCACGCCACCTGTTCGGGCTGGGTGACCGGGTCGTAGGCATTGAGGTCGACACCGTATCCGGGGTCCATCGGACACGTGCCTTTCGGGGTGTCGAGTATCTGTTCGATCGACTCCCAGATGCGCGCCTCACCAGACGACAGCACAAGCCTGCCTTCGTCGTCGGCCTCGGGTGGCCATTGGACGCCCTGTCCGTATAGCTCGGTGCTCATTGACTGCCTGCGTTCTCGAGGTTGAATGACGTGCGCCCGGTCTTCAGTGAGTGCGACAGCGAGTCCACAAACCAGACGCCGCTGTAGCGCTGGCCAAATCCCTCGAGGATGACTTCGTCGTCGACGGTGGCCTCGGGAAAGCCCTCGGTCGCCTGAATCTGGCCCTTGAAGACTTTCTTGGCGCGGGCCTGGGCCTTCTTGGCCTGCTCGAGCTGCTGGTCGGTGAAGCTGGGCAGTCCGTCAAAGTTGATGCGGAGCCCGGTCTCGCGGCTCAGCTCCACAGGGCGGTCGACTGCCTCGACCTGATCGTCGATTTTGGTGGCTGTATGCCCCTCGAAGTCGGTGACGTTGGGGGTGGTCGAGGTCGTCAGCTCGTCGACTTCGAAGTTGAACTGCGAGACATTCTGGCCGTACACCAGCCGGATCTGTCGGTCACGTGTTCGGCCGGACTCAATGACGTACAGCGTGTCATTCTGGTAGAAGCCGCGGTGGCCCACACTTCCAAGGATACGGTCGATGAGCTCCGAGTCCGTCTCTCCGTGCTGGAGTACCTGCGCATACTCGAGATCGTCGAGGTCGGCGCGGCTGAGGTCGACCGAGATACCGTGCGGCTCACACAACCGACGAAGCAGGTCGGGGATCGAGGACTTGCTGAGCGTCCTCGACCGCGCCACTCTCCGAAGCGATTTCGACTTGTCGACGGCGGTCAACTGAAGTCGACCTGGCGGACCACCGACAGTGTGGTTGTTGAGGTAGCCGGCGAAGACTTTCGGCGGCGACTGTGTGTCACCGAGCCACGCTTCCACCGCCACCCGACTGTTGCGTGTAGGGAGGGGCAGCCTTTCTGCCCACTCGAGCAGCGGATCGGAGAGCGTCCACTCCAGACTCGAGGCACTGTCGCCACCCTCCCGACTCACCACTCCTTCAATGAGCGTCCCGTCGCCGGTCTCCCAGCGCCAGGCGTTTCCATCGTGAGTCATGTTGATGATGGCCAGGGTCACTCGAGTGGCTGCTCCCTCGGCTCAAGACCGATATGGTCGTAGATGCAAAGCGTGTCTTTGTTGGTGATCTCGACGACGACAAGAGGGCGTGAGGCGCCGCAATTGGCGCATACCTGAAGGCTGGCCGAACCGGTCTCGAAGACAGCGTGATACAGCCAGTTGCACTCAGCGCAGACGACCGGGGCGGTCGTCCAGGTGGTGTCGTCGGTCCCGTCGAAGTCGATACACTCACCCACTACCGACCCTCATCGAGCTCGGGGTCGGGCACGAGCAGCTCGGCGCGCGAGGCGCTGGCGTCCAGATACAGCGGCAGACAGCGCCGCAGCCACAGTATCAGCCACAGATCGAGGTCGAGCGTGATGTCGACGGTGTAGCGATCATTGTCGCTGAATAGCGTAAACCCCCTGTCTACTGGCTCGCCATCGACGTCTTTGAAGTCGGACTCGGTGACACCGACAGCGGCGCCGGCGGTCGACCCGTCCGGTGCTTCGAAGGTGAGCTCGAATTCCAGCCAGTCGGTATCTGAAATGTAGAGCGTCGCCGCGCCCTCGAGCTCCGGCGTCGCGCCCTTGATGACAATCGACGGGCCGAGCTCCGATGTGAGGTTTTCATTCTCAGTACCCGAACCGCCTGAGACGACCTCGAATGGAATCACAAGCTCAGACGGTGAGTCGTGGTTTCGGCCGGAGAGATCCAGCGGGTCGACGAGCTCGTTTTCGTCTGCGATCTCGCGCCACAACCGCCACTCACCGAGCTGACGATGGGCGATCTGCAGCAAGTTCTCGCGTTCGCTTCCACTGAGCGTGTGTCGCTTCGGCGCATCGTCGGTCTCGACGGTGCTACCGTGGCGTGTGTATGGGGGCTCACTAACCAATGCGGTGCTCGGCGAAAGTCAAACTGAGTCGTGCCACAGTCGGAAGGCCCTGGGCGTCAGTACGCTCGATGGTATGACTGTACTGAGAGATATGAGCGTCGAGCGAAACAACTCCCAGCTCGACCCGGACGAGCGTCGGCTCCTGGGTGGTCGGTGTAGGCAATGTCGCCCACCGCTCGAGTTGCTTGATGACTGTGTACAGCCGGGCCGACCCCCCGGAAATACCCACAACGCTGGCCGTGCCTCCCTCGGTCTCGAACGTCTGGCGGACAGCCTGCGACGGGGCGGCCTGATAGACCTGCTCGAAGGAAAGCTGTCGGCCGGTCGACCGTGTCCAGTCGTACCCGTCCACCTGCACCCCTGCGAGGTTTTTGGGTTGCCACTCCGGGGAGATTGAGGTGTCGTAGTTGACGGGCGCATAGGGCAGAATGATCGGGTCTCCAGGCCAGTCCTGCGGTAGGATGCGCGCTTTGTAAATCTCGCGCTTGCCCCCCTGTCCGCCCGCGCCTGACTCTCTTTCGTCGACGACTGATGCCATTAGTTGACCGTGGCCCTACGCTTGCGGTTGGCCTGGCGGAGTGCCTGCTCACTCCCCTCCTTTGCACCCTCTTTAGCCATCCGCTTGACCTGCTCGCCATCCACGTCGGCGTTGGCCGGTACATTGACGGTGACACGCATATTGATGTTGTTGAGCTGCCGGGAAAGGGAGCCCGCCGTCAGCTGGCTGTTCAGGTCGCTGACGCCTTCACCTTCGAAAAGGGTCGACTCAAAGAAGCCGGCCTTCTTGAACTTCAGGCTCGACACCTTCTGGCCGCGACCGAGGTCGACATCGAGCCCCATCTCCGCGAGCACGTCATCGACATTCGACAGGCGTGCCGCCTGCTTGTCGCTTTCGAATCGTTTACCTGGTCCGCCCAGCAGGCCCATGACATCGGCTTTGAGCCCACGCACATTGCCGGCCTTGACCTGCTTGGTGAATCGCTTCTTGAGCGAGTCACGCATCATTCGATCGAAGGTCTGAGACTTGCCCGCCTCCGCCTTTGCGCCGAGCGCTTTGGACCAGCTGTACATGCCGGTCGCGCCCACCGCGAATGGTAGTGCCATGGCGCCGAGCCCGGTTGCGATCTGCCCGGCTCCCAGCGACACCGCGCCAGCTTCTGCACCCGTAAGACCACCTGCGGCCAGACCGCCAGTCGAGCCAGTCTTCAAGAAGTTTTTCAGCTTGCCGAGCGTGCCTGTGGTGCCGCCTCCACCTTTCCCGCCTTTGCCTCCTGTCCCAGGGATGTTTCCGTCGTCACAGCAGCACATGCCTGCCATGTCGCCCACGCCGCCGACGTTGCCAGCGTCAGATTTGCCGAGTACGCGACCGACGATGCCCTTGCCGGCCTCGCCGACCAGACCGCCAGTGAGATAGTTGGCGGCCACGAGGCCTGCGAGGGTTTTCGACAGCGTCGGGTGCTTGTCGTAAAAGTCCGCCGCGGCCTCGATGACGTCGAGCACGGTGTTGGCTGCGTCCGGAATCTTGGAGATGATTTTCGGGGCGACTCGCGCGATCTTTTCGATCGTGGTCGCAAACCCTTCACCGAACCGATCGACCGCTCGCTGGAACTCGGGATCCTTCGTCAGTTCACGAACTGTCTGGACGCTGTCTTTGAGTGCGTCGAACACCCCGCCCTCGGCTCGCTGGCCGATAGAGAGCAGGATGTCTGACGCCGCGGTTTTGAGCTGGGAGAGCTGCCCCTTGATGGTGTCGCGGTCAATCGAGAAGAGCACGTCCATCCCGGACTTACCCTCCATCGCATACCGCTTGTCGATCTCGTCGCGCAGCCGGTCGACGTAGAACTGCTTGAGCGTCTTGCCGTCTTTCTTGGCAAGCCCTTCAGCCTCGGAGCGGGTGGGAAGTCGCAGCCCGAACCGCTCGCGGAGCGACATCGTGTCGCCGCTCTCCAGTTCCTTGAGCGCGAACAGCGCACCTTCGAAACTCTCTTCTGGCTTGGTCTGCTCGAGCGCCTTCGCCAACCGCACGAGGTCGACGGCCTTGTCGACGTTACGGTCGGCGAGAAGTGAGGTCTTCTCGAGTCCGGTGATCGCCTGGCCAAGGGAGAGACCCGAGATCTCCTTGGTCAAGTCCCGCGCCCGGCTGACGGCCTGATTGACCTTGGACTGCTCTTTGAAGACGGCACCGAGAAGCTTCGTCCCGCGGCGCACCTGGTCGGCCTGCCCGATGGTCTGCTCGATGAAGCTCCGACCGGCGCCGAATGCAAGCGCGCCCGTCAGAATCCCCTGAAGGCTGGTGATGCGCCCGATCGCACCCTTGATACGCCCGCCAACCTTACGGACGGCGCCGGAGAGCTTGTCGTAGCCTCGCCTGAGCTTGTCGACGGCGCGGTCACCGCGCCTGGCCGACTGGACCTGCTCGTTGCTCATCTGCTTGAGCTGACTGCGGGTGGATTGTATCTCCCCGCGGACCGACCCGGTGACCTTGGGTCGGATTCTGAGCTCAGCTTCGGGCATAGTTGTCAGTCGTTGTCAGTCCATTGCGCAATCAATCGCGTAGCCTCACCGGTCGCAAGTCGCCACGACTCCGCCTCGGCCTCGGTCATCTCCATGACCGTCTCCGGGCGAAAGCCCGTAATCTTTGAGATGGCTAGGACGAGTCCGCGTCGCTGTCGAAGCTTTCGTTTCCCACTTGCTGGCTGTCCTTCTCGCGGAGATCATTGACCGCTCGCATGAGGTCGAGCACGTCGTTTTGGTTGAGTGCCTGCAGGTGGTCGATCGACGGGGCGGCGATCTGCTCCCAGCTGATGATGCACCGCTCGAGGAGCAGCAGCTGTTCGTACGTCTGGGACTGCGGGTAACGAGACTCGGCGCGCTGTTGCTCGGCCTCCACCTCGTCCATGATGCCGGGCGCGCGGAGGGTGACCTCGCGATGGGCGTCTCCGTTCTCGTCGATATACCCTTTGTCGAGGGTGAGGGTATCGGTCGTCATCAGACTTTCTCCGTCGGCTGGACACTGATTTCGAGAATCGCGGTGTCACTGGCACCGCGATTGACGTCAGGCTTGCTGTAGGACTGGCGGGCACACCCTTTGTAGACGTCAGGCTCCCCAAGCGGGATGCCTTCAGATGAGACGGGCTGGACGATGAGCGTCAGCTCCTGGTGCACGCCGTTTTTCCACGCGCGATTCCACTGATGGAGTGGCTGATCGATGACGTGGTCGTGGGGTTTCTGCAGCGTGACCGCCGAGACCGTCTCCGGGCCGACGATGTTTTGGATCTCGCCGCCCCCGCCATGCTGCTGGGTGATGTCAGACTCCGAATCTCCGCCGCTCACAGAGGTGAACCTGGACTGGGGGAATTCGGCGAAATAGGCGATGTACTGATGTTGCGAGTGGAAAGCCACGACGTGTCCCCTTCAGTGGGTGTTACTGGGTGCGTTTGGCGATATCGACTTCGATCGTTTCGGCGGTGAGAGCCTCCTTGAACCAGATGCTCACGCGAACAATGCCGTTGTTCTTGTCGGCCGACGACAGCATGTCTTCGGAGCACTTGACTGCGAATGCATGCGCATCCGGGTCAGGCTGGTCGGCGGGGCCGGGTGCCTCGCCGGCGAATGCACCTTCACGGTGCAAATCGACCATGAAGCTGTAGGCGCCGAGCTCGACCTGCTGGAAAAACTGCTCGTCAGCAACGTCGTAGAGAAGCTGTTCGAGCGCGCCTTCGATGCGGGAGGCGATGAGGTTGTAGAGATACCCTGCGTGGAGGTACTGCCACGCCGTTTCGCTGGTGGCGGCGCGTGCACCCCAGACCTTCGCGCCGGTGCCGTCCCGGTCGTAGATGGGGTTGATGCCCTCGGCGAGCAGGTCTTCTGCGACTCCGGTCGGGCCATCGACCTGAGGTCGACCGTTGGAGCGCGTCTCCAGGCCGCGGACGAAGTCGATGTTGAAGTCGGCGCCCGCCGGGGCCTTGCCCGGGCCGTCTCGCTCTATGGCGTTCATCCAGTCGGCGACCACATGTGCGGTCGGAGGGATCGTTTTGATCTCTTCGGTCAGCTCGTCTTCGACCTTGGCGCGGGGGAAATAGAATCCACTGTTGAACGCATCGTGGTCGTTACGCTGGGTTTTGGCCGTGGAGACGGTCGCTCCGTCGTCGGTCGAAGACAGGTAGACCCGATGGTAGTCCGCGGACTGCACCTCGAGCTCATCGACGACCGTCGAGTCGTCATCGAGGTCCGGGGCAATGATGAACCCCCGACCGTAATTCTTGGAGCGAAACGCCTTCAGCCCGGTCTTGTCGCCGTTGGCAGACGTCGTGCCCACGATCGTCGATGCGTTCGGTTCATTGCCGTCGACGCCGGACGTGTCCGCGCCGAGGTCAAACGTGCCGGTGGCCGGTCGATCGTCGGGAGCGCTGTTCGTGCTCCCGAGGTCTTCGACCTGAATCCAGTCAGACTGGTCGTTGATGCGGGTGAGGTGGGCGCCGAGCATTTTGAGATTGTCCCAGCTCTCCAGCTCGTCGCCATTCGAGTCGAGCACACTGAGCTTGAATGTGTTCGACTGCGTGCCGTCCTCGATCTTGATGTCGAGATCATTGGCCCACGCGCCTTCGCCCTTGCCCTTGACCCGCAATGTGGGCTCAGGTGTGCCCCCACGATCCTGCAGGTCGAGCGTGGCTGTGGTGGCAGACGAGTCCACAATCCGCAGCACCCACACCGTCGCCCGTGTTTTGCTGAAAAAGATCTTGAGGCACTCGTATCCGGCCGAGTAGCGGGTCTCCGCGCTGAACGGAGTGGCTCCGCCGAAGACCTGCTGGAATCGACTCCAGCTCGATACGGCAATCGGCGTGTCAGACGGGCCGCGCTCGGCGGTGATGGCGATGAGCAGATTATCACCGGGGTCCGCCCCGAAAGCGAGCGGGCCGGCGGTGCTTCGCGTTGTGTTGACTCCGACAAGGTTGGCCATGGGTCTACTCGGTGGTGAAAGTCAGGTCGCCAGGTGTCGATGGTTTCGGGTCGTCGTGCCGATAGAGGTCGGCCACGAGCGTGTCCCACTCAGTGTAGACACGTCCGTCGAACTGCTCGGTGGAGATGGCCGTCGTCGACACCAACGCACGAGCATATGGCGCCTGGACGGCCGGGTATTGCACGGTGAAGGACGGCGCGACGTCACGTGCGTGTGCCTGTGACTGCGACTCCCCGTCGAGTTGCTCGATGAGTTCAGCGTGTTCGGTCAGATGAGTCATCACTGCGGCCGCGAACGTCTCGCGGACCGTCGAGATGTTGTACTCGCCGCCGTCCACACGCTCGGCTGAGATCTGAAGGTCGAGCACGAGCGTCGAGCGAAACTCCAGATCACGGTCGCCGTGTCGGTCATACCACTCGTACTGCGTGGAGCTCTCATCGATGATGATCGCCGGGAGCTGGGCGTCGGCGACGAGGTCGCGAGAGATGGCCTGACGGCTGACGTAGTTGACGCCGGATAGCTTTGAGAGCGACGTCTCGAGCGCCTCGAGGAGCGCTTCACGTTGGGATGTTTGAAATGCTGCTGTCACTCAGCTGCCGAAAGTCGGTTTGAGGCGAGACGGAGTGCTTCGGCTTGAAGCGCCTGCATGTCGGCCGTCCCCGGAACAAATCCGAACCACGGTCGTGCGGAAATCGTAGCCGTCCCTTCGTGGTGAGCCATCGCTTTTACGCCTTCAGTTTGATCGGGGAAAAAGATGATGGCAGCGCCGTCGCCTGCCTTCGGGGTCATATTCGTTCGCATGTGGCCTTCGTACAGAAGGTCGACGCGTTCAGCCTGGCGTCCGGTCGCCCGCCGAAACTCGGCGTATTGCGGCGAATACGCGACGAACGAGCGCCCGTGCATGTCCTGGCCCTGCTCTGTCCGCTCTTCAATCAGCTGGATGCCGCGGTTGGCCAGATCGATCAGGTCGGCGCCTGGCCAATCTCTTAGCCGTATGTCGATGTGTGCGGCCACCTGGTCGAGGTCGTCGTTGATGTCGTAATAGACGATCACCGCTAACCCCGCCTGAAACGATGGAATCCGTGGTATTGCTCGTGGTCGGTGACGTTATCCCCGGTAACGTCAATGTCGATCCCGGCGGCAATCATTCGTTCCAGCTCATCCATGTACGCACGTCCGTGGAGCTTGCGACGGGCGTCCAGGGAGTCGCCCTCCTCGCGCATCAGGTCGGTGTAAACGAGTTCGAGGGTACGGTAGACTGCGGCGCGTGAGAGTTGATGGTCCGCGCCTCCGGAGGCCGCTGACGGGTGGGTCACGCCATCGAAGTTGCTGAGACTACCATCTAACGTCGTCAGCTCTCCTGCGGGCACGTTGTAGCACTCACCGAAGTCGGCGGCGGTCGCCGCGACGGTGTCGCTGCCTCCGGCCGGGACGGTCAGCTGTTCATCGGTGACAAACGCGATTTTCCCGTGTGCCTTAGCCCATCCATCGGTCACGCGTGTGCCTTTCGGCACGACCAGCTGCCCGGCGCTCTCGGCGGTAAACTCGAGCTCCACCGTAGCTTCTGCCGAGTCATCTACGATCTTGTGGTCGACCTCGAGGATGTCGATGTCGTCGTGCTCCTGGAGGTATCCGTGTCGCTTCAGGTCGCGACGGATGTCCTCGGCCGCCCGGATGTGCTTTCGGGTCCACGCTGTATCGGACTTGCCGAACAGGTGGCTATCCTCCTCTCGAAGCTGCGCATCGTTGCTGTAGACGCCAATACTCACTGAGCTCGCTGTGTGCTCCATTCACTGTCGGTAAACCACTCACGTCGAACGGGCCGCCAGTGATGGCGACACCGATATCCTCCACCCGCCACCATGACGCTGCCGGCACCCGTCTGGCCGTTGTCCATGTCGGCGATTTCTTCACGGGTGAAGATCGGTCCATCGTCCAGCAGGTCATCGCAGAATGGACGCGTGATTGCGTCGTCTGGACCGAAGTACTTGAAATACTGGTACCCGCGGTCGTCGGCCTTTCGGGCGTTGATGGACCGAGAAAACTGAATCGTTGAGTCGCGTATGCGCTGCTCTGCCTGTGTCTGGGCCATCCCGGTGGTGTCTACGAGCTCGTCGCGGAGTCGTGCCCTGGTGGAACCACCCATCGCGTGACGGGTGACCATGTCAGCCAGCTCCCGGCGGTGATGATCGCTCATCGAATAGAACCGACCGGCCAGTCCTGTGCCAGGCTGGCCCTCTTGCGGCCATTGCCCAAGGAGTTCACTGATGACTTCGTCATCGACCCGAACTGTGTCGAGCTGGGCGCCGTCTGCCAGTGCGAAATAGGATTCGTTGAGTGTTCGAAGCCGCTCCAGACGCTGTTGCCAGCTTTCCCAGATTTGCCTGGTGGCCGACACGCTGCGAAGGGCTTCGAGGCGTGTCTTCGCTACAGCGTCAATAGCCGCATCGAGACGACCTTCATCGTCTGTGTCGAACTCCGCGAGCTGAGATTCGATGCCTCCTGCGGCATCTCGTACAGACGCAACATACTCTCGCGTCATGATCGACGTGGTATCGGCCTCATACTCATCCAACCGCTCGTACAGCCGGTCAAGCTCGCCCTGCAGCTTTTCGAACTCGTCGGCTGGCATCTACTCGAGAAGCACTTCAAGCCGATCTCGAATCTCGGGTTTTCCCATGCCGGCCGTCGAGCCGACGATGTGGTCCGCTAGTGCGGAGCGCATGGTATTCCCGTTGTCGGATGCCAGGGCCTTACTGATGGCCTCGGTGTCGATGTCTTGCTCGAGCTGTCGCCGGCCTCCGTCGGGCTCGTCGTCGACCTCCGTAGGCTCTTCGGTGGCCGCCTCCGACTCGTCACCCTCCTGGGTGGAGGGCTCGCCTGCTGGGTAGGTGTACCCACGATCGTTGACGAGTTCGTCCTCATACTCCTTGAGGCAATGGACGCGCCGTCCGTGGGCGTTGATCAGCCAGATGCCTTCGTTGGCCATGGGTTTGCTCGTGTGTCAGTAGATAACAGGACAAGAGTGACGGGCGCGTCAGCCCGCCACACTCAGGCTCAGGTGTCCAGGTGGAAGGACCGACCCTTCTGGTCGACGTCACCTGGTGTCCCGGCACCGTTGGACGCCACAGCCAGCCGATACTGGTCGTAGAGGACCTCGTCGGGCTGCATGACGACCGTGGCGTCGCTGACGTTGGTTTTCGCCGCGTCGGTCCCGGTCGCGTCCTCCCACGAGGAAAAGTTGCCGTCGTCGTCCTTGATGCGACCCTGAATTTTGGCATCGATGGGGTCGGTGCCAGTTTCGGTCAGGACGTACAACACTCGATTGTGCCGGGTCGCGTCCAACTGCGACTCGGGAATCGGCGCGTAGCTGTCCGTCGTGGACTGGTCTGCGGACTGCGGCGCAGTCCGGGAGATCTGAACCTGTTCGAGTTTGGCTTTTCGAATATCTGCGTGCATGGGTGGTGTCTCCGTGTCGGGAGAAAATGGGGACAGCTGCCGGCCGAGTCACCCCGGCCGGCTCACTGCTTCGTGCGAACGGCGCGCTATGCGAGCACTTCGACGGCGTACCGATTTTCGTCGACCGACTTCACGCCGTAGAGCACGTCGATGACGTGCTTGGTGGCGAGGTCATCGATCGAGTACTGGCGGGTGTAGCGGAACGCCATTCCGGTTACGGGATCCGTCATGACCGTCGAGACCGCACCTTCGGGGCTGGTCTTGAGGGTGCGACTGACGAGATAGAAGGCGTTTCGGTGAAACGCCAGGTTGTGGGTGATCGTCGGGTTCGATCCGCTCGTCTGGACATTCTGGTCCATGAAAGCATCGAATCCGTAGATGCGCCCGAGCTGGGCCTCGCGAAGCGCCTGACCACCCTCCGGTGTGCTGCCGTCGGAGAGCTTGTCGATGGCGAGCAACGCTCGATCGTCCTTGGACGAGACAACCAGGTTTCGCCCGCTCATCGGAGCTTTCTGGTCGTTGAGCTGCTTTCGCGCATCGAGGATGGTCGAGTCGGTGATGTCCTGCCCGCCCTCTCCGACGTCGTTTGCGACATCGGAGTACAACGTGAGCAGGTCGGAGTCGATCGCCTCGGCGAGTCCGATCATCGCGTCCTCGACGTACTCGACGGCCTCATCGACCGCTTTCGCGTCCGAGGTGTCCTCGAGGGTCCACGCCACGTACTTGTGGGTGTCCATCGCGACGGGCACCTTCGTGTTCGAAGGGCTGTCGGTCTGAATCGGCGTGTCTTCGGTCTTGTCACGGACCGTGACGTCACCGCGTTTGGTAACGTTGACGATATCACCTTCATCGGCGAGCTCGCTTGACGCGTCTCGACGAACGAGGTTGGCCATCACGGTGTTGGCCCGCAGCGCGCCAATGGCGGTCGCGAGCCAGAACTCCGGATAAGCCGCATCTGCTTCTGTATCTGAGATTGCCATGGGTCAGGCTCCTTGTGCTTGGCGACCGCTCAGACCGAGATCTCGCCGTCCTTGACCTTTCGCCGGATCTCTTCTTTGTGCTGCTGGAAGTAGTCCGGATCAGTCTTGGCGCGATCGAGGTCGATGTCTCCGCTTTCCGGAGGCTTCTCACCGCCGGAGCGTCCACCCGACCCTCGGCCGGGAGCGGCACGCTGGAAATGGGGGTTTTCGTCGACGAATTGTTGGACCAGATTTTCGGGTGTGAGCGGTGTGCCCTTCCCGTCGGTGGCGAGTTCGCCGCTGTCGTCGGTCACCTTGATCTGCCCGTCCTCGTCGACCTTCACACGGTCGTTGAGGATGGCGACGATATGATCCGGCGCGACGGCGTCGGCCTGCTGAGCCGCCTTGAGGAGTCGGCCTCGGGCCTTCTCCTCTTTGACTTGCCTCTCGTAGCTGGTCAGCCGCTGCTCATACTCGGATTTGACGGACTCCAGCTCCTGCTGGGTCTCCTCGTAGAGCTCGCGATATTCCTCTTTCTCCTCTCGACGCTCCCGCTCTTTTTGCTTCTTGAGCTGCTCTCGCTTTTTGCGCTCCTCCTCGAGCTGCTGCTCGTACTTGGAGCGCTCTCGAGACAGACGGCGTTCGACGATGCTGTCGACCTCATCCTGCGTAAGCAGGCCTTGGCCCCCGTCGCTGCCTTCTGTGCCGCCGTCCCCTTCCGGTTGTTCCGGCTCTTGCGGGTTGTCGTTCGAAGATTGAGTGTCGTTGTCCTGAGCCATGCGTGACCTCCTTTGTGCTCACCTGCGGCCGCACGTCCACCGCCTGTGAGTTAACCCGCCTCCCGGAGTGAGGGGGCGGTTTGACCTGTGATTTGCGAAGTACCGAGGCGCTCCCTGACGTCGCTTTCGACTTCGTGGAGCCTCCCGGCATCGATCTCGGACCCGAAGCGGGCCCGAACTGCTTGAATTGCGTTTTCGATGGCGGCCTCGCCTCCGATCTGGAGACTGGAGAACTGAAGCGCCGCCTTGAGTTCGTTCTGCAGGTCCACCGGGTCGAACTTCGTCGGGTAGTCGACCTGGGCCTGTGTGTCTTCCTCCATCCACGCGCCGGCAAGCGAGGCGACCTTGACCTCCAGCTTGCGCATACGGCCGGCGAACTTCCCGAGCAAAGCGTCCTTATCCATCGTCATGTAGGACAGCGCGATGCCCGACTGGACGTGCTTCGTCTCTTCATTGACTCGCCCGAGCCCGGAGAGCTGCCGGATGGCGCCTTTCGTCTGGTCGATCTCGGAGCGGATGACTTCGATTTGAGCAACGTCCGGCCCGAGATAGTGGGGCGGTTGGGAGACATCATCCTCGTAGGGGATAGCCCCGAACGCGCTGAAGTCGATGCTGCCGAGCCTGTCGTAGGTCGACTCGGGCACCGCCATGATGTTGAAGACATGCGCGTGAATCTGTTCATCGATGAGGCTGTACTGAATCGTTAGCCGGCGGTTGAGCGGTGCCAGGTCCTTGATGGCGCTGTCTGCGACGGGCTGTGCCCCCTCTCGCCGCCCCCAGAACACGAATACCACCGGCACTTCGCCGACGGGGTGCTCGCCGCGGTCCCGGACTTTGAGGCGTCGCTCGATACCGTCATCGGTCTCACGCTCGACCTCCTCGAGGAGTATCCACTCCTCCGGTGTCCACACTTTGTAGTAGTGCAGCTCTCCGGGGTGCTCCTCATTCCAGCCGCGTTGTACGTCCCCGGGCTCCTTGAGCATGACCCAGTGCAGTCGACCGTGGCGGTCGACATCCCAGTCAACGATATCCTCCGTGTCGATGGTATAGGCGTACGGCCGTCGTCCGGCCGCTTGTTCCTGTGCCCGGGTCTGGGCAAGCCCATCGTCCGGGTCATACCTGTCGACGACGACGGCCATACGACCGCCCTGCTGCACTTGCTGAGCCGCTCGCTCGAAAAACTCATCGGCGTCGTGACCCATCAGGTCGAGGTCAGCCCAGAAAGACTCGAGCACAGACTCGCCTGACTCGGCCGACCGGGGCAGATCCTCCCGGTAGAGGTGCGCTGCGTAGGTGTCGATGACCGAGCGCATGTGATTCGGGTACACAGCGCGATCGAGCCGTTCCTGGTAGTACTGGTCGGGCTCTTTGGGGTGCTGCGGCAGAAATTCTTCGAGGTAGGCCGGCCCGCCTTCGTAGGCCATCCGATACTCACGCCACTGCGACCTGTACTTTTTGTAGAGCGGGTGTTGTCGGTGCACTAGCGAATGACTCGTCTCGGGGGCTGCTGAAAATCTGGCTTGTACTCGGTCACCAGGTAGGCGAACCCACCACTGGCCGAGTCGACCTGGTCGTCGTGCGCGCCGTTCGGGAATCCTGAGAGCTCATCGAGCCAGTCATCGTTCCAGCCACCTCGGAGCAGCCACACGTTTCGCTGTCTGGCCTGGGATGCGAACGGCAGCGCCCGGGTTGTCTTGTCCTTTGAGGCGGTTTGCGTGTGTACGTCCCACCCTGCCAACGTCCGTGTGGCGAGCTGGTGGGTGGCGATCTTGGACTGACTTCCACCCTCGAGCTCGAAGACGATCGGGATGTTGCGACCGTCGACCTTGGCAGTGTCCTCAATCGTCTTCTCGACACCATCCGGGCCGTATCGGCCGCGTTCGACGTCGAGTATCCACCACCTCTCTCGCGTCGTTTTGGCAATCAACGTCCCCACCAGCCAGTCGGGATCGGGGTTGTTGTCTGAGACCGGTGTGGCTGCGAAGTCCCAGAAGCGAACGATCGCCTCGATTTGCCCCTCGACACGGTCACGGACCGGGAACATCGGCTTGGCGAACAGATCGCCCTGTTCGAGGTCGCCCCAGTCTCCGTTTTCGAGCTTCTTTTTGGTCGCCGGGTCGAGTTCGCCGAGTGACTCCAGGTACTCTTCGGTGTCGAGATACGGGTTATCCTCGAGCGTCGACGGGATAAACAGACGGTTTGGTGATTCGCCATCAACAAAACGACGTCGCACCCACTCGAACCCGGGGCCGATAGGGTTTGTGGTCGCCCGCATCCGAAGCGGAACGTCCATGTCTTTGGTCCGCCGAAGACGCGAGAACAGAAACCGGTAGTCCGTCTCGCGCTTGAACTCGGTCAGCTCCTCAAACCCGATGAACTGAAACGCCGAGCTCGAATAGCGGTATTTGTCTTTCTCATTCTCGAGGTAGCCGAACTTCAGTGTCGCCCCGCTGGGGAACGTCCACTGTTTGTCCTGCTGACTCCATACTGCCGGTGTTTCCTCCAACCACTCATGGGACCGAGGGATGAGCCCGTCGCTTAGCTTCATCGCGGTCAGCGTCGTCCTGAGTATCAGCGCGGAGTAGCCGGAATGGTCGACGTACTGGAGCGCCCCCATCAAAAGCGCATCGGATTTACCGCCGCCGGCCGCGCCGCCGAACAGCACCTCACGATGAGGTACGAGCAGGAACGCTGCCTGTTTCGGTGTCGGCCTGTGTAGCCAATACGGGCTACTCTTCGGGGTCGTCAGCTCCCTCAGCCTCGCCATCTGGGTCGGGGAGGGCGCCAAGGTCGTCTAGAATACCCGCGATTTCGAGTGCTTCGTCATCCTCAACTTCATATCGAATAGGTCGGTCACCGCCTTCGTGGCGGACGGTCTGCCCCGGAGTGCCCTGCACCTCTTCCTCGGCCTGCATCTCGGCTCGACGCTGTCGGTATCGGGTAAAGCCGATGGACTTGAGGTACTTGTCGGCGCTGTAGGTGGTCGCCTTCGAGCGACTGTACAGCTGGTCCAGTGCGCCTTCGTCGGCCTCGCCGGCGGCAATGTCACGCTCGAGCTGCTCTACCTCATGAACGCCGGCCTCGAACTGGTCGCGAAGTGCGTTGAGTGCGTCGACCGAGCCCTGGTAGAACAGCCGGTCGATTTCCTCCTGAAAGAACTTCTCAGCGAAGTGGTCGACCAGCCCGTCCCAGCCGTCGATGAGTTTGTAGTTTTTGACGGTCCCGTGAGAGAAGCCGAGCTCTTCGGCGATACGTGGCCAGCGCCATCCCTGCGCCTTGCGCTTGGCCGCGTGCAGGTGCTGGCGCTTCCACGTGTCTACGCCGTCTAGTCGGGGCGGCAGGTTTTGCTGTGAGTCATGGGTGGTCATGGACCGTCACCGCCTTACCCTCTCACGAAGAGGGGCGCTCGCACGCGTGATGCGCGAGGCTTGAACGTTAAGAAATCAATGTGTCACGCGCTTTATAGCCGGTGGGACGCTTTTCAGGGGTGGGCTCTAATTCGAGTATCATTGGTCGTCCATCTGGTCTGCGAGGTCCAGAACCTCGAGCGCTTCGAGCTGAAGCTCAAGCTCTTCGATCTTGGCCTCAGCCTGGCGCTTCTGTTCTCTTGCCCGCTCGAGCCCTTTGCGTGTCCACTCCCTGGACTTGTCCGCCCAGCCAGACGACTGGAGAGACTGCGCCTGTTCGTAGAGGCGGCGGGCCTTCTCGCTTCGTCGGCTGGAGTAGCCGGCCTTCTTCGCGGCCGTGCCATCTGAAGCACCGCGAAGCCGAAGAGCCGCGTAGGTGTGCGAGGTTGGAGGGTCTTCAGAATTCGCCATCATCATTTCGCAACTCTGCTCGGACTTCATGATCACGACGCACGCCGTAGGTGAGCAGGCCGTTGCCTGCGAGCCACTGCTCCACCCACCTGTCCATCTCATCTCGATACCGCGACGCGGAAGACTTGGAGATTTCGACTGACCGAAGGCTTGCGCCGTGGACTCGAATCGCCACCCACACTCGCCAGTAGACAGGTCGCCACAGTGACTCCACGTCAGTCTCGAGGGCGACTGCCATTCGCCGTACGAGCGGCGGGGGCGCACCACGCGAGCGCTCCTGAAGGTATTCGCCGCGGTCTTCCAGGCGCTTCAACCGAGAGACAGTCACGCCTACGAGTTCGGCGAGCACGTCCAGGTCGACATCCACATTCCGTCGAGCAGCCCTGAGAGCACGTGCACGAGCTCGGTCGAGGGCGTAGTCAAAGGCTCGCTCTAGTATCTGGAGGTCAGAGACGTTTCGGATGGCCGGGTTTTCGGGGGAGGGCTGCGTCTGGACATTCAGCGCGGCGCGTTCGGGGTCGAGGGCCGGCGCACCCTCCAGGGCGATACGCATCTCGAGATAGGTATCCACCGCGTTTGCGGCCGACTGGTATCGCTCCGGGCTTTCTGGATGCGATTGCGAATGGTCCGAAAGCGAGTAGTAGTTTTCGTGTGAGTTGACTGCCATCCTTGGCCTTCCTGTCGGTCGAAATTGCTATCGCCGGGCAACGACGCACGTACCACGTCACTGATCCGCCCTCGACTCGTTGGTCTGGTCAGTCCCTTCCAGGCAGACCCGCATGACACCCTCGCTGCGGCTCACCTTCGCGCACTCGGTGGCAGCGACCTGCTCGGCCGTGAGCTGTTCATCTGCCCACAGCGCATGACCCGCGTCTACTCCCATCGCGAGGCCAGCAAGATAGGCGACAAGTGCCCAGAATATCGCTTTGGGTTTCATGGCGCGTTCCGTATTGAGTAGCGCAACGGTCGGATTCGAACCGACGCCTGGATGGACCATCGCCCAACTCAGTGAGCCTCGAGCACCCTAGACGCTCGGTGTCCCGAGTAGGCCGGCTCGCCGCAGACATGAAGGCTGCCGCTCTCTCCGCTGAGCTACGTTGCTTAAGTGGCGGCTGCGGATTTGAACCGCGTTCGCGAGACCTCCGGCCACTGGCTTTCCCATGTGTCTTCGAGGGAGCGACCCCCGGACCACCGCCAATTGCGCGGGCTGGATTCGAACCAGCGTAACCGGGCTTATGAGACCCGTGAGCAACCTGCCTGCTCGACCGCGCATCACGCCCATCGCAGACGGTCGGGCTTCCGCTGAGTGTGACCGGCGACTTTGCCGGGTGGCTGCGATCCCACACTTCAAAGCCGGTCGCTGGACTTGAACCAGCAGCCTCCCGCTTACAAGGCGGATGCTCTGCCATTGAGCTACACCGGCCAACGCCTCGACATGCGCTTGCCTGCCGCGACTTGCCGAGTCCCGCGAATGCGCCCGGGCTCGAACCATCACAGAAGCTGCACGCTCTCGCCTACGGCTCCTGTTGGTGCCCATAAGTGGTATTTGCTTGGGAATTGCAAGCGCCGTCGGTAGAGGCCGCCGGCAACAGCCGCGGGCCGAGCTGGTAGCCCAATGCGGGCTGGAGGTACTGGTAGAGTTTGAGAAGTTCCGCGACGTCCTTGTCGCTGAGATGCGGGCTGCTGACGACCTTGTCTGCCCATCGGTCGCGGAGGTGCTGCTGCATGTGTCCCCTCGTCACTGAACAGGATACTGAACATCGTTTCAGCATGGTGGATCACCCGAGGATAAGCAGCAATGGATGATCGTTTAGGTGGGGCGGTGATTGATCGTGGTGGGATCAAAAAAGCCCGGCCGGGGAGGCCGGGCTCAACAAGGACGCGGTCTCGCCAGGCGGAGATGTCGTCTGAGGATGTGACGTAGCGCGCGACGTCATCATCCGTCTCGTCGTTATCACCTTCGAGTTGACCGAGCTCGCGAGATAGCTGCCGAAAGCGCTCCCGAGAAACGTCGAGGGCTTGAGCTATTTCGCCCACCTTATCCTCCGGAAGTTTTCGATCACCTCTCTCCCACCTCGACAGAGTGACCTGATGCACACCAATTCGTTCGGCGAGAGCTGACTGAGTCAGCCCCGCCTCCTTTCTCAGTCGACGAAGAGCAAGTCCGAGCATTCAGCATACCCATCTCCAGGTGCCTACCAACAACAACATCTCAACTGATTCCGGTTTATTCAATGCTATTCCAAGTTATGCGCTTGACATGCCGTTTCTGCCGGCTTATTCTCCGAAGAGCAGCATTTCAACCGGCATATGCCGATTAGGAGTTTCGATGCAACTGCTCACGAGAAAAGAAGTCGCTGAACGGTTGGGGGTGAAAGTCCGGACAGTCGACAAGTGGCGAAAGGAGGGGCGAGCCCCTCGTTTCATCAAAATCAATGGGAACGTCCGCTGTCGTGAAATCGACTTGGAGCAGTGGGTCGATGAACGCGAAGAGGCGGATACCAAGGGCAAACAAGAGGAGACCGCATGAACACCCAAGAAACAAAAAACGCCCCGGCGAGGAAGCGCCGGGACGCCAATACGAGCACTGGGGACAGTGCACCCACCAATCTACAGGAGGTATCAGACGACGGCAAGGGCTTCCCGGTCGACACCGGCGATGACCCGCACACGCTCGCCCTGTGCCTACTCGGCGCAGTGCAGCTCGCAGACCGAGCGCACACCGGCGAGTCTGCCCGCTACCGTATGGAGCAGTGGGACCGCGACCCGACACACGCGACCGTCTACTACGAGCTCGTCGACGACCGGTACACAGCCGAGGTCCGCGAGGTCGTCTGCTACGTCGGCTTCGACCCGGACAACCCGCGAGTGGAGTCGACCGAGACGCACTACGACGAGCATCCCGAGCTTCACGAGCTTCTGGTCGAGCAGGGCTGGTCACTGTCGCTGGTCGACGACGGCCTGCACTGCGCCAAGTGCGACGGCCTCGGGGGTTGGACGATCGAGCGTGGATTCACTGCGCCACCGGCCGAGTCTACCGACGAGCTCGACGTCGTCTGCTCAGATTGCTGCGGCGAGGGGGTGGTCTGATGGGGGAATTCAGCACACTCGATCTCGTACTCGCCATCCTGACCGACGACGACCGCAAACTCCTAGATAACGTACTTTTTGTCAGCAAGCGGCGAGCACCGGCGGAAGACCGACCGGTCATCGACGTCGCGGCGACTTCGCCCAGGGGCGCCATCGACATCAATCGGCGGCTCAACGAGCGAAGCGCCTTGCTGGCCATCACTGTGCTCGACGGGGCAGACGCACGCCTCGCCGTGCGACCGGCTTCGGACGCATGTGAGTACGTCGTGATGGATACTGAAAGTTGGGAGGCAGTCGGGCGTTGTCTCGCCGAGAAGGAAATAGGCGCATTGTGTCGTGGCCTCGCCAGGGGCACGGGCCGGCCGTGGACCGACTTCGCGGGATACACCCGTGAGGAGGTGTCCGCATGACAACCGCACCCACACTCACAGACGAACTCGAGCTACCCGACGAGTACCGACCCGACTTCGAGCCCGGGCGCTACGCCGGGGTTCCAAACCAGGTCTACCACGCATGTCCGTCCATCTCGTCCTCATCCATCTCGGAGCTGTCTCGCTCCGTCGACCACTACCTTGCGGCGAGAGAGAAGGAGAAGAGTAGCGACGCGCTCGACTTCGGCACGATGTTTCACACCGCACTGCTCGAGCCCGGGCGGTTCCGCGAGGACTACCTCGACGTACAGCCGCCGTCGAAGGCCGACGGCAGCGGGTGGCGCTCGAAGGTCATGCTGACCGCCAGCCTCCGCGCCGACGGTCACGACTGGGAGCAGGTCGCCGACGAGGTGGGCTACAAGCAGAAGACTGTCCAGGCCTACGCCGACAAGGACGGCTTCGACGAGCTTGTCGCCCACTTCGACGAGCACGACGTCGACCACGACCAGGCCTTTCTGTCCGATGACGACCACGAGACCATCGCCTGGATGGACCAAGCCATCCACAGCCACCCGCTCGCACATGAGCTGATGACGGGCGGCGAGGCCCGAGCCATCGAGCACAGCTTCTGGTGGGTCGACCCGGTGACCGGCGTCCCGTGTCGCTGCCGGCCGGACCTGCTTCTTTGGTTCGAGGGGCAGTGGGTCATCGTCGACCTGAAGAGCGCACGCGACGCCAGCTACTGGGGGTTCCGCAAGGCCATCGCCCGACGTGGCTACCACAGCTCGGCGGCGATGTACGCCGACGGCGTAAGCCAGCACGTCCCCGGGGGCGTCCAGCGTTTCCTGTTCATCGCCGTGGAGAAGGAAGCCCCATTCGGCATCGATGTCTACGAGATTGACGAGGCCGGCGTCGAGCAGGGGCGGGATCGGTACCGAACGGCGCTACAGGACTGGCGTGAGTATCTCGAGAGCCCAGACAGATGGACCGGGTACGGAGACGGTGAGTCGGTGACGACCATCGACGTCCCGGGATGGGCCGGCTGAGCTGACCACTGGAACCAACGACTTCAACGAGCACTACACACAAGGAGAAGGACCATGGCTACTGACACGATGCAAACGATCGACACTGACCTTTTCGACCAGACCGACGATGAGAACGTGCCAGCAAAGAGGAGCGTAGAAACGGGCATCGCGGGCCGCGGGCGTTACGAGCCGAAGAATCTCGGCGAGCTGATGCGGTACTGCAACGTCATCGTCCAGTCGAACCTGTGCCCGGATCACATCCAGACGCCGGCCGACGCGCTGCTGATCATTCAGCAAGGCGCGGAGCTGGGTCTCAACGCGATGACGGCCCTCCAGAACCTTCACGTTGTGAACGGCCGAGTCGGGATGGAGGCCAAGATGGCGGTGGCACTGATCCGGAAGAGCCCGCTTTGCGAGTACATCCAGCCGGTCAGCTACGACCGCGAGCATGCGACCTGGGAAACGAAGCGCACCGACGAGGACACACCCAATTCGTTCACGTTCGATAAGACTGACAAGGCGAAGGCCAAGCTCAGCAGCAATACGTGGGCCAAGTACCCAAAGCAGATGTATCTGTGGCGGGCGGCGATGAACCTCGCGCGCATCAAGTATTCGGAGGTCATTCTCGGACTGTATTCGGTCGACGAGCTCGCGGAGCTCAGTAGCGACAAACTCCAGCACACCGCCGAACAGGCGAAGAGCCCGACCGAAGAGACATCGACGTCGGTCGAGGCGCTTCCGTCGGAGTCCGGCCCGCCATCCGGCGGCACCGAGGTTCAGGAGTACGAGGCCGGCGACACGACCAACGACGAAGTCGAGTCGTCCGACGACGACACGGGCGTGTCGCCCGCAAACCGCGCCGACGACTACAGCCACTACGACAAGTGGAAATCCGCCCGCCGCAGCCTGGGTAAGCTGCTCGGCTATACCGAGCTGGGCGACGAGCACCTCGACCTCAAAGAGCAGGTCATCGCCTCGGCCTTCAGCGTCGAGTCCATCGCGCGCGTCTCTCCGGCCGAACTCGAGGCCATCGTTGAGACGCTCGGCGACAAGTCGCACAAGCCCGGAGACGACGGGGCGATGAGCGAACGCGCCGCCCTCTATCTCGACTGGGTCGACCAGGCCGGGCTGATGCCCGATGTCGACGAAAGCGAGGCCGACGAGTTCGGCCAGGGAGACATCATCGTATGAGGTCCCGAGGCGAAGAGTTCGACGAACGTGCCGCCATCGCCGAGCACCATGGCGGCCTGTCGCCGGCCGACGCTGAGAAGGTGGCCTGGCAGGCCATCAAGGATGCCACGCGCGAGGAAGCTCCGAGCACGTGGGACTGGGCGAACAAACGGTGGCGCATCGCAGTCTGCCAGGTCTACGGCAGCGAAAATATGCAGAAGGCGCACGATGCGCTGAAGCAGCAGCACGGCGCCGACTCATTCAACGACCTGACGGTCGAGCAGCTCGAGGAGAGCACGAAGAAGATACGAGCACAGGCATAGACCGGGCGGCCCTCACGGACTGGCCACGGAGGCCGGCTCCGCCACAGCTCGAGGGCACGGAGGCGTGACCCCGCCAGCCCGGCACCAAAGGCCCGGACCGCACCCGGGCGAGTTTTGAGCCCGCTGACCCGGCGGTGTGCGGAGGGTGGACACATAGCCCAGCGGCAGGAGGTGTGACATCGGCCGCTTCTTCCTTCCCGTCGCATGTCGCGGGACGCGAGGGCTGGGCAAGTCATTCGAGCACGAGGAGAGACAGATGCAGACATTTGAGGCTGAGGTCGACGCCATGGGGCCGGACGCAAGCACTGAGACTACAGTCGTGCATCTCCGCCGCGAACCATGCGACGTCGAAGTCTGCGGACGGTCGCGGTTTACACCCGACTTTCGACTCGAGGACGACGCGGGCCTCGATGCTCGATTCGGAGCGCTCAGGAAGTACGCGGACTGGCTCGACCATCCACGACGCGGGTGGGTGTTGGACTCCGTCGATGACCTGCAGGGCAAGAAGCTGGGCTGCTTCCATGCCCCGAAGCTCGGTCATGCGCATCTGCTCGCGGCGCTTGCGGATGGTCGAGCGGGTACGCCGCAGGAGGCTGCGGAGTTGGTGATTTCGGAGTGGACGACGAGCGGCACGGGATAACGAGATGAGCGAGAACCAAACGAAATATCCCATCACGGGCACGAGCCTCAGGCAGACGCGTCTCGAGCTTCGGCTCACACAGGAGGAGCTCGCCGAGATGGCCGACCTCCAGCAGTCGCACCTCTCCGAGATGGAGCGCGGCAAACGGACGATAGGTCCGACGGTTCGTAGACGGCTGGAAGACGCGCTCGCTGAGGCGAGAAGCGGCTTCATGGAGTACCGCGAGTCCATTCGGCGTGCGGTGGCTCAGGCGCTCCAGGAGCCGCGACTGCAGGCGCGAAGCGATGCACTTTTGGCGAAGACGAAAGCACAGAATATCGAGGAGATGGCGGACTGATGGTGACGTACCAGCTCTTCATATCGATCACGTGCGACTGGAACGGCTGCCGGCGACGCGAAAGCTTCGCGGCCCGCACCAAGACCGAAGCGCGGAAGAAAGCTCGTGCCCGTGGCTGGTCCAGCTACGAGCACACGGCTGACCGATGTCCGGCTCACAAGGGAAAGAACAAGCGAGGTGACAGGTGAAACGGCAGTGGCAAAAGGCGTCAAGCTTGGCCGACCGACTCGATGTCACACCGGAGGCTATCTACGCCGCCTTTCGCAGGAGCAACGGTCGCCCCACCGAGGTCGGCGGCGAGCTCCTCGAGCAACGCGATGCACACAGACTGGCCAGCGTCGCGCATTTCTACCGGGTGAAGCCGGCGGCCGATGCACGGCGGTCCGGTCCCGTAGCGCTGCGAATCCACGAGCACGTGGTGGTGTTCGACGCGTCCTTTCGGGCGGTCGAGTGGGTGTGGCTGTGGCGACACACCCCGGAAGACGCCTGGGCCAAGGCGGCCGAGCTCATCGAGGAGCTCGAGGCGACGGGGGTGGCGGCGTGAAGGAGCTCAACGACAAAGTCCCGCGCTTCATGATGTGGCTGTCTCACCCGTTCGACATACGGCTGGAAGGCCCCGAAGTCATCGAGGTGGACGGCCAGGTGAAGCAGCACTTTGGGATTCATAGCAGAATGAACGAATACCACCTGACCCACCTTCCGACCGGGATGCGGCTGACGCCTTCGGATGGCGCGACCGAACGAGCGTGCAAGGAGCTCGTCGAGGAGATTCACGGTCTCCTGCCGGACTCGGTCGATATGGACGAGATACGCGAGTCGGAGGCTGCCGACATTGTGGACGAGTGGAAAGACGAGGTGAGCGGTGGATGACCCGAACCGACAACGCGCTCTCGAGGCCGCCGACGATCTCTACCAACAGCGACGTCGTGAGGCGTACGAGCGTGCACGAGTGACGAAGAAGCGCCTGCTCCGAGACGCCTGGAGCGGTGCGAAGAACGCGACCCGAGACTTTCTGAGACTACTGACTGAGTGACGCGCCAAGAGCGGCGCAGCAGGACTCACGGATGAACCCTGGATACTGGTTGAGACGACTGGTCATGGACGAACGAATCGACAACAAGACCACCCTTTCGCTGGCGGCTGCATACGCAGCGCTTTCGGGAAGTTCTGGAGAGGTAGCTGCAACACTTGCCGAGCTCAAGGAAACGGCTCGAATCGGGAGTAAATCGACGGTGATTACACACCGAAACTGCATGGTCGAACTCGGATATCTGGAGCGAAAGGGTCAGTCGACAGCTCAGCTCTGTGTCGATGGGAATAGTGCACTCAGTGCACCAAATAGTGCACCTACTGCACTAAATAGTGCACTCAGTGCACTTTCTGAGAATGGCGAACCGAATAGTGCACCTACTGCACTATCTGGATCAAATAGTGCACTCAGTGCACCAAATAGTGCACCTACTGCACCGGCAAAATCTGCGCCACAAAAAGAAAACCTTTCCCCCACACCCCCTATGAAAAGAAAAACAACGTCTGTCTCGTCTACCGACTCGACAGACAGCGGGCGGGCTGGCAGGCCGGCGCGCGAGGATTCCGACGACGACACCTCCCCTAAACAGCAAGAGCTCACACCGACCACCAACGACGAACCAGACGACCTCGCCACATGGATGTATCGGACCGCCCAGAATCAGGGCTACGACCTCACCTACGAGCAGGCCGGGGCGATGGTCATGCGGATGATGAACCGGAAGCTTACCGACGAGGAGTGTCGAGAGCTGTTTGTCGACTCACTCGCTCAGGCCATCGCTGTTGAGAAGCCTCCGGCAAAGTGGGCGTACTACTTCGGGTCGAAGGAGCATGTCGAGATGTGGCGGGGAGACGTCAACCCGTCGAGGTCCGGTGTCGGCAAAGGCAAGCGCGACTTCCAGGCCGACGGCTCGACACGAAAGGCCCTCGAGGAATGTGAAATCGCCACGGCCGAGGATAACGAACAAGCCTTCAAGGACGCGGGGCTCGAGTGATGTTTGAAGACGCCATCGAAATCTTCCTGGAAGACGGCGACCGCAAGCTCGAAATCTTCGACGAGCGGCCAGCCGATACCGAATGCGCGGAGTGTGGCAGGCCGCAAGAGCCGACCCGGTGGCCCGGGAGTGACCAGTGGATTTCGCCTCCGGAGGTCTGCGAGAAGTGCGTCACCGAGACGTTCTGGCAGGAGCGGATGGCCGACCGTATCCGCGAGGAGTGGGAGGCGAGCGGGCTGAACAGCGACCGCATCCAAGCTGAATTGAAGCGCCACGACATCGACGTCCCGGAGCGACTCCAGAAACTCGTTCACATGCCAAGGGAGCACGAGCTGGGTTTCTGGGCGTTCTACATCTGGGGACCTCAAGGCACCGGGAAGACGCTCAAATGCGCCCGGCTCGCACTGCGGTATCTGAACCACTGGATTTCTCAGAAGTGTCGTACCGACACGACGGTTCGCTACGTCAACATCAAAGACGGCATCAAGCGGGAGAAGGAGAGCTGGAACGGACACGGCGAGCCGCCAGGGTGGGAGGCTATCCGGCGAGCTGACCTGACCATCCTCGACGACCTCGGCCGGGAGCGGGCGACCGAAGCCAACGCCGAGATCGTCGATGACCTCATCGAGTCACGCTACGAGTCGCGACGGCCGACAATCTTCGTCAGCAACATCGACCTGCACGACCTCACGCCAAGCTACGACTCAGACGGCACCCTGGGTGTCGGTCACCCGAACTACGACGAGCGACTCGTCGGGCGCATTGCTGAGATGTGCGGTGTGCAGAGCGGACGACTCCGAAAGCTCAAGATGACCGAGCAGTATCGGATCAAGCAACAGGGGGCAACGTGATAGCCATCGACTCAGAATGCCTGCTTCGCTGGCTCATGCGCCGCACCGACTGTGACGAAGTCGAGGTCGGCGACGAGCTCGCACTGGCCTCGACGCTGCAGCGCTACTGCATCCAGCTGACCCGCTGTGGGCAGACCATGCGGGTGTCCGCTCGAGTCCTGCTCGCCGAGACGGCCTATGCGCTCGGGGTGTGCCCTGACTGCGTCGCCGAGGCTGTGGCTGACGACCTGACTGTGACGCAGCTTCTGCGGCTGTGCGACCAACAAACCGTTCACGGGAGGGTGGCGTGATTCGACCCAACCCAAAGCTTCGTTCGCTCATATGGTGGTGGCTGAGCCAGTGCGTCCTCGACGCCTGGCGCTGGACCGTGGAGAACCCCGTCCACGCAGCATCCGTGCTCGTGGGCATCGCCGGCATCATCTGGTCTGTGTGGATGTGGGGAGGTCTGCCATGAAGAACGGCATCGACTACCAACCGAAGCCGCCGTTCGACGTCGACCTTCGCCCCCTCGGTGGGGACGAGCTCAAACACGGACGTCGCCAGCTCGTCGCGACCGCCGAGGAGTTCGAGGACCAGGGACGTTGCGAGTTTGTCTATCCGCTTCAGCGTCACATGTCGAAGCGGATCGGTGTCACCTTGCGGCTCTACCATGCATGGGAGCAGAACGGTGTCTCGACGTCCTGCTGGGCGGCCATCTGCCGGGAGGTCATCTGCAATGGTGCTGACATCGACATCGTGCCGGCTCCGCCTGGTGAAGTCTGCGCGCTCGGGGCTGTGCTCGGCGCAAAGGGGCTCGCGGAGCTCGTTGGATACGAGCCGCAAACGATCTCCAGATACACCCGCACCCAGGCCCCCATTCAGGGTGGGGTTGGTCCGCTCTTCCACTGGTTGTTCGAGGAGTGCGGGCTCGAGGAGCGTGATCGTATCCCCAACCACTCGAACGCTCGGTTTCATCCCTGGGAGATCCGAGAGATGCGACGGCGACGGGATGCCGGGGAGTCCTATCAGTCCATCGCTGATGACTACGACACTGGCAGCAGCCATGTCTGCCAGATCTATCACCGCAAACTCTACGCCTCGGTCGGATGATGAGCCAGCTCGAGATCACAGATGTATGGCGGCCCAGCGGTTGCGTGAAGGTGGTCTGCGACTGCGGCAGCACCGACATCAAGGTGACCGACGTCCGCTCTCGGCCGAGGGTGCGAGTCGTGCGGTGCCGGGCGTGTAAGCGAGCCGTGAAGTACTGCGCCGGTGGTGAGATGGAGGTCATCCGTGGCGGAAGATGACGACATCACCGGCGGCATCCAGCCCGTCACGTGTCCCGCCTGCGGAGGAACGGGCGTCTACCTGCTGCCCGACGATACGCCCATGAAGTGCGCGGAGTGGGACTGCAACGGCACCGGGCAGGTCATGGGGTTCGCGGTGGAAGTAAATGGAAGTCGAATTGAATCGACGGAGCAGCTAAATGAGTGACATCAAATGGACAGACAAGACATGGAATCCGGTCATCGGATGCACCCGCGTCAGCGAGGGCTGCCGGCACTGCTACGCCGAGCGCATGAGCGCCCGGCTGTCGGCGAACCCGAAGGCACCCGACTACGACGAGATCGCCGAGTTCGACGACGACAAGGGGCCTCGTTGGACCGGTAAGGTCAAGACGCTGCCTCGCAAGCTGAGCGACCCGCTATCGTGGCGCAAACCGCGTCGGGTGTTCGTCAACTCAATGAGCGACCTGTTTCACCCCGACGTCGGCTTCGAGTTCATTGCGGCTGTGTGGGGTGTCATGGCCTCGTGTCCGCAGCACACGTTTCAGGTGCTCACGAAGCGTCCGGAGCGAGCGGTCAAGTTCTTCGAGTGGATTGAAGATTTTCACGAAACCGAGATCGCCATGTCGTCGCTCGCGGCCAATTGCTGGATGTGGTCGATCGAGATGATGGCGCGTCACGATGATGATGAGGCGATGGGCTGGTGTGAGGAATTCTACCACGGTGAGACAGATTGGCCGTTGCCGAATGTATGGCTCGGCACGTCGGTCGAGCACCAGGAGGCCGCCGACGAGCGCATTCCGTGGCTGCTCAAGTGCCCGGCCGCGGTGCGATTCCTAAGCTGCGAGCCGCTGCTAGGCCCGGTCGACCTGTTACGGGCTGGCGCGATGTATCAGGACAGTGCAGGTCGTGGCCCGTCAATGTGGCACTGGGTGGTTAGTGAGATCGATTGGGTTATCGCCGGCGGCGAATCGGGGCCCGGAGCTAGGCCGATGCACGCGCAGTGGGTCAGGTCAATTCGAGACCAGTGCAGCGAGACAGACACGCCGTTTTTCTTCAAGCAATGGGGCGCGTGGAAGCCGGCTACATCTGACGGTGAACCGCCGGCGACCCACTGTGTTTCTCAAGACGGGTCGTTGCGAGACATCTCGAGCGGCTCGCCCGACGACTGCCCGGTTGTGAGGGTCGGAAAGGGCGAAGCCGGTCGCGAGCTCGACGGAGAAAAATACGACGAGTTTCCGGGGGTGCAGCCATGACTTACTCAGCCCTCCACCTCTTCAGCGGCCTCGGCGGCGGAGCCCTTGGCTTCAAACAAGCAGGCTTCGAACACGTCGCCTCCATCGACCACGACGAAGAAGCATGCGCCGACCACGAGACCATCGTCGGCGAGGAGGCAACTCGCGCCGACCTCTCGGAACTGATGCCCGGCGAGCTTCGGGAGATCTGCGGCGAATGCCCCGATGTCGTGTTTACGTCCCCACCGTGCAAATCCTTCAGTGGGTGTCTTCCGCAGAAGCGAGCCGAGTCCGACAAGTACGTCGAGCTCTCGAGTCTCGCCCAGCGCGGCATCTGGCTTGTCCTCGAGGCGTGGCCCGACAGCCCGCCACCACTGATCGTCATGGAGAACGTGCCGCGCATCCAATCCCGGGGGCGCGAGTGGCTCGACCAGACCGAAAAGATGCTCGCCGCCTACGGGTATGCCTCACGTGAGACCACACACAACTGCGGGGAACTCGGTGGTCTCGCCCAGCACCGTCGACGGTTTTTGATGGTGGCGCGTCACACCGACCAGGTGCCCGAATTTCTCTATGAGCCATTGACGAAGCGAGTCCGTGGTGTTGGTGAGGTACTCGGCAGCCTGCCGGTACCCGTCCCGGGGAGCAGTGAAGGCGGAGACCTCCACCGGCTGCCGCGCCTGTCGGCGATGAACTGGGTCCGGCTAGCACTGATACCGGCCGGCGGCGACTGGCGTGATCTCCCCGAGCAGGTGATGGTCGGCGATGGCTACCGCGGCCGATACGGAGTCATCCCCTACGATGCTGCAAGTCCGTGCATTCGGGGCGCACACGAGGCGAGGCTTGCGCCCGCCTCGGTGGCGGACCCGCGACTTTCGCCCCGAAGCAGTCGTCACAATGGGGGGTATGGGGTCAACGACTGGGATCTCGGAGCGCATACCGTCGTCGGCGAGGGCTCCATCCAGAACACATGGTCGTCAGTCGCGGACCCGCGCATCGACTACGCTCCGAGAGCAGACAGCTACGGCGTGCTCGGATACGACGAGGCGTCCCGTACGATACGAGGCGTCCAGAAGTACACGAACGGCGCGTCGACCATCGCCGACCCTCGTGTCACATGTCGTCGTCGTGAAGGTTCGCTCGGTGTCACCGGATGGCAAGCGCCGATCGTGCCCGTCATCGGCAATGCCACCATCCACAATCATCCGTGCTCGGTCGCCGACCAGAGGTGCGTGGAGATCACGCATTGCGTGGTCGAGACTGACGACGGCCTAGTCGTCTTCGGCCCCGAGCTCGACGTCGACGCGACGAGGAAATCTGCCGACCCGGTGCCGGTCATCTGTGCAGTGGATGGGACGTGGCACAGACCGATGACCACGCTCGAACTCGCAGCCCTGCAGGGCATCCCGGTCAAACGTGACGGCCAGTGGATTGAGCTCGCGGGCGGCTCTCACAAACGATACCGACAGCGAATTGGGAACGCCGTTCCGCCACCCGCCGCAGAGGCTGTGGCGCGATCCTGCATGGCGACACTGGAGGCAGCAGACAACGGCGACTTTCTGATGGATGCGCATCCGGTGTGGGTGGACCGGCAGGAGGTGCGTCGTGACTGACTACGGCGACCGCTACTACACACCTCCCGCAGTCACCCGCGCCATGATTCAGCGGGTACCTATCACACTCGGAAGCCAGGTGCTGGAGCCCTGCGCCGGCGACGGCTGGATTGCCCGTGTGCTGGAGGAGTACGGCTCTACCGTGACGACGGCCGACGTCAATCCGCGGGCCGACGTCGACTATCCGGGCGTCGATTTCATGGGCAAGCGTGCCCAAGAGCTTTTCGAGGGCGAAGGGTATCGCTGCATCATCACCAACCCACCGTGGTCGGCCGCGGCGCTATTCGTCCGCCGAGCACTGGAGCTCGCTCCGACCGTCATCATGCTGCTGCGGTTGACGTTCGAAGAGCCTTGCAGCGACCGGGATCGCAAAGAGAGCTACCGCGAGGATTTGGTGCAGGATATCGCTGGCAAGCTGACGTTGCCACGGGTGTCGTTTGTGCTGGGTGGTTCGGGCACGGACTCCGCGTCGCCGGCATGGTTCATGTGGAAGCGCGGACACTGGGGTGGCTACAACGGAGGCGTTGTCACGAAATCCGACCTTCGCGAGCTCGAGCACCCCGAGGATTTCGACGGCGTCGATTTAGAGACGCTCACAGGTCGGCAGGCCGCAGCGGCTGCCGGACAGTGTGGATTGTTTGCTGATGAAGGAGGCTACTGATGGGTTCTATCAAACTCGAACGAGAGCAAGACGTGGTGAGTACGCTGCGCGAGAAATTCCCGTCCCAAAAAGGGTGGGTATTGCTTGAGCAGGTCGCCAACGGGACCGGCGCCAATGCCAGTAGACACCTCGACGTTGTGGCCATGCAGATGTGGCCGAGTCGTGGGCTCGAGCTATGGGGCATGGAAATCAAAACCCGCCGGAGCGATTGGCTGAACGAGCTGAAGAAGCCCGCCAAGGCCGATTCGATCGGGAAGTACATGGACCGATTCTGGGTGGTTGCCGGTTCCCGTCAGGTCGTACATGAAGAAGAGCTGCCAAAAAGTTGGGGTCTCATTCAGCCACGCGGGGAAAAGCTGGTGAAGTCTGTTCAGGCAAAACTACAAGACGACCCAGCCGACTTGAATAGGTCATTTGTTGCAGCGCTCGTCAGGCGATTGGAGACCGAAACTGAGCAGCAAAAGGTTCAAGAGGCGTACGAAAAGGGAAGGGCTGAGGGGTATGACGACGGATTCAAAAAAGGCCGCGACTCGGACGCCACGTTGCGTCGAGTGAAGCGAGCCCATAGCAGGCTCAAGGAAAAGGTGGACACGTTTGAAGAGGAGCTGGGTCAGTCGCTCAGTAATTTCCGCCTCAAAGATGACCAGGATATTGCAGCCGCCCTTCGTCTTGTTCTGGAGGGTCGCAGCTCTGTTCACTCAGCCGCCCGTCAAATACTTCGCATGCGACGAAACGCCTTATCCATCGCGAATAAACTCGAATCCGAACTCCAGGACAATCAACTATCAGACGACATCCGCAAATTGATCGCGGAGAATGCGCCTGAATTGATTGATGGCACGTCCGGCGAGGTCGACGGGGGTGACGCGTGAACCAGCAAAGCCACATCGACGAGACGCGAATTCTAGTCGTCACCACTGACGTGTTCGACCTTCACCCCGACGACTGGCCGGGGCTTACGAAGGGGCTGAAACTGGAGCTCGTCGAGGAGAACGAGTACGGCGCCTGGGGCCGCGATGTTGCCGGAGACCTGCATTTCGTGCCGAAGCCAGACTCATACGAAATTGTGGAGGTTCGAGGTGAGTAGCCACGCCATATCACGCCCCATTTGCCCTATCTGCAACGGAGCACTGACACCGTCCATCGATCGACACGAGCGCGTCTACTTCTGGTGCAACGGCGACTGTCGCGCCTGGTTCTTGAAGGTAGATGAGCGTGGTGATGATGCCGTTATCTCGAGGGGCGGGGAGTACGGCGGCGGCCAGCAATCACTAGCAATCTGAGGAGAGCCATGATGCAGACGTTCACAGTCAAGCACGAGTGGACTGGCGCCGTCGATGTCGAAGCGATGGATGTGAGAGGCGCATGCGAAGAGTGGGCACGGCGACAAGTGGCCGACGACCCCGGCAACGCGCAGATTCTCCTCGACGAAGGCGTCGATCTAGAGGTCGCCGGTCACGGCACATACCACCTGAGCGCCGAGCCTGATCTGCTCTTCTATGCCCATCAAGTGGAGGTCGCGGCCGATGGATGACGACAAGCGCATTGCGGACCACCTCAACGACCGTGAGCGACAACGCCAGAAGCAACACCGGAGAGCCCGACCCGGCGACTGGAGAGAGGTGCCGGTGCGGTTTGACGACGACGGAAATTTGAATCCTTGCGAGAGGAGTGAAAACAGTGAGTGACCAACGCGTCAAAGACATGCAACAAAGCTACCTCGACTATCTCGACGACGCCGTCGACAAAGCAAGAGAGCTCGCATCAGAAGGGCTGCGCGTGGCGGCTGGCTTTGTGCTCGGGAGCGCAGCTGCACTGGCACAGCAAGCTGCCGACGACCTCGAGCGCACCGGACACAGCCACCTCGCAGACGAGCTACGAGATGAGATTGTGCGAGTCGAAGGACTGGCGCAGGGGATGGTAGAAGGTGAGGTGTGGGAGGCGAGATGAGTGAAAGTGCATCACAGATCATCTGGCGAGAGGCGGGTAAGCCCTGCCCCGACATCGATCCGGAACCTATGCCGGAGCCTTGCGCCATCTGCGGGCAGGCATGCCAGAGTGGCACCCCCATCAAGAATGTCGTGCCGAAGACCGAGAGCGGGCGCGAATATTTTGCGAATCCGTGGTCTCAGTGGGTGTGTGCCGGGTGCGCGTTTGTCAGCAAGGGGCGATATAAAGACACCTTCCGGCTGTGGTCATTCGTCTACTGTGAGAGTGGGGGACTCGCTGACCACTACCCGAGCGTCTACGATCAGTGGGGCGAGGACGTCAGCTATGACGTACGTCTCGAGCCGCTGGTATCCGGATGTGACGATCGCGTTCAGCTGACATGTAAGGGTGATCTCCGTGAGGCTGTGCGCATGATGTGCGACCCGCCGGATGGGAGGTGGTTCGTATCCGTCGCAGACAGCGGACAGAAGCAAGTCATTCGATACGCAGACGTCAACCGAGGCTCGCCGTGGCGGGTGCGATTCGAGGATACAGACGTCGCCTGCGACGCTCATACGTTCACCTCGATGACCTACCACGCTGCTGTGCTCAAGGCTGAAGGATGGTCTGAGCAGGACATCCTCAGCGGCGATCCATCGCAGTCCAAACTTTACAAGATGCAAGACTCAATCGAGCTGTGGCTCGAGCACAGCCAGGCACTCAATCAACATCACGACTCACGCGCTCTCGAGCTGGCGCTATTCTGCATGACCAAGGAGACCACCGATGACATCCGAAGATACACCGCCGAGCTCCGGCGACGACGTGACGGACGAGACGCTGATGGAGGAGGCGATCACACTGACCCTGTCGCTTCTTGCCTGCATTCGCAACGAGGACCGCAACCCCATGAAACACTGGACGTGGGCGCAGAAAGCGCTCAAGACCGGAGCGAGCCGGGGGACGAGCTTCGAGCGGCTGGTCAGCGAGATGTACGACCAGCTTCCGATACGGGATGCGATCTGGAAGGACCAGGTCAGCAAGATTTATTCGATCGGTGAGTCGCTCAAATCACAGGGCACCTACCGACGCTTTCGATATCTCTGCAAAGAGAGGGCACCGGCCATCATCATGATGGCGCGGGTGCGCAAAGACAGGGACCCGGACAGGACGGAGAACTTTCTGCCCGGCCCCGAGCACTACGACACTGAGGAGGACACATGAAACGCGGACGCATCACCATCGCACTGAGAGCTATTTCCCCGCTGCACCACGGTGGAGACACCGAGGGAAATGTCAGTCTATTTCGCACACAAGAGGTCATTGCCGACGACGGCACCAAATGGGACGTGCCGTTTATCTCAGGCAACAGCTTCAAGCACTGGCTCCGAGCCAACGCCGGGGAGTTCGCCCTGCACGCGCTCGGCTTTGAGCCCGGCGACCTGTCAGCCGACGAGACGCGGACCATCTACAATGGGGGCGCGCTGACCTCCAGCGGGTCGACAGCCAAGATCCAGGCAGCCCGCGAGCTCGAGGACGCATTTCCGCCGCTCCGGCTCCACGGATACGCGGCTGGCAATCAGATGCAGGAGTCTCAGATTCGAGTTGACCTGCTCAACCTCGTTTGTGAGGAGAACGAAACCACGCTGCGGCAGACGGTAGAGCAGTGCTTCCCGGAAGCGACCGGCCATCTTCGCGAGGCTGCGGCACACTACCTCGGGACATTCTTCGAAGCCCCGCGTGATGCACACCAGCAGCGGCGGTCGGCGCAGTGGACTGAGAGAGAGGAGCGTCAGGAGGTCCAGGAGTCGATCGCCAAGGGCAAGTCCAAGGGAGACACGCACGGTTATCACGAGTTCGATGTGTTGGAAAAAGGAAGCGTACTCATCGGGGGTGTGAGTTTTCCGTTTGGTGTCGACGACCAGCTCATCGCCGCACTCCGAAGCGCGTTCGCATGGGCGTCTGAAGGCAGACACGATGATGGTGGGCTCATCATCCGTCTGGGTGGCAAGACCGCGCGAGGGTTTGGCAAGTGCTCGTGCCACCTGCACGGTGAGATCGCCGAGGGCATCGAGCCGACATTCGAGCACCACGATACCGATGCTTTTGCTATCGGCGATGAGTACGATGACGTGATGCAGGGCTACGTCGATCATCTCTCGGAGCGACGAGACGTCGTCAAAGAGGCGTTCGGGGAGGTGCTGTCTTGAGCGACATTATTCCAGCCGACCGAATCGTCGACTACGACCACGTCCACGACACTGTGGATAGCTCAGATTTCGAGCCGCTTCGAGTATCCTGCGAGCTCGTCGAGGATGTCGTCTACTTCGACGACGGGCTCAACCTCGACGGACCGCTTCAGTGGGCGGTGTATGCTGGTCTTCCACGCAAAGTGCGAGACCAGCTGCCACTACCTAACTCGCAGCCGTGGCTTCCTGACTTCGAGCTACCGGTCGCCAAGTGGACATGCCCCGTCGAAGAGCAGCACGAGTGCGATGATCGACTCACCACGCCTGGGGGCAAGCTGTGGGGGTGGTGTACGACTCATGTACTCGGAGGGTGGGAGAAAGCCGGACAGGCCGGCGTTCGCAAAATGGCGGTCGATCAGCCAGTCAAGCGGTGGACAGACCGGAAGTCAGTCAACCTCGCCAGCGGTCGTTTCAAACCCTCCGACAAGACCTATCCGACCAGATGGACCAAACGCCCAGAATGGCATGTACTCGGAGACAAGGACGCACTGGAGGAGCTTTTGGCGCGAGTGACCCACATCGGCAAGCTCCGGGGACAAGGGCGCGGACGTCTCAAGCTCGATACGAAAGGGCGTCCGGACTGGACTGTCGAGCCGATTGGCTCTTTCCAGATGGTCCGAGATGGTGAGCTTTTGCGGCGCATGCCCTACGGCTGGCACGGCATCCAACGCCCGGCGCGCCCGATGCCGGTGCGTGCACCGCACTGGCACCGATGCAGGTGGCATTTGATGATGGAGGCAGACCATGTGTGACTACATCGATGTCGTCTACCCCATCAAGATGGGTGGAGCGATCCCTTACGATCACCACTATGCCCTGCATGGCGCAATCAAGTCCGAACATGTCGACTTCTCGGAGCGCGGGTGGCGTCCTCTTCGTATCAAAGGCGCAAGACAGGGCGGTCTTCTGGAGCTGGATGCCGGCGAGTCTGAGCTTCGCATTCGGCTCCCCAAAAGCGACACCGACCATATCGATCTCGGGTCGGTGCTTCGCATCTCGGACTTCGTGCTTGTGCTTGGAGATCCATACATTCAGCCGATTCGTCCGGCGCCAGTACTCAAGAGCGACGTGGTACTGATCACCTCGGATGATGAGAGGTGGGGCGTGACGGGAGTTGACTACGGGGTGCACATCGGAAAGAGGCTGGGGGCGATGTTCGGGCACTTGCACTTCGGCGTGGAGGTAGGGGACCGGAGGCCGGTGCATGTCTCAGGACAAAAGCACCACGGCAATCCAGTGACCGTCAAAGGTCTCAGTGATGACGAGTCCATTCGCCTCCAGGTCGAAGGGATCGGGCAGAAGAGGGCGATGGGATGCGGGGTGTTTCGCCATGCATGAGCCAAGAATCACCGACCAGGACCGTGAGATCTACGATACATGGATGCACGGGTGTCGAGCCTACTCTGGCACGCGTGCCCACCGGCGCGCTGTCAAATGGGCGAAAAAGCTCGTCGCCGAGATGCAACGAAGCTGCGAAAGCCCGTACATCGCGTGGTCGGCCGGCAAGGATTCGACCGTGCTGGTCCATCTGATCTGCGTGCAGATGGGGCTAGACATGCCGGTGATGTCTCTTGTGACCGACCTCGAGCCACCCGGGACGCGGGACTACATGGAGCAGTGGGCGAGTAGATGGGAAGTCGACCTTCGTATCATCGAGCCTGACGTGTCTTTCAAGGCGTGGCTTAGAGAGCACGCAGACGAGGTCGATCTCTCCAGGAAGGTCGTGACCGGCAAGACGGGGCTTGGAGGTGTCTGGGATAAGACGATGCGCAGGTGGCGCGAGTCTTCCGGACATGACGGTCTGTACTGGGGGCTTCGTATGGACGAGTCGAAGGGGCGTCGCGCGAACTTCCACGCGCGAGGTGCCGTCTACCAGACCAAAGATGGCTTCTGGCGCGCTCAACCCATCGTCGGATGGACAGGGCGTGATGTGTACGCCTACGTCGCATCACATGACGACATCGAACTGATGGACTTGTACAGATGCGTGCGGCTTCACGACTCCCCGGAGATGGTGCGCAAGGCGATGTGTTTGCCTGACTCCAAAGGACAGGGACCAAGCCGCGGAGCGACATGGCTGCGGACGTACTACCCGTCACTGTACGCCGAGCTTGCCGAGATTCTTCCTCAGATGTCCCAGATGGCGTGAGCAGGTGACTGTTTCCTGAGTGGAAACAGTCTGTTTCCAGAATATCCCCACCAAATACACCTTCACGGTTTGTAATAACGCCCTGGGTGTGTCATAATGAATTTGCCGGGGAGGGAAGAGCCCTCGCCACTACTCGGAGACACACCATGTTCCACGGTACCGACGACATCGATTTCGACCTCGACGAGACCAACCCCAGCTCGGGCGGATTCGACGTCTGCACCACGGACGACGAAGAGATCGCCGAGATGTACGCCACACGCTGGATGTCAGAGGAAGCCGTCGTCATCGAGTTCGAGTTTACCGACGACGCCACGGTCGCCGATGAGGACACGGTCCGCGACGTACTCGACCTCGAGCCCTGGGCGACGACCTCGGAAGTCTTCCACGCCGTCGATAGCAGCCTCGACACACTCCGCGACGCTGGCTTCGACGCTGTCGAGTACACCGACCAGATGCCCGGCGACTCGCGGTCATTCACCACGACGCGCATCATCCAGCCGGTCATCGAAGAGTGCGACCGCCGAGACGTCTGAGCCGAAACGCGGGGCAACCCGCGTCCGCCGGAGATTCGCTCCCGGCGCTGATGAGGCAGCGACTACGACTAGGAGAGACGACATGAAAGACATCACTATCGACACTATCGATGAGCACTTCGACAGCTGGGAAGGCGGATTCGCGGCATGGACGCGAGATGAGATGGAGCAAACGATCGACGAACTCGAAGATGAGCGATACGGCGCACTCGCAGCGGAAGTTGCATACTCAGTCCGAGAGGGCATCCGGTCGCAAAACGATCAATCACCCTCCACTGAAAAAATTGTCCCGGTCGCCACGGAGTGGCTCAAAGACCGTCGCGAGGACATCCTCGCTGAGCTGACCGACGTACAGCTGACATGGTGGCCGTCCGGCGACACGTCGATGTACGACGGCGAGGAGCTGGCGCTGGCTGTACACGACCGGCTCGACGCCGAGCGCGGATGGTACGAGGACAGCGACGAGACGCGCGACGCATTCTATCTGGACGGGCTGACCCCGGAGCAAGTGCGCCGGTTCGCGGACTCAGCCCATCAGGTCTGGGCGCGTGACGAATCGCCCGACGGCGACGGCGACGCATGGTATCCGGTACAAATCGACCGCGTTGCGAAGTGACACCCTCGCCAGCGCTCACGACTGAGGTCGTGGGCGCGAGTGAGCGTGTGACTCACGCCACCGACGCCGCGCGGTCCGCGGCAGCTAGCTCGGAGAGACACCATGCAGCTCATCAAAGACATCCTCGACCAGCTCGACCAGCTCGGGCTCGACTACACGACCGACGACGACCGATGGATCGACGTGCCCGGCTACGGGAGCATCTACCTGGGCGACCCATCCACCCAGACCGATCTGGTCGTCGAGGGTCCAGATGGGCGACCGCAGCAAGTCGACGTCCACGAGGTCATCGGAGACCTCAAGCACTGCTCGTAATCACGTGCCCGTCGAAAGGCGGGCGGCAGTCGACATAGGCACCAATCTCGCCGCGCAGTTCGCGGCAACCTCACAGCCACACGGAGTACACGATGAGCACCACAGGAATCACCAATTTCGACGGCGGGGTCTCTCACGCATACGAGCTGATTGATCTGCTCGAAAAGCTTCAGCAACACATCGAGACCAGCACCCACAAAAACGAATTGCACGGTATGATCGAGCGTCGGCGCACCTTCTGGCAGTACGACGGGCAGGGCTTTCCCACGCAGTACGTGGGGCGCACCATTGAGGTGGGTGGGTGCGTCGTCGCCGTGCACTGGTCGTCGAGAACGAACGTACAGAGCCATTTCGCACTGCGCCGAGCTAAGTTGAATTCTGAATAAGAGGCTAAGTAACACGAGCCCGTCGAAAGGCGGGCGGCAGTCGACTCACTCAACGGAGACACCATGACCGACGAACCAGAAACCAAACAAACGATGGCCGCCCACATCTGGATGGGCGTAGTCACCGAAGCATCTCTACGAGATGCTCGAGCACTACTGGTCAGACCCTGACGCACTCGTCGACCAGCTACACCGAGAGATCCGCGCAGGTCGCCAGTTCGCCGACCTGTCGACAGACTGCACGCAAGACGAGGTCGCCGACATCCTCGATACCTGGGAGCGCCACGCACGGCGGACAGTCGTGTCACGGGTGCGAGACGACCTCGGTATCTCTCAGCAGGAGTTCGCTAAGCAGCTGGGGCTCTACGGCCAGCAGACCATCAGCAAGTACGAGCGCGGGATCACGACGCCGTCTAGGACGGTGGTTAAGCTGGCGGTTTCGTTGGCGAGGGATGACCATGAGTGACGACGACCGCATCAAACCCACGTCCAGCTCTCATCGGTGCGAGTGCTGTGACGAAAAGAAAGACGAATGCGCAGAGATCCGCACACACTACGTCCGGTCACCGATCTACCTGTGCCGGAGGTGTCTGCGGCTCGGGGCGATTGTTGCGAGGGAGTGACCATGACTGACCTCATCGAACACTCAGCCGGAAAGGTGCAGACGGGGTGGGAGTTCGACGTGGTCAGCAGCAAAGCACCACACCTAACAGCGTACCAAGCGCACCAAGCACCAGACCACCAGCCCCGAACGCGATCACCGTCGACGTCGAGTGACCTCGCTGCACCGTCTGCGTCTCCACCTCACGCACCACGTCCAACTTCGCCTCGCACCCCTGCCACGACTGCTGCACCACCTCGTGTGCCCACGGAGAATACCAGTAGCCCGGATCGTCTGGATAGACTCGCCCGTCGATCATCACCCCGTCGACTGTCAGGATATGACGCCCTTCCAGATCACTCGGGCGGGTCCCACTTCTCGGGCTCCCACTGTCCGTCGGCGTCTCCGCTGAAGCCTCCGTCGTCGGGGGCGGAGAGTCCGAGGTCGTCTGCGGCGTCGTGCAGCTCAGACTCAGCAGCAGCAGCAGACTCGTCAGAAGGGCGGTCGGTGTCGGCGTCTTGGATCGCATCCTTTGTGTCCTCATCGACGTCGTCGAGCTCGTCCTGTGCCTGCTCGCCTGCGGTCGACTCATCGATCACACGCGAGCCCTCGCCGAGCAGTCTCGCCAGTACGAACGCACCAGGGACCACCGACAACACCGCCGCGAAGCGAGCGAGCACGCGAAGCCACTTCGGAGCACTGTCGTCGATGACCTCCAGCGCGTCGAGTAGCCCGAGCACGAGCAGGATGACAAAGAGTGCTGTAGCGACTTCAGTCACAAAGCGGCTCCGGCAGGTCCGAGATCTCATCGAGTGTGTCCGGTCCGATGTGCTCCTCGACGACATCTGCCAGTCGACGGCGCGCCTCGCGCTCATACTGGAGCTGCTTTCGGACTTCGACCAGCTCGTCTTCGAGACTCTCCACCTGCGAGGCGAGGTAGTCTTTGATGTTCTCCGTCTCCTCGCTGTATATCTGGTGGAGCGCGACGCCCTGCTCCAGCATCGCGACTGCCTTCTCGGTGGACGTCTCCCGACGCACGCCGAGATAAGTCAGCACCCCGCCGACCAGCGCGCTTACCCCGGTCCCGATAAGGGCGATGACCGCGATGATGATCTCTGTCCAGTACTGCTCCACGTCATCTTCTCGTCGGAGTGTCGTCATCTTTTCCACCAGTCGAGTGCGTCGCGTAGCTTCTCGGGTCCGTGCTCTTTGAGGACTTCGTAGCACTGCCCGCTGATCGCCCCCGATACGAAGCCATGTAGTCCGAGCAGAAAGTACCACACCGCCGCGCCCCTGGTCCCGCCGAGCATCATCTCCCCGCCGAACTGCACATCCACGACGATCGATCTGACGAGCGGTGTCAGCGGGAGTGCGATACACACTCCGACGACCAGCGGGACGATCGGGAGCACACGGTCGAGTAGGTCGGTCGTGCCGGTGACGCGTGCGAGTCCCTTCGCGCCAGCCTCGACCAGCGCGCCGGTGGCGACAGCAGGTCCGAAGGCGAGCAGTATCAGCCATAGCGTGCTCATCGCAGCCTCTCCGTCACGTAGTAGACCACCAGACTCGCCACGCCCAGCACCAGCCCGACCGATGCCCCCACGACCGACGTCTGTGGGTCGGTCGTCTTCGCCCAGACGATGCCAAATAGCCCTCCGGCGAGGGTGTAGGCGGCGAGTACAGCGAGTGCGAGCAGTGCTTTTTTCGTGAGTGCTTTCATGCGTCCTCCAGAAAAGACCCTACATAGTGATGGTCAGCGTCGAGCCGGTAGACTTGCTTGACTTCGTCGATGTGGCGAGGCTCGACCGGATGCTGCTCGCC
>JAXHMC010000010.1:0-49065 GCA_034521635.1 Trueperaceae bacterium | reverse complement strand
GTGTCCGGCGGTTTCGAGCAGGGTGGGCTCGAGCCCCGCCTCCGCCAACTTCGCCGCGACAAACTCTGCCGCGCGGCGCACGTCCGCATCGTGTTTCTGGTCGGTGCTGACCGACGGAATCCGTAAAAAGTCGAGCAGCTCGTCGATAAAGCGCGACTGCTGCTCGGTAAGGTAATCATTCAGGGTGTTCATGGTGCTTAGTATAGCGCGGTTAGCTGTCGTCGTCGGGGTCGTCGGCGCTGTCAGGGGGCTCGAGCGCCATCTTGTTACGGTAGTCGTTTAACCGCTCGCTAATTTTGACCTGAAGGTCGTCGATACGGCCCTCCATCTGGCGCTGCAGTGTGCCGAGTTCGCGCCGCAACCGGATAATCTCTTCGACCCCGGCGAGGTTGACACCGAGTTCCTGGGTCAGCCGGCGGATTTCGCGGAGGTGTTCGATGTCGCGCTGCGAGTAGAGGCGCGTCTTGCCCGAACTACGGCTCGGCTCGATCAGCCCTTTGCGCTCGTAGAGCCGCAGGGTCTGCGGGTGCATGTCGACCAGTTCGGCGGCGACGCTGATCACGTAGAGCGGACGGTCTTTGTCGACGTTGCGGTGGTCCTCGGTCGCGGTATCGTCACTACTCATCGTTGACTCCTTTTCGTGCCGGCACGCTCGCGGGGCTTACGGCGTTACGAAGCTGTCGCCACAGACCCTGCCAGACCCCGACGCGCAGCGTCACCCAGAGGTCGCCCCCGGCGAGGCCGCCGTGCGGGACGCGGATCTGCTGACCGTCTTGGGTGCCCGGCAAGACCTTGAAGGACATTCCGAGTACCAACAGGCTGGTGCCCCGTTCGGCTTCGAGGGGGGTGACGGCGACTTCGGTGTAGAGGTCGTTACCTTTTAACGTGACGTTGGCGGGGAGCTCGAGCCGTACCGTAACAAACGCATCGCCGGGCGGTTGACCCGGTCCGCCAAGACCCCGCAGCCGCAGCCGAACCCCGTCGCGAACCTGAGGCGGGACGCTCACGTCGACGTACGCGCCCGAGCGCACCACCCGTTGCCCCCGGCAGACCGGACAGACGCTGCCGTCAGCGCTCACCCCCCGACCCCGGCACTGGGCGCAGACGCTCGGCCCCGGAATCCGGACGCGGCGCTGGGTACCCTCGCGCGCTTCGCGAACACTGATGTCGAGGTCGACCTCGCGGTTTTCGCCCGGCAGCAGCCCCGACTGGCGCATCATGCCGGTCACGGCACCGAACAGCACATCGAAGACGGCGTTACCGGTCTTGGGGGCGCCGCCTCGGGCGTCCCAGTCGATGTTGATGTCGGCCTCGCGAAAGATGGTCTGCCAATCGACGTCGCTCATGTCGGGCTGTCCGCCGCTCGGCTGGGCGCTGCCGTAGCGGTCAAAGCGGGCGCGGGCGTCGGGGTCGCGCAGGGTCGCGTACGCTTCGGAGATTGCCTTAAAGCGCTCTTCGGCCTGGGCGTCGCCGGGGTTACGGTCGGGATGGTATTTTAACGCGAGACGACGGTAGGCCGCGCGAATCTCGTCGGCACTTGCCTCGCGAGACACCCCGAGAACCTCGTAAGGATTGTGCAGCGTCTTGGTCACACCTCTACAATATATATAATTTGAGTCTAGCCGTGTAAAGTAGCTCGCGCCGCAGACGCCTTTTGGGTGGCTTCAAAACGATGGTGGTGCCGTGTGGGTCGGTCGGGAGAGGTAAGGAGTGTAGCTCTAGATGAAGGCCCTCCCCTACCGACAGGTACACACGGAGCGTTACGACCACCCACCGACCTCGGACGCGACTAGTGTTCAGATCTCACACCATCCCGACCTATCTATGTCACCATGCGAGCCACTACCATTCACCCGAATCGTAGGGTGCGCCGTGCGCACCGCACTGCCACCAGCACCCGTATGCGCCATAACGAGCGCGCCGCAGAGTGCTTTCTAATCAACAGGGTCGACGTGATGTACAGAAGTCAGCTTTCACAATGAACGATCCGGGCTACAGGCAGCGAACGTCGCCGGTGACGACTGCGGTAGGAGCGAAATTGTCACGTTACGACACCGCTTCACAACGTTACCGACAACACTGCGGGCGCGGGTGGACCGGTCGCGGTAATGTCGGTCTAGGTGAGACTTGCTAGACTACGTGGCGACAACGATATATCAACAGGGAGGAGAGCCGATGCAACGTTATCTAAAACGCTATTTCGGGGTCGCTTTAGCGCTCGCTGTACTCGGGGCCGGCGTGGTCGCGTGCCGTAGCGAAACCCAGAACCAGCTGCGGCGCAATCTGCAAGACTTTACCGGGAGCCAGATGTACATCACGCTCTATACGCTAGACGGGGTGCCAGTTTTCGAGGGTACGGTGGACGGCAAGGTGACGCGATCCTCGGCGGCGCTGTCGGGCGATAGCGGCCAGGCGAGCGGAAGTTATGTGTTCTGGTACGACGATCGCGGGCGTTATCATCAGTCGAGCCTGCCCTATCTGGTCACGAGTTACGACCGGAGCGCCGAGGTGACGGGCGATTAGATGAAGACGCTTTGCGGTTTGGTCACTGGTAAAAAGGTTAAAATGTCTCTATCATCAGCACCAACATCCGCATGCTTGTTGCTGTTGTCATGTATCTGTTCGTTGAAGGGAGCGACCGATGGAGAGAGTATCGACCCGTCCTAGACACCGCTGGAGCCTGCTGGGCTTCGTTCTGACGCTAAGTCTGCTACTCGGCGCGTGTTCGGTAGTCGTCGAGCCGGACCGGGGTACGAGCGGCGACGTCCGCTTCGACGAGGTGATCACCCAGTTCGCCCCGACGCGGGGGACGGGCAGCGACTATTTTGTCGGCGAAGACGTCTACTTCCGTTTTCGTGCCAACCGAGACGGCTACCTGACGCTGGTGTCGATCGACCCCGACAGGCGGGCCAACGTCCTCGTACGCAACGCGTTTGTGCGAGGGGGAGAGACCTACACAGTGCCGAATCGGAACGGGGCAGTGACCTTTACGCTGACGCCGCCCCGCGGCCAGCAAGAAGTTCGGGCGATCTACACGTCTCAGCCGACCGACGCGAGCGTGGTTTACCGGCGTAACGAGCGGTTTAACAGCTACGACGAGATTATTGTCAGCGATATTCAGACGTCGCAAAGCTCGGTACGTGACGTTGTACGGACTTTCTTTTTTATCCGCTAGCCGTACAGTCATGGTGCGAAACGGCGCTGTCAGGGCGATATAGTAGAATAGAGCTACAACATGGCGGGGTCGCGCCGAGAGGCTGGGCGGGTACGGTTTGGCCGACACGCCTCTCTCGGTACAGACCGCGCGAAACTCTCTATCTCGTTGTTTAGGAGGAAGCGTCTTGGCAGGTCACAGCAAATGGTCGCAGATCAAGCGTAAGAAAGCGGCCAACGACAAAGAGCGTAGCAAGATTATCAGCAAGCATATCCGGGCGATCCAGGCCGCGGTGCGTTCGGGCGGCAGCGACGACCCGTCGGCGAACTTGGCGCTTAAAAACACGCTGTCGGCGGCGAAGACCGACGACGTCCCGCAGGACAATATCGACCGGGCGATCGAACGGGCGATCGGCGGCAGCGACGGTAACGGCTACGAAGAAGCGCTCTACGAGGGCTACGGCCCGGCGGGGGTCGCAATTATCGTCGAGGCGCTGACCGACAACCGTAACCGGACCGCCGCCGACGTGCGGCACGTGTTCGGCAAGTACGGCGGCAACATGTCAGGGAGTACGGCGTGGCAGTTCGAGTCTAAAGGGGTCGTGGTGATCGAGGACAGCAGCGAGGCGGCGCAGGAACTCGCTATCGAACTAGGGGCCGACGACTTCGAGGTCGAAGACGGGGTGCTGACGGTGTATACGCCCGCGACCGAGCTGTACAACGTGGTCGAAGGGTTTCAGAAGGAGGGGCTCGAGCCCACCATCAGTCAGCTCACCAAGCTGCCCCAAACCGAAACCGGCCTGAACGACGCGGCTGCGGCGACCGTCGCCCGGATGCTCGACGCTTTTGACGATCTCGAAGACGTCCAGAACGTCTACACCACTGCGGTGCTAAGCGCCACCCCCGAATCCGCGTGAGCACCCTTGCGAACACGGTAACGCTGCCGGTGCGTAGCTGGGACAGCCTGCCTAAGGTAAGCCGCAACCAGATGCAGCAGCTGAGCGGTCTGGCGACCGGTAAGTACAGTATGGATCTGCGGCTGCTTATGGAGCACGCCGGGCGCAACCTCGCCGAACTCGCCAACCATCTCGCACCGGAGGGGCCGGCCCTGGTCGTGGTCGGGCGGGGTAACAGCGGCGGTGCCGGTATGGTCGCGGCGCGGCACATGTCGAGTATGGGGCGCCGGGTCTGGCTCGTACCGACCCACGAAGCGGGCAACTATTCGGGCGTTCCCAAAGAGCAGCTCGAACGGCTCGAGCACTACGACCGCCTCAAGGTTCGGAGCAGCCTCCCCAAGATGAAGTTCGGCTGCGTGATCGATGCGGCGATCGGCCTCGGCCTCGAAGGGCCGCCGCGGGGCCGCACCCTCGACGTGATCACGGTGCTTAACGACCTGAGCAGTAACGGCAGCACCGTGATCGCCCTCGACGCCCCGACCGGGATGATGGTCGACGACGGTAGCACGCCCGGCGACGTCGTACACGCCCAAGCGACCCTGAGCTTGGTGCTTCCCAAGACCGGCGTAGCGCCTGGCGGCGCGGTCGGCGAGCTCTATATCGGCGACCTGGCGCTACCGCCGCAGCTTTTTGGCGACGCCGGTGTGACGCCCTGCGAGCTGCCCTTCTGGCTAACCCACGTTTCGGGCTGAACGTTTCGGGCCAGTGTCCGGCACGTCGCACCCGAGATCGTGCCGAGCAGAAACAGAGGCGTAGAAACACAACAACAGGGACGTAAAAAAAGACACCCGGAAGTTCCGAGTGTCTTCGTCTTTTTGGGATGTGGTAGGCGCGGGCAGGATTGAACTGCCGACCTCTACAGTGTCAGTGTAGCGCTCTCCCACTGAGCTACGCGCCTGCGCGGTGTTGCCCGTACGCTGTCGCTCGTACAGTCTTGCTCGCACGATGTCTGTTCGTACGGTGTTACTTGTGGCGACCCTCCGAACTACCATCCTTCAAGCTAACGCTGTTCTCGTAAGGGTTGGAGGCGCCGACCGGATTCGAACCGGTGAATAAAGGATTTGCAGTCCTCCGCCTTACCACTTGGCTACGGCGCCAAAGCTAGAAGAGTATAAACGGAAAGTTTTGGCGTTGTCAAGGGGTGTTGTGATAACACCGGGCGATAGGGAGACGGAGCGAAACCGACGCGGTGGACGGGCGGGTATACTCGCGGTATGACCGACAAGCGAACCGATACATTTATGCTGGTTAAAGCCTGTCTTAACGGCAACCGTCCCCCTGGTGCCCACCCGAACCTACCGGTGTCGCCCGAAGAGCTCGCGGCGGAGGCTCGAGCCGCTATTGCGGCGGGTGCTGGCGCGCTGCACGTCCACCCGCGTGACGCCGAGGGGCGAGAAGGGCTCGAGCCCTCCGTTATCGCCGCGGCCCTAGACGCTATCCGCGAGGCCTGCCCCGGTGTGCCGGTCGGCGTAAGCACCGGTGCCTGGATCATCCCCGACCCCACACAGCGGGTGAGCGCGATCCGTTCGTGGGAGGTGCTGCCCGACTTCGCCTCGGTCAACCTTTCCGAAGAGGGTCACGAGGCCGTTATGGAGGTTCTAGTCGACAAGGGTGTCGGTGTCGAGGCGGGTGTCTGGAGCGCGGCAGATGCCGAGCGTCTCGCCGAGCTTAGCGTGCCGCTACTGCGCGTGCTGATCGAACCGATGACCGGAGACTGCGCAGCCGCCGAACGCAGCGTCGACGCTATCGGAGCGGTGCTAGACGAACACCTTCCGACTGTCCCCCGCTTGCTACACGGACAGGGTGCCTGCGCTTGGCCGCTGCTGCGGCTCGCCGTACAGCGCGGCTACGACACGCGTATCGGGTTCGAGGATACGCTCGAACTACCCTCCGGGACACAGGCCGAGAGCAACGCGGCGCTCGTACGGGCGGCGTGGCGAGAGATCGGTAACGTGTAAGCGGCTGTCGTGCCGAGAAAAATGTCCCGACGTGTCGGTTAAGTTTCTAAGGTGCTCGCGCGTCGGCTAAATGTCCTCGTGGGGGCTACTTGTCCTCCCCCTAGCCGGGCTAGTATAGAGAAAACAGGGCGCGCAAGCAGGATTTTCGAGTGTTTAGGAGAAACGATATGTTTTTTGGAGACCTTTCCGACCTACCGATCGGTGATGTTTTGATGACGTTAAAAGAGCGCCGCGGCACCCTCGTCGTAACGACCTCTGCCGTAACGGTCGAGATCTACCTCGACCACGGGGCGGTGTGTCATCTTATGGTTAAAGACCGAGTGGTGACCAAAGCCTCTCTGGTACCCAAGCTTATTGCGAAGTTGCTCGGGGTGAAGAGCGGCGAGTTTCGCTTCGAGAGTGACAACGTTAAGGACGAACTCTACCGGCTGCCGTTGCCGTGGCTGCTTATCGAGGCGGTCGGGGAGATGAAGACGAAGGTCGGGCGCCGCGCGAACAAGTCCAAAGCGTCGCGAGAGCGTCCTGTCGACACCGATAAGGACGGAGGCGTCGCGAGTGCCGCCCAGAACGGTCGGTTAGAGATGTCGCTGTAGCGGGTGCGCTCTGTTTTATCTCTAGAAAAGCCGGTACATTGCCGGTAAAAGTGTGTCGGTTAGCTTTGTGGTTCGGCACTGTTTGGGGGTCGTCGGTCTGCCGCAAGACGCGCTAGAGTGATAGATAATTATCATATTTACATCAGCGGCGGTGCTGCTAGAGAGTCTGCAGAGCGGTTTAGACGAGCGGCTCGAGCCACCCTGTTGCGCACCACCTTAAAAGGAGAGGCAACGATGTTTTACGGCGACCTTGACGATCTACCCATCAGCGATGTTTTAGGCGGGCTCGAGCGGCGCACCGGCACCCTTATCGTGACGACACGCTCGGTACGTATCGAAATTTACCTCGACAACGGCGCGGCGTGCAGCGTTGCGATCGGCGGTCGGGTCGTAACCAAGGCGCATCTTGTACCAAAGCTGCTCGCGAAGCTGCTCGGAGTCAAACAGGGCAGTTTCTTGTTTGCGAGCGGTGAGGTGCGGCCCGAACGCTACCGACTCCCGTTGCCGTGGCTGCTGATCGAAGCTGCTGGGGCGATCGGCGAGGGCGCTGCCGCTAGCCCCTAGGGTGTTCGCTGCTAGCCCCCTTCTCGGTCGTTAATCACAGTGCTGACCTTACAGTGCTGGCTTTGCGGTAGCGACAGGGCTGTCTGTTTGCTGTGCGCGAAGCTTAGAGAGTTTACTGGACTAAAGAGTTTACAGAGGTTGACGGCTCGAGCCGATCGACTCGAATAAATCGATTACAATAACCGGTCATGTCGACATCTTCTAAAGAAAAGCAATCATCTCTAAGCATAGACGCCTGGACGGACGGAGCGAGCAGTGGCAATCCAGGGCCGGGCGGCTGGGGTGTGGTGCTGGTGCACGGCGAACACACCAGAGAGCTAAACGGCGGCGACGCCCACACCACGAACAACCGGATGGAGCTTACCGCGGTGTTGCGGGCGGTCGAAGCGCTCAAACAGCCGGCAACACTGTTGGTGCACACCGACAGCGAGCTGGCCATCAACCTGGTTACGGGGCGCTGGAAGCGGCGCGATACGACGCTGCGGGGGCTGTGCGAGGAGATCGAAAAGCTCGCGGAGCAGAAGGGGGTCACGCTAAGGTTTAAGAAGGTGAAGGGGCACGCGGGGGTCGCGCTTAACGAGCGGGCGGACGCGTTGGCTAGGGCCGCAACCCCCAAACGGTAGTTCTAAGCGACAGTGCGGGCGCTAGCTCTCCGTGCGAGAGACGAGCAGCACCCCGTTCTGCTCGAGCCGCTCTACAAAGGCGGCGGCGCGGGCGCTGTCCGGGTGACGGTAGCTGCCGAGCGTCCAAAAACTCGGCGACACCTGCTGCGAGCAGCGCAAGAAAAAGGTGCGTCCGTCGTCGAAGAGCATCTGCCGGATGTCGTCGGAGATAGGCACGTCGGTGATAACGACGACGTCGAGGGCGGCGCGTTGGGCGCGGCGGGTGCGCTGTTCGGGAGGGGTGTTGCTGTCTAGCATACGGACTTCGGCGAGTGTCTGGGTGAGGGTGTTCTGGAGGTGCTGGAGGTAGTCGACCAGGCAGGGACGAACCGCCGGGTCGGTGCTGTCAAGAGCGTGATCGTGTTGGATAAGCGTCATCGTTATCGGCCTCGAAGAGAGTTTAACAGACTAGAGACGGGTGACGCGGGTGCCGCGGGGCTCGAGCCCGAAGTGTACTTCCTGGAGGTCGGAGAGCGCTTCGCGCACCGCCTGGTGTTGACCGCCCGGACAGCAGACGATCACGAAGGCGCTAATCTTGCCGCCGGGGAGCTGGGCGTAGGCACCGACCTTGCGGACGCGCTCGGTCACGTCGGTCACGTAGTCGTCGATAAAACGACCGGGCAGGCGCTGTTTGAGGTCTTGCTGCGCGCCGATGATTTCGGCGATGCGGTTGAGATCGCCGGCGTTAAACGCTTGTTCTAACTCGATGCCGAGTGCCTTGATGTCGTGCAGGACGTCGTGGGCTTCGTCTAGGTGGCTCGACAGCAGATCGAGTGAGGGTTTGCTTTTAGCGTGGCGTCCGCTGTAGAAAAAGAGGAGCGAGTCGGCGAAGGCGCGCTCGGTGTCGGGGCTTACGTCGATGTCGCGGGCGCGGATGTCGACGCCGTGGTCGCCGACCTGGTAGTCGATCCGTTTCAGGCCGCCGAGGGCGCAGATCGACGGGTCGTGATAGCCCGACGCGCCCTGCAAAATCTCGACCTCGATCCGCGACGCCTCGCCGAGCAGTTGGTAGGGGTCGACGTCATCGTGTTCGAGGGCGTGCCCGTTTTTAAGAGCGTGCATGGCGTGGAGCAGACCGACCGTGACCGCGCCCGACGAGCCGAGGCCGCTTTCGCTGGCGAGGTCGACCATGATCGACAGCTGGATCGGTGTGCCCGTCAGGCCGGTGATCGCGAGGGCTTCGCGGACGAGATCGTTTTTGATACGGCTCGCCTCGAAGGCCTTTTCGTGGACGTCTTGGTATTTAAGGTCGAAAAAGCTGTCGAGGTTCTGTTTGAGGGCGACGTAGACGTATTTGTCGATGGTCGCACTGATGGTGACGCCGCCGAAACGTTCGGCGTAGGGTTTGATGTCGGTCAGGCCGCCGGCGAGCGGGATGCGGAGCGGGGTTTTGCTTACGACGATGCTCACCGGATCTCCTCGGAAACGGTTTCTGACGACGTAAGGTCGAGCAGACGGGCGACGACGGCGCGGACGTTGGCTTCGGGGGACGGCTGGGTACCACCGAGATGGAGCCACGCGTCGGCGTGGACGAAGCCGACCGGCGTGCCCCGGTCGATGCAGCGTTGCAGGTTGGGCAGGGCGCGGATTTCGTCGCCGGTGTACTCGGTCATGGCGGCGAGGACGGCGGGCTCGAGCTTCCAGAGGCCGATGTCGAAGTAGGGGCTCGAGCCCCCCCAGGCCCGCGTCACCCTGTCGCCGCTCGTCGTGACCCGGACCTTCGGGTTTTCGTCGGCGTGGCCGGTCGCGATCGTTTCGGCGTTGTCGTAGGGATGCTCGCAGAGCGCGCCAAACATCGCTGCCGACACGTAGAGGTCGGCCAGCCAGACCACGGTCGGCGCGGTAGGCTCTACGGCGTCGTAGAAAAGACGGAGGGCGTGGCCGGTGCCGAGCGCTTCGGTCTGTTCGAGGTAGCGTAGCGGCAGACCGTCGTAGCGGTCGCCGAAGTAGCGACGCAGCTGTTCGCCGTGATGGCCGACCACGAGGGTGAGCTGGTCGCGGTCGGGGTCGACGTCGCGGCTGCGGAGCAGGTTCGCGATCGATAGTTCGACAAAAGGACGTAGGCCGACGGGGTACATACACTTTTGCAGGTAGCTGCCGAGCTGGCCGAAGCGGCTGCCCTTGCCAGCGGCGAGACAGAGGTAGTTCACGAAAAAACCCTACCACGGTGGTTCGCTGTCGCGGCGTAGATGCGTCTAGTACGCGCCGCCCTAGTACACAGACGGGGACGGGGAGTAAGCGGGTAGGCTAGAGAGGGGCGGGTCGCACCGTTGTGAGATGTTTTTTTGGGCGGCGACGCCTCGTGAGCCTCGGTACACGGATCGCGCACACCGGTCGAGCGTTTTGCGGCGCCCCCATATTCTCGGTGAAGATTTGTCTCGCCAGAGATTTTTCGGTAAGGATTTCTCGTGTAAAGATTTAGGAGCGTAGCAGTGAACATATTTAATCTCGAAGGTAAAAAAGGGCTGGTCGTAGGGATCGCCAACGAACACAGCATCGCCTACGGCGCGGCCAAAGCGTTTCGGGCGGCGGGGGCGGAGCTAGCGATAACGTACCTTAACGACAAGGCCGAACCGCACGTCCGGCCACTCGCCGAATCGTTAGACAGCCCGCTGATCCTGCCGTGCGACGTGCGCGAAGAGGGAGGGCTCGAGCACGTGTTCGGGCAAATCCGCGACGAGTGGGGGCGGCTCGACTTTCTGCTCCACTCGATCGCCTTCGCGCCGCGCGAAGACTTGCAGGGCCGGGTAGTAGACTGCTCGCAGGCGGGCTTTAGCCTCGCGATGGACGTGTCGTGTCACTCGTTTATCCGGATGGCGCGGCTCGCCGAACCGCTGATGAGCGGCGGCGGTAGCCTCATCACCATGACGTTTTACGGTTCGGAGAAAGTCGTCGAGCACTACAACCTGATGGGGCCGGTCAAGGCGGCGCTCGAAAGTTCGGTGCGTTCGCTCGCCGCAGAGCTAGGCCCGGCCCGGATCCGGGTCAATGCGGTTTCGCCGGGGCCGATCCGGACGCGGGCGGCGTCGGGGATCGACCGGTTCGACGAGCTGTTAGAGGACGCCGCCAAGCGGGCACCGCAGCAGAGCCTGGTCAGTATCGAAGAGGTCAGCGGTCTGACCGCGTTTCTGGCGAGCGACGCGGCGAAGGCGATCACCGGCGGTGTACACTACGTCGATCACGGCTACCACATCATGGGCTAGATTGGACGGGCATCAGACAAGAGACGTGCACCGCACGAGGGGCGACACGACGGAAAGGGCTCGTTATGACCGATAAAACGCGGATTCGTACCTATCCGGGCGACGCGATTACGATTCGCTACGACGCGACACGGTGTATGCACGCTGCTATGTGCGTGAATAGTCGGCTTAAAGAGGTGTTTAAGCTCGGCGATAAGCCGTGGATCGACCCGAGCGGCGCTACGGCAGACGACATCGCCGACGTTGTCGAACAGTGTCCGTCGGGGGCGCTCCAGTACGAACGGCACGACGGCGGGCCGGACGAGGCGGTTCCCGACAATAGGGCGACCCCAGAACCGAACGGGGCCCTCTACGTGCGGGGCGAGCTCACGCTCCGTGACGCCCAGGGACGCGAGATCGCGCGCGGTACACGCTTGGCGCTCTGTCGGTGCGGTTATTCGGAAGATAAACCGTTTTGCGACCGGAGTCACGACAGGGTCGGTTTCGACGATGACGGGACGGTCGACGACGGGTTCGGGCCGAAGGGGCTCGAGCCCCGCGGCCCCCTCGTCATCACCGTAAGCCACAACGGCCCGCTGTCGGTCGAGGGTAGACTCGCGGTCGCGAGTGCGGACGGTCGCAGCGTCGTCTACCGAAACAACACCGCGCTGTGCCGCTGCGGACGATCGCGCTACAAGCCGTTTTGCGACGGCAGCCACCACGGCGTCAGGCTCGACGAGGCTTAGGTATCGGCAGTCTCGGCGTCTAGGGCGTGGGCTTTAAGCACGTCTAGGGGGAGGTGAGCGAGGGCGGCTTCGTGAGTGGCGGCGAGGACGACGCGGGGGGCGACGCCGGCGTCTAAGGCTTCTTTCCAGCGGTCGGCGCAGAGACACCAGCGGTCGCCGGGGTTAAGGCCGGGAAAGTCAAACTCGGGGCGCGGGGTGCTAAGGTCGTTGCCCTGCGCTTTGGTGTAGGCCAAGAATTCTTCGCTTAGCTCGGCGCACACGACGTGAACACCTCGGTCTTCGGGGCCGGTCTCGCAGCGTCCGGTGCGGTAGAAACCGGTGACGGGGTCGTTACAGCAGTCTTGCAGGGTGGTGCCTAAAACGTTTTTGGCGTCGGTCATGTTCAACATCCTTTCGGGGAGTGTCTTTTGGGAGGTGTACGGTTGGCGGCGAACACACGCAGTCTAGCGCGGGTCGTGGGGCCGAGGTCTAGGACGTGTCCTACAGGGTGGTAAGGCGGGACCGAAAAAATCGCCCGGCAGAAACACCGGGCGAAGGCCGTCGCGATTTCGGTTGTAGTAGCACTTCAAGATGACGCTCAATAGCAATTCCAAATGATGCTGCAACAATCACATCCGACGGGCGTCGACGGGGATGCTTTGTGTGGAGCGACGTTTCGCGGAACTGCGATAGATTTCGGTGGTAAGGGTCGCGCCGTCTAGCGGTTTCTAGGCTGCTTCGGGGGTGCCGGCACCGCGTGACGTGACGAGGTCGGCGAGCGCGAGCCTGCCGGGGCCGGTCAGGGTCAGGGTGAGGGTCGCGGCGAGGAGCGCGAAGACGTGCGAGATGCCGCCGTTCGAGACGAAGAAGCCGTTGCCGATGTGGACGGTAAAGAGGGCGGTCAGCATAACTACGGCGAGCAGCGGGCTGACGAGGCGGGTACCGACGCCGAGGATAAGGGCGGCGCCGCCGGCGAATTCGAGCACCGACACGACAACCGCCGCCGCCGTCGCGAGCGGTATACCGATCGAATCGAAAAAGCCCGCAGTACCGGCGATACCGTTGACGAACAGCTTGACCCAGCCGTTCATTAGGAAGATAATGCCGACCGAGACGCGCAAGATGGTAATGCCCCAGGTCGATAGTTCGGCTTGTTTCATGGTGTGACTCCCTAAAGTGAAATGTTTCGTTAGACTGCTGCGGACACGTACCCGACGGGTAGAGGCGCAGCGACTTACAAAAAAAGATTATGACGCTTAGGTAAATATTTTTTAGTAGCCTATCTTGCTATCTACTAAATCATACTTGACACTAAAGGCGGGCCCGGAGCCGTGCTATAGTGAGCTTTAGGTGATATTTATGGACGACTCTTTCTGTCCCGTCTACGCTTCTATCGAACTACTTCAGGAAAAATGGACGCTTCATATTATTCGTCAACTGCTCGCCGGGCCGAGCGGCTTTAACGAGCTCGCGCGCGGGGTCGGGGTCAACGCGGTCACGCTGTCGGCGCGGCTTAGCCGGCTCGAGGCGCTTGGGGTGGTGCGCCGCGAGGTCGAATCGGTGATGCCGCCCAAGACCCGCTACGAGCTGACCGAGGCAGGGCTCGAGCTCCAGGGCGTGATCGACGCGGTCGGTCAGTGGGGGCGGGCGTATCTGCAATCACGCGACATCGCGAGCGACTGCTAGGGTCTAAATACAAGCCCAGAAACCGTAGCGATAACGCGCTTAGGACGGCGCCGTGTCGTCTGTTCGCGCGGTGAGCAGCACCTCGAAATCGGTGTGGGCGAGCGGGAGTGCGAGGTAAAACCCCTGCGCTTCGTCGAGGTTTTCGATTAGCGAGGTTTCGGTGATTTCGAGCTCGAGCCCCGTACCGCCGAAGTCGCCGCTCGTCGCACTGTCTCTAAGCGGTAACACCAGCACGAAGTCGTCGAGGTCGATAAAAACGAACCCGGCAAACAACCCGGGGCGTCACGTCCGCCCGGTCGGATGGCTTCTATAACCGGGAGTCACGCCGCTAGGCCGCCCTCGAAAAAGCGCCGGTGTGGCCGGGCCGATAAGGTGCACGGGCAAACGCTCTTTACGGAAGGCCCTGCTCGGCCGTCACGCTAAAAAGCTCTCCTAACTGCTTAGATTAGGAGAGAAACCAGAGAAACACTCGCGAGAGATTTAGGGTAGCGAGTGCCGCCGAGGCGTATCTCGAGGTTTTTTGGCCGGGTAGGCGACGGGGCTCGAGCCCACGGCGTATAATCACCGCAGCATGAACAGAGACAACTTTATCCTCGGAGCGGCCCTGGTTATCCTCGGGGCGCTGGTGCTAGCCCCTCAGGAACGCACGCCCGAAACGAGCGGCGGGAGCGAACGGGGCGGGTTAGCAGCGGACGCCGTGCCGGGAACGGAAACCGAACTAGAGAGCCTCGTCATCGACGGCGAACGCTGGGAGTTAATCGACACGGTGCGGGCCTGTAGCGAGGAGGAGAACTACCGGATTCGTTACGGGGCGGTGGGGGGGCTCGAGCCCGGCACCCCCGTCACCCTAGAACAGGGCGAACGCTGCCGCTACCAGGCTCCTTAGGGCTGCGTACTGCACCCTCTCCGACTAACAGAGGTACGCGGCGTGATTACAGTAGAACGGACTGTCATCGCCACAACGATCTAAGCGCTACGGTAATCCAGGGGAAGATTTTATGGACCACAACCATCATCACACCACGTCTAACGGTAACAACTACGGCCTCATCTTCGGACTCGGTATCGGCCTTAACCTCACCTACGTTATCGTCGAGGCGACTTTCGGGTTTTTAAGCGGCTCGCTTAGCCTCGTCGCCGACGCCGGACACAACCTTAGCGACGTGCTCGGCCTTGTGGCGGCCTGGACTGCGTACGCGCTCGCAAAGCGCTCGCCGTCGGGGCGGTTTACCTACGGCCTGAAACGGAGCCCGATCCTGGCGTCGCTGTTTAACGCCCTGCTGCTGCTCGTCGCGATGGGCGCGATCAGCTACGAAGCGGTGCAGCGGCTGTTCGACCCGGCACCGCTCGCCGGAACGACGATCATCGTGGTCGCTTCTGTCGGCATCGTTATCAATGCGGGTACGGCGCTGCTGCTGATGCGCGGACAGAAAGATGACCTCAACATGCGCGGGGCGTTTTTGCACATGGTCGCCGATGCGGCTGTCACTGTCGGGGTCGTGATCGCGGGTGTCGCGATTGTGCTGACCGGCTGGCTCTGGCTCGACCCGGCGATAAGCCTGCTGATCGTTGCGGCGGTGCTGTGGAGTACGTGGGGGCTGCTCCGCGACAGCGTCTACCTAAGCCTCGACGCGGTGCCCGACGACATCGAACTAGGCGCGGTGCGGACATTTTTGCAGGAACAGCAAGACGTTACTGACGTCCACGACCTGCACGTGTGGCCGCTATCGACCACCGAGACGGCGCTTAGCGTGCACCTGGTGCTCGACGAGGCACCATCAGAACCGAACGTCTTGATCGCCGAACTTTGCGAGGCGCTACGCGAACGGTTCGGCATCGGCCATAGTACCGTCCAGATCGAGGCGGGCGAGCCGTCTGATCCGTGCGGGTTGACGAGTGCGGAGACTGTGTAGGAAGCCATCACCCCGGCGAGTCTTGCAGACGTTTGGGTGCCTACCAGCGGTAGTGACGGATATGCTCGCCGCGCTCGGCGATCTCGCTCATCGCCTGGATGCCGAGTTCGATATGGCTGTCGGTGTATTCACGAAAGACTTGGCGAGCAGACTCTTTGGTTTTGATCCCGCCCGGCCTAAGCGGTAGGTCGGAGACGAGCAGAAACGCCCCGATCGGCACTTTAGAGGCGAACCCGACCGAGAAGAGGGTCGCGGTTTCCATATCGATCGCGAGGGCGCGCTCTTCGTAGAGCTGCTGCTTAAAGGTGTCGTTAAACTCCCAGAAGCGGTAGTCGGTGGTGTGCACCACGCCGGTGCGGTAGTTGTGGCCGCGCTCGACAATCATCTGGGAGACGAATTTCTGGATTTTGAAGGTCGGTAGAGCTGGCACCTGGGGCGGCATAAAGTGGCGCGACGCGCCCTCGTCGCGGATGGCAGCGGTCGGCAGGACGAAATCGCCGACTTCGAGCGAGCGGTGGAGGCCGCCACAGATGCCTAAAAAGAGGGTCGCCTTGGGGTCGGCGGTCGCGAGCACTTCGATAATGAGTGCGGCGACCGGCGAGCCGATCGAAAAGTTGATAATCGACACCCCCATCGACGCGCTGTGCGCGGCGGTCATGGCCGAGCCCCGGGTGATTTCGGTGTCGTCACAGAGAAGCTTAAAGCGCTCTAGATAGTACTCGAAATTGGTCAGGATAATCTGCTTCTGAAACGCTTCGGGCGCGGTGCCGGTGTAGCGCTCTAAGAACTCGCGTCCGATCCGCCACTTTTCGCTGTTGCGGTAGATGAGGTTGGAGTCGAGCACCTCGCCGTCGTGCGTCTCGGAGGTGGTGTCTTGGGTGGTTTGGGTGTTGGGGTTGTCCTTGAGGTCCATGCCGTAGTTTAGCAGGCGGCGGCGCGGCAGACTTTCTGGCGTTTTCACCGCAAAGTTTAGCAGAGCGAATTTACCGGACTCGGCGGCTCTCTGAGCAGCTACAACAACGGCCTGATCGGCTCGAGCCAATGCACGCAGAACACTTCTAGGCCGACTCGCTAAACCCTAAAGAGAGCGCCACAGGCTTCAAAACCTACGGCGCTCCGTTTGTCTGCGATCTTGTGACGACGCGGGGCGGTGCTAACGCCGGTAAGAGGTGCGGCGGCGGGGCTCGAGCCCTCGCTTCCACACGTCTAGCGGCGACTCCGCCGATTCGTCTGTAGACGTGTCGACGGGCGACACCGGAATCAGACCGAGCACCCTGCGAAGCAAGATCAGGCAGAGGGTCACTTCGGCGACGATAAACAGAAACGGCCAGATATCCATCACGGTTCCTCCTTTCGTAACGAGCGTTCTGGTCGGCCTTGCGGCGCAGTAAACAGGGTAGTGTAGAGATAGCGCCGTCAATGACCGCGTTGGGGGATGATGAGGTTTAGAGTGACGAAATCACGGTTGTTTAGAGTATAGAGGTCTGTCGAGACAAAGACCTTAATCACCACCCGAACATATATCGAACATCATCCGAGTCGAAGCTTGTTCAGATCGGACGCTGTCCAGATCGTGTCCGGATAGCACCCGGATCATGACGGGGGTGGGTTATGGCAAGGGTGAAGATACGCGCAGGGCCGCCGCGACTCTTTACAATCGGGTCTATGGCACGCTTTCTGCTCGTTTTAGGGATTTTACTGGTTCTGTTCGGTTTCTATCTACTCTTTTTCCACCGCTTTACCTACTGGACCGGGCCGGCCTTTACCGGGGCCGTGCTGATCGGTGTCTGGTACGGACACTGGCGCGGCGAACAGCAGCAGGAGACGCCCGAAGAGTAGGCTAATCTGTTAAAGGTTCGTCCCGATGATCAGTCGTCACTTCGTCAGCGGCGAGGTCGTCGACGGCGTCGCCCCGGATGTTTAGGTAGTCGCACGCCGTTTCGAGCAGCTTCCAAGCGTTGGGCGGGTCGTTGGCGAAGATCTCGGCTAGCCGGCGGCGAACGTGGGGCGGAAACTCGCCCCGCTCGTAACGTAGCAGCAGCTCCGCGACCCGCGCTTCGCTCGCCGCGTCGTGACGGGTTTCGGAGGCGCTGTTGTCTACAGATTCGGGCTGGCTCATAACCTCATTCATACCTTAGTAAGTAAGTGTAATCGACCGGGCGCGGCTTGTAAAGTGGGCCCCTGCCACGCGGGCCGAGACGGGCTAGCCGTGACCGGCGAGTTTAGGACGGAGGCTCGCTAGACGGTCGGTGCGTTCGGGATAATTGCCGGGGTCGATGCGGGCATCGGAGCGGAGCGCGGCGAGCGGGGTGCCGGTTTCGTCGGCGTAGTGACGCATCAGGTCGTAGGCGGTGTCGCGGTCGGGGTCGGACCAGGCACGACCGTCTCTCTGACGGAGGTCGCTGTAGAGGCTGCCGAGCGCGGCCTGGATTTCGGCGATCAGCGCGGCGAGGTCGGGGGCGTGGGGGCTGTGGTGGTAGCGCGACCAGAGTTCGAGCGCTTCGGCGAGCTGTTCGAAGTGGACGGCGAGCTGTTGGTGCCGGGCCTGGTCGTTGGGGTCGATGATGTTACGGTCGGCGGTCCAGAGGTAGCACCGGGCGCTTTTGCCGTCGTCGATGATGCGGTTGCGGGCGCGTAGGGCGAGGGGGTCGCGGGTGAAGCCGTGGTGCTCGAGCCAACGCGACGCCCGCGCTTTAAGCCGGCAGTGAGCAACGGTCTTGGCGAGGTCGGCGCTGCGGCGCGGCAGCGTGTACGGGGCGGGTGTGGGCGGCGGTTCGGGCGAGGTTTTGGGCTGTGGGCTAGGCGGGGCCGGGTCGCCGGTCACCGCGAGGACGCTGCGGGCGAGGCCGTGTAAGGATTTGCGGAGGGCAGGGTCGTTTTGGGAGAGGCGGGCGAGGTGCTCGAGCCCATCGGTTAGTTTTTTAGTGAGTTCGCTCATGGTTCACCTTCCGTCTCTGGCGAGCGTGCGAAATGGGTGTCTGGTAGGCGCGATAAAGCCTGTCGGGTTAGGGAGGGATTATCAGACAGGGGTTGTTTAGAACAGAGGCACGACCGGCTGTGGTCTCTCCAATCTAGCCAGAACGGCGCGGGTTCGCTACCCCGGCGAAGCTCACAAGGAGCAGCAGCGCGAGCGCCATCAACCCGAGCGCGGCGGCGAGCGAGGTGACTTCGGCGGCGAGGCCGATAACCGGCGGACCGACCAGAAAGCCGACGTAGCCGGCAGTCGCGACCGCAGCGAGTCCGTCTTCGGAGGCGATACCGGGCAGGTTGGCGGCGGCGCTAAACAGAAGCGGGACGAGGTTGGCGAGGCCGAGGCCGACCGCGGCGAAGCCGAGCAGCGCGAGCGTAGGTGTAGGGGCGAGCAGGGCGGCGCCGAGGCCGAACGCGGCGAACAGGGCGCTGTAACGGAGCAGGCCGGTCGCGCCGAAGCGGCTGCGGAGCGCGTCGCCGGAAAAACGTCCGATCATCATGGTTAGCGAAATCGCGGCGTAGGCGGTTGCGGCAAGGCCCGCCGTGGCGCCGAGTTGACGCATGTAGAGCGCGCTCCAGTCGACCATCGCACCTTCGCTGACCAGAGCGATACAGGCCAGGACGCCGAGCAGGGCGAGGGTGCGGCGGGGCTCGGGAGAAGATTCGGTAGACGCGTCTGTAGCGTTGTCGTGGCCGGAGCGGGAGATGCCAGACGAGACGGAGACGGCGTTAGGAGCGGGGCGGGGGATCAGGCGGGTTAGGGCGGCGGCGCCGACGACGAGCAGGACGGCGGCGGTCACAGCAGTGTGGGTGATGGGAGACGTTCCGAGCGAGAGCCAGAGTGCGGCGCTCACCGCGCCGACGAGGCCGCCGAAGCTAAACAGGGCGTGAAACGACGACATGATGGGGCGACGGTAGAGGTGCTCGAGCCTAGCCGCCTGCGCGTTCATCGCCACGTCCATCGTCCCGTTCGCCATCCCGAAAAAGGCTAGCGCGACGAGCAGCCAGGTCAGGGTCGGGGCGAGCAGCGGGAGGGGCAACGCGATGCAAAACAGGACGGTCGACACGCGGGTCACGGCGCGACTGCCGAAGCGGGCGATCAGCCGTCCGCACAGACTTAACGCGGTGACGGCGCCGACGGCGACGGCGAGCAAGACGAGGCCGAGCGCGCCCTCCCCTAGCGAGAAACGGAGGCCGACGGTGGGGATGTGAGGCACCCAGCTCGCCAAGATAGCGCCGTTGACAAAGAAGACGGTCGAGACGGCGAGGTGGGCGTGGGCAGGGGTAGCAGAGGGGTGAGAGACAGGGGTGGTGAGGGTCATCGGGGCTCGAGCACCACCCCTTCACCGGCCCGTAACGTGACGTGACCCCGCACCGTCTCGTCTTCGCGGTCGAGACAGGCCGAGAGCAACACGGTGTACTCTCCGCCGGGGAGCGCGACAGTCTGCGGAGCGTCACTAAAGTTAAGCGCGACCAGCACGTCGATATCGTCTTCGTGGCTGCGCCGATACACCCAAGTGTGGTCGTCACCCGACACGGTGTGATAGTCGCCCGCGTGGAGTGCCGGACGCTCTTTACGGAGTTTTAGAAGACGGCGGTAGAGCGACAGCAGCGAGGTGGGGTCGCGGCGCTGGCGGGCGACGTTGCGGGCGCGGTAGTCGAGCGAGACGGGCAACCACGGCTCGGCGTCCGAAAAACCGGCGTAGGGGGTGTTGTCCCACTGCATCGGCGTCCGCGCTCCGTCACGGCCCTGGTGAGGATCTTGCTGGCGCTCTCGGGGCACGTCGACGGTTGGCATACCGATTTCGTCACCGTAGTAGAGGAAGGGTGTCCCGCGCAGCGTGAGGAGAAGCAGCGCACCGATACGTGTCCGGGTGCCGTAGCGGCTGAGGCGTTCGGTGTCGTGGTTGGCGAGAAAGAGGTTCGGCCAGGCGCCGTCGGGGAGGGCGGCCTCGTAGCGTTCGACGCGGTCGCGGAGGTCGGGGGCGATCGGTTCGGCGAACAGCAGGCCGAAGTAGAGGGGGAGCTCGAGCCCCTCTCCCCCGTCGTAAAACGCGATGACCTGATCGAGCGACAGATACCAGCCGATCTCGCCGATACTAAACCGTTCGGGATAGCTACGAATCTCGCTTGCCATCATCCCGATGTAGCGCCGCGCCTCGTCGGGCCGGAGCTGGTACCGCGCCGCGCTAAACCAGTCGTCGGCTCGGGCGGTTGCGGGCGGTTCGTCGCGAAAGTGGCGGTCTTTGGCGATAAAGTCGAGCATGTCGAGGCGAAACCCGTCAACGCCCCGCTCGAGCCACACGTGCAGCGCGCCTAGCATCGCGTCGCGCAACGCGGGCGTGTGCCAGTTCAAATCGGGCTGATGCCTCGAAAAGGTGCCGAGATAGTACTGTCCGGTCGCGTCGTCGAAGTGCCACGCGCTGCCCGACGTGTCCCGGTCGTTGACGCTTAGCCAGTTGTTCGGCGGTCCGCCGCCCGGGGCGGGGTCGTGCCAGAAGTACCAGTCTCGCTTCGGGTTCTGGCGGCTGCGCCGCGAGGAGACAAACCAGGGATGCTCGTCGGAGCTGTGGTTCGGAACAAAGTCGAGGATGATGCGGATACCGCGCTGATGCGCCTCGTCGACGAGGGTCAAAAAGTCACCGAGGGTGCCGAACAGCGGGTCGACGCCGGTGTAGTCGCTAACGTCGTAGCCGAAGTCGCGCATCGGTGACGGGTAGAACGGACAGAGCCAGATCGCGTCGACACCGAGCTCGTCTAGATAGTCGAGCCGGTCGATGATGCCGGGCAGGTCGCCGACGCCGTCGTGGTTGCTGTCCTGAAACGAGCGGGGATAAATCTGATAGATGACAGCGGTCTGCCACCAGGGGCGGTCGGTGCTCACAGGTCACGCTGGGGCGGACGGTGCCCGTACGGACGACGGTGGGACGGTCGACAGTAGGACGTTCGAAAAGAGAACGGGATGCGAAACGCTACGGTCATAGCCTCACGATAACGAGTTTGGGCGGTGGCTGCGTAGCGCGAGACCACCGCCCGGCAGAGCGTCGTCAGACAATCGGTTTCGGACGATCGGTTTTAAACAGGTTTAGAAAAGACGTCGCGAACGTTAGGCTTCGTAGCTGCTCGAGCTCACCTTACCGCCGCGTCCGGTCCAGTCGGTGTGGAAGTATTCGCCCCGCGGCGTGTCGACGCGCTCGTAGGTGTGGGCGCCGAAGTAGTCGCGCTGGGCCTGAATCATGTTGGCGGGCAGGCGGTCGTGGCGGTAGCCGTCATAGAAGGCAAGGGCCGACGAGGTCGCTGGAACCGGGATGCCGATGGTGACGGCGCGGGCGACGACGCGGCGCCAGGCCTGCTGAGCTTCGTTGACGGCGTCTTTAAAAAAGTCGTCGAGGAGGAGGTTAGCGAGGTTCGGGTCGCGCTCGTAGGCGGCCATGATGTCGTTAAGAAACACCGAGCGGATGATGCAGCCGTCGCGCCAAATCTTGGCGATGGTGCTGTAGTCGAAGTCCCAGCCGAACTCCTCGGTGGCGCTGCGGAACAGCATGTAGCCCTGCGCATAAGCGACGACCTTCGAGGCATAGAGGGCGGTTTCGAGGTCGTCTACAAAGGCGTCTTTGTCGCCGTCGAACGTCTCGCTCGGGCCGGTAAGCACCTTCGAGGCGGCGACGCGCTCGTCTTTAAACGCGGACAGCATCCGGGCGAAGACCGCTTCGGAGATAAGGGTGAGCGGGATGCCCTCGTCGAGCGCTTCCTGAGACGTCCACTTACCGGTGCCCTTCTGCTTAGCCGCGTCGAGGATCTTTTCGAGCAGCACGTCGCCCTCGTCGTCGCGGTAGGCGAGAATGTCGGCGGTGATCTCGATCAGAAACGACTTGAGGCGGCCTTCGTTCCAGCGGGCGAACACGTCGCTCATATCGCTGTGGGAGAGCTCTAAGCCTTCGTGCATGAGCTGATACGTCTCGGCGATCAGCTGCATGTCGCCGTACTCGATACCGTTGTGGACCATCTTGACGAAGTGTCCCGCGCCGTCTCGGCCTAACCACTCACAGCACGGCTCGCCGTCGACCTGCGCGGCGATCGACTGGAAGATATCCTTGACGTAGGGCCAGGCTTCGTCGCTCCCGCCGGGCATAATCGACGGCCCGTGCCGGGCGCCCTCCTCGCCGCCGGAGATGCCCGTACCGATAAAGCGGAAGCCCTTCTCCTCTAGATCTTTGGCGCGGCGGACGGTGTCGCCGTAGTAGGCGTTGCCGCCGTCGATAATGATGTCGCCGGCGTCTAGTAGCGGAAGAAGTTGGTCGATGACCTTGTCGACCGGTGCACCAGCCTTAATCATCAGCATCACGCGGCGCGGACGTTGCAGCGCGTCGACCATGTCTTTAAGTTCGGCGTACCCTTCGACCCGGGTGTCTTTGGCCGGCCCCTCGACAAAGTCGGTCATCTTTTCGGTGGTGCGGTTGTAGACCGCGACCTTGTAGCCGTGGTCGTTCATGTTGAGGACGAGATTTTGGCCCATCACGGCGAGGCCGATCAGTCCGATATCTGCTTGTGCCATTGCTGCCTCCTGTGGCGGTTGTACCTGCCGGTCTCTGTAGCTGTTATGCGGCGTAAGGTTGGAAGATCGCTATTAGCGTACGGGGTTTGAGGTCACATCACCGTCAGATATTGAACGGAGTGCCGAAACGGGTCTGGGCGAGTCGTGTTTCGGACGGTCGCGCTTTAGGCCAGAAGTCGTAGGCCAGAAGCTGTAGAGCGGAGGCGACTAAGCGGTGCTCGCCCACACAGGTCGACGGCGGCGTCACTTTACAATCGCGTTATGGCTTTAGTTCATGCATGTTTCGATCGTAACGGTCACGTTATCGTGCCCGAAATCGTCCTCGGCAGCGACGAGCGGCAGCTGCGCCCGGTCATACTGCTGCACGCGTTTCCGCTACACGCGGGGATGTGGGCGCGGCAGGTCGCGGCTATCGAGCGTAGCGGCGGTCTGGCGGTCGCGCTAGACGCGCCCGGGTTCGGCGAGTCGGGGCTAAGCAGCCGGGTTAGCGACATGGAGACGCTCGCCGACGGCGTGTTCGAGGTGTGGCGCGGCCTCAAACTTCCGCCCGCCGTGATCGTCGGGCTGTCGATGGGCGGCTACGCAGCGTTGCGGGCGGTGCAGCGACACCCGGAGATGGTCCGCGCGCTGGTACTGGCGAGCACCAAGGCGGAGGCCGACAGCGAGGAGGCGCGCGAGAACCGTTACCGGCAGGCGACGCAGGTACTCGAAGAAGGGAGCGAAGTCTTGCTAGACATGCAGACGTCGTTTCTAAACGACCCGGACGAACACCCCGACGTCGCCGAGATGATTCGCTCCGCGCGGCCCGAGGCGGTCGCGGCGGCGCTGCGGGGGATGGCGATCCGGCCTAGCAGCGTGCGGTTTTTAGAAGAGATTCGGGTGCCGACGCTCGTGATCGCGGGCGAGGACGACCCGCTAACGCCGCCGGAAACGATGAAGACGCTGGCGGAGGGGATCCCCGAAGCGCGCTTCGAGACGCTTAACGCGAAACACCTGAGCAACATCGGCGCCGCCGACGACTTTAACGCGTTGCTGACTTCGTTTATAGAGCGGTTTCGATAGGGCGTGACTCGGTTCCTGCAACGACTGGTCGGGGGGGCGGCAGAAGCGCCTAGAACGACGCTCGGCCTCCTGCTGCTCGTCACGCTAGGGTTAGGTGCGGGGCTGTTTCAACTCCGATTTCAGACCGGGATTTTGGACTGGTTGCCGGCGAACAACTCCGACGTCGACGCGTTTACCAGGGTCGTAGCGGAAATCGACGGTATCACGAATCAGGAGCTGGTGTGGGTGGCGCTCGACGCCGAAAAGGCCGGGGCTGCGGGTGTGAGCGCGATCACCGACGAGGCGGCGATCCGAGCGCAGGAAGAGCTTGCAGCGTACGTGCGGGAGCGGGTGCCCGAAGTGCGTTACGTGTTCGGGTTGCCGTACTGGGTCAAGCTGGCGAACTACGGGACGAACGGGGTGTTCGAACTGCCGGGGGGCTCGAGCTTCTCCGTTCTCTGGCAGGGCGTGTACCGGACCCAACGCGAACTTCTTAGTGCGACGATTTCTAGCGACGAACGGGCCGCGCTGTTAGGCTTCGCGGTCGGCGGCGACCCGCTTACCGACGTGTCGCGCGAGACGGGCCGACAGATTCGCGCCGCCTTAGCGGACTACCGGGGCGATTCTAGCAGGCGCTACGACCTGTTTCGCGACGACCTGCTGGTCCCGGTCGGTCTCGCCTCGGGCGTCGCGGCGATCGACGCCCAGTTGCGGCGCGACGTGCTGCTGCTCGGGCCGCTCGCGCTGCTGCTCGTTATCGTCGTCCTCTACCTCGCGTTTCGGCAGGTGCGCGTAGTGCTGCTCGCCCTCGCGTGTCTGGGCGTCGGGCTGACGTGGGTGTTCGGGCTGATGGGCTGGCTCGGCGTCGGCCTTAACGTTGTCAACATCGCGCTGTTGCCGCTGCTGCTCGGAAGCGGTATCGACTACGCGATTCACGCGCTTAACAGCTATCAGGCGGCGCGAGGACGGCGCGAACGCCTCGCCGACGTGTTCGCCGACGTCGCCGCACAGAGCGGCGTCGCCCTCAGCCTGGTTACGGTGATCACCGCGCTCGGGCTGGTGTCGCTCGGGCTGGCGCAGATTCCCGGCCTCGTCGAACTCGGTACGCTCGCCGCGTTCGGGATGGTGGCGCTGTGGCTGCTGGTGCTGACCCTGCCTCCTGCGGTGTTCGCTCTGCTGCCGCAGACCGCCGGTGCCCCCTACCGTCCGTCGCGGCGGGCCGCCGCGTTGCTGTCGGGTGTCGCTCGGCACCGCTGGGTCGCGGTCGGCCTGATCGTGGTGGCGAGTGTGGGCACGCTCGCGGTGTGGGGGCAGACGCGGTATCAGCTCGACGTGATCCAGGGCAACTTTCCGGCGGACGACCCGATCAGCGAGGCGACCGAGCGGATCCGGCAAGGGGTCGGCAGCGCCTTCCCCGAATTCGTCATCTTCGAGGGCGATCTAAGCGGCCCCGACTTTTTGGCGTACAGCGGCGCGTTAGCGGGCTATCTGCAGAGCGACGAGGCCGGTCTTGGTGACGCGACGCAGGTGATTTCGCTTAACCTCGCGCTAGGCAGTTACGAGATTTTGAAGGACGGGGTCGGATCGGCGGTGGGGCGGTTTGTGCGGAGCGGGGGCGACCTGAGCCGCGCGGCGCCAGACACCTCGGAAGAGATTAGGGCGGCGCTGAGCACGATGCATGACGAGGCGCCGTGGCAGCCGCTCGCGAAGCTGCTTAGTAACGAGGCGGGCGATTTGGCGGTGCTGGTGGTGATTCCGGGGCTCGATGCGGGGTCGTTTGAAGGGACGGGGCGGCTAAAAGAGAGGCTCGAGCTCTCCCTCGCTGCCGTGGCTAACCAGAAGCCGGACGGCATCGATACCGCCGTGCTCGGCTACCGGACCATCACCTATCTGTTTATCCAGACAAGCCTGTTCTGGATGCGGGCGCTGTTCGTAGTGTCGGTCGTGGTGGCGGGTGTGCTGATCGGGCTGGTGACGCGGCGCGCCAAGCCGGTTATCGTCCTCGCGCTAGTGATGACGGTGACCGGGGCGTGGTGGGTGGGGCTGCTGAACGTGGCGGGGCTCTACGTGTCGGTGTTTCTGATCTTTCCGCTGGTGTTTATCGTCAGCCTCGGTTCGGACTACGCGATCCATCTGATCTGGGGAGCGCAGCGGGGCCAGGACGATCTCTACGCCGACGTCGGCAAGGCGGTGGTGTTTTCGGCGCTGACCGACGCGGCGGTGTTTGGGGTGTTCGGGTTTAGCTACCTGGTCAGTGTCGGACAGGTGATGATCGGGGTGGCGCTAGCGGTGCTGGCGATCTTTGTGGGGACTGTGCTGGTCGTGCCGCTTTTTATCGGCAACAGGAGCACTGGTGACAAGATTATTAGGGACAGCGCCGACGAACGGGGCTAGTCGCCGAGGCTTAGCTGGTGGGGGTAGCGGGTGAGCACTTCGGCGCCGGTGTCAGTCACCACGACGTCTTCTTCGAGGCGGACGCCACCGAAGCCGGGCAGGTAGATGCCGGGCTCGACGGTGAAGACCATGCCGGGCTCGAGCCTATCGCTAACTCCGGCGGCGATCTGCGGGATCGGTTCGTGCACCTCTAAACCCATGCCGTGACCGGTGCGGTGGACGAAGTAGTCGCCGAACCCGGCCTCGTCGATCACGTCGCGGGCGGCGCGGTCGATGTCGCCCATGGTCACGCCGGGGGCGATCGCGGCGATCGCGGCGCGGTTGGCGGTCGACACCGTGTCGTAGACCCGCTGCATCTCGCGGTCGGGGGTGCCGAAACAGACGGTACGGGTGATGTCGGCAGGGTAGTCGCTGACGACGGCGCCGAAGTCGATCAGCAGAAATTCGCCCTTTTCGAGGTTTCGTCCGCCGGCGGCGCCGTGCGGCAGCGCGCTGTTAGGGCCGGTCTGGACGAGGGTGTTAAAGGCGGGGCGCTCGCTACCGGCGTCCTGGAGGGCGCGCTCTAACGACGCGGCGATGGCGCGTTCGCTCATACCGGGCTGCACCTCGCGCAAAAGCTGGGTGAGTGCCTGTTCGCTCGCGGTGACGGCGCGGCGGATCGCGGCGAGTTCGCTGGGCTGTTTGATAGCGCGGATTTTGGCGAGGTCGTGCTCGATCGGTTCGACGCGGAGGGTGGGCTCGAGCCCCTTCAGCAGCAACCACTCGCTGACCCACATGCTCATCCCGTCGACCCCGAGTGTGACGTTGGTGAGGTTTAGGTCAGCAAACAGCGCCCGCAACGCACGAACCGGGCCGTCTTCGTCTTTCCACAAGTAGGCGCTGTGCTGCTGCTCCTCGCTTAGCTGGGCGGCTTCGAGGCTCGGCAACAGGTAGTGCCAGCCCCGGTCGGGCGCGAAAAAGGCGAGTGTGAGCCGTTCGGAGCGCGGCAACGACACGCCGGTAAAGTAGCGCAGATTCGCACTCGGCACAAGCGCGATCACGTCGACGCCGCCAATCGCGGCGAGTCTGTCCTGTCGGGCGGTAAAGTCCATAACAACACTCTACCCAAGTTTTTGTCGCCGATGTCGCGCTCGTATTCACGAAATGCTGCTCCGCACAAAGCGTCACCGCTGGTATCTGTCGGACGTGATGGGTGCAGCGTCGTCTGGAATCGCTGGCTAGTGCCGGTAACCCTTCCAGGTACCGCCGTAGCGGTAGTAATCGCCCTGCTGCAAAACGAGGACGCACGCTTTGCAGACGAAGATCCAGGTCTTGCTCCCCTTTTCGGTCTGGACGCGGTAGAGGGTGGTGTGTTCTTCGCCACAGCGGGCACAGGTTTTGGTCTTCATAGCTCGGCTTTCATCGGTCAGACCAGTGTCGCGCTAGGCGAGAGTCGGCACGGTCGGTGTTTATCTCGGTGTCCATAAAGGTTATGATAACGCGCACGTTCACCATAAAAAACCGGAGGAGACCTGCATGGACGACGTCAAAATCTTTCTGCCCGAATCCGAACTGCCGACGAGCTGGTACAACATCGCCGCCGACCTGCCCGAACCGGCCCCGCCACCCCTCAACCCGGAGACGGGTCAGCCGCTCGGCCCGAACGACCTGTCGGCGCTGTTTCCGCAGGCGCTGATCGCGCAGGAGGTGAGCAGCGAGCGCGAGATCGAGATTCCGACCCCGGTACGCGACGTCTACCGGCAGTGGCGTCCGAGCCCGCTCTACCGGGCGCGGCGGTTAGAAAAGCTGCTCGACACGCCCGCCAAGATCTACTACAAGTACGAAGGGGTGAGCCCGTCGGGGAGCCACAAGCCGAACACGGCGGTCGCGCAGGCGTTCTATAGCAAAGAAGAGGGCGTCAAGCGGATTACGACCGAGACCGGAGCGGGACAGTGGGGATCGGCGCTCGCGTTTGCCGGGGCGCTGTTCGGTATCGACATCGAGGTGTTTATGGTGCGGGTCAGCTACCAGCAGAAGCCGTACCGGCGGGCGCTGATGGAGAGTTACGGAGCGCGCTGCGTGCCGAGCCCGAGCGAAGAGACGGCGGCGGGACGGGCGATCTTAGCCAAAGACCCGGACACGACCGGGAGTCTGGGGATCGCGATCAGCGAGGCGGTCGAAAAGGCGGCTAAGGACGAGGGTACCCGCTACGCGCTCGGCAGCGTTCTCAACCACGTGCTGCTGCACCAGACCATTATCGGGCAGGAGGCGATCAAGCAGCTCGAGCTCGCCGGTGACGCGCCCGACATGATTATCGCGCCGGCGGGCGGCGGGAGTAACCTGGCCGGGATCGCGTTTCCGTTTTTGGGGCGGAAGCTGCGCGGCGGTAGTGATATCCGGGTGATCGCTACGGAGCCGACCGCGTGTCCGAGCCTGACACGGGGGACGTACGCGTACGACTTCGGGGATACCGGCAAACTGACGCCGCTCGTCAAGATGTATACGTTGGGCTCGAGCTTCGTCCCGCCCGGTTTTCACGCCGGGGGGTTGCGCTACCACGGTATGGCGGCGCTCATCAGTCACCTCAAAGAGTTGGGGCTGTTAGAAGCCCGGGCCTATCACCAGCGCGAGTGCTTCGCCGCCGGGGTGCAGTTCGCCCACGCCGAAGGGATTCTGCCCGCCCCCGAAGCGAACCACGGCGTCAAGGGCGCGATCGACGAGGCGCTCAAGTGCAAGGAGGAGGGCGTCAGCCGCACCATCCTGTTTAACCTCTGCGGTCACGGACACTTCGATATGCAGGCGTACGACGACTATTTTGCAGGCAACCTCGAAGACAAGCACTACGACCAAGTTAATCTCGACGCGTCGCTCGCCGAGCTGCCGAAGGTCGCGTTGTAAAGGATACGAGCCGGATAGTAGCGGGGCGATGGTCGACGTCGCCCCGCGTCTGTTTGGGGCTTCGAACTATTCGCACACGCAGACTCCGGCAACCATCACATTCGACGGATATCGACGGTGACGCTTTGTCTGGAGCGATGTTTCGTGGAACTGCTAGAGCTATGACGTGGGGCTACGTTTCGTAGAACTGCTAGACGTGTCGGGCGTCGTATCGCTTTCGAGACGTGTTTGGGACGTGGGAGATGTTGGCGGTGCGGTGCGGTGCGCACCCTACTAGGCTGACTACTCTAAAATAGTGCATCGGAGACGTTTCCCTGGATTTGCAGAAAGTCCGTTTAGAACGATGAAAAACGTATCGTCACGCCATCTCATTCGCGCACCGTTTTAGGCTAGACGAGCTACTACTGGGCTGACTACTCTAAAATGGGGCACCGAGAACATCCCTCGAAATCTAAAAATCTCCGTGTAGGATGCCGAAAAATGCGTTACAACTAAACTCTGAGAGAACGGTAGCCGTTTGGACGGGGCCGATGTCCGGGGGCTAAGCGGTTGTGTCGCGGGCGCGGTGCATCAGCACCTGGTGGAGACCGCGCGGGTCGTCGTCGCCGGGGTGGCGTTGGCGGTACTGGCCGTCGGCGGATAGGTCCCAAGCGAGGCGGTTGTCGCGCAGGGCGGCGTCAAGGATGCCGATAAGGCGCTCTTTGAGGTCGGGAGCGGTAACCGGGGTGAGCGCTTCGACACGGTCGCTCAGGTTGCGGTGGCGCCAGTCGGCACTGCCGAGAAAGAGCCGGGGGTCGCCGTCGTTGCCGAAGTAGACAACACGGTCGTGCTCTAGAAAGCGACCGACGATGCTCAGCAGGCGGATGTTGTCGCTGTAGCCGGGGAGTTGTGGGCGGAGGCGCGACAGGCCGCGGACGATCAGGTCGATCCGGACGCCCGCCTGCGAGGCCTCGTAGAGCTTCTGGATAATGCCGACGTCGTCGAGGCCGTTCATTTTGGCGATGATGCGGCCTTCGCCGCCCCGCTGCTGGGTCGCGATTTCGGCGTCGATAAGCTCGTAAAGGGTGCCGCGCATGTGGCGCGGCGCGACGAGAAGTCGGTGATAGCGCTGTTCGGGGGCGTAGCCGGTCAGGTAGTGGAAGAGGTTGGTGACGTCTTCGCCGATGTCGGGCGAGGCGGTAAGCAGGCCGAGGTCGGTGTAGAGGCGGGCGGTTTCGACGTGGTAGTTGCCGGTACCGATGTGGCAGTAGGTGCGGATGCCCTGCGTTTCTTCGCGGACGATCAGCGTCGCTTTGGCGTGGGTCTTTAGACCGACGATACCGTAGGCGACGTGGACCCCGGCGTCTTCGAGCTTTTTGCCCCACTCGATGTTGTTGGCCTCGTCGAAGCGGGCTTTGACCTCGACGAGCACCGCGACCTGTTTGCCGAGTTCGGCGGCGCGGACGAGGGCGGCGACGGTCGGCGAGTCGTCGGAGGTGCGGTAGAGGGTCTGTTTGATGGCGAGGACGTGGGGGTCTTCGGCGGCCTCTTCGAGCAGCCGGAGGACGGTGGCGCTAAACAGTTCGTAGGGATGATGGACGAGCAGATCGCTCTGGCGCAAGACCGCGAAGATATCGGCGGTGGTGTCGCGGTCGGGGGCGAGGCGCTTCGGAATGACGGGCTGCCAGGGTTCGTAGGTCAGGCCGGGGCGCGGGTAGTCGGCGAGGTCGGCGAGGTCGGTGAGGGCGAGCGGGCTTTCGACCTCGTAGAGGTCGGCGTCGCTAAGGGCGAGTTTGTGGCAGAGGTAGCTGCGGACGCTCTCGGGCATGGCGGAGGGGAGCTCGAGCCTTACGACCTGCGCGAAGCGGCGCTCGCGGAGCTCTTCGGAGATCATGGCGATCAGGTCGTCGGCCTCCTCCTCGTCGCGGGCGATGTTGGCGTTGCGGGTCACGCGAAACGGATAGACGCCTAGCACCTCCATCCCCGGAAAGAGCTTGTCGACGTGGTGGGCGATAATGTCTTCGATCGCGATCAGCTGGTTGTCGCCGCCGACCGAAAACCAGCGCCCCCGGCTCGCGGGCACCTTGATGCGGGCGAACTGTTCGGTGTCACCCTCCGGTTCGCGCAGCGTGACGGCGAGCGACAGGCTGAGGTTAGAGATAAAGGGGAAGGGCCGCCCGGGATCGACGGCGAGCGGGGTCAGGATCGGGTAGAGGCTGTCGTGAAAGTAGCGGTCGACGTGGGCCTGCTGGTCTTTAGAGAGCGCGTCGTAGGTGCAGACGTCGATGTCGGCGCGGTCGCGAAGTGCGGGACAGAGAGTGTCGTGCCAGAGGCTCGTCATCGCTGCGTAAAGGTCGCGGAGGGCGATGCGGATAAGATCGAGCTGTTCGCCCGGGGTGCGTCCGTCGGGCGAGAGGGCGCTTACGCCGGCGACCTGCTGACGTTTGAGGCCTCCGACCCGTTTCTGGACGAATTCGTCGATGTTGCTCGCGGTAATCGCCAGGAAGCGGACCCGCTCGAGCAGCGGGGTGCGGTCGTCGAGCGCCTGGGCGAGGACGCGCCAGTTAAAGTCGATCTCGCCGAGTTCGCGGTTAAAGTAGAGCGCCGGGTGGTCGAGCGACGCACCATCGGGGACCGTTCGGGGGGTGGTGGCGTGAGGGGGGTGGGCGGGGTCGACGGAAGGCACACTGAACCTCCTAAAATAATGGTGCGAAGATAGCGTGATGCTGACAGGGTCGGACGGTCGCGCGCGGGTCTGTTACCGCATCCTACGGGACGGGCGTCAGCGGGGTGTGTTGTGGGGGAGGGTGCGGGGAGGGAGGGCTCGATCCCTCCCCTAAACCCCACCGAAACAGCCGCTAAACTCGCCGCCGCAATCGCCCGACCGGCAATTTTCGCGTTACCGTCGACATCCATTCGGCTAGAGGAGGTTTTTGCCGTGCTAGACGTGCTTTTTGCGCTTGTACCGAAACGTGCTTAGAGCTTGCAATATCGTCATGACGCCTAAAAATGCCGTGCTAGAGCCGATAAAAGCTTGCATTGCGCGGCGCTTTCGGCTAGAGTGCTTTTACTCTACGCCAGCACAGAAGGAGGAGATTATGCCCGAAAGTGTTTCTAAATCCGATCTCGTCGACCAGATCGCCGAAGAGCTCGACATGACCAAAAAAGACGTCAAGGCGGTTATCGACACCATGATGGATCAGATCACCGACCATCTGAGCGACGACACCAAAGTGCAGCTTACCGGCTTCGGCACCTTCGAGGTGCGCGAGCGCAAAGCACGTACCGGGGTCAAGCCGGGAACGACCGAAAAGATCCAGATTCCGGCGAGCAAGTACCCAGCGTTTAAGGCGGGTAAGGCGCTCAAAGACAGCATCGGGGAGTAACGACCCCACAACCGCAAACGGCGACCTGTTACCGGGTCGTCGTTTTTTTACGGCTGCTTTTTACGGCTGTGATATCACGACACGACCGAGAACGTCGCGGAGGTTGGTTTACGGTGCGCCGAAGACGATGTGGAAGACGATGTGACCTAGAGAAGTTCTACGCATTGTCGCTCCACATGGCCGCGTTACCGTCGATGGTTGCCTAGCGTGACGGTTGCAACGTCATCTGACGTCGCGCCTAGAACCGTTATGCGCACCGCGAGCGACGAGATCTGTTAGCCGTACGCCGCAGCGTCGGTTCTACACGCCGACCGCACCACGACCCTAACTATCACGACCCGAACTATCACGACCCGAACTATCACAGGAGGTTCTATGAGCGTCCACGAACTCGCCGGCAAACCGGTACCGCACGACCGCCTCGTCAACATCCCCCGACTCGTGTCGGCCTACTACACCTATCGGCCCGACCCCGACAACCCCGAACAGCAGATCTCGTTCGGAACGTCGGGGCACCGGGGTAGCTCGGTCGAGAATAGCTTTAACGAGGTCCATATCTTGGCGGTGACGCAGGCGCTGTGCGAATACCGGCAGCAGCAGGGGATCGACGGGCCGCTCCACCTCGGCATGGACACCCACGCGCTCTCCGAACCGGCGCTCGCGACCGCCGTAGAGGTGTTTGCCGCCAACGGCGTAACGGTGCGGGTGCAGGCGGGGCTCGGCTACACGCCGACGCCGGTTATCTCGCACGCGATTCTGACCTATAACCAGGGACGCGACACGGGGCTCGCCGACGGGGTGGTCATTACGCCGTCGCACAACCCGCCGGGCGACGGCGGCTACAAGTACAATCCGCCGAGTGGCGGGCCCGCCGGCACCGAGATCACCGGCGCGGTACAGAAACGGGCGAACGAGATCCTCAAGGGTGGCCTCGCCGACGTGAAGCGGACACCGTTCGAGCGGGCGCTGCGGGCGGAGACGACCCACGAGTACGACTACATCACGCCCTACGTCCGGGATCTGAACAACGTGGTCGATATGGACGCGATCGCGGGGGCCGGGCTCCGTATCGGGGTCGATCCGATGGGGGGGGCGGGGATCAACTTCTGGGATCCGATCGCGGAGATGTACGGGCTAAACCTAGAGGTCGTCAACCGCCGCGTCGACCCGACCTTTAGCTTTATGACCGTCGACAAAGACGGCAAGGTGCGGATGGACTGCTCGTCGCCGTACGCGATGGCGAGCCTGATCGACCTTAAAGACCGTTTCGACATCGCCTTCGGCAACGACCCGGACTTCGACCGTCACGGTATCGTCACCAAGAGTTCGGGGCTGATGAACCCGAACCACTACCTCGCGGTCGCGATCTCCTATCTGTTTCAGAACCGGCCCGACTGGCCCGCAGACGCCGCAATCGGTAAGACACTGGTGTCGAGCTCGATGATCGACCGGGTCGCCAAAAACTTGGGCCGCCGCCTCGCCGAAGTGCCGGTCGGGTTTAAGTGGTTCGTCGACGGGCTGCTAGACGGCTCTTACGGGTTCGGCGGCGAAGAGAGTGCGGGCGCGTCGTTTTTGCGGCGTAACGGCGGCCCGTGGAGCACCGACAAGGACGGCATCATCCTCGATCTGCTCGCAGCAGAGATTACCGCTACGACCGGGCGCGATCCGGGCGAGCACTACCGCGACCTCGAAGAAAAGTTCGGCTCGCCCGTCTACAACCGGCTCGACGCCCCGGCCAACAGCGCGCAGAAGGCGGCGCTTAAAGAGCTGTCGCCGGATATGGTCGAAGCGAGCGAACTCGCCGGAGAGCCGATCGTCGACAAGCTGACCCGGGCGCCGGGCAACGACGCGCCTATCGGCGGGCTTAAGGTCGTGACCGAAAACGGCTGGTTTGCAGCGCGTCCGTCGGGCACCGAAGACATCTACAAGATCTACGCAGAGAGCTTTAAGGGCGAGCAGCACCTCGAGCGGCTCATCGGCGAAGCGCAGGATATCGTGCAGGAGGCGTTTAAGGCGGCGGGGTTGTCGTAGCGCCCTAGAAGTGCCGACAGAGACGTCGCTAGAAACATGATGAGTAACACCGATAGAGACGTTCCGAACACGTCTCGCGGCGACCGGGGTCGGCAGCGGCCTCGGTTTGTCGTGGCGGGCGATCTCGCTGTAGAGGGGATTGTCGGGTGCGGCTGGGACTTTAAGATGGTGGCATGGATTTTTCTCGTTTGATCGAGCCGAGTTTTTGGACGCCGGTGCGGCGGATCTATCTGGTCTGGACGTTGCTGGTGTTTTTCGGGTTTTTGTCGGTACACGTCTACCCGGTGCAGAACGCGCTCTGGTTGTGGCTCGGGCTGGTGGTGTTCGGGGTGTGGCAGATGCGCGAGGCGGGGAGGCTCGAGCCCGCAGGATCACCACAACAAGAGTCACCACAACAAGAGTCACCACAACAGCGATTTTTCGCCCTGTGGCTCGGGCTTATCGCGCTCGGACTGCTCGTGAGCGCGGCGGCGTTTCAGATTAGGGCGCTCGGGGGGCTGGTCGGGTATCTGGGCGTGTTCTGGCTCGGGCTGTTGGCGTTCGGGCATCTGGTGACGGGGTGGTGGCGGGGGTGGCTCGAGCCCTACCACCTCACCGCCGCCGCTCAGGTCGGGGCCGCCGTCCTCGCCCTCTTTTTTCCGCGCTGGCAGTACCTTATCGCCGCGGTCGCCGCCGGCGGGGCGATGCTCGCGCTGCTCGTGAGCGTGCCGGACGAAGCCGCATAATCCGCAAAAGTTTTGGCTTACGCTTGCGGTCACGGGGCGCGTTTGCCGTACAATGGCGTTATGAGTGACGACAACGTACCCCAAACATCCGACGAGCGGCTCCACCTGAGCGGACGGACGACCTTCGTCGACCTCGGCCAGCAGGTCTACGACCGGCTCGAAAACCCCCCGTTACAGCTCGACTTCGACGACTTTACACTCGACGTACCGCGCGACACCGGCGAAGACACGCCCCACGCGACCTGGAAGTTCGACGGGTCGGTCTATATCAGCCGCGACTAGCGCCGACGCCTGTGATCACGACGCGACTCCCACGACGCGACTCCGGTAGATGAGTATCACCCTACGCGTGTTGGGAGGGCCGGAACACGACAACGCGCTGTTTGTGTGGGTGCATAGCGGGCAGCGGACGTACCGCCTGCTGTTCGACTGCGGGGCGGGGTGTGTGCGGGGGCTCGAGCCCTCCGACCTGCACGCCCTCGACCATCTGTTTCTGTCACACTTGCACATGGACCACATCGGCGGCTTCGACGACCTGTTTCGCCGCAATTTTAACCGGCCCGACCGTCCGAACCACGTGTGGGGCCCGCCGGAGACGGCGCGGATTATGCAGCACCGCTTTCGCGGCTTTATGTGGAACTACGCTTCGCAGCCGGGCGAGTGGGTGGTGCACGACGTCGCGCCGACCGAAGTGCGGGGGCGGCGCTTTCTGTTGCGGGAGGCGTTCGCGCGGGCGCACGACGCGGGCACGCGAGACTTTGACGGGGTTATCGTCGACACGAAGGAGTTAAGCGTAGAGGCGCGGCTTATGGATCACCTCACGCCGTCACTCGCGTTTGTGGTGCGTGAAAAACCACGACTTAACGTCGACAAGGCGGCGTTGCAGCGGAGCGGGTTGCCGGCAGGGGGGTGGCTCGAGCACCTCAAAGACGCTAACGTCAGCACCGTACGGATCGGCGACCGAGACTACGACGCCGCGCCGCTCCGCCGCGACCTGTTGCGAAGCCGCCGGGGCGAGGCGGTAGCCTACCTGACCGACTTTCTGCTCGACGACCGCGCCCACGACACGCTGCTGCCGCTGCTCGACGACCAGACGACCATCGTGTGCGAAAGCCAGTACCGTCACAGCGACAGCCATCTCGCACGGCGTAATCATCACCTGACCGCGACCCAAGCGGCGCAACTCGCCGCCGACGCGGGCGCGGCAAAGCTCGTCCTTATTCACCTGTCCGACCGTTACCGTCCGCCGGAGTGGGCGGCGATGCTCGCAGAGGCACGCGAGGTGTTTGCAGAGACGTATTTTCCCGAAAGCTGGTCGGTCGGTTAGACGTGTCGGTCGCGGCGGGACTCGTCATCGGCAGCGTAGCCGAGACGGTAGACGTTGTCCGGCGCCACGTTGTTGTCTGACAGCACATTGTCCGGCATGACGTCGTCAGTGCGCACGTGCTTAGTCCAGAAAAGACGCTGTTTCCAGAAGAGACGTTGCAGAAAGCGCGGTAGCCCGAAGCGTCGGGGCTGCTGACGGGGCGCGCCGACCAGACGGGCGCCGGGCGGGCGCATCGCGAACGAGTGACGGCGGGTGCCGTCGGTGCCGATAGCGTGGGCGACGGTGCCGGACAGGGAGGGCTCGAGCCGCACCCTAATACCGAGCGACCCGCCGAGCACGTCGGGTAGATTGTCGGCTAAAAGGTCGTAGAGGTCGGGCGACACGACGATTTCGCGGGTCATGTCGGGGTGGACGCGCTGTGTAAAAGACGCGAACGCCCGTTCGACCCGGTCGCGCCGCGCCTGCCGCTCGCGGTCGTAGAGACTCAAACCATTGTCGCGAACAACCATTGTTTTGTCATTATAGCGCCGCGACGACGCGCTGTCGGTGACCGGGTGACCGGGCGGGCCTTAGAGCTGACCGCCCCGCCTGACGATGCGCAAACGGGTGTCGGCGAGCAGGTCGTCGACGTCTTCGGCGATCAGGAGCAGACGACCCTCGGCGCGTTCGGCGACGGCGAGTTGGAGGTCGCGCTCGAGCGATACGAGGTAGTCGGCGACAAAGTCAGCGATGTCTCGGTCGAGGTGGTCGCGGCGCTCGCAGAGCAGGTGCCGCAGCGTGTCTAGGTTGGTGTCGACCTGGTGTCTTAGGGTGTGTAGCGTTGTGGTCATCCTTGCCCCCCAGCATGTGAAAGACGCTTGTGTCGCGGTGTCAGTCGAACGGGTTGTTGGAGAAACGCCGGTCGGTCCGGGCGTACCTGTAAGCTAGAGACAGTTTACGGCTCGAGCCCCCGCCGGTATAGACACACCTGTACTAGTGCAGCGATGCCGGAAATACTATTGGTTTTTACCTGTATCGGTAGCGTTTCCCCGAAGTATGCCTACACAGACGGCTCGCAGTGGGCTCGCGCGTCAGAGAAATACTTCGAACTCTCGCTAGAGCAACGTAGCAGTTCCACGAAACGCTGCTCTACACAAAGCGACACCGCAGCAATCACGTTGGCCTAGCACCGAGCCTGATGCTTTACACGAAAAGCGATGTTTCGTAGCCCTGCTGTTAGTAGTAGAGAACGCCCGACGTAATGCCGTAACGGAGCGCGGGTTCGCGGGTGCCGACGAGGATGTCGACGGTGTTGCGGTAGCGCGGGTTCATGGTGTCGTAGACGATAGCGTCGAGCCACTCGATACCGGCGACGGGCCGGTCGAGCTGGAGGCGGACGAGCGAGCCGCACGGAAAGCTCGGCAGGAGGTCGCGGCTTACGGCGATCTGGATCCAGGGGCCGAGATTACCGCCACAGGCGGCGGTGGCGGGGTCGTTGTCGGTTTGGGCGGCGACGGCCTGGTAGAAGCTAATCCGGTCGATACGGACCGCGCCGAGGCGCTTGTTTAGCCCCGACGCGAGCGGCCCCGACGACGGGGGTGGGGTCGCGACAACGCCGCGCGAGAGGGTGATGCTGCCGTTGACGAGCGGGAGTTCGGTCGAGGCGAGGACGCCGCCGACGTTTTGGGCGGCGCCGGTGCGGGGGGCGCAGGCGGCGAGCAGCAAAAGCAGGGCGAGCAGCGCGAAGCGCGAGAGGAGGCGGCGCGGGGCCGGGGAGGGTGCATGGCACGGCATAGCATCTATCCTACGGCACCGGGGCGGCGCGAGACGGTGACGTTTTCGACGCCGGACCGGGCAAAAGTCGGATTTTTGGGATGGGGGGAGGGCTCGAGCCACTACACTATAGCTATGAGTACACGTTCTGTTTTAATCATGCTGGTGGTTGTCGTCGCGTTCGGGCTCGGGTTGCTGGTCGGTCAGCAGAGCGAAGCGCCGCTCTTTGGCGCGTCGCCGAGTACGCCGCAGCTTATGCCGGTCCAGGAGAGCTTTGTCGAAACCACATCCCTATCGCTGATCAACTTTTCTAATGCGGGGGCCGGGATACAACGGGTCTACCGTTTTCGAGACGGCGACACAACCTGCTACCTCGCGAGCTACGGCGAAGGGTTGCTGACCTGCGTCCGTTAAGGACGCTAGCGCGGCGCGAGCGGACCTCGGGTGAGGCGAGGGCGCTCGCTTTTTTTGGCGCGCCACAGGGCGTTTTAGGCGTCGTCGGCGTCGTCGAAGATATCGCTTAGCAACCCGAGCAGCTTAGGGACGTCGAACGGCTTGGTGAGGTAGGCGTAGGCGCCCTGTTCGGTAAGGCGGCGGATCCGACCGGGGGTCGCGTCGGCGCTTACAACGATGACGGGGATGTCGCGGGTGCGAGGGTCGCGCTGGAGCTTGTCAAGCAGGTCGCTGCCGTTCTGGTCGGGGAGGTGGAGGTCGAGCAAGATCACATCGGGCTGCTGGTCGGCGGCAAGGGCGAAGCCGAGCGAGCCCTGCATCGCGGAGAGGAGATCTAGGTTGCTGTAGCGGCGGACGATCCGCTCCAAGAGCCGCAGGTTAGGCAGGTTGTCTTCGATATAGAGGAGCGTCTGCGGGCGGTCGCTTAGCGACAGGGTCGCGGCGGTGGCGCGGTCGGCGGCAGCGTGGTGCTCGGTGGGGTCGGAGGTAAGGGGGAGCTCGAGCCAGAACGTACTCCCCTGCCCCGGCGTGCTGCTCACCCCGATGGTGCCGTCCATCAGTTCGGTAAGCTGCTTGGAGAGGGCGAGCCCGATGCCGGTACCGTCGATGCCGCGCTGGGCCGCGCCGAGACGTTCGAAGGCGTCGAAGATGACGCGGTGCGAGGCGGGGTCGATACCAGGACCGCTGTCGCGAACGCTGAGGCGGAGGGTCTGGTCGTGGACTTCGGAGCTAATCACGACCCAGCCGTCCGGACGGTTGTACTTGACCGCGTTCGAGAGGAGGTTAAGGAGCACCTGGCGTAACCGCTGGCTGTCGGCCTGGACAAAGTGACGACGCGAGAGCTGGAGGTGGAGGTCGATAGCGCGCTCGGCAGCCTGATTTTCGATCAGCTCGAGCGACTGCTGGGCGAGATCGGTGACGTCGACCGGTTCTAACGACAGATCCATCCGCCCGGCTTCGATACGGGCGATGTCTAGGACTTCGTCGATAAGGCTCAGGAGGTGCTGGCCCGCTTTGAGGATGTCTTGGATCGCGTCCGCGTCTTCTTCGCAAAGGTCGCTGCTAAGCTCTAACAGCTGCGCGAAACCCAAAATCGCGTTGAGTGGGGTGCGCAGTTCGTGGCTCATCCGCGACAGAAACTCGCTTTTGGCGGCGTTGGCGCGCTCGGCCTCCTCTTTGGCTACGACGAGCGCCTCGGAAGCACGTTTGCGTTCGGTCACGTCGTCGGCGACGTAGGAGAAGCGGGGGTGGCCGTGCGGGCTGTAGTCGATATGGTTGACGGTGACCCTGAGCCAGCGCTCGCCCTGGGGGTGGCGGTACTCGAACTGCTGCGGCTCTTTGCTCGTGCGGGCGCTGCGAAAAGCGTGACGCCAGTGGTCGCGGACGTCGGCGCCGAGGACGACCGGTTCGTCCGCGTCCGGCGCGGCGGGGGTGAAGAAGGCTCGAGCCCGGCGGTTGTCGAAGATGTGGACAAACGCGTCACCACGAAGCTCGACGGTGCCCATCATCAGGCCGCTACCGTTGTAGACGCTACGCAGCGTCTCGTTGGTCTCGCGCAACGCCAGTTCGGCACGTTTTCGCTCGCTAACGTCCCGAAAAAAGACCGATATCCCCTCGCTGCTCGGGTAGGCGTTAACGCTAAACCAGATGTCGAGGGTCGAGTAGTACGCTTCAAAGCTCGTCGGGACGCGCTCGGTCATCACCTGCTGGTAGGCGGTAAAGAACTCCGTGCCGACCGCGTCGGCGAAGACGTCCCAGATGTTTTTGCCGAGCAGCTCGTCACGCACGACGCCGAGCGTCTGTTCGGCGGTTTCGTTGACGTAGCTAAAACGCCAGTTGTAGTCGAGCGAGAAAAAGGCGTCGGTCACGCTTTCGAGGATGTTTTTGACCCGTTCGTTGCTCGCGGCGAGCGCGGCCTCCTGGGCTTTGCGCTCGCTAATGTCGCGGCAGTAGACCGAAACGCCCTGAGCAGACGGAAAGGCGTGGAGCTCGAGCCAGCGCCCGAGCGGTTCGTAAAACCCTTCAAAGCCGACCGGTTTGTCGTCGCGTAGCGCCGCGGCGATGTTGTGGTAGAAGGTCGTGTCGCGGACGTCGTCGAACTGGTCGAGAAAGTTCTGGCCTAACAGCTCGGCCCGGGCACGCCCGACCAGGCGTTCGGCGGGGGCGTTCAGGTAGCGAAAACGCCAGTCGCGGTCGAGCGAAAAGAAGGGGTCGGGGATGCTCGCGAGGATGTCGGCGAGCTGTGCGGTGACCCGGTCGCTCTCGGTGCGGGCGGCCTGTTCGCGCTCTAGCAGCGCCTGACGCTCCTGCTCTAAGCGCCGCTGCGGACCGATGTCGCGGGCGACGTTGAGGGCCGCCCAGATCTCGCCCCGGTCGTTGTAGACCGGCGTGTAGTCGACGCTGACCAGGCGGCCTTCGGGGATGTTGGGGTTGCGGAGCAGCTGCTCGAGCCCCCGGCCCTGTTCGCCGCGCAGCGCCCGGACGATAGGGAGGTCGTCGCGGTTAAAGGGCGTGACGCCGTCGGGACGGAAGACGCCGTAGTGTTCGGGCCACGCGTCGGCGGGCCGGTCGGTTTTGCCGAGGCCGACCAGCCGCTCGGCAGTCGCGTTAAAGAGCGTCATCTCGCCGCGTGTGTTCGCGACGACCACGATGTCCGGCATGGCGTCGATGACCGCTTCGAGGAGGTGGCGCTGGTCGTCACGGTCGCGTTCGGCCTCTTTGCGCTCGGTGATGTCGCGTCCGATGCCGATGGTACCGTGTACGCCGCCGACTTCGAGAGGGGCTTTGCGGACGAGGTAAGCCTGTGTGCGGTCGCCGTAGCCGAGCTCGAGCTCGTAGCAGAGTGCCTGCTGCTGCTCGAGCACCTCCTGATCGCGGCGCACGACCCGTTCGACATCGGCGTCGCGGCGCTCTCGGCGGGTGATGTCTAGGTCGTGGTCGCGGCGCCCGAGCATCGCAGCGGCGCTCGTTCCTAACGCCTCGGCAAGGGCTCGGTTGACGAGCAGATAGCGCCCCTCGTCGTCCTTGATCCAGACCGGGTCCTCGATGTTGTCGAGCAGTTCGCGAAACCAGGGCTCGAGCCGCAGTGGTGTGGCCGGCTGTTCGGAAGCTTCGGGGCTCTCGGCAGGGGGCACTTCGAGCGGGCTGAGCGCCGGGGTGGTCGGATGCTCGCCTAGCATCGTCGCGATGACCGCAGCGAGGTCGGTAAGGGTGGCGAGGTCGCCGGGCGGAAGGTCGTCACGGGGTTGGGGGCCGAGTAGCGACAACACCCCGACCAGTTGCCGGGCGTCGTCGAACAGCGGGACGCTGACAAAAAAGCGTGCGAACGGAGCCCCGTCGACGTGCGGGTGGGCGGCGTAACGCGGATCCTGGGCGGCGTCGAGGACGACGGTGATGTCGTGCGCCGAGGCGGTTTCGGTGCCGCTCGTAACGTCGAGCAAAACATCGGCAAAGCGCGCTGCCGGGCTGCCGAGCGCGTAGAGACACTCCCAGTCAGCGCCCTTGTTTCGGGCCAAGTAGGCAAACGACGCCCCTACGATGCCGGTCGCGACCCGGACGAGCCGCTCGATCGAGGTCTGCTTGTCTGTGGTGTGTTCGGTGTTACGGCCCATGTCGGGCGGTATGTGATGGTGTCGCGCATCGTTTTTTGTGATCGGTATGCCCTCCCAGCAGTCACGGCCAACCTTGAAGATCGAGTGTTAGAGGCCCGGTATCACAGACCCATGATTCCGTAGAACCCGGTGTTACGAGGAGCTGATCATGTGATCCGGTGTGTACACAAAGACTTGGCAGCGGGTGACACCCGAGAACGATGGCGGGCTGGCGCATCCGTGTTTTTAGCTGGGTCTCTGTACCTGTATCCGCACCTCAGTCTTGCGCGACTGTCTCCGCACAGCTGATGCTTGCACAGTCGCAACTTTCTAGCACGGCGATGGTCGTAGCCACTTGACTGGTCCGTATGACACCGACGACCGATTGGCGCTTCACTCGTCTCTGCTGCGGATCTATACACCACCCTCTATATTGCTGGATACCGAGTTAGCTGCTGGGTTAGATACCGACAGCTTACACGAACTCGTATACAGCTTACGCTAAGCTGGACTCCTACGCGTCGATATCCTGCTGGGCAGAAGGCATTCTGCAGGCGCACTCGTTGTGGCAAATACGGGTGCTGGTGGCCGTGCGGTGCGCATGGGCGCACCCTACTGTAACCATGCACGTCTAGAATCGCTGCGCCGCACCGAACGGTCCCCCGAAATTCGAAAATCTCCGTGTAGAGTTCTGAAAAATGTGTCACGACGAAACCTAATTACGCACTGTTTTAGGCTGGATGAGCCACTACGATTCAGATAATACGATTCAGATAAATAGTACTGTCACATATGGTGACGTAGGCAAGTCGGGATTGTATTGAGTAGCGCTGTTTAAGGGTTGTCATCTGCCGTGCACGACGAGGCGAGAGCGGGCGATGTTATAGGCCTCGGCCTATCGGTCGCGGTGCGGGTGTAGGGTTATTCCGATGAACACGACCGACTCTTCTCAACACGATTCAGCACCACAGAAAAGCCGCGTGATCCAGAGGACGCCCTTCTTTTACGGGTGGACGGTCCTCGGCGCGGCGACCTTCGGCATGATGATGACGACGCCCGGACAGACGCTCGGGGTGTCGGTGTTTCTCGACCCGATTATCGCCGATTTGGGCGTGTCGCGGTCGACGGTGTCGCTGCTCTATACGTTCGGGACGCTGGCGGGGGCGTTTTCGCTGCCGTTTGTGGGGCGTTTTATCGACCGGCGCGGGCCGCGCGTGGCGGTGGTGGCGATCGCGGGGCTGTTCGCGCTGGCGTGCGTGTTTATGGGGCTGGTGCAGGGGCTCGGCATGTTGCTGGTCGGGTTTTTGCTGATTCGAGGGCTGGGGCAGGGGTCGCTTAGCCTGGTCAGCCTGCACGTGATCAACTTGTGGTTTGTGCGGCGGCGCGGCTTCGCGATCGGGTTGTCGGGGCTCGGCATGGCGCTGGCGACGGCGTTTTTTCCGCTGCTGATCGAAACGCTGCTCGGGGCGTTTGGGTGGCGGGGGGCGTACATGCTGCTCGGAGGGCTGGTCGCGGTGACGATCTTGCCGATCGGCTGGCTGCTCTACCGGAGCCAACCGGAGCGCTACGGCGAGGTGCCGGACGGGCGGGTCAAGCGCGGCGAGACGGCGCCGGTAGTCGACGAGTACAACGCGACGCCGGGCGAAGCGAAGCGGACCCCGCTCTACTGGCTGTTTATCGGCGGGGACGTGCTGATCGCGGCGTTCGGTACGGGGCTGGTGTTTCATCACTACGACCTGATGGCGGTGGGGGGGCTCGAGCGGGTCGCGGCGGCGGCGGTGTTCGTGCCGTTCGGTCTGTTGACGGCGGCAGGCAACTTTACCGGTGGGGTGCTTATGGACCGGATCTCGCCTAAGATTCTGCTTAGTGCGATGCTTACCCTGCAGGCGGCGGCGCTGGTGACGGCGGCGTTCATCGTGCCGGCGCTGCTGATCCCGTACGGGGTTATGCTCGGCATCACCCAGGGGATCAAGGGCGGGGTGACGGGGAGCGTGTACGCGTACTACTTCGGGCGGCAGCATCTCGGCGCGATCAAGGGGTTCGCGATCACGCTGTCGGTGGCGGGGACGGCGGCGGGGCCGTTTCTGTTTGCGCTCGGCAAAGACCTGTTCGGGGGCTACGTGTCGACGCTGCTCTGGTCGGCGCTACCGGTGCTGCTGCTCGCGGTTGTGGCGCTGCTGCCGCTCAAGTTTTTGCGGCCTCCCGAGCGAGGCGGTGTAGACCGGTCGAAAGGGTAGGCTCTATACTGATGTATGGATTTAGAACCGCCTTACAACGCAGAAAAAGACGTCTCGGCGCGTAACGGCGCAGCGCGTGACAACACAGCGCATAACAACACAGTGACCCTCGCGGGGCGGAAATGACGACGCGGCTCGAGCACTACCGGGGGGCGCTGCTCGGTTTGGCGGTCGGCGACGCGCTCGGCACGACGCTAGAGTTTATGCCGCCGGGGTCGTTCGAGCCGATTACGGATATGGTCGGTGGGGGGCCGTTCGGGCTCGAGCCCGGTCAGTGGACCGACGACACCTCGATGGCGCTCTGCCTCGCCGACAGCCTGATCCGCCGCGAAAGTTTCGACGCTCACGACCAGATGCTGCGCTACGTCCGCTGGTACCGCGAGGGTTACCTCAGCAGTACCGGACACTGTTTCGATATCGGCAACACCACGCGCACGGCGCTCGAAAGGTTCGAAAAGACCGGCGACGCCTACGCCGGGAGCCGCGACCCGAACCGGGCCGGAAACGGTTCGCTGATGCGGCTCGCGCCGGTCCCGCTCGCCTACGCGAATCAGCCCGCCCTCGCCCTGCTGCGGGCGGCGGAGAGTTCGGAGACGACGCACGGGGCGCGGACCTGTGTCGATGCGTGTCGGTACGCGGCGGGGATCATGGTGGGCTTGGTGAACGGGGAGGGTAAAGAGGGGGTGCTCGAGCCCCTCTACAGCCCGGTCGCGGGCGCCTGGGAGCGGCTGCCGCTGACCCCCGAAGTCGAGGCGGTCGCCGCCGGGTCGTTTCGCCGTAAAGAGCCCCCGAAGATTCGCGGTACGGGCTACGTCGTAGCTTGTCTCGAAGCGGCGCTGTGGGCGTTCGCGTCGAGCGATAGCTTCGAGGAGGGGGCGCTTAAAGCGGTCAATCTAGGCGACGATGCCGACACGACCGGCGCGGTCTACGGCCAGATCGCGGGCGCCTACTACGGCGTGACGGCGATCCCGCAACCGTGGCGGCTCGCGGTGTCGCGCGCGCAGGCTATCGACGAGATGGCCCGGCAGCTGTTCGAGCTCGCGGAGCAGGAGACGTTCGACTAGATGGATACCGCGCCCGGAGATATCGTGCCTGGGGACGTTCACGACGGCGCTGACGACCGTGTCTGATGACCGTGTCTCCGACAGCGTTTCCGGAGATGTTCGTGGCGGCGAGACGGATCTCGCGCGGCTGCTCGCGACGCTAGCACCGACGTTAGACGCGGAGACGTACGTGTTTTGCACGGTTTCCGAAAGCGCGTGGGCGGGGTTACAGGCCGGCGTCTCGCCTATCGCGACGTTTCGGGAGGACGAAGGGGTGAGCCTCGTGCTGAGCAGAGACGACGCGGTCGGTGCGGGGTTGGCGTTTCGGGGGACGTTTCGGCGGATCACGCTGCGGGTCTATTCGAGCCTGCACGCGGTCGGGCTGCTCGCGGCGGTTACGGCGGCGCTCGCCAATGCGGGCATCAGTGCCAACGCCGTCGCGGCGTTCTATCACGATCACCTGTTCGTGCCGAGCGGACGGGCCGACGAGGCGATCGGCGTGTTAGACGCTCTAAGCGACGGTCGGTAACACGGCGCTCGGACCGGGTTTTGTATACGCAAGTAGATGCATTCTTTGCGCCGGTGGGCGACGCTGTTTCACACGTCTCACAGCTGCCCGACGTTAGGATAGAGGATGTTCGCATCGCTAGCAGCACAACAGCCGAACGGTGTTTTAGCCGCGCCGCGCGGTCGCAATCGGTACGCTCACAGGACAGGCGCGAAACTCGTTCAAGCTACACCCGTTAGAATACAGAGAATTTGTCAGCGTTTTATAAAGAAAGATAGGGGTTTTCTATGCCGGACGAAATACGACAACCGAAGATTCGTGATGTCGCCGACGCGTTCGGCCACCTCAATCAACTTTTTGCGGTCCTCCTAGAGCGCGCGGAGCACGACCCCGAACTGCGGACGGTGCTGCGAGAGTTAGCACAGAGCGTACTGGCGCTTACCGAAGACGACAGCAGCCAGACCACGAGCACGACTCCTAGCGAGACCACGCGCGAGACGCCGGATGTTCGAGACGTTGTCGTACCCGACGGTGTACCCGACGGTGACGCGCCCGAACCGGCGAGCCCCGAAGACATCGACCGGCTGCTCGTCGCGCAGCGCAGCGCCCCGACAACGCCGAGCGACGACGACGAGGCGATAAACTTCGAGGCCAAGCATTTACCGTTCGACGCCGAGCGGGTGACGGCGCACGTGCGGCTTAAGGCTCGAGCCTGTCGGTGGCTCGAGCAGTACGGCTACACCACCGACCCCGAAGCGATCGCCTACCGCAACGCACTTAAAGACGAAGCGCGCGAGGCCGGGTGTGCGCTCTGGATGTTCGACCCGAACGTGGTCAACCCGTACGCAAGCGACGTGATCGGGCAGCTCGCCGAAAACTACCGTCAGCTCGCCGAAGTCGTGGCGCTGTGGCAGCGTTACCGAGACGACGACCGCAACGGCGCGGTAAGCCGCGAGGCGGCTAAAGACGTGGCGAGACTGCTCGCCGAGGTGCAGGCGGCGGTACGGGTGACGGTCGCCGAGGTGCGGAGTGACGGCCCCGAGCGCCTCTGGTTCGACCCCGACCAGAACGCGGTGTTTCAGGAGTTACGCGACTACGCGCAGGCCGAGCAGGTCTATCTAGGTTTTTTGAGGCTCGAGCACCCGGTCGATCCGGGCGCGACGGAGGCGCGCGACGAACGCCGCTTGTCGATAGAACGGCGCGTCGAGCTGCACCACGAGAACGCGGAGTGGCGCCGCAAACAGCTCAACCAGATCGGCTACCACGCGAAGAAGGTCGCGAACCGGAGCCACAACCCGGAACACGACTGGGGCAAGATCACCACGGCGGTCGAAGACCTGATCGCCGACGGGATGCCCGAAAGCGACCTAGGGCTACGCGAGGCGTTACGTCCGCTCGCATCGCTGCCCGCCGACCAGGTACCGCCGGAGGGGGGGGTGGCTAGGGCGCTGCTGTCGCTTAGTCAGGCCAGCCAGCGTCAGACCCCTCCCCCACTGCCCGAAAGCGCTCCGAGCGAGTCGGTGCTGCGGCTACGGCAGCTTTTGGGTGGCGGAACTGTGGTGGTGATCGGCGGCGAGCCGCGCCGCGAGACTGTTCAGCAGTACGAACGCGCTTGGGCGTGCGAGGTGAACTGGATCGAGAGCCAGCCCCACCAGAGCATTTACCATTTCGAGCCCTACATCGCTCGCGACGAGGCCAAGCTGGTGCTGCTGCTTATCCGCTGGTCGAGCCACGTGTTTTCCGAGGTCAAGCGTTTTTGCGACGAGCACGACGCGCTAATCGTCCGGCTGCCCGGTGGTTACAGCGTCAACACCGCGACCCACGAGGTTTTAGAGCAGGTCGGCGAACGGCTCGAGCTAGCCGCCGAGCAGCACGCCGACACCAAATCTACACTCAACTAGCGTCTGGCAGACAGCGCCTAAACCGTAGGGTGTCCGCGTAGGACACGAGAGCCGCGTCGCTCAGTCTCGCTGTAAAGACCGACAGTGTACGAGGCAAGTGTCGAGACAGACGGGCTGTAGCGACGGTAGTATGGCGGCAAGTGTGGGGTGACGCATAACGACGACGAACGACGACGGTGCGGAAAAAGCCGACCCCGATTGTGTCGCGCAACAGAAACAGGAAAGTTTCGGGGAACCGGGCGGTGTCGTCAACCCGAATTTGCGGGCGGTGTCTACGGCCAAGCTAACGCGGGGCGGCGGCGTGATTCGCTACCATAGAGGCATGGCGCACGCACCCTCTGATACCCCATCTAATATCGTCGTCCCTAAACAGTTCGCGCACCTCCACCAGCACACCGCGTACAGCTTGCTCGACGGGGCGGCGCGGATCAAAGACCTGATTTCGTGGGTCAAAGAGGTTACGCCGGACAACCCGACACTAGCGATGACCGACCACGGCAACATGCACGGGGCGGTCGAGTTTTACAAGATCGCGACGGCGGCGGGCGTCAAGCCGATTTTAGGGTTCGAGGCGTACGTGACCGCCGGGTCGCGGCACGATCGGAAGAAGCCGAGCAGCAAGCTCGACGGCGGCTACTTTCACCTGACGCTGCTCGCGAAAAACTTTGTCGGCTACCAGAACCTGTGCAAGCTTAACTCGCGGGCGTGGCTCGAGGGGTTCTACATGAAGCCGCGCGTCGACCACGAACTGCTCCGCGAGTACAGCGAGGGTGTGATCGCGCTGTCGGGGTGTTTGGGGGCGCAGATTCCGCGGACGCTGTTAGACGCCGGCGAAAGACGGGCGAACAGACGCTGCGGCAGTACCTGGATATCTTCGGGGACAACTTTTTTATCAGTTGCAGAA
>JAXHMC010000009.1:0-49262 GCA_034521635.1 Trueperaceae bacterium | reverse complement strand
TTTTCACGTACTTCATTGGTCATGTGCTCCTGTTGCTCCTTGACTCATAGCTCGTTCTTTTCTTCAGCACCCTTACCACGGTCGATATAAAGCTCGACACGGGTACTGTGCTGCCACACAACATAATTGTATTGAAATCCTGCTTTACTCGTTCCGATCCAAGTTTTGTGGCTGGGGGAGATACGGGCGTGAAGCTCGGTCTTGTCGATTAGCGCACTCATGCAGCAGGGCACTCCAGAATTTGTATCGTTGCTCTTCCTTCTCGACAAGATCGCGTTTGAATTCTCCCACCTGGCGAGATTCTTCGCGCAGGCCGACGATACTGGTAAATGACGGCATCCGCGGTGCGGTGAGTCATCAATCCGAATCGCTTCGACCTTAAAAAGATGAAACTTAAGAGGGCGTCGAGCATGACCGGTTAAGCCGCGGGGATCGCTTTGGATATGCTCCGGTCCGGGCTCCGTACAACGAATCCAGACGGCGCGTTTGGCGTCGAAGGCGGTGAGGTAGGTGATGAGCTTGCCGAGATGGTCGTGATCGCTCTTTTCGAGTTGGTTTTCGATGATGACGAAATTACTATCCTCGTCTTCGGCTAGAATATCGACGCTAAACGATCCCGCAGCCTGCTCGCTTTTTGGGTTAATCAATTCGGTAGGCAATACCTCGTTAAGGACGTCGATATTGTCGGTGAGCCAGCGTGTGAAGTTATGAGCTTCGTGTCTCCAAACTTCTCGGAGCGGGAGACGTTGCAACTTACCGATGTCTGTCATGCTGAAATCTTATCACGACAATCAGCCGTACCCGAGACACGAGCACCCGCTACCGGTAAGGCTCCCACTCCGGTTCGTTCTCGAAAATCCAGCGGTAGTGGTCTTGGCCCTGAAGCCGTACCGCCGCGTCCTCGTCGACGATGACCTTGCAGTTCGGGTGGAGTTGTAGCGCGGTCGCGCTAATCATTGCGGTGATCGGGCCTTCGGTCGCCTTAGCCAAAATATCGGCTTTGGCACTGCCGAGCACGACCATCAGCACTTCGCGGGCTTCGAGGATGGTGCCGACACCCATGGTCAGCGCCCGTGCGGGTACGCGGTCGGGGCCGCCGAAAAACTCGGCGTTCTGCTTGCGGGTGGTCGGGGTGAGCGCTTTTTGGCGGGTGCGCGACATCAGCGACGACAGCGGTTCGTTAAAGCCGATGTGTCCGCTTTCGCCGAGCCCGAGCAGCTGGAGGTCGATGCCGCCCGCCGCAGCGATCTGGCCCTCGTAATGTTTCGCTTCGCCCGCGAGGTTGTCGGCGGTGCCGTCGGGCAGATGGGTGTGGGCGGGGTCGATGTCGACGTGGCGAAAGAGGTGTTCGCGCATGTAGGCGTGGTACGAGCGCGGGTCGTCCGCGCCGAGACCGACGTACTCGTCGAGGTTAAAGGTCACGCAGCGCGCAAAGCTTAGGTTGTCGTGCCGGTGGCGTTCGACGAGGTTGGCGTAGAGGTTCTCCATCGTCCGCCCGGTCGCACAGCCGAGTACGAGGTCGGGCCTAGCCCGGAGGCGGTCGGCGACGAGGCCGGCGGCGAGGTCGGTGGCGAGGTCGGTGGTGGGGCGAATAAGGATTTCCATAGCTGTATACCGACTATACCGTAACTTGGCGTCACTGTTCGCGGGGTTAGCCGGAGGAAACGTCAGGTGAGAAGGACGCTCTGGGGTTCGGAGGCGAGCCCCATCACCCCAAACCGGACGACGGGCGACCCGAAAGCACGCCTACGCGTCTTTGCGTTCTGGTTCTCTGACCAGCGACAGCAGCGACACCCCGACCGCGAGCACGACCGCGAGAAGTTGCCAGGCGAGCCGGTAGCTGCCGGTCGTGTCGACGACGAGGCCGAACAGCGGCGGGCCGCTCAGGATGCCGAGCGAGGTAAAGATAAGGCTAAAGCCGACCGACCGCCCCTCGAAACCGGGCGGCGACAGCTCGGAGATAAGCGTAAAGTAGAGCCCCTGCCAGCCGAGTACGCAGGCGCCGTAGACGAGCACGACCGTCACGACGAGCGGAAGCGGCGTGTCGGCAGAGAGCTGACCGAGGGTAAAGGCGCCGAGGCCGGTCGCGGCGACGACCATCAACAGAAGCGGTTTGCGCCGTCCGGAGAAGCGGTCGCTAAGCGCCGAAAAGAAGACGCGGCTACCGGCGCCGAGCAGTTGGGCGGTGGTGAGCAGCGCGGCGCCGGTCAGTTCGGGGATGCCGAGCGCGTCGCGAAGAAACAGGATCAGGTAGGTGATCATGATGAACTGCCCGACCGGTAGCGTCGACCCGGCGACTGAGACGAGCAGCAGGTCGCGGGTTATTTTGGGGGTGTCGGCGCCGGCGTCGGGGGGCGGGACGTAGGTTTTAGAGGTGTCGCGGGGCCGCAACCAGTAGAGCAGGGCGCAGACGAGCGAGGCGAGCAGGGCGACGCCTCCGGCGACGAGGGTGGCGGTGCGCCAGTCGGTCGCGAGGGCGACGCCGGGCAGGGTTGCGGCGGCGAGGGCGCCGCCGAGCGGGACGCCGGTCTGGCGCAGGCTAAGGGCGAGGCCACGACGGCGGGTGGGGAAGGCTCGAGCCACCGCCCTCGTCCCCGCCGGAACCGCAACCGACCCGATCAGCCCAATAAGTACGAGCGCCAGACTAAACCGCCAGCCCCCCCCAATCAGCCAGCCCGTAAGCAGGGCGAGCACCCCGATCAGCGCGCTCCCGCCGATCAGCATCACGCGGCTACCGAGCCGGTCGCTTAGGTAGCCCATCGGCACCGAGCCGATCACGAAGCCGCCGAAGATGTAGGAGTTAAGCAGCCCGACCTGGGCGTTGCTAAGCTCTAGATCGGCCTGCAAAAAAGGCGCTAGGGTCGGAATGCCCTGGATAATGTTGGCGACGGCGATCTGCACGAGCAGCGCCGCGATCAGGATAAGCCACGCGGAAGCCATGCCGGTCAGTCTAACGCGGTAACCCGCATCCGCCCGAAAAAAGGCCGACGCGAACGCCGACCTCAAGCTTTACCCGAAACGTCTGTTCGACGAATCGACCCGACTAATCGACCAGATCGGCGCTTTCGCCCCAGCGACCGCTAAACACGAAGTCGGCGAGCGGTTTACGGCTGCGCTCGCTTAATTCGCCTTCGCGTAGTCCGCCTGGAAGCTGGTCGGGGTCGCCGAGGTAGCCGAGTGCCAAACCCGTCACCGCCCGGTAGCCGTCAGGGATTTCGTAGCGTTTGCGGGCTTCGTCCGGCAGAATCCCGGCCATCTGGTGGACGTAGAGCCCGAGCGCCGTGGCCTGATAGCTAAGGCTCGCCGACGCCGCGCCGAGGTCGTGGAGGGCGACTCGGTTGGTCTTGTCGGGGTCACCTTCCGGAAACTCGCGGATTACCGCGAGCATCAGCACCGGCGCGTTTTTGGCCCAGCTGGCGTTAAACTCGTTGAGGCAGCCGAGCAGTTGGTCGTAGGCGTCCGGGTCGTGTCGGGTCGCGACGATGTAGTGCCAAGGCTGTTCGTTGTACGACGAGGCGCTCCAGCGCGCGGCCTCGAGCACCTGGCGCAACTTTTCTGGTTCGACGGCCCGGTCGGCGAAGGCACGTGGGCTCCAGCGTTTTGTAAAGACGTCGAGGATGTCGTGGTCGGGGCGGGCGGCTTTGTGGGCGAGGTCTTCGGCGGTTTTGTCGATGGTGTTGCTCATAATCCTCCTGAAAAATATTCGCGATGGTGTTCGCACGTTACCGATGTCTCTCGCTGGCGAATCTGCCGAGAGGAGCCGGTAGATGTTTCGGTAGATTGTTGATACATCTATCTATTCTCGGGTCAGGCGGCTGTAGACGCGGGCGAGCGCGACGGGGCGAGGTCGTCGGCGTCGTCGTCGGACAGGCCGACGAGTTCTCTGCTTTTGTCCCACAACCAGGCCTGATCCTGCCGGTCGTGCGAGGCTTTCGACGACGGCTTGGCTTTGCAGTCGACAAAGTACTGGCCGCTCACGCCCGCAACGTCGGGCGAGGTCGCGAGGTAGCGCACCGTCTCCGAACCCTTGTCGGGCGAGCGCAGCACGGGCGCGAGCAGCCGGAACAGCCAGCCGACCCAGCCGCTGTTGTTACGTCCGAAGCCGGTCGCGACGGCGCCGGGGTGCAGCGCGTTGGCGGTGATGTGGCTGTGGTGGGGGCTGTCTTTGAGCAGGTCGGCGAGCTGGTAGGTAAAGAGCAGGTTGGCGAGCTTAGACTGCGCGTAGGCACCCCAGCCGCTGTAGCTGTTTTCGAACATCAGGTCGTCGCGGCGCAGCGTACCCTGCCGTTCGGCGATAGACGACACAGTGACGATGCGAGCCGCCGGGGCGGCGCGGAGGCGCGGTAGTAGCAGCGCGCTCAGCAGAAACGGTGCGAGGTGGTTGACTGCCAGCGTCTTTTCGAAGCCGTCGGGCGTCTCCTGGCGCTGCTGCAAAAAGATGCCGGCGTTGTTGATGAGTACGTCGAGCCGGTCGAAGCGCTCCTCGACCTCGTGGGCGAGGCGGCGCACCTCGCTCATCTGGGCGAGATCTGCCGGAAAGAAGTGGACGTTGTCGTTACCGCTCTCCTGCCGAATCTCCTGCACCGCCTCTTCGCCGCGCGGATTCGCTCGCGACACGCTGACAACCGTCGCGCCGCGTCGGGCGAGGTCGCGCACCGTCTCTTTGCCGATACCCGAACTGCCGCCGGTAATCAGGCAGATCTTGCCGGCCATATCGTTTTTAGCCACATCGTTTTTAGCCGTATCGTTTCTGGTCTTCTCGTCCGGTGATGATTGCGGGGGGCTCGGGGACATGTGTCGGCCTCCTGTCTCGCTCTGTACGTGGCGCTCGGTGCGTGCTGCTCGGCACGTGGTGCTTGATACCGGGCGTTTGATTTGATATGTAGCGATAAATGTGCTGGTGGAGAAATGCGTCAACGCGTAAAAGTGGTATCGCTAAACGCGCTAAACATTTCTTATTCTAGAGTGAGCCCGAGGTAGTGAGGGTGGGCTAGCACGGGGTCGCTGCCGGTGGTGCGGCGACCCGACCCGCGTCTCGGTACAGATCTCGCACACGTTCCGACCCGAGCCTCGACACGGAGCCCCCGACGCTGTAACGCCGAGGGCTCTGCATGATGATGACCGAGATAGATGATCGAGATAATGGTCGAGCGATGCCGAGAGAGCGACCTCTCCGAGCGCCCGCCGTTCGAACGTTTACAGATTACACACGGAGACGACCGGAATCGGGTCGCTTTCGTAGTCGTAGTGCTCGTCGTCGCCGCGCACGGTAAGCATAAGGCGGCTGTAGCCGAGGATGGTCGGGTTCGGGACGACCACGATGCTTTCGGGGCTTAGCCCGGCGTCGAGGCTAAGCGGGGCCCGCTCCGGGGGGATGTCGTAGGTGACCTCGACGTAGTCGCTACCGTAGCGGTCTCTGCGGTCGTCGGTCAGTGCGAAGTCGCGCTCGCCCCGAACATTGCCGGTGTTTTCGCCTCGGATAAACGAGCGCCAGGAGCGCAGTTCGCCCTGGTATTCGAAGCGGTAGGTCAGCCGGGTGGTGTAGTTGTCACAGATGATGCTGTTGTTGTCGCGGTCGCGAAAGTTGGTGCCGTAGCTCGCGTCGGTAATTCTTAGCTCGGGTTCGGGCGGTACAAACTCGATCAGGATGTCGCAGCCGCTCGAGCCGAGCAGCACCGCGCCGAGCAGCACCGTGCCGGCGAGGCGCCGCGAGCGTGTGGACAGTCGGGAGATAAATCTGCTAAAGGTCTGCATAGTGCTGCTAGCGTAGCTCGAGCCCCCCCACCACCAGATATGAACTCCGTGAACACCCCTTCACCCTACCTATCTCTCCGCGCCGTCACTCGAGCCCGTCTCACCTAGATTCGCGTCACCCACGTCACCGTAGTGCGCCCCGTCCGTACCGCTCGCCGCGTCGCCCTGCTCCGTGTCGGTCTTGTCGGGGGGTGGCAACACGCGGATGTTGATGTTGGGGCCGCTCCGGTTAGACGATTTGGGCGACCAGAGAGCGCGACCGCGAGCTTTGCCGGCCTCGACAAGCTGCCTAGCGAGGACGCGCCCGGTCTCGACGGCCTGACGGTAGGTGCGGCGCAGCTCTTCCTGGGTGGCCCGTTCGCCGCGCGTGACCCACACCTCGACGCCGCGCCCGATCGTCCAGGTACCGGCGTAGGAGACGACCACGTTTGGCACGATCCCCCAGACCGGCACGAGCCCGACGAGTTCGCGGGCGAGTTGACGGAGCAGCAGACCGCCGCCGAGGACGCCCGCCATCTCGCCGACGAGCGCTTGCGGTTCGCCGGTTTTGCCGCCCGCAAGCGCTATCTTGTAGGCCATCACGAGCTGGTTTTTGGTGAGGACGATAAAGTCGGCGACGTTAAGTGGCAGGTTGAGGATCGGCACGACCCCGGCGAGGCCGGTTGTGGCGCTGTAGAGGGCGTTGGCCCGCGCGGTCTGTTCGATAAGCTGCTGCATGACGGTCGTGCGCAAGAGCGGTAGGTGCCGAGCGAAGGCGAGCTCGAGCCCCTCCGGCAAGCTCCGTACGAGTTCGGGTACGAGCAGACGCGCTACGGTGTCGTCGTCTAGCCTCGGCAGCAGCACCCGGGCGTTTTCGAGGGGGCGCGGCAATTCGGCACCGACGGTGCGCTCCGCCGTCTCGCCGACGATGACGTTAAGGATAGGTCGGCTGGCCTGGTAGCTCTGCTGCAACCAGCGTTCGTGGGCGGGGCTGGGCTCGAGCCCCTCACTCACCATCACCACCAGGTCGGCCTCGGTTAGCCCGCTCGGTGCCTCGGCCACGTCGCGCACGACGATCCACGGGTGGACACCGGCCTTGTCGTCGTCTAGGCTTAGCGCTTCGGCGACCCGTTCGGCGAGTGGCACCGTCCCGACGACGAGTAGCTGAAAGCGGCGCTCGGCCTCGGTCTGTATCTTGCTTAGGTCTATCTCTCGTAAGACGTCGAAGATATGCTGGGTTCCTCTGGTCATGGTCTACCCCCAAGTCGGGCGGGATGCTCTGCGGGTTGCTGCGGTAAGGTTCGGCGGTAGGTCGATGTTTGCAGACTGATATTCATAGACTGATGTTTGCAGATCGGTGTTTGCGAATCGACGTTTTCAAGCCAATATTTACAGACTGACGTTTACAGGTCGACGCTTGTCGGTTTTCGCGCTGTCTCGTGCGTAGCTGCTGTGGTGCGGGATCGGCGTAACCGGGCGGGCGTTATCAGGCGACCGGGCGACCGGTACGACCCGACCGCGCCCGAACCATAGCGCACCGCTGCCGGCCCTTGTAGTATAGGCGGCAGCGGCCAGAGGATAGGTGTCGCTGTGTCCGGATTGTTCGCTACAGGTAGGTCGACGGTGTGCGGGCCGAAGTCGGGCGACGGTGAGGTCGCCCGCTAAAGGCTGCTCGCTACTCCGGCGAAGACTAGGGCGAAGACTAGCGGACCGCGTTAAGGTTGCGGTAGTGCTCGGCCTTGTCGAACATCGCCATGTGGCGATAGGCCAGACTGAGTTTGTCGGCGAAGTAGCGGATGGCGCGGCGGTCGTCGGCGTATTCGGCCTGTTCTAGACAGTAGTCGGCGTGTTGCACCACGAGATGCCAGTGGCCGGCGCGTTGGGCTCGAGCCGCGCGTAGCTGCGCGTATCGGATGTCGATGATAGGACGTTGCCAGGTCATAATGAGAACACCCCTTAGGCAAAAACCGTAGCATGACCTACAGAAACGCTTTGTGACGACATCTCACCAAGCGTTCATCGACCCGCCCATTGACTTGCCCGCCAACCTGTCCACCCATCGGAACGAAGGCTTCGGATCGTTGTCTAGTACGCTGTTTCGAAGGTCTGGAGTTGGGTGTTCGGGTAGTAGAACGCGAGGATCTGTGGGAAGCTGTAGCGCTGTTCGGCGAGGCTGCGGGCACCGTACTGGCTCATCCCGACGCCGTGACCCCAGCCGTCGCCGCGTACGCTAAGCGCGCCCTGCATGCTAAAGCGGGTCGAGCGTAGCCCCCAACTCCGGAGCAGCGGGTGGAGCGACGCCCCGCCGAGTTCGGCGCTCGCCTGCGACCCTTCGATCCCGATCCGTTCGACCCGGCCCGACTCGCTTACCGCCAGGATACGGAGCGCTGTGACGGTGCCGACGTCGAGGCCGCGTTCGCGCAGGCTGCGGGCGATCAGGGTGGGCTCGAGCCGCACCACCCACTGCCGAAAGGGTGAGGCCCCGCTAACGTCGGAGCGGGCGACTAAATAGGGGGCGCTGTAGCCCCACACCTCGGCGCTAGACGCCGTGTAGCCGCCCGAATCTGAGTGATAGTACGTCCGGGCGACCTGGCTGCCGTAGGTCAGCACCAGCCCGGCGGTGTCGGCGATGGCCTGGTCGCTGCGGGGGGTTTCGGCGGCGCTGCCCCGGTAGACCTGGCAGTCCTGGGTCGCACAGATGTCGTAATCTTCGTCCGGCTGGAGCGACGCTAGCGTGTAGGTTCGCGACGCGACCGCCTGCGCCTTGAGCGCTTCAGGCGGCCAGCTCGCTTGCATCTCTGAGGGCACCACGCCGCGCAGGTAGTCTTCGAGCGAGAGGACGTTGATGACCCGCACCGTGTCGCCCCGCGCTAGAAACCGCAACGCGCCCCGGTAACTTACGCCCTGCCAGTCGACGTGGTCGCTGCTCGGCTCGAGCGAAAACTGCCGCCCGACCGCGATGTCGCCGCTCCACAACACCCCGTCGCGCGCTTCAAGGGGCCAGCGCAGCCCGAGCGCCGTCTCGAACCGGAACGATCCGTCGACGTAGCCCCGGTGCGGCCCGCTCACCGCGACGTCTAGTTCGCCCGTCGCGTCGCTCAGCAGTACCCGCACCTGAGGCTGCGCCCAACCGAAGCCGAGCGCGAGCAGTACGACCAGCCCGATCAGCCGGTAGGGGCGAGCCCCGCGTACGTTGGTGCTGCGTGTGTAGGTGCCGCGTATGTCGGGTACGGTAGTGCTCCACACGCGAGCGGCCAGCGGTCGTAGCCTTGACATCAGCCTTAACATTGTTCCGTATTATGCCCGGTCGATGATTCGCAGAGCGTAGAGATTTCCCACACCTTCGGGCGCGCGTCATGGTAAAGGTTTTGGTAGCGAGGGGCTGACGAGAGGGTGAGCGGTGATGGGGGGCTCGAGCCCCTCCAAATTGTGTAGCGCTTCCAGACGATGCTGCAACAGTGATATCTGACGGATGCTGACGTGACGCTTCGTACGGAGCAGCGTGTTGCGAGACCACTGATGAGACCACTAAGACGTCAGGACGACGCAAGGAGTAAGCGATGTTTCGAGAAAATCTGTTACGAGACAGGGTGATTCTGGTGACCGGCGGCGGTACCGGGCTGGGGCGGTCGATGGGCGAGCGGTTTTTGCAGCTCGGCGCTAAGCTCGTGATCGCGAGTCGGCGCGAGGCAATGCTGCGCGAAGTCGCCGACGAGATGATGGCCACGCACGGCGGCGAGGTGTTCGCGACCTACGTCGACGTACGCGACCCGGACGCGGTTACGGCGATGGTCGACGCGGCGTTCGGGCGCTACGGACGCGTCGACGTGCTCGTCAATAACGCCGCCGGAAACTTTATCGCCCGTACCGAAACGCTGTCGCCGCGCGCGGTCGATACGGTGCTCGGCATCGTGCTGCACGGGACGTTCTACTGCACGCTCGAGCTCGGCAAACGCTGGATCGCCGCCGAACAGCCGGGTGTCGTCCTTAACATCGCCACCACCTACGCGTTAAACGGATCGGGCTACGTCGTCCCGTCGGCGGTCGCCAAAGCGGGGGTCGTCAACCTGACCAAGTCGCTCGCCGCCGAGTGGGGCAAGTACGGCATCCGCCTAAACGCGGTCGCGCCCGGCCCCTTTCCCACCGAAGGTGCCTGGTCGCGGCTCGTACCCTCCGCACAGATCGAGGCGGCGCTGCTGCGGCAGATTCCGCTCGGGCGGGTCGGCGAACATCACGAACTCGCCAACCTCGCGGCCTACCTCGTTTCGGACGAGGCGGGCTACATCACCGGTCAGGTCAGCGTGATCGACGGCGGCGAAACGGTCTGGGGGAGCGGCGAGTTTAACGTGTTTGACGCGCTTAGCGAGGAGGAGTGGGAGGGGCTCGAGCGTCGCCGCCCGAAAAAGTCTACCGATAACCCGTCTTCTGCCTCGTCCGAAAAGAACACCGAGTAGACGACGCTACACCTCACGACACCGTTCGCCTTTACGGGTCGCACATGATTATGGGTCCCTCACACAGCTCTACGGGTGTGGTGGTGGCTGGTGGCGTTTTACAGAGACGGTTAGAGAGACGGGGTGAGCTTTACCGACGAGGCGGCTTAGACCACACTCGTCGCCTGGTGCTTGCGCACCTTCACTTCGACCTTGAGTTCGGACTCGCCGCCGCCGCGCCGCAAGCCGCGTACCGGCGACACGTCGCTGTAGTCGCGACCGTAGCCGATCTTGACGTGCGCCTCGGTGATCAGGCAGCCGTTGGTCGGGTCGAAACCGACCCAGCCGTTCCCCGGCAAAAACGCTTCGATCCAGGCGTGCGACGCCTCGGCGCCGATCAGCTCTTCGGAGGCGATGTTGGGGTTGCTGTGGATGTAGCCGCTTACGTAGCGGGTCGGTACGCCCGCACTCCGGCAGAGTGCCAGCATCGCGTGGGCGAAGTCTTGACAGACCCCGCGCTGATCCTCGGCAAAGTCGGCGAGTGGCGTGTTGAGGTGGGTGCTACCCGGGTCGTAGACAAAGCTCTGGTGCAGTCTATTGTTAAGGTCGACCAGATACTCGACAAGATCCTGGTTGCGTTTGGGGCGCTGCCCGCCGAACAGGGCAAACCAGTCGCGGTCGAGCGGAACGCGCTCGGTCGGGGCGATGTACTCGAACAACCGGTGACGTAGTTCGGGGAGTGTCCGGGCCGACACCGCCACCGGTTCGGGGACCGGATAGGTCGCGACCCGCGACGTCGCCTCGATCCGGAGCAGAGTATGTTTTTTCGGCAGGTGAAAGTGGTGCAGCAGGTTGGTGTAGTAGTCGCGGTGACTCCGCACTTCGGGCTTCGGGCTTATTTTGAGGTCGAACTTAATGACGGTCTGTCGGTAATCGTCCGAGGGGCGAAGGTGGAGTTCGTTAAACGAGTCCCAGGCGGGCTCGCTGTAGCGGTATTCGGTGATGTGTGTGATGTTGAGATACATAAGTGTTTGATTCCAGTTTACCGCACAGAGTCACGACTCACAGTATCGACACAGTTCACATAGCAATTCTTTCTCAGGTGATGCTGCAATAATCGTGTTTAACGGACCTTGACGGTGACGCTTCATATGGAGCAACGTTTCGTAGAACTGCTAACAGTATCGACACAATACTGTCCCAACTTGATACTGTTCCGACTTGCCTATGTCACCATGTGCGCCAGTACCATTCATCCGAATCGTAGGGTGCGCCATGCGCACCGCACTGCCACCAGCACTCCTGCCCTGCTAGCCCAGCGTGTAGCCGAAGCGTTCGCGCCAGACCGGGTCGAGGGTGTTGCGAAGCCGCCGCAGCACGGTGCGGTTGTGCGCTTCGATGTCGCTCTGACGCGGGATAGCGTCCCAGCTCGTGAGGTCGTCGTAGAGGCGGCTCGGTAACGGCTGGTCGCTGCGGGGTTGCCAGCGTTGGCGCCAGCTTTCGGGTAGGGTTTCGGGCATGTCCTGGCGGCTTAGCGCGGCCCACAGCTGCGACCAGGCGCGCGGCGCGGTGCGGTAGGCGTCGTAACCACCACCGCCGGTCGCGACCAGGCGTCCGTCACAAAATTCGTCGGCGAGCTCGCTCACACGGCGGTAGCTCTCGCCGATGCTGCGGGTGCTGAGGGCGAGGTCGGCGAGCGGGTCGTAGCGGTGCATGTCGGCACCCGCCTGCAGCAGGATAAGGTCGGGCCGAAACGCCTCGATAGCCGCCGGCACGACCGCCTCGAAGCATTCCAGATAGGAGTCGTCTTCGGTAAAGGGCTCGAGCGGTACGTTTACGCTTAGCCCGCGCCCGTCGTTCTTGCCGAGTTCGTAGGTGTGGCCCGTGCCCGGAAACAGGTAGCGCCCCGACTCGTGGATGCTTACCGTCATTACGTCGCCGCGCTCGTAAAAGAGCTGCTGGACGCCGTCGCCGTGGTGGGCGTCGATGTCTAGGTAGAGCACCCGCAGCCCGTAGTGCTGCGCCGCGTGTTCGATGCCGAGTGCGAGGTCGTTGTAGACGCAGAAGCCCGACGCCCGGTCGGCGAAGGCGTGATGCAGCCCGCCCGAAAGGTTGAGCGCCCGCTGCGCCCGGCCCGACGCGACGAGGTCGACCGCTTTCACCGTCGCGCTGCAGACCGCCATGATGGCGTCGTGCATGCCCGGAAAGATCGGGTTGTCGGCGGTGCCTAGGCCGGACCGAAACGCGAGGTCGTGGCTGCGCCCTGCGGAGAGGGTTTTGACGACCGCGATGTAGTCGTCGGTGTGGATACGCCGCAGCAGCGCTTCGGAGATCGGTTCGGGGGTGACGAGGTGTGTCTTGTCTAGCAGGCCGACACATTCGAGCAGGGAACGGGTGAGCTCGAGCCTTAGCGGTTTGAACGGATGACTGTCCGAAAGCTGGTACTCGCCAAGGCTCGGGTCGTAGACGAAGGCGTAGGGCGTCGCTCCGGAGGCCGTTGTCGAGGCGTCTGCGGCGCTGGTTGTGGGTTCGGCGCTCATACGAGCTTGGTTTCGGTCGGCCAGACCACGTCGAAACCTTCCTCGCGTAGCTCGTTGGCGAGGCCGCGCCCGTCGATAGTGCCGACCCGGAGCACGAACGAGAGGGTGTCGGTGTCTTTACGGGTACTCAGCACGCTCGCGATGTTGACGCCCCGGCGGCTAATCGCTTCGGAGAGTGCGGCGAGCGAGCCCGGACGGTTGTCGACCTCGACCTCGAGCCGGCTCGTCGCGCCTTCGACGCCGGTCATTTTGATAAGCGCTTCTAAAAAGTCGATGCCGGTCACGATACCGATCAGCCGGTCCTGTTCGTCGACGACCGGCATTGCGCCGATCTTTCGTTCGCGCAAAATATGGGCTGACTCTTCGACGGGGTCGGCGGCGTAGGTTGTGATCGGCGGCGCGCTCATGATCCGTTCGACCGGGTCTTGAAGCGTCACACCCTGCTTGGAACTCGGCAGCTCCGAGCCGACCGAGCGGATGTCGCGGTCGGAGACGATACCGATCAGGTCGTCGTTACGAACGATCGGAAAGTGACGGATGTTGCGCTGCTCCATAAGGGCGTAGACGTCGCCGATAGGCATCGTCGGGTCGATAGCGATAACGCGCTCGGTCATAATGTCTTTAACAAGCATGCCTCTACTCCTGGTGCGGCGCCTGAAAAGAGGGCGGTAGGCCGGTGCTTCCGGTACGACCGGGACGCCGTCGCCGCCGGTCGGGTCTAATGCGGTCGGGTCTATCGCAGTCGGGTCTATCACAGTCGAGTCTAAGGTCAGAGTCGCGATCGTTTTGTCAGTGACTCATCACTGTGATGTATCACTCTGAAAGCTAGCGATGAGACCGATTCTACAGCCACGTTTCAAACGTCTAGCTACAGACATCTGAATATGCTGACCGCGAAGCCTAAATCCGCGCAAACCCACCTTGTGACGGCAGGTCAGGCGACAAGCTCGGCCTGATACACCTGATACAAACCGTGCCGACAGAGCCGATCACGACGCGCCTACGCTCGCCTTCGGTGCGCTGGTCGTGCCGCGTGCCTACACGCCGAACGCCGCAAGTTGCTGTGACCTAAGCCTATCAAACTCTTGGCGTACGTCGCTAGGGCAGTTCGGCCCGATGCGGGCCATCAGCTGATTGGCCGGGTCGGAGCGGATTTCGGGGTCGCTGGTGCGAAACGGCTCCATCCCGACGCTCTGGTAGAGGCGTTCGAGCATCCGGCGGTAGTCGAGGCTGCTTAGCCCGGTCTGTTTGAGGTCGTAGTGCCAAACGTACATCGTCGCGATAACGATGGTGTGGTCGAAGCGGCCTCCGGCAAAGCTCGCCTCGAGCAGCCGCTGAGCGAGGTGCTGGCCCCGGTAGCTCGGGTCGACCTCGACCGCGCCGAGTTCGATAATTTCGCCGCTGCGGTCACCGCCCCACGACTCGACGGCGGTCGGCGGGTGAAAGGCGGCGTAGCCGACCACGAGGTCGTCGTCGCGGGCGATGCTCACACAGCACTTGTCGTCGTCGGCGATGTCGATAAGGGCGAGTTTCTGCTGCTTGGCGGGCCGAAACATGCCGAGGGCGTCGCTGATGGCGAGATCGGCGAAGTTGCGTGCGGGGCTACAGGTCACGATGTCGACGTGCAGCTTGGCCCGGTCGGTCTGACGGGTGCTGGCGCCGCTAGGGGGGTCGGCAGTCTGGTTAGGCGATGGGTGTGGTGGCACGAGCCTCTTCTCCTCTAGCACTCCCTAAACGGGACGAGACGTAAGCGGTCGGCGGTTCTCTACGCCTAATGTAGCGGGCCTCCGCCCCGGACGATGTGTGCCCGGACGGGCTGCGCCCAGACTGATGTGTGCCCGGACGGGCTGCGTTAGGACGGGACCGCCTCGTCTTCCTCGTGCAGCGCGCGCCAGCGAACGACGAGCGCGTCGGGGAGGCGCATGTGTTCGGCTCCGAAGTTACGGCACGGGCGGGCGTCGGTATCGCTGATGTGTAACACGCGGCGGAGATCGGCGGGCTCGAGCCACCCCGTTACCTCACCGTCACGCACGACCGTCTCCCCGAAGATCCGGAGCAGCGCTTCGTGGTAGGGCTCGAGCCCCGCCTGCTCTAACGCACCCGCGAGTGTCTGGGCTGTCTGCACTGGGTCGCCTTGCTGGGCGTAGGCGCAGAGCTCGAGCCCGCACAGCCAGGCGAGCAGACCGGTGTCGCCCGCGTCGTTAGGGTGGGGGCTGATGTGCTCGAGCCGCTGCCGCGCCCGCTCGGCCTCGGCCAGACACGCCGCCGCGTCACCCTGCCGCAACCGCGCCGCCGCTAGGTAGGCACCGCTAAGCGCCTGCTGGTGGGCGAACCGCGACCACGCGAGCGCCTGTTCTGCCTCGCGCACCGCCTCCTCCGGAGACGCCGACAGGCTACCGATCAGCGCCGCCTGCCAGACGAGCGTCCCGTAGCGCTCCTGACCACGCGGTCGTTCGGCGATCTGCGCCCGGACGTACGTGGCGAGCGCGCGGGCGTGGCCTAGTTCGGGGGTGTGCGCGTCTCGCAACCCCGGCGGCCAGAGCGGCATCTGGTAGGGCTGGGCGTGGGCGCGACACCAGTAGGCGAGACTTAGCCGCAGCGTGCTGCGCAGCGTGCGAAAGCTAGCGTCGACCCGCCGCTCCTGCTGGTAGCGCCTAAAGGTGTCGATATTGGTCTGCAGCGTCAGGATCGCCTCGTCGAAGTGGCCCTGAGCGAGCAGGTTCAGGGCGCGTTCGTCGTCGACCTTGGTCTGTTCGAAGCGCCGTTCGAGCGCGCTGACCGGCGAGGTGTCGTAGCGCACCACCGCGAGCGCCCGCGCGAAGGTGTCGCTCGCGTCTTCGAGGCGTCCGAGCCGGCGGTAGAGGTGCGCGAGCCGCGACAGGTAGCGGGTCTGTTCGGAGGCGATCGCCTCGCCGCGCCGGGCGAGGTCGGCGGCGTGTTCGAGCGCCTCCCGGGCGGGCTCGAGCCGTCCGAGACTCATCCGCACATCGCCCTGCTGAAAGGCGACCCGCGCGCGCATCAGGTCGTCGTCGATGTCGACACTCGCGAAGTGCTCGAGCGCTTCTTCGAGGTGCCCCTGGTCTTTAGCGATAAGCCCCGCCCACACCGCGACGCGGGCGTGCAGCAGCCGACCGGCGGCGCTGCTCTGGGGGATGGCCGGAAGCTGTGTACGGGCGTGGTCGCGGATAAGTGCGGCGGCGTCTTCGAGGCGGGCGTGCCAGCGGGCGATACCGGCCTGCACCAGCCGCATCTCGGCGTTGAGAGTGGCGTCGTCGATGTCGGGCCAGTCGGCGAGCCGCGCTTCGGCCTCTTCGAAGTGGCCGCGCCGGATCGCGCCTTCGGCCCGCTTGAGTGTTGTCCAGGCGCGGCGTTCGGGGTCGTCGGAGGCGGCCAGGATGGCGAGCGTTTCGAGGACGTCGGGGTGTTCGTAGCTGCCGAGCTTGACGTAGTGGGCGGCGACCTGACGGGCCAGCGTTTCGATCTGCGGGTCGGCGAGTTCGTGGTGGGCGGTGTGCCAAATGCGCCGTAGCAACGACTGTTGGGCGCTGTGCTGGGCGAGCCAGGCGATGATATCGGGCCAGGCTCGAGCCTCGAGCAGGTGGTACAGATACCGCGCCGCGTCCTCGCCCTTGGGGTCGGCGTCGGCCCGCTCGGCGTAGAACGTGCTCGCCTGGTGGTGGCGCGTCCGGTAGTCCTGGGCGTCGACCCTCAGAAGGCGCTCGCTTAGCGTCCGCGAAAACTGCCGCGAAAAGCTGCGCCAGTGGTCTTTGTCGCCCGGCGTCGCGTCCAGAAAAGACTGTTCGAGGCTGCTAAGTTGTCGCCACTTCGGCTGCCGGAGACAGGCGAGCGCGTCCTCGCCAAACACCGGATATTCGGGTAGCGACACCACCGCGAGTGCCCGCAAAAAGTCGCGGAGACGGGGGTCGCTCGCGGTTTCGACCAGGTTGCTAAGCTGCCGGAGTTCGCGTTTGACGCTGGTCTCGGCGTTGTCGCTGCTGTCCACCCCGTTCTGGGCCGGGTCGTGGGGGGCGCGAATCTCGGCGAGCAGCGTCAGGGTGCGCAGATCCTCGTACGACCGCCCGGCCCGCTGCACGATCTCTTCTTGCTGCGAGGTGACGAGCTGCGGGAGCCGCGCCTTGATAAAGCGCCGCGCCTCGCCCGCGGTCGGCGGGCTTAGCTTGATCGGCCCTTCAAAGCCGCCGAGGTTTTTGCTGCCCCGTGTCGGCAGCTCGGTTACCGTGACGAGGATGCTGACCTGCGGCAGCTTGCCGAGCGGGACGATAAGGGTGTGCCAGAGCCACTCGGCCATATTCGCCCGTGGGACGTCGGGGGTGTTAAGCCGGAGCGGGGCGAGGCCTAGGGTGTCGTTTTCGGGGCGCGACTGCGAGAGGTGGAGCAGCAGTACGAGCGGCGCGTCGTTGTGGCGCAGACTGTCGAGCAGGAGCCGGGCGACGTTAGCCTGCGCGTCGGCCTGGACCGCGTACGCGCTCGACGTGCCGACATGGACAAGCCGCGATTCGAGCGCTGCGTTGGCGACGCCGAGCGCCCGCGCCAAACGCGCCAACGACGTCGCGAGATCGTTGTTAAACTCGAGCCGGACGATCGCTTCAGCAGCCCGAGGCGAGAGCTCGAGCGCTTGCTGCACGTAGTCTACGAGCAGTGTTTTACCCGATCCGGGCCGCCCAATCACGAGCAGTTTGGGGTCTTCGTCGTTGCGCACCCCACTTACAAAACTCCGGTAGGCGCGCCGCTTTTCGCGCCCCAACAGCTGCATGACCTCCTGTTCGGCGCTGCTCCCGCTCGACAGCAGCACTTCGAGTTCGGGTGCCTGTAGTGGCGCCGCTTCAACGGTCTGCCAGAGCTGGCTCAAGATCTCGAACAGCGCCCGCTTGTCGCCGAGCTTGCCCTTGTCTCGGTAAATGATATTACGAACAACGTTCGGGTTGGCACCCCGCAACTCCATCTGCTTACGGAGCCAGTTGATGCTTCCGAGGACGCCGTGTTCGTCGCGTCGATTGCCGACCACGCGGCGGACATCCTCGAAGATGGCGCGCCACGGGCTTTCCGGTGAAGGTGGTAGCTTGGTTGTACCCATTGCCCCCTATTCTACGGTGCAAAGTATACAAAGTACAAAGCCTCGTGACCCGAAAGCCTCGTGCTAAAAATAAAAGTTTTGCGTTTCGCGCTTTTCAAAACCGTGTCGTCTTTCGCCCCACCGCTCGTTGTTGCAGACGCAGTAGCGGCGTCGGGGACGAACTAAGCGGCTACGGACGGACTACGGGACGGCTCGGTTTCGAACAGCGTAACGCGCTACGAGGCATCATCACAAGACGCCCTCACAAGACGCGACCGGCACCACCAGATACCGCGACCGGTGTCGTTACCGGACGTTTTCGGTCGACCGCGACGGCTCGGCGGCGGCGATCGCGGCGTCGGGCGGGCGTTTGTCGGCAGAAGACCCGACCGCATTTGCGGCGCTGACGGTGACGAGGCCAGCAGGCTAAGCTAGGGTATGGAGATCCGCGAGCTTACGATTCTATCCGACCTACAACTCTGCGAACTCGTCCAGCGCGAGGTGTGGCGGGTGGGCGACCGCGAGATTCTGGCGGCGTCACACCTAAACGCGACGGTACACGCCGGGGGGCTCGTCGCGGCGGCGTTTGAAGACGACGAGGTGCTCGGTTTCGTCCACGGCTTTCCCGCCTACGACGCCGAACAGCGCGGCTGCGGGCTGCACTCGCACCTGATGGGGGTCAGGCCGCAGGCACGTCGGTTGGGGGTCGGTAAGGCGCTCAAGTGGTATCAGCGCGACTGGTGCCTGGCGCGCGGTCTGACCTGGGTACGCTGGACCTTCGACCCGCTCCAGGCGAAAAACGCCCGGCTCAACCTCGAATATCTCGGTGCCGAAGCGTCGGTCTACCGCGAAAACGCCTACGGGTATCTCGGCGGCGACCTCAACGGCTACCTGCCGACCGACCGGCTGCTCGCGCAGTGGAATCTCGAAGCGCCCCACGTCGTCGCGCTGTCGCGGGGCGAAGCTCGGCCCGAAGCCGATACGACGGGCGCGGTGGTGGTTGCGGAGCGGGCTGAGGGCGATGGGCTCGTCTGTACCGACCTAACGCAGAACGCCCCCCGGCTACGCCTCGACATCCCGCCCGACCTTAACGGCTTGCTCCGCGATAGGTCGGGCGACGCGCTAAAGTGGCGGCTCGAGCTCCGCCAAGTCTTCACCCACTACTTCGCGCAGGGCTACCGCGCCGAACGCTTCGTAGACGGTAGCTACCTGCTCGTCGCCCCGTAGCCCGAACCGTAACGAACCCGGAGCGCGTTACTCTTTGTCGCGAATCACGATCTTCTGTCCCTGCCGAACGCCCAAATCGACGTTGCTCGGACAGCCTAGCTCGGTGTCTTTGGGCGCGATGGTGGACGCCTTAAGAGCGCCGCCAAACACCCGCCGCTGCAGCGCGAACGCGACGCTCACGAGCGCGATCATGACCGGCACCTCGACGAGCGGCCCGATCACCGCCGCAAACGCGACCCCCGACCCGACCCCGAACACCGAGACGGCGACCGCGAGGGCGAGTTCGAAGTTGTTGCCCGCCGCCGTAAACGCGAGCGTGGTGGTCTGCGCGTAGTCGGCCCCGACGGCCTTGCCCATAAAGAAGCTGACTAGAAACATCAGCACGAAGTAGAGGACGAGTGGCACCGCGATGCGCCCGACGTCTAGCGGGGCGTCTAGCAGCGCGCCGCCCTGCAGGCTAAACATCACCACGATGGTAAAGAGCAGCGCGATAAGTGTGAGCGGGCCGATGCGGGGCAGAAACGCCTCGTCGTACCAGCGCTGTCCGTAGCGCGGGATAAGCACCACGCGGCTGAGGATGCCGGCGATAAAGGGGATACCGAGGTAGATAAAGACGGCTTCGGCGATCCCGACGATGCTGATACCGATCACGCTCCCCGCAAGCCCGAACAGCGGCGGCAGCACCGACAGAAAGAACCAGGCGTAGACGCTAAAGAAGAGCACCTGAAACACGCTGTTAAACGCGACGAGCCCCGCCGCGTAGTCGTTGTCGCCCTCGGCGAGCTCGTTCCAGACCAGCACCATCGCGATGCAGCGGGCTAGGCCGATCAGGATCAGGCCGACCATGTACTCGGGGTAGTCGCGCAAAAACAGCACGGCGAGCAGAAACATCAGTGTCGGGCCGATAAGCCAGTTCTGGACGAGCGAAAGCGCGAGCACCCGGACGTTTCTAAACACCTGCGGCAGCTTGCCGTAGCGCACCTTGGCGAGGGGCGGGTACATCATCACGATCAGGCCGACCGCGATAGGGATGTTGGTCGCCCCGACACTAAGCGCTTCGAACGCGCGGCTGATTCCCGGCAGGGTCGCGCTTAGCAGCACGCCGAGGCCGATGGCGAGCAGAATCCAGAGGGTGAGGTAGCGGTCTAAAAAAGAGAGCCGTTTACGTGGTTTCGTCGCCATCGTTACCGCCTTCCTGTCGAGCGGCCTACCGACGGAGTGATGTACACTTCGCCGCGCGAACCGCCGTCACGCGCGCAGTTACATCCGTCGTCACAGCACCCGTCGTCACAGCATCCGTCGTCACAGCACGCGTTTTGCCGAGCCGCCGCCTGCTGCTGCGCGAGCTGCTGAAAGGTGCCGAGATAGGTGATGACGACGTCGAACGCGTTGGGGTGGAGGTCGTAGTAGACCCAGCGACCCCTCTTTTCGGCGCGGACGAAGCCTTCGCGCGCGAGCAGCTTCATGTGGTGGCTGATGGTCGGTTGGCTAAGGCCGAGAAAGCTTTCTAGGTCGCAGCCGCACACCCCGTCCTCGCGCGAACAGCAGCTCTGGATCGGGTCGCGCAAAAACTCCAGAATCGCGAGACGGGTCGGGTCGGCGAGGGTTTTTAGTTTCGAAACGAGTATGTCCATAGCGGTAGTCTACAGATAGACGAGCGTCGATGTGTCGAGGCAGGCGACACCGAGATACGCCCGAAACTTCGGACGACGTCGCTCTACAGACGTCGCTCTACAAAAGTGCTGCTCTACAGAAAGTGTCGCCGCCGATATCCGCCGGGCGTGATGGGTGTGGCGTTACCTAGAGTGGCGGACCGACGACGGCCCGAGACGACGCGGTAAGACGATGCGATGAGATAAGGCGACAGGGACGATAAGTTTCGAGAACGTATGCTCGCCTTTGTGGCGTGGCGACACCCGATAGGTCATCACGAATCTGGTGAAGTTTTCGCCCTCACCTCTAGAAAATTCGTCCTCACTCTCCAAAATAACGTCTGCCGACGACAACCGTCGAGCAGTCCTCGCGTCGAACAAAGCAGTAGCGGCTAGAGGTAATTCTAAAAAACGTTTTCTATTTAGAAACCTAAACACTCCAAATTTATAAAAGTAGAAAACAAAACTTGACAATTTGATATTCTTGAATCATAATCAGTGCAAGGAGGCGATGATGAATCCCTTGCACAATTCCGAACAGTTTTTGCGCGACACCCAATTCCGGCTCGAGCACCACCACCGACAGGCAAGCTACGCGCGTCTGCTCCCGCCAGCACCGTGGCGGCGGCGGTTGGCGAGTGCGTTTCGGCGGGTTGCGGAGTGGCTCGAGCCCACCCCCACCTCTACCCCATCTCCCCGCTCGCTCACCCTCCAGGAGACCCGATGAACGAGCAGTCGCGCATCCTACAAATGTTAGAGGACGGCAAAATTAGCCAGGAAGACGCCGCTCTGCTCCTCGACGCGCTAGGCGATACGCCCGACGCCGACACAAGTGATATCGGCCCGTCTACCGAACCCTCTCCCGAACCGCCCGCGACGCCAGAAACCCCGCACACCGTCCGCGTGACGTCGTCATCATCTTCGTCATCAGGTTCGTCCGGGACGACCACAACCTCGTTAGACAAAGACGGTTTTCGGATGACGTCTCGGCACGGCCCGACACCGCCTGAAACACCATCATCACAGACGAAGATGCCGGAGGTGCGCGGCTGGGTGAGCGTCGAGGTACTCGCGGGCAACACGAAGGTGACGACCGACGCCGCGCTCGGCGAGCCGGTGGTGGTCAGTCGCGGCAGCCGAGGGTTTGCGATGTCTCGGCAGGGCGACCGCTACGAGGTCAGACAGACCCAGAGCGGCTTCGGGCTAGGCGGGGTCGAGGTGAAGATTCCGGCGAATTTCGGTGTCGACATTTCGAGCCGACTCGGTAACGTCACGGTGCGCGGCGCGGCGGCGGTGCGGGGCCGCGTAACGGCGGGAAACGTCAAGGTTCGCGACACCTACGGCATCGACCTGGTGATAGAGGCAGGCGAACTCGACATCACGGCGACGCTGACCCGTGGGCAGCACCGGATTCGGTCGCAGGCGGGCAACACGTCGCTGAGGTTGTTAGAGGGCTCGAGCCTCACCCTGACCGGTAAGATGATCGTTGGCGAAGCGAACCTCTCCGCTCCGTTCAAACTCGACAAGAACAGCTTTCGCGCCGACGAAGACGACGACACGTCGTTCTGGGTCAAGGTCGACAAGCAGCTCTTGGGCGCGACCCTCTCGGGCCAGCTCGGCGACGGCAGCGCGACGCTCGACGTGTCGCTAAAGGCGGGCAATCTCTCCGTCAGAGCAGACGCTCAGACCGACGACAAGGAAGCACAATGACCCCCAAAAAATACCCGATGCCGACCCACTGCCCGGTAAGCGGCGAACCGCTCGAAGTGACCGGCCTGGTCGGCCCGACAAGCGGCGTAAAGCTCGAAGGACGGTTTCAGCCTAACGAATTTACGCTGCTCGCGCCGGAACAGCTCGAATTTTTGCGGATGTTTGTGCGGGCGAGGGGCAATCTCAAAGAGGTCGAGCGGAGCCTCGGGGTGAGCTACCCGACGGTGCGGTTGCGGCTAGAGACGATGCTCAAGGCGCTCGGTTACGAGGGGGACGCGGCACCCGACGCGGGGAAAGGGGGGGCTCGAGCCGACATCCTCAGCCGACTCGAAGCGGGCGACATCGACGCTGCTGAAGCTGCCAAACAGCTTCGTGCTCTTAAAATCCGCTCCTAACCTACTCTTTCCAGGCGTACACCTCGTCTTCGTCGGGACGGTAGAGCGCTTTTCGGTCGCACTTCGGACAGTGCACCGCGACTTCGGGTACCTCGCCGTCCCCGTCGATAGGGTGATGGTTTAGGCTGAGGTTGAGTACCTGGTCGTCGTACGGACACTTCGCGTCGCCCTGGCGCTGGTACTTGAGCCACACCGCACTAAGCTCTGTTGCCGTGTAATCTGCTGGTTGGGTCGAATCTGTCATGCTCTTACCTTGCGTGATACACGCTTCCGACACAACATGCGAGACAACAAACGCGTTTGTGGTGCGGCTAAAGCGCTCCCGCATCTAGACGTGCTAAGACGTCTCTAGCCTGCTCGCGAATCTCGTCCTTGCTCGCCTCGTCGCGTCGTTTCCAGTTCGCCATGGTCAGGTTCATGCGGGGGTTGTCGTTAAAGGTGTCGTAGTGGCGGTCGAGAAAGTCCCAGTAGAGGCTGTTAAACGGGCACGCGTTTTCGCCGAGCTTTTTGGTGCGGCTGTAGTGACACGACCCGCAGTAGTCGCTCATCTTGTTGATGTAGTTCGCACTCGCCGCGTACGGCTTAGAGGTAAACGTCCCTAAATCGGCGTACTGGCTCATCCCGATCACGTTCGGCACCATCACCCAGTCGAGCGCGTCGACAAAGCAGGCCGTAAACCAGTCGGTAAGCTGTTGCGGATTAACGCCCGCAATCTGCGCGAAGTTGCCGAGCACCATTAGCCGCTGGATGTGGTGGTTGTGGCCCGTCTCTTGTGCCTGTGTGACGCACTGGTGCAGACAGTTCATCTTGGTGTCGCCGCTCCAGTAAAACTCTGGTAGGTCGCGGGTGTGGTTGAGCCGGTTCTCGTCGCGAAACTCCGGCATTAACCGCCGGTAGACCTGGTGCATAAACTCGCGCCACCCCGACACCTGCCGCACAAACCCTTCGATGCTGTTAAGCGGAATCTTGCGCCGTTCGTCATCGTTTTTTCTGTCGTGGTAGTGGCGCAGCGCTGTCTCGCACACCTCGCGCGGCGTGAGTAGCCCCAGATTGAGCGACACACTTAGCATGCTGTGGTAGAGGACGTACTCGCCCTGTACCATCGCGTCTTCGAACGGCCCGAACGCCCGCAGCCGGTTCTCGCAAAAGTCTTCGAGCGCCGCGAGTGCCTGTTCTCGCGTGACCGGCCAGGCGAAGCCGTCGGTCGTCCCGAAGTGGTCGGGAACTTCGGCCTCGACAAAGTCGATAACCTCGCGGGTGAGGTCGTCGGGGGCGAAGTGGGGCGGATCGGGGAAGGTGTGGTCGGGTTCGGGTGTGTCGCGGTTCTGCTCGTCTAGGTTCCAGGTGCCGCCGACCGGCTCGCCGTCCTCCATCAGCCAGCCGGTCCGTCGGCGCTCCTGCCGGTAGAAAAACTCCATCCGCAACTCTTTTTTGCCCTCGGCCCACGCGTCGAAATCTTGCGCGCTAGACAGCCACAGTCCGTTCGGGACGATGTTTGCCTTACCGCCCGCCCGTTCGATCGCTCCGCTTAGCATGGTGTCGTAGCCGTAATCGTTCGGCTGCATAAAGGCCAGCGTGACGCCTCGGTACTGGTTGAGATATTTTTCGATACCGTCGGCGAAACTGTCTGCGGTCTTGTACTCGACGTTAAACCCGTCCACTGCTAACTCTCGGGCGAAGTGCCGCATCGCCGAGAAGACGAGCACGAGTTTCTGTTTGTGGTGACGGAGTTCGTGGGCGAGGGCGAGCGACTCGACCATCAGCACGCTGGTGTTGTTCGGGTCGGCGTCGGCGAGCGGCCCGACCTGTCGCGTGAGTTGGTCGCCGAGGACGAGGATGTGGGTTGTAGACTGGGTTGTAGACACAGATCTATGCTAGAGAGTGAGCTAGGGCGTGACTAGGACGCGGGGCAGGGTTGGCCGAGAACGGGCCGAAGATATACTGGGGGACGAGGTCGAAGCGTCGGCTCTTTTTGTGGGATAGCGGCCTGTCATTGTTGTGAGCCATGTTTGCCAACCGTGTTTACCAGCCGTGTTTACCACAAGATCGGTGGCTCGAGCCGAGGCAATCGGGCGGGGCGAGCGAGGCTCTGCGGGGTTAGTGTCGCCGTTTCTAGCCTAGCTCAGCGCTGTTAGTAATCGTCGTCGTAATCGTCGCGGAGGGGTACCGTCGCGACGATGTCGGTGCCTTCGCCGCGGGCCGAGGTGACGTCGAAGTTGCCGCGCAGCGACAACACGTGTTCGCGTACTCCGGCGAGGCCGAAGTGATCGTCGCGGACGAGTTGGGCAAAGTTTTCGGGGATTTCGAAACCTACGCCGTCGTCACAGATACGGAGCACCGCCTGGTTGTCGTCGCTGTAGTGTAGGGTCACGACTATCTGCGAGGCGCCGGCGTGCGTGAGGGCGTTACGAAGCATTTCCTGTACGGTGCGAAACAGGCAGAGCGCGACGTGTTCGCCCCACTGTTTTTCGGTGACGAAACCGTCAGGGTCTTTGTCTAGTTCGAGCTTTATCGCGGGCAGATCTTCAGTCCAGTTCTGTTCGAGATACCGGATGTAGTCGCGAATCGACTCGCTAAGCCCGAAGTCGTCGAGTCCGGGCGGCTGCAAGCCGCGAATCATCTTTCTGAGCATCTGCGCGGTTTCGACGATCTGGTTCTGATGGTTTTCGAGGCTGTCACGCAGCGCCTCGACCGAGCCCTGCTTGTCGATCTGGCGCTTGCTGTTCGCGATCTGTAAGCTGATCCCGATCAGCCTCTGGATGATCTCGTCGTGGAGTTCGCGCGCGAGTGACAGCCGTTCGCGTTCTTGCATCTGGGCGAGCCGGAGCCGCGACTCTTCGAGCTGACGTTCGACAAGGCGCCGCTCGGTAATGTCGATAAACGTCATCACGATACAGACCTCGCCATTCGGGCGGATCTGCTTGCCGGTGACGAGCACGTAGCGTGTGGTGCCGTCTCGGGAGCGCAGTGTAATCTCTTCGTGGTCGACACTTTCGGCCTTTTTGATTTTATCGACGAGGCCCATGATACGCCCGTTACGAGGCAGCACCGCTCTGTCGTAGAGCGATTCGCCGACGAGTTCGCCGCGCTCGAAGCCGACGAGCTCGAAAAAACCGTCGTTGGCGTCGAGCATCGTGAGCTCGCCGAAGCTGCAGATGAACGTCGGGGCGGGCGACATCTCGAACAGGATCGCGAAGCGCTCTTCGGCTAATTCTTTTTCTCGCTTTAGAGCCGTCTGGTCGTCGTCGCGAAACGGCTGTTCGCGCACCGTTACGACAGAGGTCAGCACGCCGTTACGGCTCGTGCGCGACCCGCTATAGCCTAGAAGCCGCCTACGACGGTCGCCACGCCGCTGCGCGACGAGCTGGACGTTGCTAAGAACCTCGCCCCGTAAGATGCGCCGCAGCGGGCGCTCTGCGGTCGGAAGCATGCGGCCATCGACATTGTAGAGGTCTAGCGTCTGCTCTTCGGCTGCTACAAAGTCAGCACCGTTCTCGATGTTAAACATTTTGCGGGCGGCGTTGTTAAGTTCGACCGCGTTGCCGTCAGCGTCGAGGACGATAAGCCCATCTTGGAGAGCTTCGACAATCGCCGTGTAGGTTTGTATAACGTCTTGCTGACCCACGCTGGTGTCCCGACCTGATGTCTCCATGCTGACAATAGTACTCGACAAGGTCGGGGTGTGGAGTAGACCGCACAACACGGGGCGACCGCATCTAGACATCATCCAGACATCAGGGACCCTATGCGGGTCGTCGTCGCACCCCGCACGCTTGTGCTCGTTCTCGGTGCTAGCTTTAAAGCTCGTCTTCTGATTGAAAAGAGCGGCAGGGCGAGATGCCCCAGGGTCATCAGGTTAGCTCTGATGTGCGCTAGGTTCGGGTCGGCTACCGTGTTAGGTAGTGTGCCCGACAGAGCGGGCGAAAGTCATATCTTTGCGTAGCTCACTGCTAGGCGCGGCGTTGTGGACTAGGCTGCTAGGTACAGGGAGGCATTTTTATGACCGATATTCCGAGAGAACAGGCCGTCGTGCTCGAGCGACTCCTCGACGACCGCGTCCAGAACAGACTCGTCTACGACAGCGAAGACAAGCGTTGGTACCACTACGATTTTACCAGCGAGCCGCCGACCATCACCGATATCCAGACCGACCTCGCCGAAGCGCTGCTCCAGAAGCGCTACATCGAAAAGCGGGGCGACGACCAGCGGGCGGCGTTACCGCCGAGCTACGAGGTCTACACCGCAACCGACCTCGCCGAAAACAATCTGCGAGCGTCGCGTAGCAGCTAGTCGCGTAGAAGCTAAGAATGGTGGTTAAACGATGGCAGATGACAACACCAAAAAAACCGAAGAAAAATACGAAACCTCTTCTAGCGCTCGGCTAGGGCCGGCGACACTCGGCGGGGTCGAAGGGCTCGGTACGCTCCAGATCCTCCGCGCGACTACCGAAGAGATGGAGATTATCGAGGCGAACGGAACCTGGCGCCTTTCCGGCGACGACGACAAGCAGAACACGAGCGCGCTCAAGGAAAGCGACGTCGTCACGTACAAGGGGCGCCTCGACGACGCCAAAAACCCCGACCAGAACGACATCGAGATAAAGGTTCGTATCTCGCACGTGCGCACCTACACCTACGACGAGCTCGAGGGCGAGCCCGAACGCGTACTCTACCGCTTTAGCCCCGAAGAGCCGTTGTCGCTCTAGGCCCGGCTAGTGTCGATGTTGCAGCCGGCACCGTCGACCGAAAAGCATAGCTAACCATGACGACGCCGCGATGTTACCCGAGTTCGGCGTCGTCACACTTTTTTGTCTGGTTGTCGTCTGGCGAAAGGTTAGTCGCCGTAGTAGCGTAGGCCGCGACGTTCTTGCGAGACGGTAGGGTCGCGACCGCTCTGAGGCCGGATGCGGCGGCGTTCTATCCAGTTACCGACGTCGTCGTAGAGGTACTCGAAGCGCTCGACCAGGGTGTCGTTGGAGAGGAGGGGGGCGTTTAGCAGGGTGGGGGGGCCGGTGTGGTGCTCGAGCCACTCCCCTCTGTCGTCGTAGACAAAAATATGCACCACGTCCTCTACGTTAGTGTCGTCGGCGTAGTCGAACCGGTCGCTGGTGATCTGTCCTAGCGCGTTGTAGCGGCTAATACGGCGGTTGTCGCTCGGCGCCCCGAAGTTTTCCGGGTCGTACGCGGGCCGGTCGCGCAAGACCACACGGCCATTGACGTAAGTGCCACCGAAATAGGTATCGTCGACCGTCGGCTCGGTCCCCGGAACGTAGTGGGTGATGACGCGGCTAAGCAACTCGTCGTCTTCGCCGAACGTTTCGGCAGTCTGGATGACGAGGTCGGGGAAGTCGGCGCTGCGCCCTGTGTCGTAACGGTACTCGGTATAGGTCGCGTTGTCAGAAAAGCTGTTTTCTCTACGCGTTACGCGCCCCTCGTCGTCGTAAAACAGCCGTTCCCGACTAAAAAGCTGCTCGCCACCCCCCGAATCTGCGGCGATGTCGTAGAACAGCACCTCGCTCCGTCGGTTCTGGGCGTCGTAGCGGTACTCGGTACGGGTTTCTAGCGGCAACATCAGCACGTACCAGGCAATCGGCCCGACCACGCCGTCGACTTCGAGGTCGTAGTCCTGCTGAAACGCGCTCACGGCTTCGGCGCTTAGCGGCCCGTAGTAGCCGTCGATAGGGCCGGGGTCGTAGCCGAGGTCGTTAAGGCGGCGCTGTAGGTTGGTGACGTCGTCGCCGTTAAGACGAGGGTCCTGGACGGTAAGGGTGCGCTGGAAAGCAGGGTCGCCGTAGGTATCGTAGCCGGGGTCGGCGCTGTGCTCGAGCCTCTCCGTCACCCGCCCCGCACCGTTGTAACGGTAGCGCTGCGCGAAAGTATAACCCTCCTCGCCGAAGCCCGCCTCGACGAGCAGTTTGCCGTCCTGGTCGTAATAGAGCGACGCGCCGTAGTTAAGGATGACCTGTTTGACGGGGCCGTAGAGCGTGTCGCGGATGTAGGCCCGGTCGCCGACGTTGTAGTAGACGAGCGAGCCGTCGTAGAGGATAGGTTCTTCCTGGGCGACACCGAGTGCGAGTAGAAGGACGAGGCCCAGGGTGCTAAGCCTCCGCCCGAACCACTGCCGTAACCGTGAGTGTTGCCGAAAGCGGGCTGTGTTTGTGCGAGCTGTATTCATACGGTCACTATAGCGCTGCTTGGAGGGCTCGAGCCCCTCCTCGACCTCTAGACGCACCGTCGAACGTGGTATTTTAGGATAGCGAAGTGATACAGACTCTGCCCGTTCGCAGCGTGCTATCCGTACGCTTTTCTCGCGCGCGACTCGAATCGAGGTTAACGATGAAAACCTGTCTGCTGCCGATAACACTCGTCATGGTCGCGCTCGGTGCCGCCCAGTCACCTACAGAAGAGGTCGTCCCGCTGGTCTGGTCTCACGTCGTCGCCTCCGAGGCGCTCGACACGGCGACCGACATCGCGCTAGACGCCGCCGGAAATGTCGTGGTCGTCGGGGTGACGCGGGGTGATGTGGCGGGGGTGCACCGGGGGGGAGACGACATGGTGGTCGTCAAGCTCACCGCGGCGGGCGAAGAGGTGTGGCGACGTCAGTTCGGTGGTCGCGGCGACGACGAGGCGACGGCGGTCGCGGTCGATGCGGCGGGCGACATCTGGGTTGTCGGTGCGACACGCGACGAGGCGACAGAAGCGCGGACGAGAAACCTTCCCGAACGCGACTTGACGTTGCACAGACTCGCCGCAGACGGCACGCTGTTGTGGCAGCGGCGTTACACGGACGACGGAGACGAGCGGGTTGTAGACCTCTCGTTTGGAGACGGGGCGCTCTACATGGTCGGTACGCAGACGCACGGCGACGTGGCGCGGGGGTTGGTGATGGCGGTCGACGCGGTGGAAGGTGACACCGAAGGGGAGATGCTGTGGCAGCAGCTGGTAGGCGAGGTCGGAAGTGAAACGTATGCGGTCGCGGTTTTAGGCGGGGAGGTGGTGGTGGGGGGCTCGAGCCCTCGCTCTATCACCCTCCCCCAACCTAACGACGGGCGGGTCGAACGCGACGTGACCGACGTGTTACGCCTTACCTTCGCTCCCGACGGTACCCAGCGCACCACACAAATAGCCACCCTGCCGGTGACGCCGATGCCCTCCTACCTTCCGTTTCGGGTCGTCGACATCGTGCTGAGCGACGAGCGGCTCTACGCCCTAGCGGGTCGCAGCGCGGGCAACGACTTCGGTTCGGGCGGGTACTACCTCCACCTGTTCGACCTCGGCGAGGAAAACTTCGGCACCGGCCTAAGCGCTACAGAAAGTGGGCGGCTTCCGAACGATAGGTTGTGGACGGTGTTTGTAAGTGCCGGACAGGAGGAGTTGGCGGTCGCCGAAAACGGGCGGGTGTACGCGGGCGGGCCTTTCGTGACCTCGTACCTCGCGGGCGAGGACGACACCCCCTTTATCGACCTGAGGCCGTTAGGCTGGCACGCGAGCGCTCTGGTTTATGACGACGGGGTTTATGACGACGGGGCGCTCTACGCGGCAGGATTCAACCAGTTTGGCGAGACGTCAGGAGTAACTCCGGGAGATAGCAGCGATATGGTGGTGTTTAAGCTCGCTGTCGGTCGTTAACGCTCGGTCTGCTAAACGCTCAGCTCGCCTGTGCGAAAAGCGTGTCCTGGTCGGTCTTGGTCGGCTTCATAAGGCGCTGGCAGTTCGCGCAGATAACGACGGCCTGGACGAAGACGGTGACTTCGCGGCGGCACTTGGGGCAGCGGTAGACGAGCTCGAGCCGTTCTTGGTCGCGCACCCGGTCGGTACTGTCCGCATCGGTGTTGTGGTCCGAGACGTTGGGGGAGGAGGTAGACGTTGCGCGGGCGGATTTACTCACGAGGACCTTTCGTGTGCGAGAGATTCGTGTCGGGGACGCGCTCGGCGAAGACCAGGGCGTGGCCCTTGTAGCGGCGGTCGCGCCAGCGCAGCTGCAAGCCGTGCGCCTGGAGCAGCTCGGAGAGCGTGTCTAGCTCGGCAGCCGCGCTAAGCGCTGCGAGTCCTAAGTATCGGGGTAGTCGTCCGGCGTTAAGGTAGGCAGCGAGACGGGCGACGTGTTGCCGCGCTCGGTGTACGGACTCGGCGTGTGGTGTCGGGGCGCGGTCGGGGAGGGTGGGGGGGGCTCGAGCCCTCCCTCTACGCGTGAGGACAAGACCGGGTAACAGACCGGGCAACGTTCCATCGGTGGGCCTCCTTTAGGTTGGGTAAGATGTTTCGGGCTTAGCGTTCGTCGTAGAGCAGCGCGTTTAGGACGTCGCCGCGAAGCAGCCCCTGATAGACCCCTTCGACGTGGACCTCGTTTGCATCGACGCTAAGGCGCGGATAGCTCGGGTTGTGGGGGCGGAGCTCGAGCCGTTCCTCCCCGTGCCAATCGAGATACTTGAGCGTGACGTCGTTCTGGTCGACACGCACCGCACAGATTTCGCCCGACCGCTGCGGCGTCCCCTTCTTAAACAGCACCACGTCGCCCGGCATAATCAGGTCGGCCATCGAATCGCCCTGCACCCGTAGCGCGAAGTGGTCCTGCGTCCCGCGCAGCGGCAGGTAGCCTTCGGCCTCGCTAATCGCCTCGCTAAGCGGGCCCGCCGGAATGTGACCCAAAATCGGCACGCCGGTCGCCTGCGGCGGCAAGCCTAGAATCGGCGACTGCCCCCGGCCCCGGCTCTGAAAGTTAAGATAACCCTTCTTGTCTAGCGCGACGATGTGCTGTTTGAGCGACACGTAGTGGATGCCGAACTCGCGGGCGAGCGCCGAAAGGTCGGGCAGGTTGCCGTGCTTTTTCTGATACGACAGCAGATAATCGTAGACTTTGCGTTGCATACGGGGCAGCTTGCTCATAGTCAACCTTTTCGTGATGGATACGGACGACGCATTAGGTGTGAGGGTGGGGTGTGTTAGGGTCGAGGACGAAGGAGAGCACGCTTAATAAATAAGGTAGTTTGGAGTATACGCAAACGCGCCACCGTTGTCAAACGATTCAGGCCGACAAACGGGGGCGGATGCGGTGATTCTGACGTTTTTAGGGTGTAGCTTTCGGGTGTGCTTAGCGGATGCTGCGCGCCTCTAGGTTGGCGTGGGTGCGCAGGTAACGGAGCCAGCCGCGCAGCGTGATCGGGCCGAGCTGGTTGTGGGGGATGCGCTGGTCGGGGGCGACGGCTTCGGTTTCGAGGGTTCGGGCGATGTCGAGCGTCTGCTGGCGCGTCTCGTGAAACGCCTGTTGTAGCGCCTGCCAGTCGGCGTCTTCGCTCGGCTTGTAGGGGTGATGTTCGTCTTCCGGAAGCGCTTCGCCGAGGGCGACCCGCAAGCGGCGCTGACCCCAGCGCTCGATACCGATAATGTGGCGGAGTTTGTCTTTGGCTTCGGGGGTGTCGGCGGCGTTGGCGAGCTTTCCGGCGAGCTTCTTCTGCGAGTGCTCGAGCCTAGCGGCGAGTTCGCCAAAGGTACGCCAACTGGCTGGGCGTTCGATAAACAGCCAGACCACGCCGCGCATCACCATCTCCGAAATCTTCATCACGACTCCTCTAATTTGTCTAGGATAAGACGGCGCATAAGCCGCTCGCTGGTGTGCGGCAGCCACCGTCCGAGCAGTGCCGCTAGCTTGTTCGCGGTTCCGGGTACGAGACTATAGCGCCGCCTAGCGAGCGCCCGGGCGACGAGACGGGCGAGCTGGTCGGGGGGCATCCGCCGCGCTTCGCGGCTGTTGTCGGGGCTGTAGCGCCGCGCGTGCGGGGTGCGGGTCGGGCCGGGAAAGACGCGCAGTACGTGAATGCCGTGCGGGGCGAGCGCGACCGAGAGGGTGCGGGCGTAGGCGGCGAGACCGTCTTTGCTCGCGGCGTAGACGGCGGCGCCGGGATAGCTCGTAAAGTGCGACAGCGACGAGATAAACACAAGTGTACTGTCTGCAGAAAAGGCGCCTTCGCGAAGCAGTCTGTTGGTCAGCAGGATAGGCGCGTCTAGGTTGACGGCGAGCACCTGCTGCTGCGCGGCGAGGTCGCTCTGAGAAAATCTGCCGACGGCGCTAATCCCCGCACTGTGAACCAGTAGGTCGATGCTCGGCCCGGCGGCGAGGGTGCGGGCGACGCGCTCTAAGTCGTCCAGGTCGCTAAGGTCGGCTTGTAGCGGGGTGATAAAAGGTGCGGGCGCGTCTAGGTCGATGCCTACGACGTCGTAGCCGAGGCCGTGGTAGTGCGAGGCGAGGGCGGCGCCGATACCGCTCGCGGCGCCGGTAACGACGCAGCGTCGGGGGAGGTTGCGGGGAGGTGTCGTGCGAGGTGCGGCTGATGCAGAGGTTTGGCGGCGGCGGAGCAGGGTGTCGAGTGGTGTGGGGAGGTGGCGGGAGAGGGCTCGAGCCCCCCTGTTGGCGACCCCCACCGTCACCTCGGCCCGTTCGTTCTCTATCGCCCTAACGATGTCTCGGGCTACGTCAGCCGCGTCTGCGAACCGCGCCGTGTCGAGCCGGCCCTCGGGCACGCCACTTTTCTGGTGCAGCGCCGTTCTGGTCGCTCCCGGATGGACGAGCGTAACGTTGACGTCGGGCGATACCTCGGCCCGTAACGACCGCGCGAACCCGTCTAGCCCCGCCTTGCTCGCTCCGTACACGGCGTAGTCCGGCACCGGCACGTCGGCAGCGACCGAACTGACCAACGCGACCGTCGGGCGCCGACCCTGCATCTCTGCGAGTCTCGGCAGCAGCGCGTGCGTGAGCGCGACCGGGGCGTAGAGGTTGACCTGCAACAGGTCGCGAACGCTGTCGTCTGGCTGTTGCGCGACCGGGCCGTAGTAGCCGACCCCCGCGTTGTGGACGACGGTGTGGAGCTTGTCGACGCCGTGTTCGTCTAAAAAGTCGACCACCGTTCGGGCGGCTGTGGCGCGTGCGAGGTCGACCCGGCAGTAGCGTGCAGGGGTGAACAGTTCGGGGTCGAGTTCGTCGCGGTCGCGCCGTCCGAGCAACACGAGCCGCCACCCTTCGTGGTGGTAGTGGCGGGCGAGCTCGAGCCCGATCCCGCTCGTCGCGCCGCTAATCAGCACCGTACGGACTACTTTTCGACCCGTTCCTTGTTCTTGTCGCGCCCCTTGCTGTCGCGCCCCTTGCCGTCGCGCCCCTTGCCGTCGCGTCCCTTACCGAAAAAACCCTTGACCCGCTCGATCAGCGTCTCGTGCGCTTCGATCTCCTCGCCGACCGCCTCGGCGTAGGCTTCGAGAGCATCGCGGGCCTCGCCACTAAGTTTGCGGGGCACCACGACCTTGGCCGTCACGATAAGGTCGCCCGTGCCGACCTGCTGCAGACGGGGCATCCCCTGGCCGCGCAGCCGAAACTCGGTGCCGGGTTGGGTGCCGGGCGGAATCTCTAGCACTTCGGGGTCGTCCATGGTCGGAATCTCGAACGCCGAGCCGAGCGCCGCCTGCGCGAAGCCTAGCTCGAGCGTATACCGGAGGTGATCGCCGTCGCGCTCGAAGTATTCGTGCGGTGCGAGATCGATATAGACGTAGAGGTCGCCCGGACGTCCGCCCTCTAGCCCGGCGTTGCCCTGTTGCGGGACGCGAAGCCGGTAGCCGCCGTCGATCCCTTTAGGCAGCGGGACGTCGACGGTTTCGCTCACCTTCATCCGCCCCGCACCCATACACTTGCCGCACGGCGTGATGACGACCTCGCCGCGCCCCCGACACTGCGGACAGACCTGCGCGGTGACCATCGTCCCGAAAAAGGACTGGGTCTGTGCGCGCACCTGCCCCGCACCCTGACAGGTCGGACAGGTCTTCTTGCCCTCACTGCCCGGCTCGGCCCGCGCACCGTTACAGCGGTCGCAGAGCCCGAACCGTTCGATGTCGATCGGGATAGTCTCGCCCGCCCGAGCCTGTTCTAGCGTGACGGTGAGCGAGGTTTCGAGGTCTTCGCCCGGTTGCCCGCGCTGCATCGGCCTACCACCGCCCCGTCGTCCGCCGAAGCCGGTCCCGAACACCGACGAAAAGATGTCGAAGATGTCGCCGCTAAACTGCGCTTGCGGGTCGGCGCTGCCGTAGGTGTCGTAGCGCTGCCGTTTTTCCGGGTCGGAGAGCACCGCGTACGCCTCGTTAAGCTCTTTAAATTTGTCCTCGGCCTCGTTGTCGCCGGGGTTTCGGTCGGGGTGGTACTTTAGGGCGAGTTTACGGTACGCCGACTTGATCGTTTTCTGGTCGGCACCGCGCTCCACGCCTAAAAGTTCATAGTAATCCGTCGCCATTAGTTTCTCACTATAACGAAAGTTGCGCGCGGACTTGTTTATGCAGCTTCCAAAGCGGTGCCGGGAGGGGGGTGGGGGGGGCTCGAGCCCACACAGAAAACGAGAAAACACGCCGTCACCCCCTCGTAAACACACCATTTCGTAGGGGCTCATCCAGCCTAAAACGGTGCGTGATGAAGGCTTAGTCGTGACATGCTTTCCAGCATCCCGCACGGAGATTTTTAGATTTCGAAGAGATGTTTCCAATGCACTATTTTAAAGTGGTCGACCCAGTAGGGTGCGCCATGCGCACCGCCCCGCCACTCCCCCCTCACCCGCCGACCAACAGCGCTCCTAAACGACGCGACAACGATGATGTCTACCGGATATCGGTGATGACCCTTCGCGCAGAGCAACATTTCGCGGGCCTCGTACAGAACGTCGACCCCGGCGGAGTAGGACACAAAAAAGAGGCACCCTCGCGGATGCCTCGACAGCTATGTAGTCGTAAAATCCTGTGGTTGTAAAACCGTGCGGTCGTAAAACCGTGTTGCTGCAGAACTTAGCTCACCATAAACAGGTCGTTGTGCGAACGGGTGACGCTAGGCGCTAACCGAGCAGCAGCGGCAGTAGCTGGCTCTGAAAAAACATCACCACGACGCCGTAGACGGTGTGGCCGATAAGGTAGGAGAGCACCAGGCTAAACTCGTCGCGGTAGGCCTGCACCGGGTGAAACTCGACCACAATAAACGAGGTGATGAGCGTGACGAAGATGCCGTGGCCGAAGCCGCCTACTAAGCCGAGTAGCAGGTACCAGAAGTTGATCTCGAGGCCGCCGCCGAACGCTACGGTGTAGTCGGGCGGCGGAAACGGCCCGGCGATAAAGATAAGCGCGACCAGACCGTAGAAGACTGCGAACAGCACGCCCCCTCCGAGGTAGAAGATGCCGCCGACGACCCGGATGCGGGCCATCTCTTCGCTGTTCTGGCTCGGCATCGACGTCCGTGACAGCGCCGCGGTGCCGAGTGCGCCGAGCGTGTCGTAATAGACACCGCGCCACAGCAGCGGCAGGTACAGAAACAGAATCGTGATGCCCGCGCCGACCAGTCCGGCGAGTACCGATGACAGGAAAAGTGCTAGCAGTAGAGACATGGCCCTAGTCTACCAGCCCATCCGCATACCCGGCACCGGCACCTGGTTAAGAAACATTTCGACCAGCGTCGGAGCGTACGCGACGATGACGATCGCGATCGCGATGCCGAACCAGAAATAGATACGGTCGAGAAACATGATGGTGCTGTCCTTGTGAAACTTGACGCGGTCGACGAACGGGATCGCGGGCGCTTCGTCTTCGGTGACCCGGTCGCGCTTGAAGAGGGTTGCGAAGATAACACCGAAGTAACAGACCACCGCGAGTGCCAGAATGATCCCGCTCACGCCGGTAATAAGCTGCGGCAGCGCCGCGCTCGCGTAGGCGCCGTCGAGGCTCGGAGCTAGGTTCGAGATCTGCGCCCGGCGCGGTACGCCGAGTAGACCCTGCCAGTGCATGCCGAGCGCGAAGGTCATCATGCCGACAAACCAGAGCCACGCCGAAGCGAGTGCGAGGCCGTTCGACGCGAGCGGTTTACGGGTGAAGTGCGGCAGCAGCCAGAAGCTGATCCCCATAAAGGTCAGCGTAGTCGCGGTGCCGACCGTGATGTGGAAGTGGCCGGGAATCCAGGCGGTGTTGTGCAGCATGACGTTGAGGTTAAAGCTCGCGAGGATGATGCCGCCGGCGCCGCCGAACATAAACGAGATCATCGCGAGTATCTGTGCGGCGAATGCAGCGTTGCCCCAGGGCAGTTTGGGAATCCAGCCGAAGACGCCTCTGCCGCCCCGGCTCTTGCCGGCGAGTTCGAGCGACGACGCGACCGTAAACGCGGTAAGCAGGCTCGGAATCCCGACAAACATCGTCAGCAGCGAGTGCACCATCTTCCAGCCCGCCGAGATGCCGGGGTCGGTAAACTGGTGGTGCATGCCGACCGGTACCGAAAAGAGCAGAAACATCAGAAACGCCAGCCGGGCGAGCGCTTCGGAGGCGAGGGTGCCGCCGGCCATCTTGGGTACGAGCGCGTACCAGGAGATATAGGCCGGAAGCAGCCAGAAGTAGACGATCGGGTGGCCGGTAAACCAGAACAGCGTCCGGGCGAGTTGCGGGTCGACCCCTTCGCGCAGGCCGAGCGACCACGGAATCAGAAACACCACGACTTCGGTGACGATACCGAACGTCGCCAGGATCCACATTAGCCAGGTCGCGGTGCTCATAAAGGTGACGATCGGGGTGGCTTCGTCGGGGTGGTCGCGCTTCCAGCGCTGCCGCAGCCGGACGACCTCGATGCCGACCATGATCGAGCCGACGATGATCAGCGCGGCGCCGGTGTAAAACCCCCAACTGCCCTGTAGGGGCGGGTAGAAGGTGTAGAGCACGGTCGCGTTGTTGGTAATGATGGCGACACCGGCGAGAAACAGGCCGCCAAACATCACCCAGTAGGCCGACCAGATCCAGGTCATGTTGGGGCGGGCGTTCATCTCCCGAACCGGCAGATAGAACATCATCCCGCAGATAAAGAAGGTGGTAAACACGATAACGTTTAAGACGCCGTGCAGGGTCAGCCCCTGATAGTACGACGCCAAAAACGGAAAGTTGTCGTAGAGGTTGATACCGGCGTAGTTAAAGGCCTGCAAAATGCCGATAAGTGTGCCGACAAACAGCGCGGCAAGACCGGTCACGACAAAGTAGAGGGCGACTTTCTTTTCGGGGTTAGCGGCGTAGACGTCGGCGCGGCTAAACGACGCGGTGCTAACAGCCATGCGTGGCCTCCTTGCGGGGATAGCGAGAGTTCGGGGCGCGGCAGTCGGTCGTCGCTAGGCTCATTTAGTCGAGCCCTAACTGTTGGCGCCGGGCGTACATGGCGTCGGCGTCTAGATCCTGGTCGCGGAGCGCGGCGATTTCGTCGGGGCTGTAGAGCTCGAAATCGTCGGGGAGCAGTTCGTCGTTGCCCCAGGTGTGTAGCACGTAGTTCAGGACGTCGGCGATGTCGTCGTCGCTAAGCTGTTTCCAGGCCGGCATGTTGCCGTTGTAGGTCGCGCCGAGCACCTCGATCGGGCCTTGCAGACCGTAGAGCTGGAGGTTGGCCAGGTAGTCGCGGCCCCCGTCGGCGCGCAGCAGGTTGACGGCGTGTTCGGCAAGGGGCGGAAACGCGCCGGCGATGCCCTGACCATTGGCCTGGTGGCAGCCGGTGCAGTTGCTCGCGTAGACCGCTTCGCCGCTCACGCGCCACGCTTCGTTGCTGGCTTGGGCCTGCTCGAGCCGTTGCTGCGCGAGCAGCACCTCTTCTTCGTACTCGTCAGCTTCGACGACGACGAGGCGGCTCATCATGTTGTGGTGGCCGACGCCGCAGAACTCGTTACAGACGACGCGGTACTCGCCGGGCCGGTCGAAGGTGTACTGAAACGACGACACCTCGCCGGGGATAAGTTCGACGTTGACGTTGGTGTTTTCGATCTGAAAGCCGTGCAGCACGTCGCGACTTGTGAGGAAGAAGGTCGCGGTGGCCCCTTCGGGCAGGCGGATTTCGGGCGGGTTAAAGCTGTAGGCCTGCGCGACGACCGACACCTGAAAGTTGCCGGGCGACAGCTCGGTCACGCTAGGCTGCACAAACATGTCTTGGCTTAGCAGCTGGGCGGGGGTCGCGCGCTCGGTGCCCTGGGCGATGTGCGCACCTTCAACCACCAGCGAGTAGGCGATGAAGGCGACAAACGTCAGCGAGATAAGCGCCGAAAGGCTTAGCCAGCGGCGCTCCCACTTGGTGATCTCGGCGTGAGCCTCGTCGTGGTCAATGTTGTGCCCGTGGGGGTGGGTGTTCGGGTCGTTGTGCTCGTTAGGATCGTTGGTCACCGACGGTTAGCTCCTCGCGAAGTTCAGCGCGTACATCGCAAACCACGCTGTCAAGATGAGTAGCGACAGAAACGTCGTTACGAAAATAGCACCAAACGGGACGTTGCGGTTCTTGTCCTGCGCTTCCTCGGGTGTGTGCTGCGCCTCTGAGGTCGGCGTTGGCCTCGGGCGGCGTTTGCTCGTTCTCGCTCACAGATAAACCTCCTCTAAGATAAATTTGCACTGCGGCAACATGTAGCATACGGACTGTGCAGGGGCGGTGACTGCTGACAAATGTCCCCGGTCTCTTCGGCACCGAGAACCTGACACCTAAACCCTGATACCTAAAACCGGTGCGTTTGGCGGCTAAAGCGGCTTGCGTACGGCTGCTACCGCCGTTCGGGTGGCATGTCTGGGCCACAGCTACGACGTCATTCTGGGCTGACAAAACATAATTCTAAGCTAACAGACGCGTGTGCGGCTAAGTGTGAAAGCATAACACCTTCAAAAGTGGTTGACAAGTTTTGTCAATAATTGTGTGCCCGGATAACGATATCTGAGGCTACTCGGCGAGACTAAGGTACGTCAAGGGTTAAGAAGGTTTAGGGTCGCGACACCGTTAAAGCGTTCGCGGAGGAGGTGCTCGAGCCCCCCCACCCCCCACCGCTCGCTCCGCGCGTGCCCCACTTCTAACACGCTCACCCCGGTCGCCCGCACCGCGTCTTCGGCGCGTTTACGGTACTGCCCCGTCACGTAGACGTCGGCCCCCTGCTTCGAGGCGTGGTCGATCAGTTCGGGCGTCATCGCCCCGACCACCGCAACCCGCGACACCTCGTCGAACCGTCCCGCATAGCGAGCCTCTAAACCACCGAAGATGTCGCGTACCGTAGCGGTCGTCTTTTCGAGCGACGCCGTCCGCCACGTGCCGATCATCCCTAGTGGCCGTCCGTCCTTTTCGCCGAGTACCTCAACGTCTCGAAGTTGCAACACGTCGGCGAGGCGGAGGTTGTAGCCCACCGTCAGGTGTTCGTCGAAGGGGAGGTGGTAGGCGAGCACACCGATGTCGTCGGGGAGGGGATAGTCGCTTAGTTTCCAGGGACGGTGGAGGACGAGGGCGTCGAGGTGGTGGTCTCTGACCTGGTCGGGCAGGGTAGGGGAGGGCTCGAGCCCCACCCCCAGCCGCGACACCGGGCGCGCCGAGTCGCGAAATATCCCGTTCACGTCCTCGTCGTAACGCGCTATCTCGAAAAAGCCGTCTAAAAACGCCGCCACGTCGTGCAAACACACCGAAAAAGCCATCGGGGCCATCCTACCCGGACGCCCCCGACCTATGCGTGAGTGTTTGGTGTGCGGCCTAGCCCCAACCGGGCGGCAGGTGCCAGCCGTGCGGCTTGCCGACGTGGCAGTGGAGCGAGCGGCTTAGCAGGTTGAGTGTAAGCGTCGAGAGCAGAAAGGTAAAGCGCGGTAGCAGGTTCATCTATCTCTCCTCGGTCTGCTTTGGTGACGATTCGGGTGTCTGCTGCGTCGCGGTCTGCCGGACGAGGTAGTCGTCGATAGCGGTGAGGCGGCGGCTCAGACTCGGCAACGGGTGAAACACGCGCTGGCGGGCTTCGCCGAGTTCGCGGTGAAAGAGGTTGCGCTCGACGATGCGGGTCAGCGTCATCTTGAGGCGTTCGGCGGCGGTTCGGGGGTCGTCGCCGTGACCGATAGCGCGGGCGAGGTAAGCCCGGTCGACCTGTAGGGTCATCCGCCGCCCTAACGCGGGCAGCACAAACAGCCCCGCAAAGCTCCACAGCGTGACCGCCGCCGTCGTCCGCAACACCAGCAGGCGTGGGTCGGGCTCGGTGACGAGCAGGCCGGCGATCAGCACGCCGAGCGCGAGCCAGAGGGCGCTGATGATGGCGGTGCGGTGCGGGTGGCCGAGTTCTCGGGCGACGATTTCGCGGCTTGCCGCGCAGCCTAGAGCGTCGTCGGGCAGGTCTAGGGCGCCGCGCGAAAGCCACAGCGTAGCGCCGACCCAACCGCCCTGAGCGCTGCGGTCGTCGCCGGCGTGGTAGCTGACGACGGGCGGGAGGGGGAGTCCGTGCGCCTCGGCGTGCTTCGCGATAACCGCCCGCTTTGCGTCGTCGATGGGCTCGAGCCCGACCAGCCCCGGCGGCAGCACGCCCGCCCGGTACCGGTAGAGCAGCAGCGCGACCGGAAAGAGCAGCACCGCGACGACGACCGACCAGAACGACGGCGTTGCCGCCTGGAGCAGCACCAGCACCAGCGCCGCGCCGGTAAAGAAGAGTGCGTGCCAGACGATGCCGCGCAGATAGTCGCCGGCCCAAGCCGACAGCGGGCGCTCGGCGAGGTCGTAGCGTTTTTCGACGTAGTAACCGGCGTAAAAGTCGATGGGGAGGGTGACGAGTGCGTGCAGCCCGAACATAGCGAGCGCGAGCAGCGCCGCGCCGGCGACGGTGGCCGGAACGAGTACCCAGCCGAGCGGATAGACCAGATAGATAAGCGCCATACCTAGACCGACGCCTATCCCGACGATGCCGGACCACAGCCGGGCGGTCTGGTAATGTTCGGCGGCAGCGACGTTCGGAGCAGAGGGGGGAGAGGTCGTGTCCATAAAACAGGATTGTAGGCAGTTGGGGCGCGGCTTAGGTAGGTGCTGGGTACAGTCTTAAAAAGCTCGTTGGAGACGCGAAAGCCGCTAGAAAGTCACCCGGAAGGTATTTAGTGGTGGCGGTCGGTCAGGGTGGCGACCCAGTCGTCTAGGTCGGCGGCGAAGTGCGCTTCCCAGTCGGTTAGGGAGAGAGAGGTGAGGTGCTCGAGCCCCTCCACTCCCCCCAACCTCGGGCGCTCCCCTAACAGCGCACAGAGCCCCGCCTCCCACTTTGGCGTCCGCCGCCCGACCGACTGCCCCCGCAACAGGCTCTGCGCACTCGCCACAAGCCCCTGTTTCGGGCTTAGCGCACTAAAGTCGACCATCTGTGTGCTGGTTAGAAGCTGTCCGCGCGCGACCACCGAAATCTGTCCGGCGAGCGCCTCGAGCCACCGCTCCCGGTCCGACCAGGCGTGCATCAGCGGCAGTAGCGCCGCCTCCCTGAGCCAGTCCGGCATCCGCCGATAGCCGCTGTAGTCCGCCTCCCGGGTCGCCCGGTACCAGAGCACCTGCCCGACCTGATAGCTAAGCAGCCCCGCCAGCTTCGGTGACGGTTCGTCAAAGGCGATCATGGCGTGCCGCAGCAGCCCGATGGTCGGGTTGACGCCGCTGACCCGCGCCTGCGGTAAAAGATCGAGCCGCAGCGTCCCCGTAAGCGCGCTGCCGAGATGGGCTTCGGCGATCGGCACGACCGTGTCGACGACCTCGGCGGCCTCTCGTGCCAATTCGCTAAACGCCTGCGGATGCCGCACCTGTAGCCGCCCAAACATCGTTTCGGTCGTGCTGTCGAGTTTGAGGTGAGCGTACTCGGTATGAGGCCCAGACGTACAAGGCTCGGGTGCCGCGTCGTCCTCGAAAATCTCGTCTAAAAACAGCTCTTCTGCGGATAGATCGTCAGCAGACATACCGACAGTCTACTCGCTCGCGTTACAGATTTCACCCCGGCCCTTTGTCGCGCGGTCGTTTCGCCCTGCGGCACCGGCCCGGCCTGGCCGACGAGGGCTGACTCTGCAGAAGCAGACTCGGTAGAAACAGTGTCGGTTTGGCTCATAGCTTTACTGCGGCATACGTTGGAGCTCGAGCCCCCCGTTGTACTCGCAAACGTACTCACAAATGTACCCACAAAAGTAAACAAGCCCGCCGCAGCAGATGACGACTATGGCGAAGACAGCGCGTCGAGGGCGAGATTAGCGAAAGCGAGTGAGTCGTTAAGGTGATTGTGGATGACGTCGAGCATGATGTTCAAGTCGAGTTCTCGGTAGTTGTGAACGAGAACGTTGCGAAAACCGACCATTGCTTGCAGTCCCTGGCTCATCGGCTTAGAAATGCGCTTAGCGCGATGAAGCAACGCGAAGGCCTCGGCGCTGCTGCGGGGAACGCCAAGCTTTTCGACCCTTATCCAGCGATTAGCGATGTCGATAGCGGACTCGCAAAGACGCTGGAGATTGATACCGATAGCGTCCTGCTTCATATAATCTTCTTCGAACGATAGACCGTCGTCGCGAGCGTAGTAGGCGCGTATCTGCGTGATGCAGCGCTCGATGGTGACCTTTTTATTCAGAACGATGTCGTCAACCATGCTACGGTGTCGTTATCTCCGAATATTTAGCTGCATAGGCACGACTTTCACGCCGGGCGTCGCGTAACAGTTCGGCGCGCTCTTCGTTAAGTTTCTGGTAAAACGAAAGGGTCAGCATCTCGAATTCGTCCGCAGCGTAGGCGTCGGCGGTGTAGATGCGCCGGTCGGTGGTGACGATTTCAAACTGCAAGACAGTATCGATACGGCGAAGGTTGATAAGGTCAACAGGTTTGCCAAGAGTGAGTTCTAAGACGTTTTGTGCGGCGATAAGGTCGCGTGAATCGATTGTCTTGGCGATGCGAGGGGGCAGCAGAACGGCGATGTCGATGTCGCTGTGAGGCCACTCGTGGTCGGTGCCGTACGTACCAAAAAGATATACGGCTTGAGTTCGAGGAAGGTGCTCGAGCACCTTCTGTACGATAATCGTTTCGACCGTCTTCTGCTCCATGAGTTCCTCCTACTCCTGTTGCGTCTTCTCCTGGTGCCGTTCGGCGAGCTTCGCCGCGACGTCGGTAAGGGTGACGCCGGATTCGCGGAGCAGCACCACGAGGTGAAACAGCAGGTCGCTCGCTTCGCCGACGAGGTCGCTTTGCTGATTTTGGAGTGCCGCGACGATGGTTTCGCCCGCCTCCTCGACGACCTTTTGGGAGATGTAGCCGAGGCCGCGGTCGTGCATCTTGGTGACGTAGGAGCCTGCGGGGAGGTGCTCGAGCCTTTCGTTCACCACCCGCTCGAGCAGCCCCATCATCTCGCCCATCGTCGGCGTCGTGTCGTCCTGTAAAGGTTTGGCCCGGTAGAAGCAGGACCGTTCGCCGGTGTGACAGGCCGGCCCCGCCGAATCGACGCGGTAGAGCAGCGTGTCGGCGTCACAATCGACCCGCACCTCGCGCACCTTCTGGACGTTGCCGCTCGTCGCGCCCTTGTGCCAGAGTTCGCCCCTAGAGCGGCTGTAGTAGTGGGCTTCGCCGCTCGCCAGGGTCTTGTCGATAGCCTCCTGGTTAGCGTAGGCGACCATCAGCACCTCGCCGCTCGTAGCGTCTTGGGTAACGACCGGAACGAGGCCGCGCTCGTCAAAGCTAAGGGGGGGCAGGGGGGGTTTGGTCACGCTCACGACAAAGACCGCGCAGCGGGTTCGGCGAGGCTCGCGAGGGCGCCGCGGAGGTCGTCGATAAGGTCGCTAGGGTGCTCGAGCCCCACCGAAACCCGGAGCAGGTTGTGGGGCGTCTTGCTCTGCGGCCCCTCGATAGAGGCGCGGTGTTCGATGAGGCTTTCGACGCCGCCTAGACTGGTGGCTCGGGTAAAGACCTCGACCCGCGCCGCGACCTGCATCGCCGCGTCGGCGCCGCCGTGAACGCTAAAGGAGAGCATCCCCCCGAAACCGTCCATCTGCCGTGCCGCGACCTCGTGGCCCGGATGGCTGGCGAGCCCCGGATAGTAGACCCGCTCGACCTGCGGCTGCTCGCTTAAAAACTCGGCGACCTGCCGGGCGTTGTCGCAGTGTCCGCGCATCCGGTACGGCAGGGTGCGGATGCCGCGCAGTGTCAGCCAGCAGTCGAACGGCGACGGCACCGCGCCCTCGAAGGTCTGTAGGGTGCGCAGCCGTTCGAACAGCGCGTCGTCTCGTTGGGCTACGACCGCGCCGCCGAGCACGTCGCTGTGGCCCGACAGATACTTGGTCGTCGAGTGGACGACAAGGTCGGCACCTAGCTCGAGAGCACCGGCTGTAACCGGGGTGGTGACCAGGTGTTGTCACAGGCGACAATCGCGCCGTGTTGGTGGGCGATGTCGGCGACCGCCGCGACGTCGGTAATTTTGAGCAGCGGGTTCGAGGGTGTCTCTATCCAGACCAGTTTGGTGTTAGGCCGGAGCGCGTCGCGGAGCGCGTCTAGGTCGGTCAGGTCGACGAAGCTCATCTGCAAGCCCCACGGCTCGAGCGTCTGTTGGAGCATCTTGGCGATTCCGTGGTAGAGGTCGTCGGGGACGACGACGTGGTCGCCCGGTCCGAGCAGCCGAAACACGCTCGCCGACGCCGCCGATCCCGACGCGAACGCCGCCGCGACCGCGCCACTTTCGAGGGTGGTGAGGCACTGTTCGAGCGCGAGGCGGTTGGGGTTGTCGCTCCGGGTGTAGATGTAGCCGTGCGGATAGCTCCCGTCGGGCTCCCGTTCGAAGGTGGTCGAAAGGTGGATGGGCGGCGTGACGGCGCCGGTCGCCGGGTCGGGGTCGGCGCCGACGTGGACGGCGAGGGTTTCGAAGCGGCGCGTGTCGCGGTCGTGGCTCACGGAGTCTCCTTCGGTGGTCGGTGTTTGGGGTGGTCGGACGGAAGTCGGGCTGAAGTCGGGGGGACGCTGCCGGTGTGAGTGTGAGGTCGTTGGTTGAGAGAATCGGTTTGGGGCGGCTGGGGTGGAGGCTGAAACATCTGCGTATACGAACTTCTACCGTGCTGGAGTAGACACGGGTGAGGACATCGGTTGTAGACGTCGGGGCCGGGAGGGGCTCGAGCCCCGATCATACCGCACCACGACCGCGCCGCGCCGGTTAGCGTAGCCGTAAGCGAACGTCTACCCGGACACCAGAATTTACAGGCTGACTACGGGCTGATGACGAGCGGGTCGCCGTAGGGGAGACCGTTAAGCGTCAGCCTAAAGGTGACGGGGCCGCGCGAGGTGGTCAGCCAGATCCCCCGAATCTCTTCGCCCCCTTCGGCGCTCCGGACGTCGATTAGGGTGCGTTCGCCGTCGGGGGTGGTCGCGGTGACCTGGGCGATCCGGCGGGGCAGGTTGCTCGCGAGCTGCCAGTTGTACTCGAGGCGGCGCAGGTTTGATGCCTGGATGTCGGTGCTGTCGGTGCTGACCACGGTCGGGGGCGGGGTGTCGTCGGGTGGGGCGGGGCTCGGCTCGTCGACGAGGGGCCGGTTGAAGGTAACCGTGACGCGCCCGCTACGGTTTAGGGCGCCCGGTTCGGGGTTCTGAAACACGACGCCGACGGGGAGGTTTGGGGTGCGCAGGGGCGAGTCTTCGGAGAGCTCGAGCCCCTCCTCCCGCACGACACGGGCCGCTTCGGACGCTGACAGGCCGATCAGATCGGGCGTTACCGGCGCACTGGTCGCCGCGATGCGGGCTAGCGTCGCTTCGCCCCGTGCGACGACGAGGCGTAGCTGTGCGAGATCCTGGGCGACGGCGGTGTTAGGCGCGATGTTCTGCTCGACGACGTGACCGGGCGGCTGGTCGCTCCCCTCGATCCACTCGGTCGCCGGATGCAGGGATCGTGATACCGGCGATCGGCTACGGTGAGTCCCGCTCGGCGAGCTCGACCCGCACAATCCGGCAGAAAGGTTAGCGCGACCGCAGGTCCGTCACTGACGAGTACATCGACGCGGGTGCCGGGGGCGACGGCGTGGCCCGCGAGCGGCGATTGGGCGAGCACCGTCCCCCGTTCGATACTGGCCGAAATCCGCGCGACCCGGCCTAGCTGCAGGTCGGCCTCGGCGAGCAGCGCCCGCAACTCCTGCTCGCTCTGCACGCCGCGCCGCAATTCGGGGACGTTTACGGGGCTGAGGCGGTCGGGCGGCAGCAGGTAGCGAAGCTCGACGGTGCGCCCGGCGCGGAGCAGGGTGCCGGGGCTAGGGCGGAGTTCGAGCACCCGGCCCGCCGTACCGTAGCGGGTGAGCGCCTCGGTCTCGACGCTAAAGCCAAGGCCGACGAGTTGCCGCGCGGCCTCGTTCACGTCTTCGCCGAGCAGCGCCGGCACCGCGACGATGGGGCGGTCGACGTAGGCGTAGAAGCTCGCGATCAGCAACACCCCGCCTGCGAGTGACAGCAGCGCCCCCGGCAACCAGGCGAACAGCGCTCGGGCGAGCTGGCCGCGCCGAGTGTACACGCGCGGACTCGTGGTGTCGCGCGGCGCGCGGTCTCGGTCGAACGGGGCGTCGTAGACGAGGATCTGGCCGTTCGCGTCGCGGCGAAACTGGAGATCGCCGAGGCTGAGGTCGTAGCGGCGCAGCAGGGGTTCTAGCGTGTCGTGCTGCCGGACCCGTGCCGGGCGGGTCGGGGCTTGGGCGTCCCAGACGACGTAGTGTGCGCCCGGACGCGCGACGATGTCGCGTAGCGCGGCGTGGCCTTCCCGTTTTAGGGTGCGGAGTAGCTGCCGAAAGCGCTCGAAGGCGAGTTCGTCGTCGGCGTCGGCGAGGTCGTACCAGACGATATCGACCGCGTGTCCGTCCGGTCCCGTCGCCCGGTAGAGCCGTTCGCGAGCGCTTAGGCGGCGCTCGGACAAAACCTGGTATTTTCCGTCTAGCAACGACATGGGGGTGTCCTTACTGACCTCATCGTACACACCTCGCGAGCCGAGCCGACAACGACGCTCCTCGCGACGCTAGGCACGCGACGCGGCAGGACAGCACAGGGCAGGATAGGACGTGGCAAGACTAGAAAACGCACCTCGCCTTTATCATAGCGCGAGGTGCGTGGTCGGGGTGACGCGTGGTTGTGTTTAGCTGCGTCGTGTTTAGCTGCTCGAGCCCTCCGCGGTCGGCCTCTTTTCGATCGGTTTGCGCAGGTCGACGTCGGCCTGGCGCTTCTCCTGTTCGGCGGCCTCTTTTTCGCGGGCGGCCTGTTCGGCGGCTTCGAGGCGCTTTTCGGTCGCGACCGTCTCGCCGACGATCCAGTCGGCGATGTCTTGGGGGCTCGAGCCCGCCCGGGCTCTGTCGTAAGCTTCCTGGATAAGCTGCCCGTCGACCGTTTCGCGCTGCAGGAGCGCTTCGGCAACACCCTGCACGGCGGTCCAGTTTTCGTCGATGACCTGCTGGGTCGTCTCGTAAGCGCTGCTCAGGATAGCGCTGACCTGCGCTTCGAGTTCGCGCGCGGTCTCTTCGCTAAAGTCTTTGCGGCGGCTGATTTCGCCCCCTAGAAAGACCGGGCCGCTGTCCGAACCCCACGCGACAAACTCTTCGCCGCCGGTGCCCGTCATGGAGGGCCCAACTTCTTCGGCGAGGCCTGTCGCCTGTTTGAGGTCGTTCGAGGCACCCGACGAGATGGTGCCGGTCAGCCGCTTTTCGGCGATACGGCCTCCGAAGGCGACTACGAGCTGCTGCTCGAAACGGCTCCGGTCGAAAAACATCTCTTCGCGCGAGAGCGGCGCCATAAAGCCCCCCGCCCCGCCGCGCGGCATGATCGTCACCTTGCGGATCGAACCGAGGTCGGGCTGCGAGCTAAAGGCGATCGCGTGGCCCGCCTCGTGGTCAGCGAGGATACGCACTTCCTTTTCCGACGAACAGCTCCGCGGCGGAGTGGGCATGATTTCAGGTAGAGCGCTTCGTTAAAGTCGTTCCAGGAGATAATCTGCTTGCTGGTTCGCGCGGCGATGAGGGCTGCTTCGTTAGCGAGGTTTTCGAGGTCGGCACCCGAAAACATCGGGGTCGAACCGGCGAGCCGCTCGAGGTCGACGTCGTCGGAGACCGGCTTGTTACGGACGTGGACGCGCAAGATCTGTTCGCGCTCGCGCTGTGTCGGCAGCCCTACCGTGACCTGACGGTCGAAGCGGCCCGGGCGGAGCAGCGCCGGGTCGAGCACGTCGGGCCGGTTGGTCGCGGCGACGATAATAACCGAGGTGTCTTTTTCGAAGCCGTCCATCTCGGAGAGGATCTGGTTGAGGGTCTGCTCGCGTTCGTCGTGACCGCCGCCGATACCCGCACCGCGCCGCCGCCCGATCGAGTCGAGCTCGTCGATAAAGATGATCGCCGGGGCCGCTTTGCGGGCTTCTTCGAAGAGGTTGCGGACGCGGCTCGCGCCGACCCCGACAAACATCTCCATAAATTCCGAGGCGCTTACGGTCAGAAACGGAACGCCCGCCTCGCCGGCGACCGCGCGCGCGAGCAGCGTCTTACCCGTTCCGGGCGGGCCGACGAGCAGCATCCCCTTAGGGATTTCGCACCGATCCGGATGTACTTCTGGGGGGCTTCAAAGTCGACGACCTCTTTAAGCTCTTGCTTCGCCTCTTCGTGTCCGGCGACGTCGTCGAAACCGGTCTTGACCTTGTTTTCGCGGCCATAGGTTTTGGCCTTGACTTGGCCGAACTGCATCACCTGCGACGAACCGCCCTGGCG
>JAXHMC010000008.1:0-47287 GCA_034521635.1 Trueperaceae bacterium | reverse complement strand
CAAACTAGCGCGCACGCGAAGGACCCCAAAAACGACGACATCCCGAAGTGGGCAGCAGACATCGACCTCAATGACCTGCCTGACGACCGACCGCGCATGGACCCGATGCAATTCTCAGCGGCCTACGGGGAGCGTACCGACTGCCGTGGACTCCTCCAGGACACCGACAAGGTCGGTCGCATCGGCTGGTACTGCGAGCACATCGACGCGCGTATGCTCAAGACCGCCATCGAGGGAACCGTCCACGCTCCACGAGCCACACGCTGGGACCTCATCGACATCTGGATTGAGGTGCTCATGCGAGACCCCGACAATGACAGGTTGATGCGACCCGACGAGTTTCGCGAGCAGTATCGCGGGGCGACGGGCAAGCGCTTCAGCCTCCACCAGGCCGACCGGCTCCGGTGGGTGATCACGAATCACGAGGCTTGGCTCGTCGCGAAGGCGCTGGGGCGGACACACTCCGCCGACCATCCCGGTTGGCGGTATTTCTCGAGTACACTGAACGGCATGCGGGAGGCACGGGATGAGTGAGACGAAACTAGAAACGCAAGTTCGCAGGATGGAGGCTGGCAAGCCGCTGGACCGTATCTGCGCGCTATGGTTCGGGTTTGAGCCGCGCAGAGAGACACACGACGGGACGATCTGGTCACACCCTGACTACGGCGAGCACGACCTACCATGCTTCTCGCTGGACTGGACGTGGGCGGGTCCGCTGCTGGATGAGATGCAGGTTCAGCGCGGAGTCCGCATTGACCGGGTGCAAAGAATGGGTCGTGGCTGTGACTCAGTTATTAACATCTGGCACGACTTCGATCAGATAAATGTAGTCGGGAACTCGACTCCGCACGCCATCGCCAGAGCGTGCGCCGTCCTCTCGGCACGTGGCGTGACGCGGCAGGAGGTTGCGTGATTGACTACCAAGCGACAGCACTGCTCGTCGCGAGCATCTTCGCGTGGGGTGTATACGCCGGGTGCGGCGCATGGGTTGGCATGAACTACATTTCAACCGATAGCGATCCTGACTTTGCCGACTGGTTGGCGCCCATTTTGTTTGCCGCACCGATATTCGCATCTGCAATCATCGCATTTGCTGCACTCAAATACGCGTCTGCCGAGGAGCGGCACGCCCGCAAACTGGCGGACAAGCGCCGCGAGCTTGAGCTTCTACAAGAGCAGCGGAAAATCGACGAGCAAATCAACGCCGAGTTAGACAAGATGTTGGAGGTCGACCGTGAGTGACGACAGCGAAGGCAGATACCTGAGACTCGACAGCGACGAGTGGTTAGACGTCCGCGAGGTCACCAAGGTCCACGTCAAGTTCGGGCTCACCGACGAGGACCGCGACAAGCTGCGACGCTGGTTGCTCTCGACGCCGGTCATTTACCACCCGGCACCGATGGACCTCGACGACATCATCACGCCACCGGCCCGCGTCTGGAAGGACGCCGACGCGACCGAGCCGGCCCAGGCTGGCGACAAGATTGGCGCGATCTCGTTCGGGTGCGCGGTCATGCTCAAGCAAGACTCGCCAGCGCACCGGCCGCACTGGCACGACCTGATGGAGGACACCGATGACGACCGTTGACCGATTCTGGCTGCACATCGCAGCCGCTCGCGATCACCATCGGGGCAAGCGGCACCGCGCCGCTCAGAACCGAGCGCGAGAGGCGTGCCTGTTTGCCGAGGAGGAGTGCGTCATATCTGGCGTGTTCGGCGACAGCAACCGAACGTGGCTGGCGCGACTCGACTTCGCACGAAACATTCTTCGAATCACACTTGGCGTACCGGCCCAGCCGACGCCGTAACGACGGCGCGAAAGCGCTGCACCTGATGGAGAACTGACATGGACGTACGACTTATCAACCTGAGCTTCGAGCACTGTTCAGCGATTAAACCGCCGCTACCAGACCCACCGCGCGTCGACGCGGCGACGGTGCACAAGGTCGAGCAGGACGGCCACCTCGTCCAGATCGATACGACGGACGGGCGGACAATCAACCTTCACTTCCGCGGGGCTGTAAGGGCTCATGCTATTGAGCACGCTGAGCGCGCACACAAAAGCATTCAAGGTCTCGTTGACGAGTACCGACGCGAGCGCGACGGTAGTTTGAACGGTGCACGCCGCGCGCTGAAGACGGCGTTTATCGAACTGGTCGACAACGATAAGACGCTCGACGCGTGCAAAGCCGTACTTGAATCGCACGGCTGGGCCGATGAGTTCGACAACCTGCCCGACGCGGTCGCCTCGCTCTGCGAGGGCAATCAGTCGCTAGCCAAAGACGCGGGCGAACTCGCGTCGGAGTTCGACAACTTGCGCGAGCTACTCGACTGCCCCGACGACCTCCACCCGGTCGACGTCGTCGAGCGCGTGCTGGACCTGGACTCCGCGCTCGAGCGTTGCAGTGAGCAGCGCGAGGCGCTGACGGGGAGGGTGAACAGCCTCACAGCCGACCACGAACACTTTCGCGACAGGGCGGAGCAGGCCGAAAGACGGTGCTCCAACCTCGACGACATTGTCCAATCGCTCCGCAACAAGGTCGACCGCATTCGCCGCGACCTCGACTGCCCCGACCACACGATTCGGGGAATCAGGAATCACATCGCGTCGCTGCAAAAGGAGCGTGAAAACCTCGCTAATCGCGTCACAGGTGTCGACGCCATTCAGGACGAACGCGACGAACTGGCGCAACAGATCGACAAAGCACACGAGGCGCTCCCGTTTGAAGTCGGCGCGAACAGCTCGCTGGGCGAGGAAATCAGGGCGTTGCTCCTCAAGCGCCGCGAGTTCGAGACCAAGTACGAAGATGCACTCGCAAGCTGCCGTGAACTGCGCAAGAAGCTCAACGCGAAGTCGAAGAAGGTGCGGACGTTTAAGCGCCGGCTCGAGAAGTGCGAGAGGACGAATAAGTGGTGGAGCGACAAGACGGATAAGCAAATGGCCCGCGCTGAGTTCGCCGCCGACCAGTTCCGCGCCGGCGACATGCGCCTGCACCTGGACAAGCTCGACGACCTCAAGGACGTACACCCACCGCACGTCAAGACGGTGTCGCTCGAGGAGGCGACGACACTTGACCGACACGGCGACGAGCTGTCTATCGTGTTCGGCGACCACGGCGAGACGATGTTGACGCTGACGTTCGAGCACGGGGAGGCGTGCGCTGCGGTCTACGACTCGCTGAGATGGTTGACGAACCTGTAATCACCGACCCCACTGACATGGAGCACGCACCAAATGAGCAGCACCACGCACCCCAACCACCCGAGCAACACCGACAGTTCACCGAGCACCGCAGACCGCAACACCGGCGACATCAAGGAGCCCCCGTACCACGAGCAGGCCGAGCGCAGCGTCATCGGCGCGATCTTCCTCGACCAGAACGCCTACTTCGAGGAGCCCCAGAAACTCCGCCCCAAACACTTCTACCGGGAGTCGCACCGCAAAATATGGCGAGCGCTCGAGACGCTCATCGACGAGGACCGAGATATCGACGTCATTACCGTAGGCGAGCAGCTTGAGCTCGTCGGTGAACTCGACAAGGTCGGCGGGCCCAACGTGCTCGTCCGGCTATCCAACGAGGTCCCCAGCTCCGCGAACGTCGGCGAGTACGTGCGCATCGTCCGCGAGAAGTACCGGCTTCGCCACGTCATCAAGACCACGCAAAACGCGACCCGCGACGCGTACCGGGGGCGAAAGAAACCCGACATCATCGAGAGCGAACTCGCCGAAGCGCTGCAACGTGGCGGTGAATCCTCGTCGACGCGCACGACGACCAAGGAAACGGACAAGCGCCTCGGTGAAATGATGACCAGCCCCGAAGCGCATGCCCGCACCTACTCGACGGGCATCGGAGCGCTCGACCTGGCGACCCGGCAGTTCGTCGCGATGGGGCGCACGACCTACTGGGGCGCCCTGAGCAAAATGGGCAAGACGAGCGCGTGCATCGCTGTCACCGAGCACCTGCTCACGAAGCACGATTTCGCCGTGGACTGGTGGTCGGTCGAGATGCCAGCCACCGACATCGAGGCGCGGTTCATCTCGAATATGAGCGGCGTCCCATTCGACGAGGTATGGTCAACACTCCAGGACGGGCAGGGCTCGCTCAAGGACATGGAGCCCGAGCGGCTGCAAAAGATTCAGAAGGCACGCGAGGTGTTCCGCGCGCTGGATATGGAGATCGAGTTCAGGGGGCGTCCGCACGTGCGAGACATCGAGCTCGAGACACGCGCCCGCTACCACCGACTCCCCGAGCACCGGAAAGACCGCTTCGCGCTCGTCGTTGACTACGTCCAGGTATGCGTCGCGGGCAACGAGACGAGCAACCGGTATGCGGACCTCGCCGAAGTCGCAATGCGGCTGAACGGTCTGGTGAAAGACCTCGGTATCTTCGGGATGTTTTTGGTCCAGTTCGACAAGGCCGCAGACAAGCGCTTCGCGCACAAAGGCAAGCGCCCCCGGTTCTCCGACATCCGCGGACTCTCGCAGGCGGGCAACGACGCCAACCACCAGCTCGTGCTGCACCGCCCGTACCGCGACCGCCAAAACGAGGACGCCAAATTCACTAAGATATTCCACGAGCTCTCGCGACACGGTGGCATGGGCAACGTCGCGGAGCTCGAGCTCGACGAGGACCTCTGTCGGTTGCAGTCGTGGCGGGGCGACCGGCCGACCGACGACGGGAGCACGGGCGCGGACCCGAGTCGAAGCTGGCAGGACCACTCAGGGCAATTCGGCAACTCATTCTAAGGAGACTGACATGGAAGACTGCATCAAAATCACCATCTTCGTCGATGACGACGACGAGCAAGGCATCACGTGGGAGCACTGCGGGCCGGTGTACGTGCCCGAGCAGGGCGACGTTATCGAGCACACCTTCGGCACCGGGCCGCTCGTCGTGCGCTACCGCAAAATCGCATTTGAGCAAGACGGACCCGACGTCACGCGACAACTCGTCGAACTGCATTGCGTACCGGCAGAGGAGAGCACATGAATCGCTTCTGGCATGTTATACACAACTGCGTCGCCCACCCGTTGCTGGTCACCCGCACCCGTTGGGCGCTGCGATTTCACGACTGGACTGCTGAGAAAATGGAGGCCGACCGTGCCCTATGACTTGAGCGCGCGAATCGATGATATCGCTCGTGAAGTTGCCGCTGGGTTTAGTGGTGAAATCGAAGAACCTTGCGGTTTGTACCTACCGCTGGCTTCGGACCTGGGCGAGCACTTTGAGCGATACAGGGAATTGCGCTTGGAGCGCGAACGACTCGAACAGCAGATACACGACTGGAAGCGGCGAATGAGAGAATGGCGCCGCGCAGACAAGGAGATGCGAGATGCTGAGTAGTTCACCGCGCAACTAAGCGACTTGTCACACGCGCATCATCAACGTACGCTCGAATCAGACCCACACCTGACCACGGACGGTTATGTCGAAGCAAAACGCCAAATCCGGTACATCCTTTCAGAACGAGATACGCGACGACTGCGAGTGGCTCGAGTCACGCCAGCTCGCGCACATCGTCGAGATCCCCGACCCGTTTCGCGTGCGGTCCTACAACGGCGCACGCGTCACCGGGCACTTTGAGTCACCGAAAGAGGTCGACTTCGCGGGCACGCTCGCCAGCGGTCGCTCCATCGTCTTCGAAGCGAAGGCAACCAAAGCGGCCACACGGTTCTCGTTCGCCAAGCTCGAGACCTCCGGCACCGAGGAGGAGCAAAACCGCCAGCGCGACTTGCTCGCCCGGCATGCTGCAATGGGCGCGGTTAGCTTCGTGCTCGTGCGCCGCATCGTGCCCGACCGCATCCAGCAATTTACCTACATCTTCCCCGTCGACGCCGCAGGTGTTATCGGGAACACGCCCGACCACGAGCGCCGCTCCATCAACTGGGACGACGCCGGCCGCTTCGCTGTACCGCGCGGTCGACACTGGTGGTGGCACCTCGTCCAACTCTACGAACTCCCATTCGAACGGTGACGCATGCTGACCCTTGGAGCCAAACCAGGCCAATCTTTCGACATCGCGGCCAGCCGCCTGCGACTCGAGCGCATCGAACCCGCACTCCAGAGCGCAACGCTGCGACTGTGGACCCACCCCGACAGCGAACGCGGGGAGCTCGTGACCGTCAGCGTCAACGGCTGGACGTCGGTGCAGTGCTACTTCGGCAATGAGACGCGGTGGTTTCGCGTTAAGCTGTCGACGAACTACGCGCTGCGCGAGACGAGCGCACGGCTGGCGTTCGACGCGCATGAAGACCTCGCGATCTCGCGGGTGGAGTAGGTATGCACGAAGGCGACGACAAGCCGTGGGTGCAGCGCGAGGGGGAGACCGAGAAGCAATACGAGGCGTTCCGTAAGTACATGAATCTCGACGCCAACGAGCGCACGGCGCTCCACGCGTGGTACGACTACGCGGAGTGGAACTGGGGCAAGTCAAGGGCAAGTCAAGAACGAGCAAAAGATCTCGACACGGCACCGGGCTACTTTCGAAACTGGAGCTATCAGCACGATTGGGTGGAGCGAGCCAAGGCGTTCGACGCTCACATCGCATCCATCGAGTTCGAGAAGCGCGAGAAGGAGGCGCTCGACAAGCTCGAGGAGCACCGCGAGAAACAGCTCCAGTGGGCCAAGATCATGCGCGAGCAGTCCATCGGGCTGATGAAGAAGCTCAACGACCGCATCAGCGAGTTGAAGACAAAAGACCTCGAAGACCCGAACGTCATCGCGCGGCTCATCCGAGCCAACGTCGAGAGCTTCAAAGCTGCAACCGAAGCCGAGGCGCACGCATTGGGCGTGTACGACCTCGCCACACTACTACTCGAGCAACAGGACTGACCATGTGGCCCGCACAAGGACCGACCGACAAACACGTACTCCTGGCACGCCTACTCGCCTCGCTCGCCGCAGCTATTGTGCTGGGGTTGCTGGGCGGTCTCGTCGGGCACGTGTTCGGCGGGGCTGCGACCACACCCACACCGTGGGTCGTCGGGGCTGTATCGACGACGATCGTCACACTCTTCGCGCTGGTCGTGGTATCGACCGTGCTTTACTTCGTTACAAGGACATGGACATGATTCGCATTCAGAAATCAGAAGTCACCGTCACCGCACAGACCCCGCACCGCAACGGCTCGACCGTCACGCTCGTGCTGCGAAGCGACGAGGACGTCGAAGCGGGGGACCTGCCGCCGGTCGTGGCTCGCATCGAGTGCGACGAGGACAGCGGGCTTGCCGAGCTTGTCGAGGCAGACGAGGAGTACGTGCTCGAGGTGCGGCGTGGCACGCTCGACGAGGAGGAGAAGATGCGGCAGGCGAAGCTCAAGGCGATGGAGCAAGCCAAGGAGTTGAGCGAAGAGCACGCCTCCGAACGAGCCCGCGTAGACACGCGCTTGCAGATTGCGGAGGAGGTCATAGCTCAGGACCGAGAGGCGCTCCACGAGTACATGGAGCGATGCGGCGAGCAAGGCGGGCAAATGAGCGACGACAAGCCGAAACAAGTCAAGGTCGACTCGATTGCCGATTGTTCACCGCCGCCGCGCAAAGGCCGATGGTACAATCAATGGAGTTGCCATATCTGCGGGCAGCGGCACTGCGACCCGAAGGGGTCCCCGAGGTGCATGGGTGAGTTCCAGCACCAGAACTTTCTCGGTCAAGTTTTCGTGCCCGACGGCGAGCAATGATTCATGGCCTCGAAGTTCGAGAAGCACCGGCGCAAGCGCCTCGCTGAGACGGCGACGCTTGTCAAAGGCGTGCGCGAGGGACGCACCGCCCCCGAGTTCCCCGGCCTCGAGCAGTTCGAGCGCGAATGCCTCACCGACTACACCCCACACGCCAAACAACGCGAGCTCCACGAGCACATCGACAAGCGCGTCCTCGCCGTCGTCGCCGGTCGACGCTCGGGCAAGACCACATCATGCGGCCGTGAGTTCGGGCGACGCGTGGCGCGAGACTACGAGGACAGGCGAGGACAGGGAAAGCGCTGGAGACGCCCCAGTCGGCTCGGCAAGGAGACGACACCGTTCCTCGAGTATTGGTGCGTGGCCCCGACCCACCTGCTCACCGGCTTTCAGCAACGCGAAATCTTCGCCATGATCGGGGGGATCGACTCCGACCTGGTCCTCAAGTGGAACGCGAGTCGCAACGTCTTGTGGCTCGTCGGAGGCATCAAGGTCTCGTTCCGCTCCGCCGACAACCCTGACCTACTCGTCGCCAGTGGCCTCGACGGCGTATGGATTGACGAGGCGGCGCGCTGCAAGAAGACCGTCTGGGAAGAGAACCTGTACGCCACGCTCGCCGACAAGGGCGGGTGGGCGCTCTTCTCGTCAACCCCGCTCGGGAAGAACTGGCTCTACTCGCAGATATGGAGCCACACCCAACTCGGCCGCGACGAGGAGTTCGACGGCTACCACGGTATCCACTTCACGACGCAAGATAACACCGCCGTGCCCAGGCTCGTCGAGGAGGCCAGGCGCGCCGAGAAGGAACTCCCGCGCCCGGTCTACTTGCGCAACTACGCGGCCAGCTTCGACGCGTTCAAGGGCAAGGTCTACGAAGACTTCTTAGACGACTCGACGCACATTGTCTCACGCGTACCGTTTGGCAAGATCGTCCGCCGCATCGCTGGCGTGGACTGGGGCTACAACAACCCCGGTGTCCAGCTCGAGGCGGGCATCGACACCGACGACCAGTTGTGGGTCTACCGCGAGGACTACCGGCGCAAGCTCAACATCACGCCGCCGCCGAACGCCCCCGACGGCCGGTGCTGGACGAACCTGTTCCGCGCAGCGAAGAACCGACGCGGCGTCGAGCGATGGTGGGTCGACCCCAGCGAGCCCGAGCACATCGACACATGCAGACGCTTCGGCATCGGCGGCATGCGCGCAGCGCCCAACGACGTCATGCCTGGCATTGAAGCCGTGGCGACGCTACTCAAGCCGGTCAAGCGCCACGGTGAACCCGGTCGCGGCTCGCCCGCGCTGTACATTCACCGCGGCTGCCGTAATCTTAGAGACGAGCTTTCAAGCTACCGATTCCGCGAGGACAGCGAGAAGCCGGTCAAGGACCACGACCACGCCTGCGACGCGCTGCGGTATATGGTATTCGGAGAACACAAGCGCGGCGGCAGTGGCCTCGCGCGGCTCGACTTCAGCATCTTCGACGAGGAGCAAGCGGCATGATTTCCGGCGGAATTCAGCAGTTACGAGACGCGCTGGCAATGGCCGGCTTCGAGGGACTCACCGACCGACAGGCTGAGATGCACAAGGCGTCGGCCTACTACCACGGCAGGCAATACGACCACCTGCCCGACTGGGACAGCAGCGAGGCGAAGGGTCTGGAGGTGCGCGACAAAGCGCCGCGCATGCAGTATCGGATCATCAAGACGCTCACCGACCAGCTCATCAGCTACGTGCTCGGGCAGGACGAGAATCCCGACGTTCGCGCTACAGGACCCGGTCGACGACGATCTCTCCAGCACAATCCAGCGCCTCGCCGGCAACGACCCGCGCGGTATGAACTTGCTCGACAAGATGTGGGAGACAACGCGCCTCGCGCTCCTGCACTCCGCAGTGGCCGTCGGCTACATCAAGCGTACGACCGACGCCGGGGTGCGCTACTCCACGAAGGTGATTCAGGCGGACATGCTCAACATCACGTTCGCCGAGGACGACCCCGATCAAGCGGCACAATACGACCTCCAGGACGACGAGCTCGTGAGCATGGAGCAATACTGGTATCGCCACCACGAGGACGCCGTCGAGGGCGACGAGTGGTACACGCTGCACCGCCGGGACTGGCAGCTCAACGCGACCATCGAGTACAACCCGGTCGATCTGCGCGGCGTGCAGCATCCCGACGATATCACGTGGACTGAGGCGTCACGCGTCGAGCACGACATGGGCTCAGTCCCGGTCGAGTACATCCGCCCGTTCCCGCTCGTCGGCACGACCGAGGGCATTCCGTTGTTCGAAGACGCCGAGTACGACGCGGCCGACTCCATCAACTACACGCTCTCGCAGCTCGACCGCGGCATCGAGTACAACCAGGAGCCCACGCAAGTCTTCTTGGGCGTCGAACTCAGCGACGAGAACAGCCTTCAGAAGGGCAGCGGCAAGTCGTGGGCGCTGTCATCCTCGACCGGTGGCAACGTCGACGCGAAGCTCCTCGAGCTACAGGGGCAGGGCCAGCGGGTCGCCCTCGACTACGTCAACAAGCTGCGCGACGTCATCCACGACGTATCGCAGGTCGTCCGCCACGACCCGCAGGAGGCCGCGAACGTCATGAGCGGCACGGCGCTCAAGCGCATGCTTGCTCCGACGATTGCCCGCACGCACGTGATTCGCCCGCGCATTGGCAGGCCGTTCGCTCGCCTGCTCAGAAAGGCCGCGGTCGCTGACGGGGCGGACCGGGGCACCATCGTCGGCGTGAACTGGCCGCCGGTCGTCGAGCCTACCGAGAACGACAAGACACAGGAGCAGAGCCGCACCATCGGCGCGATGGACGCAGGCCTTATCAACCGCCGCGTCGCCGTCGAGAACGTCGCCCCGATGTACGGCGTGGAGAACACCGAGGAGCACTACCAGGAGCTCCAGCGAGAGGAGGCTGACGGCGGGACAGTCGAGACGCTCCCGCCGCTCGACGACGGGACCGGTGAGGACGAGGGCGCTTAATGCCGCGCATCCCCGGTCAAATCAAGGAGCTTGCGAACGAACTCCAACGCGATCTCCAACGGCTCACCGACGACGAGCGCCGACGCGTGCTCGAACTCATTAAGACCAGCGGCGACCGCCTCGTCGACGAACTGGCCGGCATCGCACCGGAGACCTTTCGAGCGCAACAGGCGCGCATCGCGGCCATCCTTGCCGAGGCTGCATCCGCCGACGCAAGCGAGGCGCTCGAAGCTGAGCTCATCTCCGCCGCCAACGACATCGGCGTGCGTGCGGGTGAGGACACGATCCGCGAACTCAACGAGTGGCTGAGCTACTACGGGCAGGAGGCGCGCATCCCCAACGTGGGGGCGCTCGCCAGCTACACCGACGAGATACTCATCGAGCGCTACGCGCAGTCACTTGCGACGTACGGCAAGGACATGGCGCGCACGATTGCCAGCGAACTCGGGGCGGCGCAGTTCGGTCGCGTCACCCGCGAGAAGGTCGTCGACCGCATCGCCGGCATCATCGAGGCGGAGCGCTGGCGAGCTGACCGCATCGTACGAACGGAACTTGCTCACGCCTACAACGCCTCACACCACGGCTCGCTCGTCTACGCTCGCGACAGCGGCATCACACCGGGCGCGAAGAAGACATGCATCGTGACCTACGATGGACGTACTGACCTTGACTCGTACCCGCTTGACGGGCAGGTGCGTGAGCTGGACGAGAACTTTGTCGACGGTGATGGGCGGCGGTATCTACACCCACCTGGGCGGCCGAACGACCGCGAGAAGGAGGTGCCGTGGATGGAGGACGAGCCGCCGCAACGCGAGAGGCGCTCGCGTGTCGAGCAGCTTGCCGAGCAGGACGTCGAGGCAATGGACGAGGACGTGTCGCGCAACATCGCCCAGCAGCGGCTCGGGTTGGACGACGCATAAGAAAAGCCGACCGCCTCCGCGGCCGGCTCATGCTACATACTGCCGGGGCGGATCACTCCTCGCGCTTCTGCACGCCCGACAGCTCGGTGATGTTGCCCTGCCCCGTCTCGGCGCTGAACAACTGCATCTGGGCGTCGGCGGACTCGGTGACTTGACCGAACGCCTCCTCCGCCTCGTCGAGCGTTTTGAAGAACTCGGGCGATACGTCGACGTCCAGCTTCTTCGCCTCGTCGACCATTGTATCGCGCAGCGACTTGAGCTTCTCCTGCACCTGGTCCTTGTCCTCGTAGACCGTGGCGCGGGCGATCTTGAGGTCGTTGACCTCGTCGCTCCAGTTCTGAAGGATCATGCGAATCAGGATGTTCTTGTTCGTCGCATTCAGCTTCTTGAACAAGCTGTCATCCTTCGGGGCTTCGTCGATCTTCTGCGCTGCATCTGCCATAGGTTTACCTCGGGTTGGGTTGTGATGAGTGCTGACTCTATCGTGCGCACGACTTGCAGGTCAACGGCCTCGACGGCTATGGTGAGCGCCCACCCAACCGCAAACACGGAGCAACGAAATGGACTACCTGGAACGACTGGAAATCTTGTTCGACGACGAGGACGGCAACGGCGACGGCGGAGGTACGAGCACGCCCGACGACGACGGGGCACCGGACGACGGCAACGATGGCGGTGGCGGTGCGAACAACGCACCGACCAAGCCGACCGAACAGGACAAGGACGACGTCATTACCCGCGACGCGTTCGAGAAGGAACGCGAGGAGAAGCGCAAACTCGCCGAGCGCCTCGAGGAGCTCGAGCGCAAGGAAAAGGAGCGCGAGGAGGCGCAGCTCAGTGAGCAGGAGAAGCTCGAGCGTGAGCGCGACGAGTACAAACAGAAGCTCGAGCGCCAGCAACGCGAGCTCGAAGAGCGCTCCAAGCGCGACGCCCTTATGGACCACGCGCTCGAGGAGGGGCTGAAGAAGCCGAACCGCTCGCTGTCACTCGTGGACACGGGGTCCCTCGTGCTCGACGACGACGGCAACGTGCGCGGCGCTGAGCAGGCCATCCTTGACCTCAAGGACGAAATGCCTCATCTTTTCGATGACGGCACCCAGGGACCGCCGAACACCGGCGGCGGCGGAAGCGGCGACGGCAGCGGCTCCGACGACACCAAAGCGACTGCCGGCGACGAGCCGGAGTCGGACTACGAAAAGGGTGCAGGACTCATGAGGAGTGCGGCCGATAAGAAGGGCCGCATCTAACAACGAAACCGCGGCGCGAGAGCGCTGAAGCCCACACGGGACGTGGCAGCCTTCAACGGCTGCGCGTCCCGTTTTTTATTGGTCTGGAGGACCTGACGATGCCCAACGCAACGAACAATCAATATCTCGGCGTTCGCGAAATTAAGGAGGAGGTCTTCCTCGACACCCACGGAATCGACCAGACGAAGTCGGTCTCCGTCGCGACGACAAACGACGAGGACGAGCCGGTGCTCCAATATCCGGCCGGCCAGATCGTCGGCAAGCGCCACGACGACCTCTTCGCTCCGCTCGCCTACGAGGCCGCGGACGGCGCGGTCTCCTCGGCGAATGTCATCTCGGTCGCTGAGACGAGGATGTTTCGCGTGGGCGACCTGGTCGAGCTCCCGACGTCGGTAGCGGCCGACGCGACCCGCTTCCGGCAGGTCACGGCTGTCGACCACGAGGCTGGCACCATCACCCTCGACGGCGCGGCGTTCTCGCTTAGCGACGGTGACACCTTCGAGGTCGACCCGACCCGCTCGTATGGATTCGTCCCGACGGGCAGCGGCACGACCGGCACGACCATCCCGCTCGGCACCGGCGAAGCCGCCCGCTTCGAGGTCGGCGATAAGGTCGAGATCGAGGACGACGGCTCGGGGCCGTATGACGTCACCGCTGTCGACACCGGCGCGGATGAGCTCACCATCGGCACGTCGATTTCGTTCTCCGGCGACGACATCGTCGTCAGCGACAAGGGCGGCGACTACCGCATCGGTATCAAGACCGTGAACTCGGTCGACCACACCGAGTTGTTCGACCAGAAGTTCACTCACCAGAACGTCGATATCCCGACCCGGCCGCATGGCGAGGTCGACGAGGACGCGCTCTGGGGACTCACGCCCGACGCCAAGACGGCGCTGCAGGGCCCGATTTCGTTCACCACGCTGTAAGCTCGACGAGCGACAGGCACGTATTCGATAGCCAACTGAAAGACAGACGGAGCAACGCAAATGGAGTTTCTCACCCCAGAAGAACTGACCCCCGAATTTTTCAACGGGGCGCTCGACGAGTCCGAACCTCGCCACCGTGAAATCCTGTCGCTGGTCGACCTGGAGCAGCACGACGGCGAGAAGATCGAGCAGAAGGTCATCGTCCAGCAGCACGACCGGCAGGCAAGCATTGTCGGTATCGTCGACCGCTTCCCACGTGTGCGTGGCGACAAGGTCGAGACGATGCTCATCGACCCGTTCCACATCAAGAACGCCAAGACGTTCGACGAGAGCGACGACGAGTTGCAGCTCGACGGCAACGGCTCGCCCGTGCTCGCTGCTGAGGCTGTGCCCACGAGCGTGAGCTTTCTCGAGAAGCTGCGCACGAACCTCGTGGTCAACGCCATTCTGTCGGCGATCACCACCAAGGCGTTCAGCTACGCGTCGGGCGACATGAAGATTCAGCTCGACTTCTCGGAGCAGGTCCAGGACCTGACCGGGCCACAGACCGGCGACTGGGATGACAACGCCAACTGCGAGCCGTACGTCGAGCAGGACGCGTTCATCAACGAGTTCTTCGACAACACCGGGCAGGTCCCGACGAGGGTGCTGCTCAGCGGCAAGACGGCGAGCAAAATCAAACAGCTCGACGAGGTCGCGGCGACGTACCAGAAGCAAGCGCCGCGCGATCCGGACGTGGAAACGTTCGAGGAGTTCACCTTCGACAACCTCATGTATCGCATCATGCGCAAGAAGCGGCTCGACTCGAGCGGCTCGCTCGTCGATGCGATCCCCGAGGGCTACGGCGTCGTCACCGTCGATACGGTCGACGAGACGGACGGCTCGCCATTCCTGTGGCACCGCGCTCAAACGAAGCGCCAGACCGACACGTCGCGCCCGCTGTATCGCTCGTGGGTCGACGGCAGCGACGAGGTGGCCGCGATCTCGCTCGGCATGCAGGACAACGGCATCCCAGGCTTCGCCAAGCGCGGCATCGTGATGCTGTACAAGTTCTACACGCCCTAATCTGGCGTGATGGCACTCTCGTAGCAACGGGGTGGGCGCATGCCTGCTCCGTTGCTTTCCGACCTCCCAACCCCGAGGCCGATCATGAAGGACACACTACTCGAACACCGATATGGACGAGCTCCGAGAGCTTGGCTGGGACCTCGAGCCCGTCGTGGCTCGCGAGGTCAAAAGCACGTCCAAAGCCGGACTCGTCGCCGAGATTATCGACGCCGTCGACGAAGGCGGCAAGCAAGCGCGGCAGGTGCTCGCCGTGCATTTCCCCGACCTCGCGTCGGACGACGACACCCCCTCAGAACCCGCGGACACCGACACCGCACACACGCCGCGGTGGACCGAAGAGGACACAACCACCGGCACGGACGCGCTCAAGGGCGACGACGACATGGAACTCGCCGAATCGCAGCTCGTCCCGACCGCCGAAGACAACAAGGACGACACCGACCTCGACCAACTGCTCGGCTCGCACGACGACCTGAAACGGCAGGGACCGAACCGTCGCCACGCCAACGGCTACCTCGTCGGCCCCGAAGACACCGACGTCGTCTTGTGGGTCAAGGCGGACCCACCGAACAACAACCTACGGCGCGGGGATCTCGTGCCGTTTCCGACCATTCAATCGCGTGCGCACTTCGTGCCGCATGCCTGGCTGAGCATCGCCGGGGCGCTCGCCGTACTCGAGCGACGCGAAGGGCGGGTTAACCTTCGGTGCAGTCAACTGGAGAACCCGCACTGGAATGAGCTCAGGCGTCGCATCGCCGAGGACGAGTGATGGGATACAAATACACAGTCAGCCGGTGCGAGCAGCGCATCAAGGACCTCGACGACAAGATCGAGCGTTACGAGGACCTGCCGCAGGTCATGCGCGATGGACCCGTGAGCGCGAACCATCTCACGAAGCTCAAGGACCTGCGCGCCGAAAGGCGCACATGGGAGCGCCGCCTCGAAGAGGCCGAGCGCCGAGCGCGCGGAGCGAACAGCCTGCAAGGGCCTGACATCGAGGTCGTGTGATGGCGAACAACTGGCTACAACCGATGTACGACGAGCTGGCGAATGTGCGTGAGCACCTCAGCCCCAAAGCGGCAGGCAAGCCAGCCAACTGGCAACTTGTCACTACCACCGGCGGCACAGAGAACAACGTCGGCGAGACAACCGGCGCAACGGACACGCTCACAGACTTCTGGGCCGTCGAGCATGTACCGACGACTGAGGAGGAGATGAGGCCGGGGGCGGGCGACTCAGCCGGTGAGCTTGCGATTCACGTCGAAGAAGGTCTGCTCTCGCTGGGCGACCGCGTCATTCGCACCAAGGACAGCACACCGTTCCGCGTTGTGTCGCTCGACGACGCCGGTGGAAGCGCGTTTGAAATGGGCCAGATTGCAGGACTCGAGGAGCTATCAGATTGAGCACTGAAACCGTCGACATATCTCAGCTTGGCGCGAAGTTCCGAGGTGAGCGAGAGAAGATGCAGGAGGTCGCCGAAGAGGCGATGCACGCCGCTGCTCTGCGCAGTATGCCCGCCGTCGTCGAAGACACGCCAAGCGACACCGGGCAGGCGCGCGCCGGATGGGACGTGCGACAAGCGCCTGGCGGGGCGGACCTGTTCAACGACGCGCCGCATATCGGCATCCTCGAGGGCGGGAGCCGTCCGCACTGGCCGCCGTTCGAGCCCATTCTTCGGTGGGTCGTGCGCGTGTTTGGTATCGACGCGGAGAATGCAGCGACGAGCCGGCGCAGCTACGAGGACGAGAACGACGTGAGCAACGAGGCGTATGCCATCGCTCGCGCCGTCCAGGCCAAGATCGCGAAAGAAGGCACCGAGCCCAAGTGGATGGTTCGCGACAACCTCCCGAAAATGGGCGAGTTTCTGCGTAAAGAAACGGAGAAGCGCCTGAGATGACAGACATTATTACAGCCATCCGCCACGAGTTGGCGGTTTCGTTGGAGGGTATCAGTTGGCCGGCGACACTCGAGGTTTACCGGGGTTGGGTGGAGGATGCGCGATTCGTCGTGCCCTCCGTCTCGGTTGTCGTCGGCCGCCCCCAACGTACTCCTCACATTACTGAGGAGCGCCGCGAGGACGTCGACGCGGACACGATCGCCGTCTACTGGCGCATCGAGACCGTCGAGGTTCCCGCGTCACTGATATTTTACACTGAGACTAAAACCACACGGCGCGACATCGCGGACGTGATGGACAAGTGGCTACACCCCGGCCCTGCCGACAACGTCAGCGAGCCGCCGCGCGGTCGCAAGTCCATCGTCCTCGGAGAGCACCACGACGCCGAGTGCGAACTGATTCACGACAGCGACGTTCAGGACGACGACGAAGGTCGGGGCGGCGGCTGGTGGAAACTCGAATACTCGCTCACATGCCGCGCGCCAAAGCTGCGCCGGCAAGAATACGAAAAGGCGACGTGGTCGGCCAATACCGAACTCGTCGACGCACTCTAGGAGAGCATCATGGGACTCGTATATTTCAGCAAGAATCCGGTCGATTGGTACGCATTGGAGGGCGTGTACATTGCGCTCACGCAACCGCCCGCTCCGGCGAGCATCTCGGCGAACGCCGGCATGACCAAGATCGTCGGTGAGTTCCCGTGGGGTCCGGTCGGTGAGGTCATCGAGGCCGACACCGGCCAGAAGTTCAACGACAACCTCGTCGGACAGGCCGCATCGCCCGAGGACTACAAGGGCGTCATCTCCGTCAAGAACAAGCAATGGGGCGAGCTGGTCGTCTCGCGCGTCGGGGCGTCGGGGCAGGCCAAGTCGACTGTGACGATGCAAGATAGCGTGCCTGCCGACGCCTACAAGATCGAGGCGAAGTACGTCGGCGCGGTCGGCGACGAGATCGCATACGACCACGTCGACACCGGAAGCGGGACGTTCGAACTGACGATCACCTGGGGCGACAAGTCAACCAAGTACACCGACCTCACGCTGTCGACGGCTGACCTCGACGACGGCATCGACGACGACTTCGTCAACGTGACGCTCCTCGACGTCTCGGCTGGCGTCCCCGCGGACGAGACCGGCAACCTCGCCGGCGGAAGCGACGGCACACCGGGCGACTCGGATTACTCCGACGCGCTGGACGTGTTGACCAACGCTGACGACGGCGGCACCGTATTCGCCGCGGAGTACACGAGCGCCGCATGGATTAGCGCGCTGGAGAACCACATCAACGCGCTCAATCGCACCTACGGCATCGCGCAGGCAGACGCCGCGGACGACGTCGCCACAAACATCACGTCGGCTGAGAGCTTGTCGACCAAGAAGCTCATCCTTGCCGGGCACCGCGTCTCGCAGTTCGTCGACAGCACGCTCACGAAGGTCGACCTTGCGCCGTGGCTCGCGTCGGTGCTCGCCAACATCGCCCCGAACAAATCGCTGGCGGCGTACAGCGCGAGCGAGTGGCTCACGCCGATTCGCGGGTTTGGTGGCGGCATCACCGCGCCAAGTCGTGCGGACTACATCAACGCGAGAGAGGCGGGTCTGGTTCTGCTCGAGCAGGACGAGGGCGACTGGATTCCGAAGTCTGGCCTCACGTCCGACGGCGACAAGGTCAACCGTATCAGGATGGAGGGCATCGTCGGGTTCAACATCGGCGAAGCGCTCAAGCCGTTCAAATCCGAGCCGTCCTACCCGTCCAACAAGACCGCCGCGCGCGTCGCAATGGAGCGCAAGATGGACGTGCTCGCCGGCACCGAGGACGTGCCCGAGTCGCAGTTGATTCGCGGCCACAACATCTTCGAGATCGACGCCACGGCGACGAGCGTGCTGTACAAAGTCGACGTCAAGACGTTCGGGGATATGGACTCCATCATCGCCAACGTCACGGTCGGCCCGACGGTCGACATCGAAATCGAGTAACAGCGGCTCAGCCGCACACCACACAGGAGTGAGCCATGACAGGCATCGCGAGAGGAGAAGACTACAGCCTATACATTCTCGATCCGGACGGCGAGTTGCTGAAGACCATTCAGCCGAACTCCATGACCGCCCAGCCGGACGAGAACACCGAGCGCCAGGAGCGGTGCGGCACGCGAGAGCAGCCGCCCCGCCAGACGTTTATGGGATGGTCGGGCGACGCGGAGTTCGAGAAAGAGGACTTCGCGCTCGACGACTTGCTCGGCAAACAGATGGACGCGTATTTCAACGGTGAGCCGGTCGGGAGCGTGGACATCATCCAGAACAAATATATCCCGAAGCTCGGCTCGACGAAGACGTACCGCTACATCGACGCGAAATTCAGCGTCAACGAGTCGGCTGGCGGTCAGAAGGACGCGGTCACTCAGTCCTACACCTGGACGGCAAAGCGCCGCGTCGAAGTGTGATTAACGCCCGTGCATCTGATGCGCGGTACATCCTCCCAACCCCGAGGACAGCATGAGCAGGAAGAAGCGACAGCAAGAATGGCAGTGTACCCTCCCCAGCGACCGGCATGTCTGCGGGGTGTTGCCTGATTCAGCACTCACTCAGCGCGCCATCGAACTCGTGCCGGGAACAATGGACGGCAAGCCGGCGGCCGTGCAGCGCAAGACCACGTCGAACCTTCTGCGCGTGTGTATCCGCGAGGTCGACGGTGAGGCGACGAGCTTCGACAAGCTGCGCGGTCGCTCCTTCGATAAGGTCTTCGGGCCGAAGGAGCGCGGTCTGCTGACGCAGATGTTTAAGCGGCTCACACAGCCAACCGCCGCCGAGCAAGACTACTTCGACGACAGCCTGACCGTCAGCGCCGGAGATGATGGCTCGTACCGCTGGCACGGACGCATCCTCGAAAACAGCGACCTCGAGCGGCTCGACGCCATCGAGCGCGAGCTTTACGACCTCGCCGGTGAGCTCGAGTCTCTTGCTGAAACGAGCGAGGCGGGCATGGAGTTAGCCCGCGAAATCGAGGAGCTCGAAAACGAGCGCGCGGACATCGAAGACAGCGCGTTGCGAGTATCGGGTGTCTTGCCGGGCACCGACGAGATCGACCGCAGCGTCGAACAGGTTCCCAAGGAGCACCAGAAGCGCCCGTCGCTCGCGCAGAAGACTGCGGCGGAGAACGTCCTCCGTAACTGCATCAAGTCCTACGAGGAGCCCGGTCACGAGCGCGTGTCGCTTAGCTACCCGAAGCTCGCAGGCGGGGCGCTCGACGAGGAGTTCACCCCGAAGGAACAGAACATGATCCTCGTGGGCATCATGGAGCTCAGTGAGCCGTCGAAAGACGAGGTCGAGGATTTTATGACGACGGTGTCGGTGAAGTAGTTATGCCCACGCCGGCGCGCGAGGCGATACGTCTCGAGCTCGAGCACGTGCGCCGCGAGGAGGACCGCGCCGAGTATATCAGTTGGGCCATCATGCCCATCGACGCCGAGCTCGTCGACGAGATGTATCTCATGGTGGCGTACCTGGCCCGCAACTCGGGACACGGCTGGGACGAAGCGCTCGCGCTTCCGCTCCGCGAGTTGTCCCGGCGATTCGATGCGCTCGTCACACTCATCCGACGCGAAAAGGACGCGGTTAAGAGCTAACCCCAATGGCTATCACGACAGTCTACAACGTAGTCGCTCGCTTCCGCGGCGAGGACTCGGGGATGGAGGGCAAGCTCACCTCGCTTGCGTCCGGTGCCGACCGTCTCAGCAGGCGTGTCGACCGTGCGCAACAGCGGGTCTCTCGGTTGTTCAGTGGGCTCGCACTTGGCGCGGGTGCGATTGCGACGGGTGGGCTCGTCCTCGGGGCGCGCCGCATGTTCCAACTCGGGAAGGCGGCTGAGGAGGCGCGTATTTCGATTGCGGGTACGATGTCTGCGCTTTCGAACGAGACGCGCACGTTCAACTCCTACCTCGATGAAGCGAACGAACTGTTCGACGAGTTCGCGGACCGGTCGATTGACTCACCTGCGACGTCGGCGGAGTTCCGGCAACTATACGGAGCGGCTGCCCCGGGCATCGAGCCGCTTGGCCTGAGCGTCGAAGACCGCGCGCAGTTCACCCAACGCGCCATTGGTGCAGGCATCTCGTTTGATATCGACCCACAGCAGGCTGGTGCCGACGTCAACAGAATGCTGCAAGGCCAAGCCGGCGTCGACAACAAAACATTTGCGACACTTGGCAAACAGATCAAGCAAAGCGTAGGCGTCGACAGCACCGAGGCGTTCAACAAACTGGCGCAGAAAAACCCCGCCAAAGTCTTCCACGCCATCAACGACGCACTCAGCTCGCTCGACCCCGCGCTCAAAGCGTACGGCGAAAGTACAACTGGCCTTATTGCAAGCGCAAACGAGATGCTCAACCGCTCGCTTCGCACCGTCTATGAGGGACTTGCCGAAGGCCTGCGCCCTGAACTCGAGGGCTTCGTCAACTACATGCGCAACAACTCCGACAAGGTCGAGCGATTCGCAAAAACCGTGGGCGACGTGCTCGGCGACGGCATTAGCAAGCTCGGCGACCTCATTGCGTGGACGGCCGACCACGCTGACCAGCTCGTCGCGGTGCTCGGCACCATCGGCACAATGAAGGCATTCGGCCTGTTCAAGGACCTCGTGCTCGCCGGTGGAGGCGGTGCAATACGAGGCGCTATCGGAGTCGGTAAGAGCACGCATGGCATCACGCAAATGCTGCTCGGGATGGGTGGAGGCTCGTCCAGGGGTGGCGGGTCTGGCGGTACAGGGATGATGGCAGCCGCAACCGGCGCAATAGGAACGGTCGGGACAGCCGGGGCAGGTGCGGCGGCTGGCGGTGCGAGTCTGACAGCATTGATTCCCACGCTCGCGATTGCGCTACCGATTGTCATCACGTTATTTGCTGGTCTTGCTGCCGGTGCGCTCGCAGTCACGGGCGCGTGGCGGGAGCTACAGGACACGCAAAGCGAGGTCGCCGACAAGGTGTTCGACGCGTTTGAGGGCTTAATGTCGTCCCTCGACACGCTCGCGCAGAAAATGGGGCACACCGACATCTTCGGCCTGTTCTGGGACGCCGCGGATTTTCTCGGCACAGACTTGCTCTACGCGATTGCAGGGGCCATCGAAGCGGTGACGTGGTTGTCAGACACGCTCGGCGACTTCACGACAATGGTCAAAGAGACGGGCGCGACGATTGCGTTCATTCAGGACTCGATTCGGAACAACCCGACGAGTCTGCTCAGCCCTAAAAAACTCATCCGCGGAAGTCAGCACAAAGCGCGGCAACTCGTCGCGATGCTGGAGGGTGACGCGGGCGTCGGCGAGGGCGGGCGCGGCGAGGAGCTCGCCAAGAAGATTCGCGAGGGCATCCAGGGCCGCGCTGACTCCACGAAGGACGAAGACAAGAACGGCAGACCGCCGATCAACATCAACAACAACATCACTCAGCACATCCAGTCGCAGGCGAACCCCGACTCGATTGCGCTGACGACAGCCGACGTGACCGGACAGAAGACACGCCGTTCGATTCAGCCGTATCTCAAGGGGCTCTAAGTCGTGACACTCCAGCCTCCTGCATTCGTATTCACCGACGAGACGACCGGGGCGGAGCTGCGACTTGCGGGCGCTGACCTACCCGAGCCGCCGTCGGATTGGGGCGGTCGCATGCGGCGCACAACCACGAACTACCCCGGTGGTGAGAAGTCCACGCAGGTCCACGGGATGGAGTGGTCCCCGCTCGCGCTCGACGGTACATGGAACGACGGCTGGACGCAGACGCCGGGCTGGGCGCAGGACCAGAAACAGACCGCGCTCGAGCTGATGACGGCCGGGCATATCGTGCGCTGCGACTACGACACCGAGAGCGTGTGGGGCGTGTTCGACGTGGAAATCAAGGAGCGCACGCGCGTCGAGATCCGGTACGAAATCACCTTTCAGCCGCTGGCACAGGAGCCGCCCGAGTACCAGGCGACGATGCGGTTCGAGTCCACGCCTGGTGAGGACCTCGCGGCCATCGACGAGACACTCACGCAACTCGATGCCGAGGCGAACGTGACCGCACCGAGCGAGGTCGAGGTCAACGACGCGTGGGAAACCGAGCTGTTTCTGCGCACGCAACGCACGCTCAACGCGTGGGGCGACCTCAACGCGCAGCTCTCCGGTGTCGAGTCCTACGACGACCTCGGTACGCAACAGGCCGCACAAATCCAGCGGCAAGCGCTTCGCACGCTGAGCATCTCGCGCAAGTTGACCGGGCGCACGCAATCCGTGCCGATCACCAAGATGGCCGCCGCAGGTCCCTCACGACTGTACGCTCAGAACCGCGCCATGCAGGTCGAGCGGCGCGCGCTGACGATTAGCCGACAGGTGCTCGACCTGATTCGACGCATCGCATTGCTTCGCCAGCCACGCGACAAGCGCGAGTACGTCGTCGGAGAGGGCGACACGCTCATCTCCATCGCTGCAAAACAGCTTGGCGACTGGACGCGCTGGGAGCGCATCGCGACCATGAACGATCTCGACTTCCCCGGCCAGGTCTCGGTCGGTGACGTCCTCGTCCTGCCGGGGGAATAACGATGCGCATTTACTATCCATCGGCCCGCGTCAACCTCGCTTTCGTCCCCACGGACACCTCTAACTCGGCGCTCGCCGACGACATCTTGCGGCTCACGGCAATCAAGCCAAGTCGCGTCGAAGTGGTCCACAACAACGCCCACGAAGCCGACACCTTCACCCTCGAAATGCCGGTCGCTCACTTCTCGGTTGACCCGCGGCTGATTCGCACGCTCAGCGCGGAGATCTTCATCGGCGACACCGGGGCCGTCCGCGCACAGCTCGACACGACGAGCAACCGGCACGTGTCACTACTCGGCACAATGGACGATCTCGAGAAGACCTACCAATCCAACTCCACCTCCAAGGTTAAAATACAGGGGCGCGACTACGCGGCGTTTCTGCTCGACCCGAAATGGAACGGCTTTGTTGATCTCGAAGGTCCAGTCAGCGAGGTGGTGCGCCGCGTGCTCGATGCGTTCGATGCGGTCAAGCGCATGCGTGTCCGCGTCATCGGTGACGAGCCAGCCTTTCCGACGGGACGCTCGAAGATGCAGCGTCGCTTCTCCGCGAAGAGCGGCGCGACGGTGTGGGAAGGCATTCGCGATATCGCCGGGCGTGTTGGGCTGATTCCCGAGATATTCGGCGACGAGGTCGTGCTCCGACCGCCTCGAAACACACTGCCATCCGATGCGCTCCCGGTGATGGTGGCGGGCCGGAACCTCAAGTCACTGACGGTCAAAAAGCAATACGGCGCGGAGTACGCCCCCAACGTGCGCATCACCGCGCAGGACCCCGATACCTGGGACATCGTCGAGGGTCGCTGGCCGGAGACACCCGAGGAAATCAAGCGTGTGTTCGCGAAGCAAGGCAAGGTCCCCGAAGAGACCTCGTCCATCGAGTTCAAATCCTTCAGCGTGCAGCACCCCGACCCGACGCCGGCCAAGCTCAAGCGCATCGCACGCCAGACGCACGAACGGTTTCTCCAGCAGCAAATCAAAGTCAGCTTCGAGACACAGGAGCTGCGCACGTGGTCGCTCCCCGCTGACAGCGTTGGCAAGCGCACGCTCGACGAATCCGACGCAACGTTCGACCTGACTCGGCTGCGCAACGGCTCAGCAATCCGCATTGTCATCGACGCGGCCTCGCGTGATATCCTTGAGCGCGCGATCTCACAGGACCAGAAGCGCCGGCAGTTGCAGCGCGAGGGATTCGACCGGCAAGTCGCCGCGGTCCTCGCCGAGCGGTGGCGTGCTATCAACGCACCGTTTTTCATCGACCGTTGCACGCACACTGTCGACTCCGGCACGTACACGCTCAGCGCCGACGCGCAGAACAAAATCAAGGTGAACGTCTGATGGACGGGCAATTCAACGACATCGAGCAGCGGCTCCGCCAGTACAGCGACGCACGTGTCGAGAGCGCTGAGCTCGTCGACAGCCGCATCGAGATTACATGCACGCTCGTGCCTGACGGTGACGAGGTCGTCGCACTCGCGACGTCGGCATTCGGCGGGAACAAGGGCGGTGTCTACCGAATCCCGAAAGCGGGAGAGACCGTCGTCGTGTCTATGCAGGACGGTGACCCGACACGCGCCCGCATCATCGGATACGCCCCGACGTCCAACGACGCGGTGCCTGACGGCGTCGAAGAGGACGCGCTTGTATTCGCAGCACCCGACGGTGAGACGCTCAAAATCAGTGCCACCGCCGACGTCGAGATTACAAGCGACGGGGCAAACATCACGGTCACGAGCGACGGGGGCGACGTGGCCGTGGCGAGCAAGTCGGGCAAGGTCACAGCCGGCTCGCTTGCAGCGTCGATTGCGCTGGCGCTCGCGCCGCCCGTCAAAGCAAAGCTCACCGAAATCATCGGCCAGTATAACGGCCACGTTCATATGTTCGTCGCGCCGCTGATTCCGGTTGCGCCGGCACCGACGACACCGACCGCATCGCAGGTGACGCCCACCGGCGACATTGGCACGAAGAATCTCAAGGGAGACTAATGGCATTCGGACCCGACAAAACGGCCAACCGAGTCGCTGACCGCATCGAGGAGGAGCTCGGCACGCAACCCGAGGACACGCGGCAAACGCTCGTAGAACGCCTTACATGGATTTACGACGAGTTGTTCGCGGCGGCGTACTACGAGTTTGTCGGCACGCTGACGCTGACCGGTCTGTGGCAGAAGCTCGAGCTCGGGCCAGCGGGTGTCGTCGATGACGGGTTTGCGCTCGAGAACAGCGACACCGACGTCGTCGTGCCGTCGACGGGCGTGTATCGGCTCGATGCGCACCTGTCGCTTTCCCAGGGATCGGGTGATGCAACGGTCGAGTTCGGGCTCTCGAAAAACGCATTCGACATCATCGAGGGCGCACGCGTCCGGTTCTCCATGTCGGCGAACACCTCGTCAGCCGCGGCGTTATCTGCCATTGTGGAGATGACCGACGGCGACGTTGTCAGCGCAGCGGTCCGAGAAATCAGCAGCACCGGCACGACGGACGTCGAGTTCAAGCAAGCCGGATTCACTGTTCAGCGAGTCAGATAATGACCGACATCGGCACACAGGACGTCAAGGACGTCGACTCGGATATGCTCGCCGTCGACGACGGGTCGGGCAACTGGGACTTCTCGCTCGTGTCGGGCGACGAGCGTGTCGGGGCGCTCGTGCTGCGAAGCTACGTGACCGCGCCGGGTGAGATTCACAGCGATCCCGAGTGGGGCCAGGACTTGCGTCGGTACAAATCAGAACCCGCAAAGCCGGGGCTCCAACTCGACATCGCGCGACGAGCAAAGCGCGCCGCCGGTGCCATTGAGGGCGTCGATGCCAGCGAGATTACAGTCTCACGAGCGGCTAACGGCGTGTGGATAATCCGCACGCAAATCCGTACGAACGGCCGTTCCTACAAGCTTCCGGAGGTCACCCTTGGCTGACATGCCCACGCACAGCGAACTCATGTCGGAGGTCGAGGCGCAGGTCCTCGGCGATCCCGACACAAACCTCAACGATTTCTCGACGGGCTCGGCGCTGTACACGTTCGCGACGGTCGCGGCGACAGCCGGGCGCGCGTCGATGCGGTGGTTCAGTGGCAAACTGCGCACCGTGTTTCTGAGTCTCGCAAGTGGAAGCGACCTCGATTACATCGTCGAGGACCGCTTCGGCTCGGACGGGCCCAAGCGCAAGACGGGCGAGAGTGATGAGGCGTTCCTGACTCGCGTTTATGCCTACGTCGACTCGTTAATTCGCGGCACCGGCAACGCGTTCGAGTTCTGGCTCCTCGAGTATGACGGGCGCGCCGCGGCTGTCGAGATTGACGAGGACCTCGGCACAGGCGTCACCGACATCATCGTCACGCCCGACGACACGGTCGCCAATACCAGCGCCTACATCGACGAGCTTCGCGCCGAGCTCGACAAGTGGCGCACGCTCAACGGACGGGTCAACGTCGTGGAGGCCACCTGATGCGCACGCTCTCCGACATTGCTGACGAGCTGCTCGCCCTCGCTCACCGCACCTGGTCGAGTACCGCCGACGCACGAGCGACGATGAAGGGGCTCGCCGCCGTCATTCTGGACGTCGAGCAGACCGGCGACACGATGCACGACCAGACTGCACGCCAGACCGCGAATGGCCCCTACATCGACCTCATTGGCCGCGAGGCTGGCAAGGAGCGCCTGCCGTTCGAGACGGTCGCACAGTGGCGGGCGCGTGCCATTCTGTCGCCGATGGGCACGGTGGCGTGGCTACGCGAGCGCATCCAGCACGAGATGGACGCGCTGGGATACGAGGGATATAAGGTCGAGGTGTTCCAGCCGCGCAACACGAGGCAGTTCGCCGACACGTCGACGAGCGTGGTCGACGACAACGACACGCGCCAATGGCCGCGGCACGCGGTGGTGAGTATCCCGCCGATGTACGCGCCGGAGCTGACCGGACGCGCGTTCGCAGGTCACGGCTTTGCCGACGTCAACTTCGCGCAGGAAACAACTGACTCGCATGACCGCTATATCCACCGGCGCATCGAGAAGGCCGTCGCGCTCGCTCGGCAGGCTGGCACAGTCGTCACGATTATCTATCGACGCGACCGCGGCGTGAATGCGTCGCTCGTCGAGTTCGTCGCTCACTTCGCTCAAATGGAAGTAGGACTGGTATGAAACTTCTCCGCTATCTGCACAACGGCTATCAAATCATCCTGTCGGACTACCTCAATCGCATCGCGAAGACGCCGTGGCTTGCCGCCGCGTCGCTCGCGTTCGCGCAGTACCGCAAGTGGGACGACACGCTGGCGACCTTCTGCCCGATCGGTCAGTCGTTTCTGGCGGTGGCGGACGGGACGAATACGCTCGAGCTTAACTCGGGGTTGGCGCTGCATAACGACCCGTCGGGCGATGCGTATTTGGGCGACATTCAGCCGCTGTTCGCGGGTGCCAATATCGACGTGCCGATCACGGACAACTCGGATGCGAGCGGCGACGACCGTATCGACCTCGTCGTGGTTCAGCGCACCGTCGTGGACGGCAACAGGGAGCAGGCCGACTTCAAAGATGAAAATACGGGCACGGTCTACACCGACACCGTCGACACGTGGCGCGAGTACGACGTCGTCTATGACGTCATCGAGGGCACGCCGGCCGCGGCACCGAGCGCACCGGCGACGCCGAGCGGATGGATGCCGGTGGCCGAGGTCACGCGAGTCAACGGCAGCAGCGGTGTGAATCTCGCAGACGTCGAGGACGTACGGCCCGCGCTCGACGGCGGGACGACACTGGGCTTCGGGCGCATCCTCGACTTCATCGCACTCAAGGACAACGCCGCGCTGTTCTTCGGAGACAAGGACGGGAGTTACAGCCGCATCCGAGGCGACGTCGGGCAGAACTACCGCCAGATCTCGCTGGTGACCGACAACGTGGGCGCGGTTCCCGACGGTGCGTTTCATCTCGGCAAGCTCGTCGCGTGGGCGAAGCTGAAGGCCGACGAGTTGCACGGCAATATCAACGACGACGTGGTCGTGCGCAACGCCGCAGACGACGACCTCGGCGCAATGCAGGCCAAGAACGTCACTCGTGCGTGGGGGCTGCTCCAATGGAACAGCGGCACGTCAACCTGGGAGTGGTCGTCCAACTACAACATGGGCACCATCACCAAAAACAGCACCGGCAATCTCACGCTGGAGTTCATCAATGCGCCACCGAGTGGCGACGGTGGCATTGCCATGATCACCGGCATCACCGGCACCGAGTGGCCCCGGCATTCGCAAGCGTCGTACGACAACTCGATCGGCGACCCGAAGTTGCAGGTGCTCATCTACGGCGACGACGGGGCGGGTGGGCTCACGCCCAAGGACTTCGGGAGTTACTACATCACCGCATATTGGCAGTCCGAGTAATCTAAGGAGCGACTATGGCAGGCGACAAGCTATCACTACAGGAAATCCAGCACCGCTTCGCCGGGCAGACCGTCGACGAGCTCGAGCAGCTCGACGACAGCGGGAACGCACTGTCTGGTGACAATGGCGACCCGAACAGCGCGTCATCAGCCCTCGCCGACACCGGGATTGACGTCACCGACTCGATCTATTCAGGGTGGGTGATCGACAACACGAGCGCCAACGACGGCACGTTCAAGATTTGGGTGCTCTGGAAGGGGCGTACCAGGTGGGCCAGAATCTACGACGTGACGCTGGAGGTCGCAGCCGGCAAGGTCGAGACCGAGGAACTCAAGACGCGCGGTTTCGAGCGCGTGTACTTCGAGCGCACGGACGGGCTCGGCGGTAGTTGGGGAGCGTACATCGAGGAGCTCAAGTGAGTCTACGCGGCGACTTAGCGAGGCGGTCGGTCGGGGGCGACCCAAAGTATACGGGCGGGTTGTATGAGCGGCGTGCGGCTGCCGCCGGGTTCGGAGGCACACTTACAGCTACCACGTCGGCGCTTAATCTCAGCTTCAATGGCAACCCTCCACAATGGCAATGCGTCTGGACGCCTCACGGTGTGGCAATCCCGTTTTCAGATAGGGTTTACATGGTGGCGGAGGATTCAGGTTCTAACGTATGGGTTCGGGATACCGGATCTGCAATGTGGGGAGTTATTTACGACCCCGTCAATGATTACGTGATCGGAACGGGTGGAGAAGGTGACAGGATTTTTGTGTTGGACGCTGCAACGGGGGCGGTGGTGAGCAGCACAACTCCGCCTGATGGTGGTTCCTACATATTGCCGTCAAACCGAATGTCTGACGCGGGCATATGGCTTGTTTTCGAGTCCGGTTACGGTGGCACAGATGAAGTTGTCGCTGTTAGCAGGAACGGGACACAACATTGGTTCAAGCAATCGCTCGGTTCTGTCGTTATGGGGGCTGCTAGCACAGAAAGCGGAAAGCACCTTGTTGGGTTGGATAACGGGACCGTGATTGTGTGGGATAATGCCGGAAATCAAACCGCGTCATTCCTCGCCACATCACCCGAACTGGCGCGGTTCGATGCTGACGATAACATTATCGTCGTTGGGAACGCTTCTGGGGCTGTCGATGCTTACGATTATTCGGGATCGAAGGTATGGGCACAAGATTTCAGTTCATTGACAGTGACTTCCCCCGTGAATCCAATCGTCGGTCCTTATGGTGATGTATATGCAGCAGCAGAAAGCGACGGGACAAACGGTCATAGCTCAGCTGTGAGGCTGGACAAGTCAGACGGATCGATCGTCTGGTCGTCTGGTGGGATACTCACCGATGCTTCAGGATTTGCTATCGCCCTAGATGTTCGATCTTCCGATGGTAAAATTACTGCATTCACCTCGGGCACCATTCAATACGGTGCCCAAAGCTAAAAATATTTAGACGTAGATATGACCTGGCAACAACACAACAACGGACACCGCTGGCGTCTACGCTCCGACGGCCGAATCGAGGTAGAGAGCGAAGGCATACCTCGCACCGAGGGCCGCCCGCTGACGATGGCGACGCTCATGCAGGACTACGGCGTCGCGATCTGCCACGCCGCCGACGTCTTCGACATCGAGCCCGCCATCATCGCCGCAATGATCGCGAAGGAGAGCGTGCGCGAGGCGCCCGACTGGTGGCGCATGGACCCGACCAGCTTTCGCCGCGAGCCGTCAGGCTTGAAGTCGGGCGGGCTGATGCAGACGTTGCTCAAGACGGCGCGCTCGATGAACAAGAAATACGAGCTGTTCGTCGACGTCCAGCAAGACAACAGCGGCCACGTTAGCACCATCCCGCGCACCCTCGAGATGCAAGACCTCCTGGTTCCCGACCGCTCCATCATGCTCGGCACCGCCTACCTTAGACACCTCGCTGACCACGACGGTCGACGCTGGGACGCGGCGGCGGGCGCGGACCCGGTCTTGCTGTGCGCGGCCTACAACGCCGGTGGCGTGTACACGACCGAGCGCAACAGATGGAGGCTGCGCACGTACGGCACGAGTCGCATTGACGGATTCATCGAGTACCACAACGATTTCTACGCACTTCCCAAACCCTTGCGCCAGCCTGTAGGCTTGGACTGTCACAACTAACGCACTCACCGACGAGATCGCCCCGCAATGCGAGCGACACTTCTCGACTGATGCAACGCACACGGTCGACGGCACCAACTACACCCGCGTGGCGTGGCCCGTCCGTCCCGAGGTCGCAGCGGCGCTGGTCGCGCTTCAAGCGGACCCCTCATTCGACCTGAGAATTAATCCACGACCGACACCCTACGCGGACGTCACATACCCGCCGATGCCCGACACGGGCGAGCAGGTCGAGCGTGGGCAGGTCTACGAGACAGCGGACGGCGGGTTGTACCTATGCCGACAAGACCATCCTCGCGGGATCAATGACCCCGACGCCGTGCCCGCATTATTCGCGCGGTACAGGACTGGCGACGATCTCGAGTGGCAGCCGAACGGCGAGATGCTGAAAGTGGGCGACATCCGCACACTCGACGGTGACGAGTACATCGTGCAGCAGCCGCATCAGGCACTCGCGGGACGCTCGCCAAAGGACTACACGGCGGGATGGCTCAAGATGAAGCCCATCCCAGCACCGGGTGAAGGACCGCCCGAGTGGGAAGTCGGCATCCGTTGGGAAGCGGGCGACAAATGTACCTATCAGGGCAAGGTCTACGCGACCACGATGACGCACACGTCAGACGCGCCGAACTGGAACCCGGTCGACAGTCCGAATCTGTGGGACCCAGTCTGACCCCGCCGACTGGACAGCACCACGCCTGTCGTCCATGATGACAGTCCCGCCCCCGCCCGCTGTTCAGGAGTACCCGTGTTTGCCTTCTTCGCCTTTCTCGTGCTCTGGCCGTTTTTGATCGGGGCCACTATCGAAGCTCGCAAAGTGATTGCCGCAGCGAGCGGACACGAGGCGGTCGACGCCCTCGACGCCAAACTCCCCAAACTCCCATTCTGGCACGGCGCGGTCAGCGGCTTCGTGCTCGCTCCGCTGTTTCGTGCCCTTGTCCTGCGACTCTTTATGTCTGACGAACCGCTTCTCGTCGACGTTGCAGTGCCCCTCGTGGACAGTGCGCCCGCGGCTACGGTCAGCCTCGCCATCATGTGGCTTCAGTGGACTGTCCTCGCCGCGTTTTTTGGGCTCGGCGCAGGCGCAGTCAGCGGGCAAATGTACGAGGCGGTCAAAAACTCTTACATCGACGGCATACGCGACCGGCTCGACTGGTGGCGTGCAGATGACACTCCCGACAATGACGGTGCGGACCAATGATTCGAATGACGAGATTGCGCAAGACCAGGTGGGCGACAATGGAGGACAAATTTTTGATAGCAATCGTGGCGCTGGTCGGGTCCGTGATGGGCGCGATTGCGACCATTGGCGTGGGATGGATAAGCGCGGCGGCCAAGGACAAGCAAGCCGAGATGCAGCAGTGGCAGTCCATGCTCAACGGCGGGCTCAAGGCGCACGAGATGGCTCAGGAAATTATGGGGCGCATCCACACCGAGCTCGAGGAGGAGGTCGACAAGCTGCGCGAGACCGTCGATGAGCACGAGAATAAGATCGCATCGCTCGAGCGCTCCGGTGAGAAGTTCGCCCGCATCGTCGCCGACGTCGTCGACACTCAGGAGCTTCAGGAGATTGCCGCCAAGCTCGAAGAGGAGTCCGACGTCGAGCACATCAACTTCAAGCTGTGAGGACGACCGTGGTCGACGCCTGGATTATCATCGTACTCGCCCTTGGCGTTGCCGCCATCTGCTACGTGCTGTGGAGGCGCGGCGTGCTCGAGCTCGACGAGTCGGTCGGTATCGTCGGCGCGGTGCTCGCGATACTCGTCGGGGTCAACGCACTTCTTGGCGACCTCGGGTTATTCTCGTCAGGCGACCAGGGCGACCAGGACAACGACACCGGCGACGACGTCGTCGACAATCCCCACGAACGAAAGGAGCGAGACTATGTGGACGAGTTGGAGAGCGACCGTAAGAGCGATCTGTCTGAGCAGCGTGATGGTGATCTGTCTGAGCGTGTGCAGCGATTCCGCGACCGCGCAAGACAGGACGGCGTCCTCGACGACGAGTGAAGTGTGCATCACGCCCGAGGACTTCGAGGCGTGCGAGACCTACCAGTCGAAGGCGCGCAAATACGACGCGTGTCTGACGTCGCTGGCAAGCTGCGAGGACGAGCGCAACCAGGCGCTCAAGCAGCGTGACGAGAATTTTGGGCGGTATCAGGAGGCGGACCGGCTTCGCCGACAGGAGCGGGCACTTGCGGATAGCGTCGCTCGGAAGAATGCAGTGCTGGGGCAGGAGGTCAACCGGCGATGGAAGCCGGGCAAGGTCGTGCTGACTGTCGTGGGTGTGGGCGTCGCGTCGCTTGCGGGGGGCTACCTACTCGGAACGCTGTTGAAGTGAGGTGCCGCGCCGGGGCTTCGAGAAGTTGACGTTGGCTTACGGAGCAGCCCGACGCGGCGGACGTGCAGCGTACATGAGCGAGGTTTGTTCGTCTACTCGTCGAAGATGTCTTGCTGCTCGCCCCGTCCGCTCGCCTTCGGCTTGCGTATCCACCGTGGCAGCGCTCCGCCTCGTTCGCGTCAATGGCGCTCCATCTCGCGCGTGCCTGCACCACGCCAGCCCCGCCTCAGTGCGAGGTGCCTCGACTGTACGTCGGCGTTCATCTCCGATCAGTCGACCATCTCGTCCGGTATCTCGGCGAGTATCGCGCCGATCAGCACGGTAGCGCGCTTGCCGCTGCCGGTGTTCGTCGCGGCAATGCTGCCAGCGGTGTCGCGCTCCTCGAGTGGATTGCAGCGTGCCGTTTCGCAAGACTAGACGATGCTTGATCGGTCAGGCTCGACGCGTGGAAGATGTAGCGATCGGCATATCGTTTCCAGGAGCGCCGGTCGGTAGCTCTTCGCACCTGATGAGTTCGAGCGCTTTGCCGCACATGCGTATCGGCACCCGTGCAGGGTCACGGTGCCTGAGCAGTGGACTCGACTTGCCTGAGTGGAGCCCAGTGAATGAATCGCGTGTGACGACTTCAGACTCTTCAGGCGCTCGAGCACGTAGGCGCAAATCTCGAGCCATAGCTCGGCAAGGTTGACCGACGCTCACATCGGGGAGTCGACGTCGGCCTTCTCCCAGTTTGTGCACGACGACACCGGCCGCAGACGGCGCTGGTTGGTAGTCAGGCTGTCTCATCTAACGCTCCGCTTCGTCTCGTGCTCGGCATGGTCCAGTGCATCGGCCACGTCGCGCAGTTCGCTTGCGCGCTCCTCGAAGGAATCAGCGATCGCGCGTAGTTCGGCGGCCACGCTGTCGAGCTGGGGAGTTCGCTGCCATGCCTCGACCGCGTCGCCTTGCCGTGTCGCTTCGACGAGCTCGCGTACCTGCGTCGAGCCAGTCGAGATCGATTCTGAGTGACCGTGCTTCATCCGCCCACCATCATCATCCAGGTAATCCGCCATCCCGTCTGTGACTGCGTCTCGTGCAAATAGTTCCAGCCGCTTGCTCGGACTTGCCGCCTCAATCATCTCGTGCGCCTCCGGAGGCTTCCGGCTGTGAATGCGCTTGCCGTTGCGTCGCGAGGTGGTCGAGCAAGTCGCCGCCGAGCGGCGTCGGCCGTGTCACCCTCAGTCGGATGTGACGTCGCCACGTACGCCGAAGATCAGCACGCTCGTGCTGCGCCGCGGAAGTACTGCCCGATCCCCATCTGCTCTTTCGCCCAGACAAGATTCGTGATGTAGCGGTAGCCGAGCGCACCCATCAGCCACAGGCCGTCTTCGAGAAAGCTGTTGGTGACCCACATGTAGAGGTGCCCGTCGTCGCACAGCCGCGGCCAGTGCTCGCAGCCACGAATGACGGGCGGCATCTGGTCGGTCTTGAGTAATGGGTACCAGCGATCAGCGCCTCGCTTGATTTTGCCACCGCCGCGCTCGTTCCACGGCGGGTCCATTAGGACGGTGCGGATATCCTGATCGCCGAGGATGGATGTCTGGGGTTGGGGTGTGGTCATGCCGCCACCTCGATCACATCACGGCAACGCTGCGCCCACAGCGCTCGGTCGACCCACTGCTCAGCACTCATCGAACAAACCGTGATTCTGCTCGACGGTCGCAGCAGCCCATGCTTCGTGCGCAAGCATTCCACGCCAGACGGCTGTCGCCGCTCTGATAGGAGCGGGCTGAAAGTCTCCATCACGTCGCTGTTGAATGCCTCGTGTACTTGGTCACTCCGACCTCCGCATCTCAGCAACCGTCGCCGACAGCAGCGACAGCATCCACGGCACGTTGCTCATCGTCAGTTGGATGCGCGTCATCGTGACGCACAGGTGGTCGATGTCTTGCCCGTAGCATTGGACGTAAGCCAGCGCTCGACGTCCCCACTTCTTCGCCACCTGAGCCCGTAGCGCCAGCAGCAGCGAGCCCGAACCACACGCCGGGTCGCAGACCGTGTAGGCCGGGCCGGACTCGAGACGCTCCGCCTCCATATCTTCGACGGCCATCCGCGCCTTCATCCGGCACACTGCCCACGGGGTGAACTCCTGGTCAGCCCATCCACCGCCCCACTCCGACCGGCACCGCATGAACACCGCGCCGAGAAGGTCTGACATGTACCCTCGATCGACGAAGTGATCGCGGAGAATGGCGAAGCCCTGCGTGGCGAGCCCGAGCGTCTCGCGGTCGAGTTCGTCGACGATTTCCATGTACCGCTCTTCACCGCCCTCGAATCGCTGGAGCGCAGCCCACCACAGATCGCAGAAGGTCCACATGACTGAGCGCTCGCGGGTATGGTCGGCGGCCTTGTCGATGACCTTGAACAGCGCGTCGATGCCGCGTTCGTGCAGACCCGTGAGAGGCTCGGAGACTACGCGACCAAACGGCGCGATGTAGAACTCGTTCGGGCCCATGACTTCCACGTCTGGCGTGCGTTGCGGCTCGACGTCGGCATCATCGGGCGGGGTGTCGAAGATGGAGAGTTGGTCGGTCATGACTTCACCCCTTCGTCCTCGCCCAGCGGTTCACCTGTGCAGTACCGGCACATCAACTGCGGCGTCCCCTCGTAGTTGTGGACGCTGAGTCGAGCGCCCACCTCGTCCATGAGAAACGGAAGCTCGATGAGCGTGCGCATGTTCTCGTCCATCTCATCGAGCCACCGGCCCTCGACAAACGCGCCACGGTCGCTGAACGCAGCCCAGAACTCGCGCCCGTCCTCTTCGATCATCACTTCCCACCCGTCGTCATCCATGACGACACAGACCCTCTCAGGCACGCCGCACTGAGCGCAATGCGCGCGCTTGGGAATGAGCACGGGAAAGCCTGCGAGGGTGCGGGGCGACGTGCAAGACAGGATACGTGCGTACTCCTCGCGGCTGACTGTCACGGTGAATTTGGTGATTGGTACTTTCATGTCAGTTTCTCGGTGCAAAAATAACCGCGCCCGTCAACGCATCCTCGTCGGTGTGGCGCCGACTCCGCTCGGGGCGCGGGTGCTCGTTTCAAGTCGTATCGTGGTCGTCGAATCGCAATTGCCTACCGTCGGGAGTCTCACCCTGTCACCTCGCGAGGGTTTGGCCGAAGCTTTCGCTGCCCGGCTGGAGCGGGAGTGACCCGCACGGCGCATCGTCTTGCCCTGGTCTGCGCGCGGTTCCACAACCGCGCTGGTTCGTGATTCGAAGTCTACTCCGCGCTCCCGCACGGATTTCCTGTAACGTCCTGAAAGTAGTCGATAGCTTCTTGCTCTCGCAGCTCGCGGCAGTCCTCGAACTGCACGTACGCCTCGCCGGTCTCACCGTGTCCGCAGCACGCGTTACGCACACCGTCGAGTGTGCCGAGACAGCCGTCGTGGCCCTCGGGCGTAGAGTCTCGACCGCAGTATCCACACGGTCGGCTTTCCCACCTATCCTCGACGGGCTCGCCAGTGTCGCAATAGACAAAGCCGTCGCGCTCTTCGGAGTACCGAATCGCGTGCCCGCGGAAGTGCGTGGGTGTGGCGGTGTCGCTGCTCATCACGACTCCTCCCAAAACGGCGGCTTCACGTCGATATCCAACTCGGCAATCTTGTGCGCGAGGTTGATAAACACCTCTCGAATCGAGCTACCGCCGGCCGCATACTTCATCGTGTCGGTGCCGAACCCGGCAATCCATTCATCGCCGCGAATGCACTCGAGCTTGAAGCGAAAGAACGTGCCCGTCTTGTCGTCGAGATGCCCGTCGGGGAACTGCTCAACGAGCAGCGTCCACGCTTCCCAGTCGCGCTCGTAGTCGGGCCAGATCGGTTCGTTGGGATCGAACGACTCCGCCATCCCGAACGCCCAGAGGCGGCGCGTCTTGTCTCGCCTCGCGTCTCCAGGTCTGAGCACGTGGCCGAAATGCTCGGCGATGCGCTTCATCTTGGCTTTGCGGTTCTGTTTGCGTTGCTCGGTATCCATGTCGTCTCCTGTCAGTGCGCGGAGCCCAACCCGCTAATCGTGGGCAGTCGGGGCGGATGGGGTCGAACCATCGACCTTCCCGCGTCCCTGCCGTGATTGTCCGCTCGGTTATGTATTCCCGTCGGGTCACGGCACGTCATTCGCGGAACGCTCTACCGCTGAGCTACGCCCCGTAAAACATCATCGCCCCTTGTGCATCTCCACGTCGCGCTTGTAATCCGCGATCTGGTCATCCACGTCGCTCTCAGTGATACCCTCGGGCAGCTCGCCCTTGGCGTACCAGGTGCCGTCGAGGTCCACTTCTACCTCGACCGTATCGCCGTCGTCGTTGCTGATGTCTATCGTTGTCATCGTCTTCTCCTGTGTAGGTGCGGAGCCCATCCCGCCTCGGGCGATTGGTTACACGTACACGCCACGGTCAGCCATCGCGACAGCGTTAAGCATCGCGTTGACGGCATCGGGCTCACACCCTCCCTCGCCAACCTCGCAGCGTGCCGGTCGCTCGTCGGCGTGCCGGCTGATAACGAGAATGCACCCGCCCCCGTCCGCGTCGGTGTAGCGGATCAGGGTGCGCATCTCGGATGCGGTCTCGCTGAACCGGCCCGTCAGCGGGCGCAGTTGTGCGAGTACCCATACGGCGAGGCCGTCCTTCCAGCGGATCGTTCGGTTGAGTTGCGTTCGTTGCGTGCGTGTCATTTCCTGCTCCGTAGTATGTGCCAACGTCAATTGGACTCGCAATACTATGCGACAGCGTGCGAAACTACAGCGGCAAGTCAACAGGATTCCCGCCCTCGTCGAACAGGCGCACGCCGTTTTTAAGCTTCGGCTCCAGCGCGTACCGCCACGAGCCGTCGTCGGCTTGCGTGCGCAGGCACTCCACCGTCATGAGCGAGCCGAGCACCTCGCACCCGACACCCCGCGCGATACGGTAGGCCTGCGCGCTGACGCGCTGGTTGGCTCGCCAGGCGCGCGTCTTGCCCGCCTTCATCCACACGCGCTTCGCAAAGCCGATGAGGTCGTCGACGTACGCCCTGACGACCGCGTCCTGTATTCGATGCGTCTGGCCCTTCGATTCAAATGTCAGCATGGTTGTCCTCCTGTGCCCAGCAACGCTTGAGCGCGTCGTCGTCGGGCGTCCATATTCGTTGTTGGCCGCGCGCTGCGACCGGGGTCTCGTAGGCGACCGGGTCGTCGAGTATCCACCCGACCGGGCCCTGCCACCAGGGGTCGTTGAGAAGGCCGTGGAGCAAGCTGCGCAACGCATCCGCGAGGTACACGCCGGCTGGAAACTGATCATTGATGTAGTCCACGACGAGCTCGTGCTCGCGCTCGGTGTACTGCTCGTGGATGTACCCGACTACGCGCACGCTGCCGATGATATGCCCGCGAGCTGCGCGGTCCTCGTCGTAGGCGTGGAGCCCCATGTACTCGAGTCCGGCCGCGCGCTCGGCGTGCTCCTCGTCCCACGCCTTCGCGGTATGAATGAGAATGCGGTTGCCGAGCGAGCCGCTGTACGGTGTCCACGTGCGGTTCTCGATGCGCTTGTCGCCGTAGACAATCGCATCGGCCCACGGGTCGTGGACGGTCAGTGCTTTCTGAGGTCGGTCGGTCAAAATGGTGGCTCCTTGCTGAACGGGTCACTCTGGAGCCCCAACTTGTCGTCGGGGTCGAGTTCGTCGAGCGGTTGGTACGGGGTGAAGTCGAAGCCATCGGCGTGAATGGACGAGGTGAAGTCCAGACAGCAGCACTTAAACTCGTCGCCGTCGGCAATCTGAATCACTCCTCCCATCGGTCGGGACCAAGCGGACCAGCAAGGTCCTCGAGGTCGAAGTCATGCCAGTGCTGTCGGCAGAACCACACGAGCCGCTTGAGCGACTCGAAGGACGGCACGCTGACGCCGCCCTCCCATTTCTGGACGGACCAGCGCACGCGGATTGCCTCGCTGAGCTCGCGCTCGCTCATCCCCATCGCAGCGCGAAGCACCTTGATGCGCTCACCGATCGGGAGTTTGGCGCGGTGCATCATCCAGCGGGGTGACGTAGACGGCCCGTCGCCGTCGGCGATAGTGTCGGACTCGCGGAGTGTCTCCACGAGCTTTGCTCTCTCTTCGGTCTCCATCTCAACTCCTGTACCCGGGGCGGTCGCACGCCCAGGTCGTTGCTTACTCGTGGTAGTAGTCGATCACGCTCGTCAGGTACTCGTCCCGCTCGGACATGCCACCATCGTCGGCGTCCCCGTATCCAGTGTCCTGCAAGAACGCGATCTCTCGCTTGAGCCACGCGGGCGGGATGTGCTCGTGGGACGGGACGCCGTACTTATGGCCGAGCGCCTCGCGGAACGTGCCCTTCGCGTCGTCGTCGAGGCGCGAGTACTTTGACGACGTGGTGGCGCTCAGCGAGCGGTTGGCTTGCTTCCACGCCTGCGAGTCGCTGTAGTTGTTCTGCGAGTTCGCGATGGACTCGATGGTCGCAGCGGGCACGTCGATGCCGGGGCCGCCGAGGTTGCGCCCCTGCGGCTCCGGTTGCTGGCGCTGGCGCTGTGGCTCCGGTTGCTGTGGCGGCGCGTTCGGGTGTCGCCTTTGCTGCGGGCGTTGCTGTTGCGGTCGCTGTTGCTCGCGTCGTGCCGGCTGGCGTTGAGGCTCGGCGGCAGGCTCGTCGTCGAAGACCTGCTCGTCTGACTCCTGTTGCTCGAGCTGTTGGGGCGACTGCCGGCGCTTGCTCGTCGAGCGACTCTTCACCGTGGCGTTGTCGTCCATCTCGATGATCTGCTCGTCGTGTCCGTGGACGCTCTGCCACGCGTCGCGATGTTCGATGGACACCGGGAGCCACTTACTCATCCTACGAAACACCGTCTTCTTCGCCATCTCGTTGTAGTCGGTCTGCCAGGGGCTCCAACTGTTGCCCGACGACTCCGACTTCTCGTCGCGGATGCGGTTGATCTCCGCGGCCGGCATCAACTCGAATTGCGTGCCGCCGGTTTCGAGCTCGGCCACGGAGTACGCGGCGATGATAGGCTCGTCGGCGGGCGCTCGCAGATTCGGACGGTGCTCGATGAAGCCGTTCGTGCCGAACTGGAAATCGAACTTGTCGGACTCGCGCACGACCATCGCGTAGACGTTCGAGAGATTGCCTGAGCGAAAGGCCAGGTCGATGAGGCCTTTGTACCCGGCGATCCATTGGACCTTGCCTTTGAACGGAATCAAGTAGGCGTGGCCGAGCGGCCCCGGCTCGAGTCCAGTCGTCGCGCACTGCATGACCGCGCCGAACAGGCTGTTGCGGTCGCACTGCAAAAGCTTCGGATTGCGCCGGATCTCGTTGAGGGTGATTCGCTCAATGCGGTCGACCGTGACGTGCTCGGGAAGCACCTTCTCGATCTGCGACCGCATCTTGTGAAGGTCTCGTCGCATCTGCTGGAACGGGTTGTCGTTCGATTGGTTTCTTGCGTCGCTAATTGCACCCATGTCGGGTCCTCCTGTGTGCGCTGAATGCGCGTGCTGGTTAGTTGTCAGTGTCCGTGCTCGTGTTCGCTTCGATGTACGCGTCCATCGCCTCCTCGGGGTCGTCCCCGTACAGGCGCACGTAGGCCGACACCTCGTCGGCGTTGCTGTGCTCCGCGAAGAAATCCCAGTCGCCGTCCTGCATGGCGTCCTCGTCGACGAACTCAACGTCGTGCTCGTGCTCGTCGACGATCTCGGGAACCTCGGTTCGCGCTTTGTTGACCAGCTTGCGCTCGTCGAAGTCGGCCACCTCGAGCAGAAGCTCGGGGTCTGCCTCGCGCAGCGCCTTAATGAGCGCGGCGCTGTCGACCTCGCGGCGCGTTCGCGTGTAGTGTTCGACCAGGCTCTCGTCGGCACGCCGTGCGCTGTCGACGTCGAGCTCGAGGTTGCGGCGGATGACCGTGGCTTTGGTGCCGTGGAACGTCCCGCGATACTTGCGCCCGACGTGCTCCATGATGCGTTGCTGGGCGTGCTCCTTGTCCGACTCCGCCGCCTTGATGCGCTGGTGGGCATCTTGGAAGGCGAGCACGTCGCTGAACTGATCGAGCTCCAGCTCGACGTTCTGTTTCTCATAATTGCGGTACATGCGCGCTCGAAAGTCGCGGGCGGCGCGGCTGCCATCGGGCGGGGGCGGCTCGTCGTCCTCGACGTACTGCCAGAACTCGTCGCCGGCTTCGACCATTTCGAGCACGTCGTCCTCGTCGCGCGGGAGTACGTGGTGGTCGAAGTCGGTGCGCCCCAGGTACAGCACGCCGAAGAACGCACGCTCGGCATCGAGGACCCACCCGTAGTGTTGGGCTTGCGTCTGGTAGTAGACCGGGACGTGGTGCTCCCATTCGCCGCGGTTGAAGATCGAGGCGGTCTTGCCCTCGTAAAGCCCGACGAAGTGACCGTCGTCGAAGACCAGGCCGTCAGTATTTCCGCGGCCCCACGGTCGGTCACGGCGCACGAATGTCACGCCGTCGAACGGCAGGACCTCGAGGCCCGTCTCGCGCTCGAACTCCGCGATGGTGAACGGCTCGAGCGCCCGCCCCAGCCGAAAGCGCAGCATGTCGCCGTCGGAGGCCTTGCGGTCGGTCTTCTCCTCCCATATCTCGTGGGCGCTCGACCACGGTGACAGGCCGAGAATGCCGGCCATGTCGCTGCCGCCAAGTCCAGCCTTGCGCGACTCGAGCCACGCGTCTCGTTGGGTTTCGGGGTCGGGTGTCGGCACGATATCCGCGCACCCGAGCTGTCGTTGAAGCGGTGCGATATCGCCGTAGCGCATCGCCTCCATTTCGTCCTCAGTAAATCGCTGCATCAGTCTCCTACCTTGGTGAGTTCATCTGCTCTAGCTGTGATGGTGCGGCCGCAGTCAGGGCCGCGGTTGATGTTGACGCGGTATCGTCTGCCGCCGCCCCACTTGTGGTGACGCACGAACGCGCGCTCAATCCTGCCGAGTGCGCCACTCGCAACGACCGCCACCAGGTCGCCGACTTCGAATGTCTGACTGTCTGTCATTGCTCCCTTTCGTACCAACGTCGCAAGAAACGTAGCAGTGTCATGCGAGGGATGCAAGCGGCCTACCTGCGTTGTGACGGCAAAGCGGGGCGTTGGCAGGTAAGTATTGCTGTGGTTTGGTGTCTGATATGCGCAGTGTTGTGCGGGAAACTTTCCAAAAAACTTTACCGACCCGCCTTACAGTGCCCTAGCGCAGCATCGTGGGCGCTTGTACCCTTCGCACAGCTATGCTAAACTGGGTAGGACGTTGGCGATGACCACTACGGAGCGACACCATGAGCACACAAGATAAAAAGATGGTCGGGCGATTCATTCACACGCTGCACGGCGAAAGCGACCTTCCGACCACATGGACCTATCCTGGCCTCGATGAGATGGAAGGCGCTCAGACCCTGAGGCTGTCGCGAGTCTTGGAGATCGTCGAGCAAGACGACGACAGCCGAGACGATTGGTTCGGGCAGAGCCACCGCGAGGGCCACCTTGCAATCCTGACCGTCACCGGATTCTCGGGAGACACGAAGCCGCTCAAATATCGCGCTATCACCGAAGACGACGTGGTCGAGATGCACGTCATCAACTACAGCTCGCTCGATTGGGAACTGACCGAGATTGCAATAGAGCTAGACGACGAAGGTCACGAGATTGACTTCGACGAGATGGGCTTCCCGCAGGGCGACTGGATGTACGAAGTCGGCGAAGACGTCGTCATCGAGCGACTGGTCGAGAGAATGGAAAAGGTCGAGCCCCGATGGGTAGACCGAGTGCCGGAGCACATGACAGACGTCGCATAATCACGACTGACACTGACAGGAGAGACACCATGACAGACGCAACCACGACCACTGACGACATGCTCACCATCATCGACGACCACTTTGACTGGTGGCAGGGCGGCTTCGTCGCCTGGGCATACCACATGCGCCCCGAGACGCTCGAAATGCTCTACAACGGCGACGTGCTCGACCTCGCCGAAGACGTCCGCTACTCGGTCCAGCAGACCGACGGCGACCAGATCCGCGGCCTCGACCGTGACGAGCTGCGCGACGCCGCTGCGATGTGGCTCGAAGAGCACACCGACGAGATCATCATGGAGATCGGCGAGTCGTACGACCACGAGGACACGCTCGACATCGTCGGGACATACGAGTCTGCCGAGCGCATTGAAGACGTGTTCGCCGACGCTGAGGGATTCACACTGCGACAGGTTGGGCGGTGCATCTACATCGACGACGGACAAGTGAAGTGGGTCGCTGAGGCAAGAGATTACGACGGAGAGTTGGCCGACCTTATCGAGCAGGCAAACGACCTTCACGACGCGTATCAGTACGTGTGCGCAATCGACCCGGTCGACGACCTCGCGACCCTCGCCGCCGTGAGCGCGCAGGTCGGTCACGTGATTCGCCCGATTTAGTTATCAGCATCCGCCGTACCAGCGGCGGAGGGCGGCGCGTTTCATACTCCTTTCGACGCCGCCCACGCCCCGTCAGTAGCGCTGCTGGCGGGGCGCACTTTCCCACCACCACGAGGACACGACAATGAAACGCACAATGACTGTACACCGAGAAAACGCACGAATCGGCCGACAGATACCCGACGACCCCGCTCGCTACTGGATGCTCGAGCGCACCGGCAAGCGCGACATGCTCGACAACGAATACTTCAGCGTGTGCGCCGAGTCGGAGAGCTACGACATTGCATGCGAGCTCGTCGAGCACGGACACGCCCACGGTGCGACGATCGTCTACGACCCGGCGCGCGACACTGCGGCCGAGTTCAACGGCGAGCACTTCGTGGCGCTGTGGTGAGGGTGCAGCCGAAACGCCCAGGTGGCATGGGCGTCGTCGCGCGGTACTTCGCGCGGCCTGACGATGGCAGGTACTATCGACCGAAGACCGAGGTAGACACGATGGACAAAGCACTGACAACGATATTTAACGCGACCCGTACGATGCTCGACGAGGAGTTCGGCAACCACGGCACACGCTGCGCACTGCTCGGGTTGCAGCGAGCGGTAGCGAAACAGCCACACGAGTCGACGTCGAGATTCATCGAGGTCGCGTCCCGCTTTCTGAAAGGTGAGGCGCTGCGCCCCGTTATGAAGCAAACGACGGCAGCACATGCGGCGGCGGTCGGTTGCATCCTCGTCGCGCTCGACCAGACCGGGGTGATTATCTCGCTGGACGGTCGTGACGCTGACTTGCTCACCGCGGTAGGGCGGCGCACGCTCGACTTCTTGACCGACGATGCAGCGCGCGCCGAGCACTTCGAGAACCGCCGCGACGCTGGCGACTACACCGATCTGTTCGTCACGGCGATGAGCCGACGCGAGCAAGGTATGCCACTCGCCGACGACACGCTCGACGAACTCCTCGAGTACGCTGTCCCGTACGTCGCGATCTGCACGACGTCCGCGCTGCTCGTCCAGGGCACCCCGCCCGACAAGGCCGACACCGAGCAAATCTGCGAGGCGTTCGACGACTTCGTCGACGAGCTCGTCCCCGGCATGCAAACGATTCTCGGCTCGCCCGAGATGTAGACGCAAAAACGCGCCGCGGTCCAAAGGAAACCGCGGCGCGTTCACCGAGCAGATGCACTGACATGGTGCGTCGCCACGATATCACTGGACCACAAGGGACGCAATGACCACACGAATACACCGACACGCGACCGCTGACAGCTTTGTGCGGGTGCGCATGCAACTCCTCGCCGACGAGCGGCTGACACTCGAGCATCTCGGGCTGATGCTCCTGCTCCTGTCCACGGCGCAGCACTCGAGCTTCGAGCAACTGCTCGACGACCGTGCGAGCGGCGATGACCTGGACGACGCTCGCATGCTCGTGCAAGACCTTTGCGCGATGGGCTACGTCCGCGACACCGAAGACGGCGAGACGCTGCACGTCTACGACCGGCCGATCTCGCACGAGGTCGAGGAGTACATGGAGCACGCACCGCCAGCAGCTACCGACGGAAGCGAGGAGAACGAGTGACCTACCTGATCTGCGACATTCTCGAGATGCACGGCCAACCCCACTACATCCCCGTCGGCGCACACCCCGACCGGGAGACCGCCCGCAAGCGCCAGAAGCACCGCTGGACGCCCGAGGGGTGCAACGTCTGCATCGTCGCGTGGCCTGGCGAGCCGCCCGAGCTTGACGTGCGACTGAGCGAGCGGGAGGTCGAGCGAGCGGACGCGGTACTCATCGACACCGATGGCCGATGCGACGACGCGCTCAAGCTCTCCGAGGCGGAGGTGGTCGTGATGCGGGCACGCTACGCACGGGGCGGCGTGCTGCAACGCGAGCTGGCCGAGGAGTACGGGCTGAGTGCGACGCACGTGGGCAACATCATTCGCGGGGCTGAGCGTGCGGCGAGCGGCGGGCCGGTCAAGGGCGTGGACTACGATGCGCCGGGCGGATGGGAGGTAGACGCTGGCGAGTGATCTGCGCAAAACTAAAGCCGCCCCCGGTGATCTGACGGTCGGGGGCGGCAAATCTAGCGGGGATGCTAGGGTGCAACATGCGCATCCAACCGTAGCAGTCCTCGCGATATCTCACAAGACCCGACCGGGTGCGCGAGGAGTAGGTATGGATTCCAAAACTACACAATTCGGACACGTAGAACTTCTCGACCGGACTGACTCGCAATACGTCTCAAAAGAGACGGTGACGCGTTGCTGCATCTCAACCATAGAGACGCACTGCACACGTCTTTGCGGCGGAGACGCGTCGCATGGCGCGTTTGCGTCGATAGAGATTAAAAACAATGGCTCATTTACTTGGGCTGTTGAGATTGAGCACGGATTTTATGGGCTAAAGCGCGTCAAGATCGCCGTTGGTGGAGACGACGAGCAAAGGAACTTGGCCGAAATGCTAAGAGAGGCGGCTCGCGCGATAGAGTCACAACTAGGCAAGCCTGGGAATCACACCCGTAACGATGATCTTGAGCCCATGTTTTAAGGAGCGCAATATGAGCACATGCTTTGAATGCGGCAGCACCGACAACCTCCACGAGCACCACGTCGTGCCACAAGGCAGGGGCGGAACAGCAACCGTGCCGCTATGCCACAAGTGCCACGCGCTCGCTCACGGGCATCCGTCGCCAGGTGACTGGGATATTGCCACGCTGACGTCGGAGGCCCTCCAGCACAAGAAGGCCAACGGGGAGTACACCGGGGGAGGAATTCCCTACGGCTACACACTGGACGCGGACGGCTCGACGCTCCTCGAGGACCCGGCCGAACAGACCGTGATTGAAGCTGTGCTCGAGCACCGCGAAGCGGGGCTGTCGTTGCGCAAGGTTGCCGATCGACTCGAAGCGGACGGATTCACGACCCGCAAGGGCGGCAAGCTTCTACGCGAAGCAAATCAGCACACATCGAGAAGGCGCACAAGCACAAGCGTTCGGTCGACGAATCGGATGCAAAGTGCTAAAACAAACCGCCCGTGACGAGAACATCACGGGCGGCTCAATCTATGCGCGGAAGCGAGCAGGCACTGACAAGGCAACCAAGCAAGGCAACCGACGCGTATCATCGCGACTGGTAAGGCACGCGACGCGGAGACACCCTGACCGCGTCACACTCCTTCAATCAAGACCCCAAGGGTGAAGGTAGATGACGCATGACCCAACCAAAACCACGCGGCTTCAGAATGCTATCGGCTGCGCTCGTCGAGATCTGCGACGGCGACATGACCAAGGGTATTCTGTTAGACGCTCTATTATTCCGGCAATTTGATTACTCGCAAACCAGCGATCTTGACGAGAACGGGTGCTTTTACAGGAGCATGCGCAAGCTCGTCCAGGACTGCAAAGGGTGGGCGTCACGGCGTTCACTTATTCGGAGGTTGAAGTGGCTCGAAAAACAGCCGTGGATCGAGACCCACAACCCCGACGACCCAAACGAGTCTCGCCGGTACAAGATAGACATCGATTCGCTGGGGCGCGCGCTTCCCAGAGGCTACGTTGTGCCACACTTCAACAAGGCGGTGCATTCAGAGCCGGAGAGTGTCACTGATGACCAGATGAATGGCGGCTCTGACGAGGTTGTGCCAAATCGCACGGGGCTTGTGCCAAACCGCACCCCCCCCTGTGCCAACCCGCACCAAATAGAGAGTATAAACAATGATACTAAAAATGACATA
>JAXHMC010000007.1:0-47482 GCA_034521635.1 Trueperaceae bacterium | reverse complement strand
CGCGCCGGGCGCCCGGCTGGTGGCGGCTGCTACGCTCGCTCTACGGCCACCCGGCGTCGGCGTTCGGAACGAGTGTCGTCCTCATCTTTCTGACGCTCGCGATTATCGGCCCGTGGATCGTACCCTACGAGGCGACCGAGCAGATCTTCGCCGAGGCGCGGCAGGCACCGTCCTGGAACCACCTGTTCGGTACCGACCGGTTGGGGCGCGACGTGTTTAGCCGCGTGGTGGTCGGCACGCGCGACATCTTTATGCTGGCCGGGTTCGGGACGCTGGTCGCGGTGCTGATCGGTACGACCGTCGGCATGACGACGAGCTATCTCGGCGGCTGGATCGAGGAGATCACCTACCGCTTTTTCGACAGCCTGCTCGCCATGCCCGCTCTGCTGCTGGCGCTGCTGCTGCTCGGCACGCTCGGCCCGTCGCGTAACAGCGTGCTGATCGTGATCGCCATCGCCTACACGCCGATCGTGGCGCGGGTGGTGCGGAGCGTCGTGCTCGACACCAAGACCAAAGACTACGTGCTCGCGGCGCGGATGCAGGGCGAACGAACCTGGTACATCTTGCTGCGCGAGGTGCTGCCGTCGGTACTGCCCGCACTCGCGGTCGAGTCGGCGCTGCGCTTCTCGTACGCGATCTTTCTGGTTGCCTCGCTCGGCTTTTTGGGGGTCGGGGTGCAGCCACCCAACCCGGACTGGGGCCTGATGGTCAACGAAGCGCGCAACTACGTGTCGCTCACGCCCTGGTCGCTCTACTTTCCGGCGGCGGCGATCTCGCTGCTTGTGGTGAGCATGAACCTGATGGCCGAAGGGCTAAAACGGAGCCTACAGACAGGAGGCCGCTCGTGAGTACATCCCCAACCCCAGACTCAGCGACAGACTCGGCGACAGACTCGGTAACAGACGCGACCAGCACAGACCGGACGACCGACCGGGCGACGAACGGGGCGACCAGAGACGTTACCCCGACCATCGAGGTTCGTGATCTGAGCGTGTCGTACCGCCAAAAGGGGGGCTACCTCGACGCGGTTCGCGACGTCAGCCTTACAATTATGCCGGGCCAGACCTACGGCCTCGTCGGCGAAAGCGGAAGCGGTAAGTCGACACTCGCACTCGCACTGATGCGCTATCTCGCTAAAAACGGCGAGGTGCGGTCGGGCAGTATCTCGCTGGGCGGTGACGACCTGCTCGCGATGAGCGACCGGCAGCTCAGCGAGGTGTGGCAGAAGCGGGTCAAGCTCGTACCGCAAAACCCGTTGCCGTCGTTAAACCCGTCGCAGCGCGTCGGTAAACAGGTGCAGGAGGGGCTGGTTCGGGGCGGCAAACAGGAGGTGCTAGACCTGTTCGAAAGTGTCGGCCTCGCCGACCCGCTACGGGTCTATACGAGCTACCCGCACGAACTGTCGGGCGGGATGCAGCAGCGGGTCATGATCGCGCTCGCACTCGGCGGCGAACCGGAACTGCTGGTGTTAGACGAGCCGACCACCAACCTAGACGTCACCACCGAAGCGACCATCCTCGACCTGATCTCGGAGCTGATCGCCGAGCGCAACACTGCCGTGCTCTACGTGTCGCACAGCCTCGGCGTGGTGTCGAAGGTGTGTGACCGGGTCGCGGTGCTCTACGCCGGCGAACTTGTCGAAGACGCGGCGGTCGACGAACTGTACGACAAGCCGCTCCACCCTTACACCCAGGGGTTGCTCGACAGCGTGCCGCGGATCGGCCAGGACAAGAGCCAGGTCAGTCTGCGGCCTATTCCGGGCCAGATCCCCGACCTCGGCGATTTGCCGAGCGGCTGCGTGTTTACGCCGCGCTGCCCGGTCGCGATCGACAAGTGCAGCGAAGTGCATCCCGGCTTTTACGAGACGGGCGGGCGCCGCAGCCGCTGTCACCGCTCTAACGAGATCGATGAGGGGGGGCTCGAGCCCCGCCAACCCACCGACGCCGCCCAGACCCGCGCGGTCCGCGACGTCGAACAGGTTCTGACGCTGCGCGACGTCGAAAAAAACTTCGCGGTCGGTCGGTCGCTGTTCGACACGCTGCGCGGCAAGCCGGTACGCCAGGTCCACGCCGTCGACGGGATCGACCTGACCCTGCACCGGGGCCGGACCCTCGGCCTGGTCGGTGAGAGCGGGAGCGGTAAGTCGACGCTGGCCCGCTGCGTGATCGGGCTCTACGAGGCGAGCAGCGGCGAGATGGAACTGCTCGACATGCCGCTCCGGCGCGCCCTCGACGAACGCGACACCGAGGTGCTCAAACATCTGCAGATGGTGTTTCAGAGCTCCGACGAGGCGCTAAACCCCTACATCCGCGTCGGTGACGCGCTGCGGCGGCCCTTTATGCGCCTCGCCGGTCTAAGCCGCGACGACGCCGACGAGCGGGTCGCCGAACTGCTCGCGTCGGTCAAGCTAAGCGCGCAGTACGCCGCACGGCTGCCGGGCGAGCTGTCGGGCGGCGAAAAACAGCGGGTCGCGATCGCCCGGGCGTTCGCCTCGCAGCCCGACGTGCTGCTCTTTGACGAAGCGGTGTCGGGGCTCGACGTGTCGGTGCAGGCCGCCATCCTCAACCTGCTCGGCACGCTGCAGGAGGAGCGCGACACGGCCTACCTGTTTATCTCGCACGATTTGTCGGTGGTTAGCTACCTCGCCGACGAGGTCGCGGTGGTGTATCTCGGCCACCTTATGGAGGTCGGTAAGACCAGGCAGGTGCTCGAGCCCCCCTACCACCCCTACACCGAAGCGCTCTTATCGGCGATCCCGCTGATCGACCCGAACGCCAAACAGCAGCAGATCCGCCTCGAAGGCGACGTGCCGAGCCCGCTCGACATCCCGTCGGGCTGCCGCTTTCACACCCGCTGTCCGCGCTTTATCGGCGATATCTGCGTCGACAAAGAGCCGCCCTGGCAAGAAGACGAAGACGGCCACCGGATCTACTGCCACATCCCGCTCGGCGAGCTTAAAGAGACCCAGCAGCGCGTGTTTACGTTCGCACGACCAGACACCGAGACACAGACCCAGCTAAACAAACAGCCCGACGAGGAGGGAGTCCGTGGCTAAATACATCTCGCGCCGACTCGCCTTTCTGGTGCTGACGCTGCTTCTGACCTCCGTGATCATCTTCGCTATCACCCAGCTGCTACCGGGCGACGTCGCCCGTGTGATCCTGGGCCGCGAGGCGAGCGAGACGGCGCTGAAAAACCTGCGCGAACAGCTCGGCCTTGACCGCCCACTACCGCTCCAGTACGTGGCCTGGCTCGGCGGTTTCGTGACCGGCAACTGGGGCGACTCGTACAGCACCGGTCAGGCGATCCGCCCGCTGGTGCTCGAGCGGGCCGGCAATTCGCTGATGCTCGCCGGGCTGACGCTGCTGGTCGCGGTGCCGACCGCGGTGGTGCTCGGCGTGGTCGCCGCGCTACGCGAAGACAGCTGGATCGACAACGTGATCAGCATCGGTTCGCTGTCGGTGGTCGGGCTGCCCGAGTTCGTGACCGGGGTGATTCTGATCGAGATCTTTTCGTTTCAGCTCGGCTGGCTTCCCGCCAACTCGTCGATTCGGCCCGGCGACGGCTTTGTCGAGGCGCTTCCGTTCCTTATCTTGCCGGCCCTGACCGCGACGCTGGTGCTGCTCGCCTATATCGCCCGCTTGACGAGGACGAGTATGGTCGAAGAGCTGCAAAGACCCTACGTCCGCACCGCCGCCCTCAAGGGGATTTCGCGGCGCGAGGTGATCTTCGGCCACGTCCTTAAAAACGCCCTGATGCCGACCATTACGGTCATCGCGATCAGCTTCGGCTGGCTGATCGCCGGGCTTATCGTCGTCGAAAACGTGTTTAACTACCCCGGTCTAGGCCGGCTGCTTACCTTCGCCATCGACCGCCGCGACCTGCCGCTGCTGCAGGCGATCACGCTTCTGGCGGTGCTCGGCTTCGCGGTCGCCAACCTTATCGCCGACCTGCTCTACGCCTACCTCAACCCGCGGATCGAGTACGAGTAGGCCTTCATCGTCCGTTTACGGTTAAGGTTGGGTTCGGCCCGGTGCGGTAAGGTAAGGACCGGAGGGACTTTATGAACCGTAAACAGAGACTTCTTGGTGCGTCGCTCGGGCTGATCGTGCTGCTGCTCTCCGGGTGTATTCCGGGGGTCGGCAGCCTGATCGAGGCGCCCCGTTTTAGCCTCGCGCCGAACGGTGCGCAGCTCGTCCGGCTTAACCCGCCCGGCGTCGGCCCGGCGGCGGCGCTGTTTCGTTTTGACGTCAACGTAGAAAACCCCAACAGTTTCGGGCTCGAGCTCGCCGGGCTCGACTTCGACTTCTTTGTCGAGGGTAACCAGGTCGCGCGCTCGCAGTTTCGCGAAGGAGTACAGCTCGCCGCGAACGGGCGGAGTCAGCTCACACTCGACGTGAGCGTACCGCTTCGCGAAGGGATTAGGCTCCTCGTCGACCTCGGCGAATTGATTGTCGGCCAGCCGACCGACTACCGCCTCGACGGTACGGTAAGTGTACGGGCGCTCGGCAGTGTACAGCGTCTGCCCGAACTGACCATTGTGTCGGGGACGCTCACCCAGCCGATCCGGCTCGGCGCTCCGAACGTGCAGCTCGTCGGCGCGCGTACGGGCGTGCGGGAGATCAACACGCGGCGGGTGGTGGTGGGGTAGGGCTCGAGCTCAGCAACCCCAGCCCGATCGGGTTCGTGTTTCGCGCCCCCGACCTGAGCCTTAACCTCGGCGGCGCCGCAATCGGTCAGGCCGGGCTCGTCGAGCGCCCCGTTCCCGCCTCGGCGACCGTTCCCTTAGACCTCACCTTCGAGTTTAACCCGCTCCGCTTCGCGAGCCAAGCCGCGACCCTGACGCGCGGCGGTAGCCTCGACCTAAGCCTCGGCGGCGACTTCGCCCTCGTGGTGCCCGGAATTACCTCGCGCAACTTTTCGAGCCAACAGCTCGTGTCGGGTCTGCTCCGCTAGCGCGGTTTCGCCCTAGCACAGCCCCGCCCGGTCACCCTCGTCGTGATCGGGCGGTTTTCTGGGACGTTACGCGCGGCGTGGGGGTGCGAGCGGGCCACCGGACCACACAGACGTTTCGAGATGGTGAGACGATACTTTCGGCGCATCATCTTAATGTAGATGCACTACGAGGGCGACACGAGTCGTGAGACAGGTCGACCCGTTCGGCGAGGCGGGCGATCGGGCCGGGTAGCCACCAGTTCCACGTGCCGGCGAGGGCCAGAACGGCTGGCACGAGGGTGAGCCGTACGAGGGTCGCGTCGAGCAGTACCGCGACCGCGAGGCCGAGGCCGAGCGTCTGGATCAGCACCACGTCGCTAAAGACGAAGAGCGAAAAGACCGCGATCATGTCGCCGCCGCACTCGTGATGACGCCGCCGGTCGCGCCCATCGCTTCGGTGATCGCGTCGGCGTCGCTAAGGCCGCGTTCGTGCGCTTCGAACACGCGGGCGACCAGAAACACCTCGTAGTCCATGCTCAGACCGAACACGATCGCGAAGATAAAGACCGGCACGCTGTTGTCGATGTAGCCGATACCGCTGCCGAGCCCGATCAGCGACGCGCCGACACCGTACTGAAACACGAGCGTCACCACGCCGAACGCCGCCGCGACGGTCAGGGTGTTGAGGACGACCGATTTAAGCGGGATGAGGAGCGAGCGAAACGCGAGGCCGAGCAGCACGAAGGTCGCGAGGTAGACCAGGCCGATCGCGAGCGGAAAGGTGCGGTAGAGGGTGCTCGTCCATTCGCGCCCGCTCACGTAGCTACCGCCGATGCGGGCGTCGACGCCGAGGTCGCCTATCACGGTGCGGATGTCGGCGATAAGCGCGTCGACCTGGCGCGGGGTCAGGGTGGTCTGGGGGTAGGCCTGGACCAGTACGTAGCGGCTGTCTCGGCTGACGGTGCGCTCGACAAGCGGGGCGAGATCGCTGGCGAGGGCGACGTCGCGGCGAGCGTAGTACTGAAACATAAACAGGCGGGGGACGCTGTCGGTCGCGGTCGGCGAGAGGACGGAGCCGATGGGCTCGAGCCCCCCCAACGCCCTCGTCAACTGCGAGATGTCGCGCACCGACGCCGGGTTAAAAAAGCCGCCGTCGACCCCCTGAAAATCGACCACAATATCGAACGGCTCGCTTAGACCGGCGAGCTCGAGCTCTTCTAACGACGCCTGCACCTGCCGCGTGTCCGTATCCGCGCTTAGCCCGCGCGCCCCGAGATCGGCGACCTGCATCTGCGTGATCGGCGCGCTTAGCACGACGAGCAGCAGCGTCCCGCCGACCGCCCACACCACCGGACGCCGCAGCACCGCGCCGGCACGCCGCAGCCAGAAGTTTCGGCTCCGCAGACCCGGTTCGCGCCGTGACAGCTGGAGCCGGTTCACGTTGTGGCCGAGCAGGGCGAGCGCCGCCGGCAGCACCGTCAGCGCGACCGACACGCCGACGAAGATCACCACCATCGCGCCGACCCCGATCGAGCGGATAAACAGCAGCGGCGGAATCAGCAGCGCTCCGAGCGCGATCACCACCGTAAAGCCGCTAAAGGCGACCGTCCGGCCTGCGGTCAGCGTCGCCGTCGCGGCGGCGTCACGGGGTGCCTGACCCCGGCGCAGCTCTTCGCGAAAACGGTTGACGATCAGCAGCGCGTAGTCGATGCTGGTCGCGAGGCCGAGCATGGTGACGATGCTCTGGGTAAAGACCGCGAACGGCAACAGCTGCCCTAATCCGAACAGCAGCGCGAAGGTGACGTTGACGGTGGTCAGCGCGGCGATAATCGGCAGCCCGGCGGCGACGACCGCGCCGAAGGCGACGGCGAGGATGGTTAGACTCAGGGGTAGCCCGTACAGTTCGGCCCGCCGCGCGTCGCGTTCGCCGAGTTCTTCGAGTTCGCGGGTTGTGGCCGGCCCACCGGCGAGGCTAAAGCGGAGCGCGGCGCCGCCCGCCTCGTCTAGCACCGCTTCGATCGCAGCGACGTCGGCTTTGGCGACACTCCGCTCGGTCGCGCTAAGGCCGAGCAGCGCGACGGTAAAGCTGCCGTCGGGGGCGCTTAACGACAACGTGTCGGTGTTGCGGTAGTCCTGAATTGTCGCGACCGCCGACAGGTCCCGAAGCCGCTCGCGCAATTCGGTGTAGCGCTCCTCGAACGCCTCGCTACCGACCGGCGCGGCACCGGTGTGGGTCACCATCACCACCGAAAAGCGGTTTTGTCGCTCGAACGCTTCGTCGAGCAGGCCGCGCACCTCCGCCGCGACGCTGCCGGGAACGCTGTCGGGCTGAGCGGTCAGCACCTCGCCGACACGTGACGCGAAGGGGAGGGCGATCAGAAAGAGCAGCCCCCAGAGCGCGAGAATCCAGCGGGGGTAACGGCGGACGAGCGAAGCGAGAGCGTCAAACAAGGGGGTCTCCAGAAAAGAGTGCGGGGCGGGGAGTCGTTAGGTGTTGCGGGTGAGTCGTAGAGCTCGTAGCGGACGGGCCGACGCGCTCTGTGCGGCGCCGACGAGCGGTGCCGGGATGCCGACACGGGGATGTCGAGATGGGGATGTCGAAACCTGATGCCAGAACGTGACGCGTGACGATGTACAGGACGAGGACGATGGACGGGACAGGATCGTCGGATGTAGGCGGCGAGGTCATCATTAGAAGCTACACGTCGGTGACGACATATATTTGTAACGCAAAGGTAGCGTGACGACAACACGGTTGACGACAACATGATCGATAACGACGCGAGTAACAAAAACGGCAACATGAGTGATGACAAGATGAGTGATAACGCGGCGAACGCACGCCGGTTCGTCTGGTGAGTGCCTGCCGAGAACCGCGCGGCTTAGCCGGCGACGAGCGCTTCGATCATGGTGCGGGCTTCGTGTCGGTCGGTGTTTATCTCGCCAGACACAGTGCCGTCTCGTAAGAAGATAATCCGCTCGGCGTAGAGTGCGGCGTGGGGGTCGTGGGTGACCATCACGATCGTCCAGCCCTGGTCGCGGACGCCCTGCTGGAGGAGCTCGAGCACCTCACGACCAGTGCGGCTGTCGAGGTTGCCGGTCGGTTCATCGGCGAGGAGTACGACCGGGTTGTTGATCAGTGCCCGCGCGACGGCGACGCGCTGCTGCTGACCGCCCGAGAGTTCGGCGGGGCGGTGCTCGAGCCGTCCTTCGATGCCGAGCCTAGCGGCGAGGTCTGGAAGCCGCCGGGCGGCCTCGGCGCCGCGTCCGGCGACCTCGGCAGGAAGCAGGATGTTGTCGCGGGCGCTAAGGGTCGGTAGCAGTTCGAAGCCCTGAAACACGAAGCCGAGCCGGTCGCGCCGGAGCCGGGTGCGGTCGTCGTCGCCGAGCGCCCCGACCGCTTCGCCGGCGAGCGTGATGTCGCCGCTGTCGGGGGTGTCGAGCAGCCCGAGCAGGTGTAGCAGCGTGCTTTTACCACTACCGCTCGGGCCCATCACCGCTACAAAGCTGCCGCGCGCGACCTCGAGGCTTACGCCGCGGAGCGCCGCGACCTGTTCGCGTCCGAGCCGGTACGTTTTGACGAGGGCGGTCGCCTGGAGAGCTGGAGAGGTCACAAGAGATCTAGTTTAGCCCGCCGGACGCCGGAGCGCGGTAATGGGCTCGAGCCTCCCCGCCTGCCGCGCCGGAGCGAGCGCCGCGAGCAGCCCTACGAGCGGCGCGCACAGCAGCGCCGCGACCCCGATCCCCCACGGATAGCTCGGCGCGATCGGAAAGCCGGTGATGCTGCTCGCCCCCGCCGTAATGACCGTCGCCAACACCCCGCCGACCACGACCCCGAACAGGGTGCCGAGGGTCAGCACCACCGTCCCTTCAGCGAGCACGAGACGTTGCAGGCCGCGCCGGGTTAACCCGAGGGTGCGGAGTAGGGCGAGTTCGTGCTGCCGTTCGCTAAGGTTCATGCCGAGCGTGTTGGCGACGCCGAGCGCGGCGATGATCGCCGCCAAGACGAGCAGGCTGTTCGTGGCGATAAAGCTACGCCGGCTGATCGCCAGGATCTCGTCGCGGTACGCCTGGCCGACCGTAACGTCTAGCGGCAGGTCGGGAAACGCGTCGCGTAGCGCTCCGGCGACCTCGGTGGCGTCGTGACCGGGCCGCACGGTAAGGACGAACAGGTCGGGGTCGCCGCCGCCGAAGCGCTCGAGCCCGCCGAGCCCCATCACTACCGCCTCGCCGCCGCCGGTAAAGTCGACGATAACGCCGCCGACCATAAACGACGCGGTGCCCGCACGGGTGCGCAGCGCGAGCGTGTCGCCGACCGTCACGCCGAGGCGCTGGGCGAGGGTGTTCGCGACGAGGACCTGGTCGGGGTCGGCGAGCGCGTCGTAGCCGTCAGCCGCGTCGCCGACGATAAACTGAAACGCGCCGAAGCCGCGCTCCGGATGGAAGCGTTCGGGTTCGACCAGGATCAGGCTGATGCTGCGGGCGCGTTCTAGGGGGAGGGTGGGGGAGGGCTCGAGCCTTACCACCCGGATCGCCACCCCGCTGACCGCCTCGACCTCCGGTACCCGCTCGCTCACCTGCGCCGTAAACCCGGCGGGAAGATTACCCGGCGAACTCATAAACAGGTCGCCGACGATGGTCGTCTCGACCCAGTCGCTAATCGATTTGTTGATCCCCGCAACCATCGCCCCGACCCCGATCACGATGCTCACCCCGACTGTGACCGCCCCGACCGCGACGCCGTTCCGGGCGCTGTTACGCTCGGTAAAGCCGCTGCCGAGCGTCGCCGGGAGCCGGTAGAGCCGCACCAGCAGCGGGCGCAGCAGCCCGAAGGTCGGCCCGAGCAACGTCGGCGCGAGCAGCGTCGTCCCGAAAAAGAGCGACCCCATCGCGAGCGCACTACTGAACAGTGACCACGTCCCCGACCATGGCAGCAGCGCAACCGCCGCCCCACAGACGAGGAGCAGCACGCCCGCACCCGGACGTCGGGGCGGCGGCGCCGTCATCGCCTGGCGCCGCGCGGCGAGCGGCGAGGTCCGAGCGGCCCGCTGTGCCGGAATCCAGGCCGCGACCAGCGCACTGACCACCGCGACGACCGCAGCGACGAGCAGCTGCGGTAGCGGCAATACCAACGTACGCACCTCGTAGCCGAGCAGCAGCGCGTTAGCGTAGTTGATACCGAACGCGAGCCCCGCCCCGAGCCCGATGCCGAGCAGCACCCCTAACACCCCGATCAGCAGCGCTTCGTAGAGCGCGAGCCGCCGCAGCTGTGCGCGCGTAAAGGCGAGTGTACGGAGCAGCGCGAATTCGCGGGTCCGGGTGACCGCGTCGGCGGAAAACGTGTTATAAGCGACGAAAGCGCCGAGTGCGACGAGGGTTGCGGCGAGGACCCGAAGCCCCGCCGCGAGCGTGTCGCTGATGCCGGTCGGGACGTTGCCCCGGTTTGCGGGCAGGGTGACGAGGTAGCGTTCGCCGAGTGCGTCGGCGAGGCGTGCTTCGACGTCGCGAAGGTCGTCGGTCACCTCGACCTCTAGATACGAAGCCCGCCCCGGCAACCGTAACGCCGTCCGCACGTCCGCGAGCGACGCGATCCCGACCCGTCCGCCGTTGCTGCTCGCGATCCCGTTCGCGTCGTCGAGGATACCGGTCACGGCAAAGCTAAGGTCGCCGAACCGGCTCGCGAAACGTATCTCGTCGCCGATAGCGACCGAACGCGCCTCCGCGAAGCCCGCCCCGACCGCGATCCCCTGCGAGCCCGCCGTCGGGAGCGCCCCCCGAACGAGCGTTAGCGCGGTGTCTACCTCCGTGGCTGCTGTGTTTGCGGTAAGGTCGTCGGACGTGCTGTTAGACGCGTAGTCGGCAGACGGCTGGTCTGCGGGCAGAGGCCGACCGAACAACCGGAAGCCGGTGTCGAAACCCGGAATCTGCGTCCCCTGCGGCGCGTCGCCGCGTCGTTCGGGTTCGGCGGCGATTTCGAGCACCGCCCGCACCGCACCGACCCCCGGCACCGCGCGCACCTGCGGCAACACCTCGTCGACCGCGAACACCGCCCGCCCGTCCGTGCCCGGCACGACTAGCAGGTCGGCCCCACCGACCCCCGCCTCTAGGCTCTGCCGCAGGTTGGCCTCTACGTTCGCCCCAACCGACAGCGTCGCGAGCACCGCCGCCATGCCGAGCGCGATGCCGAGGCTCGTCGCGAGGGTGCGCCAAGGGTGACGGTAGAGGGCGCGAAACGAGAGTCGCCAGAGAATTAGCATAGGAACATCACCCGACCATTATCACCCGAACGAGCGCCGAGGTGCGCGGCGCCTAATGACGGCTACCGGTGTCTTCTAGGTCAGCAGCACCAGGTCAGCAGCACCAGGTCAGCAGCACCAGGTCAGCAGAACTTAGGTCAGCAGAACGACGATGCCGGCGACGAAAAAGGTAAATACAGTCGCCGCTAAGGCGTGAAGCATGACGCTCGCGATGAGGAGATGAAACGGCTCCTCGTCGCTGCGCCCGTTGTCTTGCTTATCGTCTTGCTTATCGGACTGTTCGTCATCCTGTTGGTTGTGTGCTTTAGCGTCGTTTGAGACGTCGCTCGGTGTGGACGAGGGAGACAGTGGCGCGGCTTCAGTGTCATCGACTCTAGTGTCAACAGCCTCGGTGTCATCGGCTCTGGTGTCAACAGCCTCAGGGTCAACAGACTCGGTGTCGGCAGTCTCAGGGTCAACAACTTCGGCGTCGACGGTCCCAGTGTCTTCGGTGGAGGCTCTACCCTCGGCCTCTGACAGATTGTGCGGGGGGCTGCTGTCGGCGGTTTCGTTATCGGGGGAGCGGTTATCGGCGGACGACGCGGTGCTCATCCTTCAAGCATAGAAGGTCATCCGCCGGGGGGCTGTTGTCGGCGCTCGGCGCTAGGTCGGTGCTGCATCTCGGTTCGCCTTCAGCACCGTTTCGTCGGTCAGGTCGAGCCGTAGCGGGGTGAGCGAGACCCAGCCCTGTTCGACGGCGCGGCGGTCGGTGCCCTCCTCGGCCTCGCCGAGCGGCGTCGCGCTAAACCAGAAGTGGGTGCGGCCCATCGGGTCTTCGCCCGGAACGACCTTGCCCTCGTAGTTACGCACCGACACGCGGGTCCAGCGTAGACCCTGGGGCTCGAGCGGCAGATTGACGTTAAGCAGTTGCGGGCTGTGCGGGTCGCCGAGATACCTCGCGATGACCTCTTCGATGTAGGGGCTGAGTTTGTCGTAGTCGGGCAGTTCGCCGTCGTAGGGCGCGCTAAAGGCGATGGCGGGAATCTGCAAAAACGCCGCCTGTTTTGCTGCGGCGACCGTGCCCGAGTGCCAGATGTTGTGGCCGATGTTAAGCCCGAGGTTGATGCCGGACAGCACCAGGTCGACCGCGTCCCAGTGGTGGGCGCCGAGCGCGACGCAGTCGGCGGGCGTTCCGTCGACCCGGTAGCCCTCGAACTCGCCGAGGTCGGTTTTGTGGTAGTGGAGCGGACGCAAGATGGTGATGGCGTGGCTCATCGCGGACTGTTCGACGTCAGGCGCGACGATACGCACCTCGCCGAAGCGGGCGGCGACCCGCGCGAGGGCGCGGATGCCAGGGCTGTGAATACCGTCGTCGTTGGTTACCAGAATACGCATAATCAGACCACTCTACGCCTGTGAGCGTCAGGACGCTGTCAGCCTACTGCGTCAGCCTACTGCGCGTTTACAGGAGGTTCGGAAGGTTCGCTCGTCTCGGTTTCGCCGGTTGGCGCGTCGGGGTCGGTGCTGTCGTCTGGTGTGGTGGGCTGGGTCTCTTCTTCAGGCGTGTCTTCGGGGGGCTGTTCGACAGGTTCGACGGGTTCGAGTGTGGCGGGGTCGGGGGCAGGGCTCGAGCCCCCCTCAGTCCGCTCTAGATACACGCTGATGTTCTGGCTCTCCGCCGCGTTAATCGTGCCGATAAAGCGCTCGTACGCTTCGGGGTTGTCGATCTCTTCGGCGACGACCGCATAAGCGACCTCGCTGTTTCGCGGCACGTTAAAGGTGACCGGCGTCTGACCGACCCGCGCCCCCGCTACAAACACCGTCGCACCGGGCGGATCGCTCGTCATGCTGATTTCGACCTGAGGCTGGAGTAGCGAGCTGACGACGTCGCCGGGATCGTCGGGGTCGCTCGCCGCCTCGCCGTCTTGCGGAGCGGTTTCGTCCGCGACCGTCTCGTCTGACACCGTCTCGTCCGCGACCGTCTCGTCTGACACCGTCTCGTCCGCGACCGTCTCGTCTGACACCGTCTCGTCCGCAGCCTCTGTTTCTGCTGCTGCTGGAGTGTCTGCCGTGTCGCTGGTCGCTTCGTCGGTCGCTTCTTCTTCCGTCACGTTTTCGCCGGTCGCTTCGCCAGTCGCTTCGTCTGGGGTGACGGCTGCGTCGTCCGTCACGTCTGCGCCGGTGATGTCTTCTTCGGTGACGTCTTCGCTGGCGGTGTCGGTCGTCGTTTCAGTCGTCGTTTCGGCAGGTGCTGAGTCGGGTTCGGGCGTCTCCGCCGTCTCGCCCGTTTCGTCGCCCGTTTCGGCGGTGTCGGCTTCTGTGTCGGCTTCTGTGTCGGCTTCTGTAGTGTCGGGCGGGGTTTCGGGTTCGGTCGGGGTCGCTTCGACTGCTTGGGGAGGGACGACCTCGGTGCTCGGTGCGGGGGGGACGGGGAGGGACTCGGCTTCGGGTTCGGCTTCCGCCTCGGCTTCCGCGTCGGGTTCGGCGTCGGGTTCGGCTTCCGTCTCGGTGTCGGAGATGGTGGTGGGGCTCGAGCCCTCCGCCTGCTGCCGTTCGGGTAGTTCGAGCGGGGTCGAATACATCAGCACCACAAACAGCGCCGCGCCGAGCACGAGCATGACTCCGCTCCAGCGTTTTAGAGCCGGGTAGCGGCGACGAACGACCGCGAACAGCGTCGCGACCAGAAAAAGTAGGCCGAGCGTCAGGGCGAGCAACGCTAGGCCGGTCAGTACGAAGATGACGTTATCCATGCCCTACTCTATCAGGCGGTCTCCGAGCGGCACTGTCGTCATACAGCTGCAAGCCATGGTGCTGCCTACTCGGGCGACGCCTCGATAATCGTAACGATAACGACAGTGATGATGCTTGCGATCGACAGCAGAAACCCGCCGAGGAGCAGTCGCCGGCTGTCGGTGCGCTCGCTGACCTGCGGAAAGAGCGTCGCGACGACCATCAGCACCCCCAACAGAAACAGATACGCCCCGATCTGAATGACGATCCGTAACGTCAGGGACAGCTCGGACAGCTCGGTCACCGCGTCACCTCGGCGACCTGCTGCATCTGCGGCGCGCGGCTTTCCGGGGTCGGCGTCGCCTCGTCGGCAGGGAGCACCATCATCACCCCGACCGCAAACACAAAGATGCCGAGCATCAGGGTGCCGAGCCGCGTCAGAACGCCGGTTTTGCTCGGTGCTTCGGGTTGCTGGTAGCGCCGGTAGGTCTGAACGAGGATCGCGCTGCCGATAACGATAAGAACAATGCCTGCAAAGATCATCTGTTTCGCTCCTTTAGGTCGGTTGTATCTGGATCGGTTGTCTCGATGTGTCGGTCTATTCGGGTGTCTTAAAGATGTGTGGTGGGACGTAAAAAAGATGTGTGGTAGGACGTAGGGTGCTACGCTGCTAGCGTGATGTGCATCGCTCGTATTATCGCGTCACGAGCGGGGTTGTAAAGTATGGCATGTCGCGGTGGTGGCGGTGGCTGTTAGGCGTTGAGCTGCCGCATGAGGCTGTCGGTCAGCGACCGGAGCGTTCTGTTAAATTAAACATCGCGATACGTGTGACACGGTATGACGAGGGCTCGAGCCCGAACGAGGGAGAACCGATGCGCCGAAACCGATCCGACCACGATAGCGACGACAACACGAACGACGATACGAACGACGACACGCTCGGCTTTCGCGACCGGGTGCTCGCGGCTGTCCGGGCGATCCCGCGCGGCAGCGTCGCGACCTACGGACAGATCGCCGACCTGATCGGCAATCCGGGCGCGGCGCGGCAGGTCGGTATGGTGCTGCGCGGTATAACCGACGACGACACCGATGTGCCGTGGCAGCGGGTGATTAACGCTAAGGGCGGCATCTCGACCTACAAGGTCGGCGCGGGCGAACTGCAACGGGCGCTGCTCGAAGCTGAAGGGGTGACGTTTGGCGGGGGCGAGCGGGGTGAGGCGCGTTGCGATCTGTCTCGGTCTCGGTGACTTACCTAAGCGCTGACCTTGCAGCAGGCACCAGCATAGAAACCGCCCACTCGAACGTCCGCACAGAGCTCGCACAGAACCGAGAAACGCGCTCTAACGTCGCCGTACCCGTCTCTAAATCCATCCTGAATTTTCGTCCTCGGATCCCGTCAGATGTGACGATTATCCGGGCCGGACACGCTGCCGGGCGTCACAGCGGCCCGAAACGACCGGTTACACAGCTTCTGGCTCGGTAGACCGCTGTCTGGGGTCTGATTCGTGTTTGCGCGGCACGTAGTGTTGCGGAACCAGAACGAGCACACCGTCGGGGACGACCTCGGCTTCTAGCGGGGTGGTGCCGAGCGGGTCGCCGTCGATCTGTACAGGGAGGGGTCGCTTAGAGTCGATACGGACTCGGCGGGCCTTGTAGTAGCGGAGGTCGCGGTAGTTGCTAAAGTTGCCGGTCAGCACCCGCCAAGAAAGCCGCAGAATATCGCCGAAGCTAAGCGAGGCGACAACGATAACGTCGAGGGTGCCGTCGTGGTGCCAAATGTCGGGGCCGATCGCGAAGTCGATATCGTCGATCCGGCCTATGTTAGCGATCAACACGGTGTGGGCGCGAACCTTTTTGATGTGGTCGTCTAGTTCGAGGGTCACGTCGGTTTTGCGCAGGTTGAAGATGTGCCAGATGCCCATCAGTACGTACGCGAAAAAACCGAGCCGACGTTTGAGGCCGCGTGGCGCCTCCATAACGCGGGCGTCGAAGCCGGCACCGCTAATCAGCGCGAAGTAGCGGTCGTGCTGCGGCAGGTAGGCGGTGTCTAGATAGACGGTTCTGCCGCTGTAGACGAGTTCGATGGCTTCTTCGAGGTTTAGCGAGATCGACAGCGCCCGCGCGATTTGGCTCGCGGTGCCGGTCGGTAGCTGCGCGAGCGGGATCAGTTTGGGGCCCTTGATAAGCCCGGTCATCGCCTCGACCACGGTGCCGTCACCGCCCGCGACAAGCACGAGGTCGAAGCCTTCGTCGACAGCGCCCTGCGCCCAGTTTAGCGCGTCGTTAGCGCCGGTCGTAAAGCGCACCTCGACGACGCTCAGGTGGGGCTCGAGCCGTTCCCGAATCAGCTTGGCGGTGTCGTCGGGGTTGTGCGTCCCCGAAACGGGGTTGATAATCGCTAAAACGCGTTGGTAGTCAGGCACGACGTCTATTCTAATACCTGACAGTGCCCTGACGTGCCCAGAGCTGACGTGTGTAGCGCGAGGGTTCGCCTATCGCTTATGATGCAGAACATGACGGTTCATACCCAACACGCCCATCCGCAACACGTTCGTGACGAGGTCGCGCTCGCGCAGCAGCTGGTCCGCTTGCACAGCCCGTCGGGCGCTGAAGCCGACGCGATGGCGCTGCTGATCAGTACCTTTAAGACGCTCGGCTACGACGACGCCTACCTCGACGACGCCGGCAACGCGATCGGGGTGCTGCGGCGCGGCGACGGTCCGACGCTGATGTTCAACGGCCACCTCGACACCGTCCCGCTCGGCGACGAAGCGCTCTGGCCGCACCCGCCCCTGTCGGGTACGATCGCGGACGGGCGGCTCTACGGACGCGGCGCCTGCGACATGAAGTCGGCGCTGGCCTGTATGGCCTACGCCGCCAAAGACGCCGCCGAGGCGGGCTTTGCCGGGACGCTGATGGTTGCGGCGGTTGTGCAAGAGGAGGTCGGCGGTTTGGGAGCGCGGCACCTCGCGACGCACACCGCGCCCGACATCGTCGTGATAGGCGAGCCGAGCAAGCTCAAACTGATGCTCGGACACCGGGGCCGGGTCGAAATCGACGTGCGCTTTCCGGGTAAGATCGCGCACGCGGCCAAAAACTCCTTGGGTGACAACGCGCTCTACGGTGCGGCGGAGTTTTTGCAGCGGATCAGAGACCTGCCGCTACCGCAGGGGGGGCCGCTGGGGGGCTCGAGCCTTACCCCCACCCTGTTCACCTCCTACCCCCGCGACGGCGCTAACGTCGTGCCCGGTCGCGCCGACCTGACCATCGACTACCGCAACCTGCCCGGCGACGAACCGAGCGACATCCTGGCGCGGCTCCAGGCGCTCGCCCCGGACGCACACTTCGAGATCCCGACCGAGTTCGCCCGGAGCGAGAACGGCAAGGTCAGCCTCGACTTTCCCCGGGTGATGCCGCCCTACCTCGCGCCCGGCGAAAACGCCCACGTCAACACCGCCCGCACCGTCATCCGCGACACCCTCGCCGAGCTAGACCGTCGCTTCGAAGAGGACGTCTGGTGGTTCGGTACCGACGCCCCCTACCTCGCCGAGTCGGGCGCGCTCGTGATCGGCTTCGGGCCGGGCGAAGAAGAGCTCGCCCATACCACCAACGAAAGCATCCCGCTCGAGCACCTCGCGGTCGCCCGCCGCGTCTACGCCGCGCTCGCGAGCGCCTACCTCGGCACACCGGCATGAAGGGCGAAAACCTGATGCTTAACGGCGACCTCTGGACCATTGTCGACGTCGCCCCGGCCCCCGAACTCGCCGAGATGGTCGCGGCTATCCTCGAAGAAGAGGGTTTTGTCGCGTTGACCAAAAGCCCCGACCACATCGGTGACGCGCTGAGCTCGCTCGGCAGCAGCGGTATCGGTACGACCTACGTCCTCGTCCCCGAAGGCCGGGCCGAAGAAGCGCTCGAGCTTATCGCCGCGACCGTGACCGACTACGAAGGCGACTCTCTCGAAGCGCTGCTCGCCGACATGAACGCCGCCGAAACCGAGTCGAATACGGCTTCAGAGCGCGAAGAATCGGACTGATCGGGCCTAGGCGCTCGGACCGAGCGGTTTCCACGCCGGGTCCCGTGCTGTTTTCTGTTACAACGACTTTTACGACGACGTGCGCGACGGCCTTCGCTAGGCAGTGCTGTTAGGCGATACGATGACGGACAATACCGGCCCCGACACCACCGGCCCTGACACCACCGGGCCCAGTGACCTCTCTAACAACGACGGCGACCGGCTCAAACGCCGTACCGCCCAGCTTAGCCTCGGCGTCGCGCTGCTCGTCCTCGGGCTCAAGTTTGTCGCGTTTCTACTGACCGGCTCGGTCGCGCTGCTCGCCGACGCCGCCGAGTCGGTGGTCAACGTGGTCGCGGGGGTGTCGCTGTGGCTAGCGTTGCGGCTCGCGAGCCGTCCGCCCGACTACGAACACCCCTACGGCCACCACAAGGCCGAGTATCTGTCGAGTGCGTTCGAGGGCAGCCTGATCCTGATCGCGGCGGGCATGATTCTGCTGTCGGCGGGCGAGCGGCTGCTTAACCCGAGTGACCTGTCGCGGCTCGGCCTCGGGACGGGTATCGCGCTTGTGGCGGCGGCCTTAAACGGTGGCGCGGCGATCTACATCCGCCGGGTGGCGCGGCGCGAAAACTCGGCGGCGCTCGCGGCGAACGCCCGGCATCTGCTCGTCGACGTGTGGACCTCGCTCGGCGTGGTGACGGCGGTGCTGCTTGTAGGGGTGTCGGGCTGGTGGTGGTGCGACCCGCTCGTCGCGCTGCTGGTCGGTCTAAACATCGCCCGCGAGGGGTATCTGGTGGTCAGCGGTTCGATCTCGCAGCTGCTCGACACGCGGCTGCCCGACGCGCAAGAGCAGCGGATTCTCGACGTGCTCGACGACCACCCGCAGGTGCTCGGCTACCACCGGCTCCGGACGCGGCAGGCCGGAGCCGGACGGTTCGCCGAGATCGACATCTTTGTCGCGCCCGACATGACAGTTCGCGACGCCCACGCGCTCGTCGTGACGCTAGAAGACGAGATTATCGGCGCGCTGCCGGGCCTAGAGACGACGATCCACGTCGAGCCCTACCTGGTCGGACGCCGAGAAGGCGCGCACGCGCCCAAAGACGAGTTCGTAAGTTAGCTACAATCAGGAGCATTATGATGCGAGCTATCGCACAAAGTCTGTTCGTGCTCTTCGGTTGTGTGGGCCTGTTGGTAGGGAGTGCGTACGCGATCGACCTGACCGCCCAGATCTCGGACGTCGCGCTTTCGGGGCTGCTGCAGATCTTGGCGGGCATGATCACGGTCGTGCTCGTACCGCTCGTCGTGGCGACGGTCGCGTACCTTAGCGGGCTGTTAGAGCGAGGGCGTAGCGCGCTGCTGCTCGGCTTGGCGACCGCTGCGAGCAGTGTCGGCGGCATCGCGCTGGCGTTTTCGGCCTATCCGCTTCCGTGGGACGACACGGTGCCGACGCCCGGCTGGGTCTGGGAGAAGCTAGACGCGACGCAGGAGGCGTGGGTCAACCAGCACGAAGAGGCGTTTTGGAACGTGCTCGAGCCCCCCCTGCCCGCCCCCGACCGGATGTGGGCCCGCCCCGACACCAGCGTCGCCAAAGACCGCCTAAACGACCCCGACTTTGTCTGGACGAGCCGTATCTACATCGGCTACCCACTCGGCTTTATCCGCACTGTCGTCGCGCTGCCGAGCGAAACCGCTCCGGTGCTTCCCCGCTTCGCCTCGGTGCGCGCTCCGCCCGAACGCTACCTCACGACCAGACAGCGCGGCAACACCTTAGAGCTAACCGTCTCGGTCGCACCCCGTTGGCTGTTTACCCCCGACCAGACACGTGCTCAACTCGACACCGCCGACGGTTCCCACGACGCTGTCGACGTTCGTCGTGACGATACCGGCATGATCTTCGTGTTTCGCGACGTCACGGCTGCGTCCGCCGCGCAGTTCGTCGTCCTCGCCAGAGCAGGCGAGAATCGGCTACTGCTCCGGTTTCAGGACGTCTTCTTCGACGCGCTCGCGAGCGCCGAACCCGAATAATATGCACCCGACAACAAGCATCCAACAATAAGCATCCGGTAACGCTTACTCGGCGCCAGGTAGCACCCACGACTCGAACTCGGACGTAAACGTCCCCCGCACCGGCACCAGCACGATTCGCACCGAAAAGTCGCTCGACAGTTCGGTCGGCAGATAGCGCTCGCCGTCGGTGCGAAAGCGCAGCCGGTAGCCAGACACCGGAATGTCCGGGTTGTCCTCTTGCAACACGAGCAGATAGCGCCCGCCCTGAAACGGCGTAAGCGCGTGACCCTCGCAGTCGAAGCTAAACTCGCCGTCGTCGTTCTCGCCCCCGCCCTCGGGCGGACGCCGTCCGCGCTGCTCTAAAATCTCCTGTTGTAGTTCGCCCGACGCGTCGCGGCTGAGCCGGGCCCGGACAAAGGCGAGTTCGCGCCCGCCGTCGGTCGTCACCGTCGTCGTCGAGATAAACGATTCGGCGGTCTCGAACGCCTCGGTAAAGTCGTCGATTAAGTCCTGGCAGGTCGGCGCCGCGTAGGCGCTGCTTAGGGCGGTCGCCGCGCAGACGGTGAGGACAGACAGACAGAAACGTACTCGCAAAGCTCGCATCGATTCTTATTTTAGCGTGCTGCACCGTCCCTAATCTGAGACGCGGTACCCCTTCTGGTACTGATCCTGGTCGATCTGTTTGCAAATTCAGGGTTCGTTGTCATGTGACGATCTCGATGGACAGCACTATCCCGGATATTTAGGGCCTGCGCGTTGCGAAGCTGCGTGAGGCGTCGCTGCCGACAAACAATCCATGCCCCCGATCTTCAAACGCGACGCGGATTTCGGCGTCAGCGTCACGAACGCCAAACACAAAGCGGACGTTAGCGTGCTGCTCCCACTCTTTTGCCATCGCTGCGACGCGCTCCTGGAGGGCGTCGGCTCCGCCCACAAAGTGGACGCGGAGGTGCCTTGCCCGTTCGGTGCTCCAGAGCTTTTTGGTAAATGCGGCGACGCGTTCGGCGACGAGGCGAGAGCGGAGGGCGGACGTCCTTTCGGGGGCGTTGTCGGGGCTTTTGGTGGTGGCGCGTTCGGCGGCGCGGAGGAGATCGGGAGCGGGGAGGATGGTGCACATGTCGATGGTGCTAAGAGGGTCAGGGATCATCAATCTTCTAATAGAAGCCAGCGAGGGAGCCATGCCTGAAGAGTGTCAAGTACGTTGTCCACGAGTACGCTGTCCACAAGAGATCGCTGTGAATTTGGAAATTGTGGACAGGGATGCTCGTAGGGCTGGTCACTTCCGAAGTATTCCGACCACTTTTCTTCCGTAACGTAACCGGCTATTCTACAGGTCTTGTCTCGCAAAGACTCGACGTCAAGGTCCCAGAGAATGATAGTACCGTCTACTGAGCCAGAGGCAAGAATGGAGCTGTCGTGGTTAAAAGCGACGCTTGTCACGCTATCACTATGTTCTGTAAGCGGCGGCGCGAGCCGGGTAGGATTTTGTGGATTACTAAGGTCCCAGAGGATGATGGTGTTATCCGATGAGCCAGAAGCAAGAATGGAGCCGTTGTGATTAAAAGCGACGCTTCTCACGTCATCGCCATTTTCTGTAAGCGGCGGTGCGAGCCGGGTAGGATTTTGTGGATCACTAAGGTCCCAGAGGATGATGGTGCCGCCCCATGAGCCAGAAGCAAGAATGGAGCCGTTGTGATTAAAAGCGACGCTTCTCACCCAACTGCGCCGTTCTGTAAGCGGCGGTGCGAGCCGGGTAGGATTTTGTGGATCACTAAGATTCCATAAGATGATGGTGTCACCGAATAAGCTAGAAGCAAGAATGGAGCCGTCGTGATTAAAAGCGACGCTTGCCACACCCCTGCTATGTTCTGTAAGCGGCGCGGTGTCGAGCCGGGTCAGGATTCTGTCTGGATTATTGATCCCATCGGGATGATGGTGCTGTCCCATGAGCCAGAAGCAAGAATGGAGCCGTCGTGATTAAAAGCGACGCTTGCCACACCCCTGCTATGTTCTGTAAGCGGCGGTGCGAGCCGGGTAGGATCCTGTGGATTATTAAAGTCCCAGAGAATGATGGTACCGTCTACTGAGCCAGAGGCGAGAATGGAGCCGTCGTGATTAAAGGCGACGCTTGCCACGTCAGCTCTATGTTCTGTAAGCGGCAGTGCGAGCCGGGTAGGATTTTGTGGATCACTAAGGTCCCAGAGGATGATGGTGTGGTCGTCTGAGGCAGAGGCGAGGATGGAGCCGTCGTGATTAAAAGCGACGCTTTCCACCGAATCACTATGCCCTGGTCCGGGCTCTGTTTGTACTAGTGTTTGTATTCGTATTCGTATTGTCGAGGATATCTCTAGGGGTTGTGAATTTTCCCGTAACCTGAACCGCCAGAGTTCAAAATTGCCATCTTCTGAGACGAAGGCGAGGTCGTAGCCACCGTGGCTAGAAGCGGCGCTTTCTACCTGCTGAATGCTATGTTCTCCGGCTCTGGTCAATGTGATTTGGGAAGGATTTCTTAGATCGCTGATATCCCAGAGGATGAGGCCATCTGCTGAGATAGAGGCGAGGATGGAGCCGTCAGGATTAAAAGCGACACTGTATATCCACTCTTCTGACGGCTGCGTAAGTTGACTAGGGTTTTGGATCGCTGATATCCCAAAGGATGAGGCCATCTGCTGAGGCGGAGGCGAGGACGGAGCTGTCGTGGTTAAAAGCGACACTATATACCCATTTTTCTAGCGGCTGTGTAATTCGGCTAGGGTTTTTTGGATCACTGACATCCCAGAGGATGAAGCCATCTGCTGAGGCGGAGGCGAGGACGGAGCCGTCATGGTTAAACGCAACGCTGTACACCCGACTGCCATGTCCTGCGAGTGGCGGTGCGAGCCTGGCAGGATTTCTTGGATTGCTGATATCCCAAAGGATAATGGTGCTGTCGTCTGAGCCGGAGGCGAGGACAGAACTGTCGTGATTAAAAGCGACGCTTTCAACATCACCACTGTGTTTTATGAGTGGCGGTGCGAGCCAAGTGGGATTTCTTGGATCGCTTACGTCCCAGAGGATGATGGTGTTGTCTCGTGAGCCGGACGCAAGGATGGAGTCGTCGTGGTTAAAAGCTACGCTTTCTACGCCACCACTATGTCCTGTTAGTGGCGGTGTGAGTTGAGTAGAGCTTCTCGTAATGTCCCAGAGGGTGATGGTGTTGTCCCGTGAGCCAGACGCAAGGATGGAGTCATCGTGATTAAAAGCGACGCTTTCCACATTGCTTCTGTTGATGCCATATCCTGTTAGTGGCGGTGTGAGTTGAGTAGGGCTTCTCGTTGTAATGTCCCAAAGGATAATGGTGCTGTCGTCTGAGCCGGAGGCGAGGACGGAGCCGTCGTGATTAAAAACGACGCTTTCTACATTACTGCCATGTCCTGTGAGTGGCGGTGCTAGCTGGGTAGGATTCTGTGGATTGCTTATGTCCCAGAGGATGATGGTGTTGTCGTCTGAGCCGGAGGCGAGGACAGAGCCGTCGTGGTTAAAAGCTACGCTTGTCACCCAATCGCTATGTTCTGTTAGTGACGGCGCTAGCTGGGTAGGATTTTGTGGACCGCTTATGTCCCAGAGGATGATGGCGCCATCCCATGACCCAGAGGCGAGGATAGAACTGTTGTGATTAAAAGCTATGCTTTCCACCCCACCGCTATGTCCTGTGAGTGGCGGTGCTAGCTGGGCAGGACTCTGTGGATTGCTGAGATCCCAAAGGATGATGGTGCCATCCCACGATCCAGAGGCGAGGATGGAGCCGTCGTGGCTAAAAGCGACGCTTGCCACGTCAGCTCTATGTTCTGTAAGTGGCGGTGCGAGTTGGGTAGAGTTTTGTGGATTGCTTATGTCCCAGAGGATGATGGTGTTGTCTACTGAGGCGGAGGCGAGGACGGAGCCGTCGTGGTTAAAAGCGACGCTTGTCACGCCACCACTATGTTCTGTAAGCGGCGGTGCGAGTTGGGTAGAGTTTTGTGGATTGCTTATGTCCCAGAGGATGATGGTGTTGTCGTCTGAGCCGGAGGCGAGGACAGAGCCGTCGTAGTTAAAAGCAACGCTTCTCACCGGACCACTATGTTCTGTAAGTGGCGGTGCGAGCTGGGCAGGACTCTGCGGATTGCCAAGGTCCCAGAGGATGATGGTGTTGTCTGCTGAGGCGGAGGCGAGGACAGAGCCGTCGAGGTTAAGGGCGACACTGTTCACATCACCGCTATGTCCTTGTAGTGAAGTATAGAAATAAGACGGAATATTACTCAAAACCTGTGTAGCGCTAGAGAAAGCCTCTCTATATAAACGACTAGGGTATACATGGAGCGCTTCGCTTAGTGTTAAGAGCGCTTTTGTTACATCTACCGCTGAATTTGCACCTTGGATTTCTCTCTGCGCCTGCGCGCTAAGTTGACCAGCTAGAGAGCCTGCAGCTTGTTCTCTATTCTGTAAGACGAAAAAGCGCGGGATAAATAAAGCGATAAAGATTGCGATGAGGGTTGTGGCGATGATTGTGACGTTCTGCTGAGTTTTCCGTGCATTCTCCTGCTTCTCTTTTCGGTCACGCTCAGCGATGCTGCTCTCGATGAACTCTCGCGCTTTACCGGAGATGCGCTTACCAAAGTTCTCATCTTTGAGCTTATTTTCAGCATCAGCAAGATCCTTACCTATCAGAAGGTAGTCGGGATCCTTGTTGGCGTTATACCACTTATCAAGAGGCTGCCGTAAGCTGGTTAGCCAGCTCAGAAAGTCCTGGTCTTCGTCTATCCAGTCTCTGAGACGTTTCCATCCTCCAATTAGAGCTTCGTGGCTTATTTCTACTGTTTCAATCTTACGCTCTTTGTCTCTGCCAATAGTGACAAGTCGTTTATCATTTAAATCCCGGATAAGCCCCCACTCTTCACTACTAAACGATTTTTTTGTTTCTACGCGCTTTGCGAGTGGATCATTTCTTTTTCTCACAACAATAAGCTTCTCAGAAAAAATGCGCCGAAGCGCCTCTTGCTCTGTCTTGTCGTGTTTATCAAAAAACTTCTCTGCGTACTCACCCAACACACCTTTGGCTCCACGAAGAGTTGTGTAATTACTTTCAGTAAGGGTATAGCGCCCGTCTTGGTAATGCTGTTCCTTCCAAAGCTCAGTCAAGGCAAATTGGAGCAAAGGTAGCTTGGCGAAACTGTCAAGACTGCCCTGATCGTTGCTATGTTCTAAGTCATCCAGAATCCGACGGGCTAAAGTAGGTTCTAGCGTTACGTTTTTCATCTCGGCAGGCTTCTTAATCACCTGATCTAAGTCTTGGATTCCCTTGAGAGTATGAATGTTTGCTTCAAGCACTTCGGTAAATTTTGTATCACTTAATAGGGTCCCTAAAAAGTCTTCGCGAATTGTCAAAACTAAGCCGATAGTTAAGCGAGAAGGTTGTGACTTGATGCTATGAATCAGATAGTCTGTAAATATCCTGCTGGTTTTGCTCATCTCGCTGGTCTTGCCACTAAGTGTGTAAGCCTCCTCAAATTGATCGGCGACAAGAAGCAGGCTTTGCCTAGTCTCCTTTTTTAATTTCTCTGCGAGGCTGTGCAGAATGTTGCGCCCACTAACAGGTCCGTCGGTTTTCTGTAGATCTTCAGCCTCCATCTTTATCTGTAGATCTTCAGCCTCCATCTTTAGAAGCCTGGCCAGTGCGTAGAGCGGGGTAGTTAGCTCCTCAGGCGAAGTGAATTTTGGAACAACACCATCCTTAACGCTTTCAGGTAAACCGTCGGTTATGCCCCTTGCAAGTTCTACAAACGGCTCTTCCTGGGGTCGAAATGCAATAGTGCGCCATGAGCCTGAGTCTTTCTCTTCAAGCAAAGGTAGCAGACCCGCAGAAACGAGTGATGATTTACCACTCCCTGATTTTCCAGAGACTACAGCTATAGGATGTTTTTTACCAAGTCTCTCGTAGAGCCTATTGGCGTCACTTTCCCTGCCGAAAAAGTACTTGCCATCTTCCTTTTTAAAAGCGTCAAGACCTCTGTATGGATTTTTGGAAAGGATAGGTAGTGCCTGCTTCAAAATACTGGTTGATATCATGTAGCCGGATACAGCTTGACCGGGAACTATTTGAACAGTTTTATCTGTGCCGACTGCAACTGCGTTTTTGAGGACTTTAACCTTGACCGTGTTATTTGCAACGATCATCCCGACGATTTTCTTATCTTCTATCTTCTCTACGATTTTCTCATTGGTTTGATAGGCCCAGACAGGCGCGCCACTGTAACCGGGAACAACTTCGTCTGTTGCAATCTTATGCCATCCCAAAGCCAAAGATGTTTTGCTGATAGTTGTGTCTATGGTGTTACCCTGCACGCCATCATAGCCCTCTGGAAATCCGTAGAACCCTACAGAGATTTCGTGGCCGGGAAACTGGTCGGGAGTTTGTAGCAGGTAATGTTGGACGTTTTTAGGAATATATTTGGGTTCGAGGTAGAGAACGGCGATGTCTTCAAGCGCTCCATGCGGGTCTACATGAGGCGCTGGCTGCGGGTACCAGGCCTCGACACGAGCCTTTACAGGGGTGTCGGGGGTGTCGGCATAGACGAAGTCTAGGTCGATTTCTTGCGTTGGCATCGAGGTGCGGATATGGTCGTTTTTGTCTATGTCTTTGTGTATTCCTAAAGCTGCTAATACGACGTGGGCGCATGTCAGGGCTCGGTAAGCGGGCTTGCCGTCACCACGTTTGACTAAAAAAGCTACACCAACAATGTCTTGAGAAGCATTGCGGATGCGCAGCAAGCCTTCAACACGTTCTTCACTCATAGGAAACTCCAGGGGCTAGGCACAGGGGATGTTCGCGTACTGACTGTTTAGACCGCACGTTGACAGTAGCAATACATTCACCGTCGGTGGTGTGACTAAAGAACGTTTCGCGGTAGGCGTGCCGATTACTTTTGAGTAGGCGTTTTACGGGCGCTATTCGTCCGCGCTGTTTAGGCTGTTGTCCCATTCGAGGGTCACCTTAAAAGCGACGTCGCTGCTTGTTGAAGCTATTACGGCACCGAGCGTACCCGAGAAGTTGACGCCGAGCTCAATGTTGATCTTAGAGGGTGTGTTGATATCTTTAAAGCTATTGACGACCGAAACAACGGCAGGTTTGAGTTGGTCAAGAGCTTTTTCGAAGCTCTGCCGGACCTCTGTGGAATCAACTCTCCCCCGTGAAACACGCTGCACTCCATCAGGCGTTTTCTCGATCAGTTCGGCATCGTTGACTTCTGCATAGATTACATTGTCGTTGTCATCACTGAGTTTGATGGGGATGATTTTTTTCACGACGCGCCTCCACGTTAAAAATAACAATTTATACCACTTTACGTTGCATAGCTTACGCTTTGCAGGCTACATGATTGAGAGCCTACTGTTACATTTCGCCTGAAGTGGATTTGCTGTCACCCAACACTTTAGCCTACAGCAGCGTGCTTACCTGAGTCCACATCCCCACGCACTATCGTTAGTCGTATCTACACACTTGCGACGCGATACAATCGTCACATGAACATCGCCTGCCTGCTGTTTCACGAAGTCCACGAACTTAACGTCATCGGCCCCTACAGCGTGCTAATCGCGGCGTCGCGCCGACTCGGTGACGAACCGGTCGAGCCCGGCACAGAAGACGCTGATGTTGCCGCAGCAGACTTCCCCGCAGAAGAAGCACGTCAGCCAAAACTGAACGTGTTTACGGTCGCGAAGTCGCGCAACTCGGTCGAAACCTCGGGCGGGCTTGTCATCACCCCGCACCGCACTTTTGCGAGTGCGCCGCCGCCAGACATCATGATCGTGCCGGGCGGACGCGGGATCGAGGCGGCGATCCGAGACAAGCCGTTGCGGGGGTACTTAGAGCGGCTCGAGCCGCAGTTGCAGCTGCTCGCGAGTGTGTCGACCGGGGCGCTGCTGCTCGGTGAGATGGGGCTGTTAAAAGACATGCGGGCGACGACGTGGGCGGGGCAGCTTAACCGGCTCAAAGACTACGAACCGGGCGAGATCGTCGACGCGCGGGTGGTTAAAAATCCGAACGGGGTGTGGTGTTCGGGCGGGGTGAGTGCGGGCATCGATTTGGGGCTCGAGCTCGTCTCCGACTTCTTCGCCCCCGAACTCGCCCGCGAAATCGCTATCGAACTTAACTATCCGTTCTGGTCGCCCCAGACTTAATAGAACCCCAGACCTAGTAGAATCCCTCGTTTAGCACAATCACTTCGATCCGATCGCCCGCACTGACGTCCTGGTAGGGCGGCACGACCGCGAGTCCGTCAGCCTGGGTCATCGAGGTCAGCACGCCCGAACTCTGGTTGCCGGTGGTGTCGACGCTGTAGGTGCCCGTTTTCGAGTCCAAGCGGACGGTGCTGCGCCGAAACGCCTCTTTAAAGCCCGCACCCTTAAAGTCGCACGCGGCGGTCGCGACGATGCGGCGGTGGTAGGGGAGGGGCGACGCCGAGCCTAGCGCCTTGTCGATCCACGCCCGCGTGATCAGCATAAACACCACCATGCTCGACACCGGATTGCCCGGCAGCCCGAACACCGGCAACCCCTGCCAGCGCCCGAACAGCGCCGGCCCACCCGGACGGATCGCCACCTTCCAGAACAGCACCTCGCCCTCGCCAAATAGCAGATCGCGGACGAAGTCGTACTTGCCCATCGACACCCCGCCTGACGTGACGAGCAGGTCGACGCCGCCGAGGTTTTCTAGCGTGTCGCGCAGCACTGCTGGGTCGTCGACTGCACGCGGCAAGATGACCGGTTCAGCGCCCGCCTGTCTGACCAGGCTCGCGACCGAATACGAGTTCGAGTTGTAGACCTGGCCGTCGCGGATCGGTTGGCCCGGTTCGATCACCTCGTCGCCGGTCGACAAGATGCCGATTTTGGGGATTCGGACGACGGGGAGCCGCGCGTAACCCATCGACGCCGCCACGCCGATCTGGGCGGGGCCGAGCCGTGTACCTTCTGTCAGGTAGATTTCGCCGGCTCGGATGTCTTGCCCGCGCGGACGGATGTCGTTCGGGCTCGCGGGGCGTCTGATCAGCACCGCGTCGCCGTCACGTTCGGTCTGCTCGACGGCGATAATCGCGTCTACGTCGTCGGGTACCGGCGCACCGGTGTAGATGCCGACCGCTTCGCCGGGGTTGATCGTACCCTCGAAGACGCTTCCGGCAGGGACGTCGCCGACGACGTTAAGGCGGACGGGGTTGTCCTCGCTCGCGTGGGTGGTGTCTGCGGCGCGGCAGGCGTAGCCGTCTAGCGCGGAGTTGTTACAACTCGGGTGATCAACCTGACTAGCGAGGTCTGCGGCGAGAACCCGCCCGTAGGCTGACAACAGCGGCTGTTCTTCGCTTTCAAACCGCGACGCCTCGGCCCGTACAATCTCGATCGCTTCGGGCACGCTAAGCTGCGTGGGGTAGTTTTTGGGGATCATAACCTTATGCTAGCAGCTCGGGTCGCGGTTTTTTAGACCTATTTCTGAGGGCGAAGCGCGCAGATGGTGACGGGCCTGGTGCGGACGGGTATGATGGAAGTGTTCGACATAGACGCGGTTACTTATTCATCTGCTCGGTAAGGAGAACACTATGCTTAGGAGAACGGTCAGGAGAACACCATGACGATTGCGCCCGAAACCGGTAAGAAGACGCTGCTTAACTATGTGGGGGGGGAGTGGAAGAGGTCGGGCTCGAGCCACACCCTAGACGTCCGTAACCCCGCCACCGACGAGGTTATCGCCGCCGTCCCGCTTAGCGCCACCGCCGAAGTCGACGAGGTTGTCACCTCGGCATCAAAAGCGTTTCGCGACTGGCGGATGACCCCGGTCACCGAGCGGATCCAGCCGCTGTTCCGGTTAAAAATCCTGCTCGAAGACCGGATCGACGACATCGCCCGCACCATCACCCGCGAGTGCGGCAAGACCTACACCGAAAGCGTCGCCGAGATGCGCCGGGGCATCGAAAACGTCGAGGTCGCCTGCGGCATGCCGACCATGATGCAGGGCCGTAACAACGAAGACATCGCCCGGGGCATCGACGAACACATGATCCGCCAGCCTTTAGGCGTCGTCGCCGCCATCACCCCCTTTAACTTTCCGGGCATGATCCCGCTCTGGTTTCTGCCCTACGCGGTCGCGACCGGAAACTGCTTCGTCCTCAAACCGTCCGAAAAGGTGCCGATGACGACGCAGCTGATGTTCGAGCTGCTCGCCGAGGCTGGCTTCCCCGCCGGTGTGGTCAGCCTGGTCAACGGCGGTAAAGAGACGGTCGACGCGATTCTGAAGCACCCTGACGTCCGGGCCGTGTCGTTCGTCGGCTCGACGGCGGTCGCCCGCTACATCTACAGCACCGCCACCGCGAACGGCAAACGGGCCCAGTGCCAGGGCGGCGCGAAAAACCCGGCGGTGATCCTGCCCGACGCCGACATGGAGATGTCGACCAAGATCCTCGCCGATTCGGCGTTTGGCTGTGCCGGACAGCGCTGTTTGGCGACTTCGGTCGCGATTACGGTCGGCGACGCGAAAGACGTGTTTACCCAACACATCGCCGATGCGGCGGCGAGTAAGCGGGTGGGATACGGCTTAGAGCAGGACGCTGATATGGGCCCCGTCATCAGCCGCGAGAGCAAGGCCCGCATCGAAGGCCTCGTCGATATCGGTCTAGAACAGGGCGCCACCGCCGTCGTCGACGGACGCGGCAAAGCGGTCGACGGGTTTCGCAACGGCTACTTCGTCCACCCCACCGTGTTAGGCGACGTCCACCCCGAAAGCGACCTCGCCCGCACCGAAGTGTTCGGCCCCGTCCTTAGCCTGATGCACGCCGCCACCATCGACGAAGCGATCGAGATCGTCAACCGCCGCGCCTACGGCAACCAGGCCTGTCTCTTTACCAGTTCTGGCGCTGCCGCCCGCACCTTCCGCTACGCCGTCGACGCCGGCAACGTCGGCATCAATCTAGGCGTCGCCGCGCCGATGGCGTTCTTTCCGTTTAGCGGTTGGGGCGAGAGCTTCTTCGGCGACCTCCACGCCCAAGCCCACCACGGCGTCGAGTTCTACACTCAGACCAAAGTGATCGTCGAGCGGTGGCCGAGCGAGTGGAGCCGGAAGTTTTAGGCCGATAAGCTTTTCGGTCGAGAACATATCGGTCGAGAACACAGAGGTTCCTTCTGTAAAGGAGCCTCTATCTGTATCGGTGTCTTGAACAGTGATGGGTTTTGAACAGTGACGATCATCTTAAATGTTTTGTCTACGTGAAGACTTCAGAGGATATTCGAGACACCGAGTTTCGCTATGGCCGTTGGTTGGTGCAGGCCGCCTCGTAGGGGCTCATCTGGCCTAAAACAGTGCGCGAACGAGATGGCGTGACAACGTGTTTTTCGTCGGTTTAAACGGATGTTCTGCGAATTCAGACGACGTCTCCCGTGCACTATTTAGAGTAGTCGGCTCAGTAGAAGTGTTGCATTTCTAGGGCGACAGCTTCAGGGCGACAGCTTCAGAGCGACAGCGGCGGACTGTGGCTCCGCCCGCAAAAAATTTTGACAGCATTTAAAGACGTGGTAGACTCATGTCGAAACGCAACAACACAATTCCAAGCGATTCGACAGAGGAGAGATATGACGCAGACGAGCTACCGCAAAATTCAGGTTCCCGACGGGGATAAGGTCTATATCGAAAACGGCGAGTTGCAGGTCAGCAACCGGCCCATCATCGCCTTTATCGAGGGGGACGGTACCGGCCCCGACATCTGGGCGGCGTCTAAGCGCGTGATCGACGCGGCGGTCGAAAAGGCCTACGGCGGCGAAAAAGAGATCGCCTGGATGGAAGTCTACGCGGGCGACAAGGCGAACGAGGTCTACGGCGAGGTGCTGTGGCTGCCCGATGAGACGATCGAGGCGCTCGACGAATACCTGGTCGGCATCAAGGGGCCGCTCACCACACCGGTCGGCGGCGGGATCCGCTCGATTAACGTGGCGATCCGGCAGCGGCTCGACCTCTACGCCTGCTTGCGCCCGGTGCAGTACTTTACTGGCGTGCCGAGCCCGGTCAAAAAGCCTGAAGACGTCGACATGGTGATCTTTCGGGAAAACACCGAGGACATCTACGCGGGCATCGAGTACAAAGAGGGTAGTGACGAGGCGGCGCGCTTTAAGTCGCTGCTGCAAGAACACTTCCCGCAGTCGTACGATAAGGTGCGCTTTCCGGACTCGAGCGGGTTCGGCATCAAGCCGGTGTCGCGTGAAGGGACCGAGCGGCTGGTGCGCGCGGCGATTCAGTACGTGGTTGACAACGATCTGCCGTCGGTCACGCTGGTGCATAAGGGCAACATCATGAAGTTTACCGAGGGCGCGTTTCGCGACTGGGGCTACGACCTCGCCAAAAAAGAGTTCGGCGCGACCGAACTCGACGGCGGCCCGTGGCTCACTTTTAAGAACCCCAACACTGGGCGCGACATTACCGTCAAGGACGTGATCGCCGACGCGATGTTGCAGCAGATTCTGACCCGTCCGGCGGAGTACAACTGCCTCGCGACGCTTAACCTGAACGGTGACTACATCTCCGACGCGCTCGCCGCGCAGGTCGGCGGGATCGGCATCGCGCCGGGCGCGAACATCAACTACGAGTCGGGCCACGCGGTGTTTGAAGCGACGCACGGCACCGCGCCCAAGTACACCGGGCAGGACAAGGTCAACCCGAGCAGCGTGATTCTGTCGGGCGAGATGATGCTCCGTCACTTGGGTTGGAACGAAGCCGCCGACCTGATTTTGCAGAGTGTCGACAAGACCATCGCCCAGAAGCGGGTCACCTACGACTTTCACCGCCTGATGGAGGGCGCGACGCTGCTTAAGACGAGCGAGTTTGGCGACGCGCTTATCGAAAACATGTAGCGTTTCGTCCGCTGCGAACGTATCACCACAAAGCACCGCACGACGATGCCGACGAGGGTGGCCCGATACGGGTCATCCTCTTGTGTTGTGGGTAAGCTAGACGCTAGAAGAGAGGGAGATGATGATGGAGGTTGTGACGTGTACAGTCGGCTAAACGTTGTGATAGGGGCGTTGTGCGGGTTGCTGCTGCTCGGCGGGGTGGGGGGGGCACAGTCGTGGCTCGAGCCCTCCCCCTCTCAACCCCCTTCCGAAACCGTCCCCGAACTATCTCCGGCACCCGCCCTTAGAACCGAGCCGCTACCGTCCTGGCCCCGCGAAACCACGCTGCCCGAACCTCGGCGTCGCGCGTTCGTACCGCTCCGGGTCGGCGTTGTCCTCTCGCTAAGTGGCGACGCGCAGCAACAGGGTAGCGCGCAGCGAGACGCGCTCGAAGCGTTAGCGCGGCGCTGGCAGCAGGAGTCGAGGCTGGGGGGGGTGGGGCTCGAGCTCACCATCCTCGACGACCGGAGCAGCCCTGAACACGCCGTCGTCCAAGCCCAGACACTTTTTGCCCAGACCGGCGACGACGCGGTCCACGCGCTTATCTGCTGCACCACAAGCGCCGCGAGCGAACAGGTGTTGCCGCTCGCCGAACGCGCCCAAGTACCGACCCTCGCGCTCGCCCGGGCGCCGCAGCTTAGTGCTGGACGGGCGTTCTGGAGCTTCGGCGTCGTCCCCGACGAGCGTCGCCTCATCCAGGCGATGGTGCTCGACATGGCCGCGCAGGGGATGGAGGCGCTCGCACTGATGGCGCCGCAGGGCGGACTCGGCGACCAGGCACAGCAAGCGCTCGACGGTCTGCTCGTACCGGGCGGTCTGCGCCTCGCGACGAGCCAGCGTTATCCGCCGGAGGCGCGTGTGCTCACCCCCGAAGCGCTGCTTGTGGCGACGAGCCAGCCGGGCTCGGTGCTGCTCTGGGGCGGGCCCGGCGACACCCGCGTCGCGCTCGGCGGACTGCGGCAGCGCGGCTTCGAGGGGCCGGTCTATCTCAATCCGGCTCTGTTACAAACGTTTCCGCTACGAAGCCGAGCCCTGGCGCCGCGCACGACCCCGACCGACGGGCTTAGCATCGCCGCGCCGCTAAGTGTCGCCGACCAGCTTCGCGCCGACCACCCGAACTATGCGGCGGTGCAGCGCTACCGTAACAGCGTCGCCGCGCCGAGCCTCGCCGGTGCCTACGCCTGGGACGCGCTCACGCTGCTTAACGACGCCTACGAGCTAGGACTTAGCTACGGGATCTCGGTCGACAACCCGGTCACGATGCGGCAGCTTATCCGCGACACGCTCATTAGCGGTGCGCCGCTCGCCGGGGTGACGGCGACGTTCGACTTCGAGCAGGGCGACCATACGGGCGTGCGCGGGCTGGTGGTGGTGGGGCTCGAGCCCTCCGGTTACCGCGTCCTCCGCTAGCCACAAAAAAGGCGGCCCCGCAAGGCCGCACGCGTCTTTCGGCGTTCGGGCGGTATTAGCGGTACACTAGCAGTTAATGATTGAAAAGCTACGTAACCTCGAACAAGAGTACCTCGACCTAGAACAGACTCTCGCCGATCCCGACATCCTAGGCGACCAGAACCGCTACCGAGAAGTCATGCAGCGCTACAGCGACATCGGTAGCATCGTCAAAGTGTTTCGGAACTATCAGGAACTGCTAGACAGCATCGAAAACGCTAGAGAAGCGCTAGACGACCCCGAACTTACCGAGATGGCCGAGGAGGAGTTGGCGGAGCTCGAGCCCCAAAAAGCCGCCTTCGAAGCGCGCCTCGAAACGCTGCTCCTGCCTAAAGACCCCTTCGACGATAAAAACGTGATCGTCGAAATCCGCGCTGCTGCTGGCGGTGACGAAGCCTCGCTCTTCGCCGCCGAAGTGTTGCAGATGTACCTAAACTACGCCGTCCATCACGGCTTTAAGACCGACGTTATCGACTCTTACGGCAACGAGGTCGGCGGGCTGACCAAGGTCAACTTCGAAATTGTCGGACGGGGCGCCTACAGCAAGTTTAAGTTCGAGTCGGGCGTGCACCGGGTGCAGCGCGTGCCCGAAACCGAAACTCAGGGCCGTATCCACACCAGCACCATCACCGTCGCGGTGCTGCCCGAAGCCGAAGACGTCGACGTCAACCTGTCACCAAGCGACTACCGCACCGACGTGTTTCGTTCGTCGGGGCCGGGCGGGCAGTCGGTCAACACCACCGACTCGGCGGTGCGTATCACCTACAAAGCCGGTACGTCCGAAGAGATCGTGGTGACCTGTCAGGACGGCAAGTCGCAGCTAAAAAACAAGGAGAAGGCGCTGGCCGTGTTGCGGGCGCGGCTCTTAGAGCGCGAACGGGCCAAGGCCGCCGCCGAAGCGCGCGAAGCCCGGCTCGTCCAGATCGGTACCGGCGAACGGAGCGAGAAGATCCGCACCTACAACTTTCCGCAGTCGCGCGTGACCGACCACCGGATCGGCTACACCACCCACAGCCTTAGCGATATTATGGGCGGCTCGCTCGACGAGCTAACCCAGGCGCTAAGCGAGGCCGAACAGAGCCGACGGCTCGACGAGATGGCGAGTGCGAATGGTGGCGCGGCGTGAGTTTGTCGTTGCCGCCGCGATTCTGCTCGACCGCCACGGTCGAGTACTACTGGTAGGCAACGACTGGCAAGGGTATGGCCACGTCCGCTACACCTTACCAGGGGGGGTTGTCGAGCGCGGCGAGTCGACGATCGACGCGCTGTCGCGTGAAGTCCGCGAGGAGACCGGCCTGATCGTGACTGACGTGGTCCACCTCGCCTACGCGGTCCACGTCGAGGACGTACGCCGTAACGACCGGGCGATCTCGTTCGCGTTTTTGGCCCACTACGACGGCCTGCTCAACCCGCGCGACCCCGACGGCTTTATTGTCGAGGCTCGCTTCTTTCCGGTCGAAGAGGTCGAGACGATGATTCCGATCCCGCCCCTGCGCGAACCGCTCGCGGCCTATCTGCGCGACCGTCAGGCGGGCCGGTTCTACGCCTACGACGGCTGGGACGGGCGGGGTAAAGAACGGGTGTAGGGCAGACTCCCTTACCCGGTAGATAAGCTAACGGTTTGAGAGAAAAGGGGAAGGTTATGAGCCAACCACACGACGCGACATCCGATCGGGCGCATCAGGGCGACCACAGGCTAAGCGACGAGCAGCAGCAGATACTAGAACGGCTCGAGCACCTCAGCTACCTGCTCGACAGCGCCTTCGAACTGCCGATTATCCGCTACCGGGTCGGGCTCGACACCATCGTCGGGCTGATTCCGGGCGTTGGCGACGTACTCGGCGCGCTTCCGTCTATCTACATCATCCATCAGGCGAGGCGGCTCGGTCTACCGAACGGCGCGCTGCTGCGGATGCTGCTCAACCTCGTCCCCGAAGTTCTGATCGGCTCGGTACCGCTCTTCGGCGACATCTTCGACGCCGTCTGGAAGGCGAACGACCGCAACCTCTTCCTCATCAAGCGCTATCTCGGCGCGGTTAATGAAGACGCCGCACCCTCGAACGAGGGGCTCTACATCTTTCTGGCCGCCGCGTTCGCCCTCCTCGTCGTGCTTGCGGTTCTCGTTGTGCGGCTGCTCGCTTGGCTTGTCGGGCTGCTACTATAGCTTTAATGAAGCTCTCATTTTACTAGACTTTTAGCGTTTCGGGTGTCAGCCAGACACCCACAACCCGCAATATAAGGCTTAGAATCCTTGTCGGTTGGTTACGACAGGGTTTTTTATGGTCCTGTCGGTTCGCACTGCGGTGCGGATCTACCGCCGGGTGTTACGCCGTAAGTCCACGCTGTGCTCTAGCAGCAAGCGCTGCCGTTCGGGCAGCGTCTATCAGTCTCAGTGCTACTGGCCTTAGGGCTCACGTTGTGCGGCGGCGAAGCACCCGGCACCACCACAAAAACAGCAACATCACAACAATTAAAGGAGTTTTATGGTTCACCTAAACCTACTGCGGCGCTACGTCTATGTCGTGTCTAGCCTGCTCTTGTTGGCGTTCGGCACCCACACGTCGGCGGGCTCGCAATCGATAAGCGTGATCATTACGGCGTATTCGTCGACCGTCGACCAGACCGACAGCACCCCCTTCTTAACCTCGACCCAAGAACAGGTCCGCCCCGGCATCGTCGCGGTGAGCCGCGATCTGCTCTCGACACAGCTCCCCTACGGCACACAGATCCGGATCGTCCACATCGAAGAAGACCCCTACCGCTGCGGTGCCTGGAACGTCGATACGATCCTCGAGGTGCAAGACACCATGCACCGCCGCAAACGCAACCAGGTCGACATCTGGGTGCCGAGCCGCGCCGAAGCGATCCAGTGGGGTCGTTGTCAGGCTGTGCTGCAAGTCATTTAAACCCGACCCTCAAACCAAAACCAGACAACGAACCGGCCCCGTCGCGATAGTGCTGACAGTATTCTGTACGTCTCGGCAGGGCCGTTCATCGTAGTGGCTAGCAGTTTTGTGGGACGCCGTTCTACACGACACACCACTACGGACGGCGAATATATGGACCGTTTTAGCGTCTCCCGGAACCGTTACCGAGCCAGAACGGGATCGCGTCGGATTCCGCCGTTACCGTCTGCAGATGTCGTAGGCTAGGGTATGGATCTGACTCCCGAGCTTCTGTTACAAGCGTACGCCCGGGGCTACTTTCCGATGGCCGATTCGGATGATGAGGTCTACTGGTATGACCCCGACCCACGTACCATCATCCCGCTAGAGAGCTTTCACGTGTCGCGTTCGCTCCGTAAAACGCTGCGCCAAGAGGTGTTCGAAGTGAGCTTCGACCGCTGTTTTCGGGAGGTGATGGAGGGCTGCGCCGAACCGGCACCGGGGCGCGAGTCGACCTGGATTAGCGACGAGTTTGTCGACCTCTACACCGCGCTGCACCGCTACGGCTACGCGCACAGCGCCGAAACGTGGCTGTCCGGGCGGCTTGTAGGCGGTGTGTACGGGGTGAGCATCGGCGGGTTTTTCGCCGGCGAGAGCATGTTTAGCCGCGTTAGCGACAGCAGCAAGGTCGCGCTCGTCAGCCTGTTAGCGCACCTGCGTGCGCGCGGTTACACCCTGTTCGACACCCAGTTTAGCACCGCGCACCTGCGCCGTTTCGGAGCGCTCGACCTCTCCCGGGCGGCCTACAAACGCCGTCTCGCGGCGGCGATCCGGTTACCGGTGACCTTTCAATAGTCCGGAGTCCGGGGCGGGCCCGTTCGTTGTTGGCACCGTCGTCGGCATCGTCGTTGTCACCTTCGCCGGCGCCCCGAACGCGGTATGGTGAGGCTTATGAAAGAGATCCTTGTCGCCGAAGACAACAAGCGGATCCAGGTGCTACTCAAGAGCATGCTCGAGCCCCAGGGTTACCGCGTCCACTGCCTCGACAACGGCAAAGAGACGCTCGCCTTTCTCGAGGACCACACCCCCGACCTCGCCATCCTCGACCTGATGATGCCGTTTACAACCGGCGCTGACGTCGCCAAGCATATGCGCACCACCGACCGGCTCGAGCACATCCCTATCATCATGCTGACCGGTCTCGACGACCCCTACTGGAAAGAGGCGGTGCCGCGCGAGCACTTCGACAGCTTTATCCAGAAGCCGTTCGAGCGCAAAGCGCTGCTCGCCGAGGTGCGCGACCTGATCGCGACGCGGGAGGGCTCGAGCTAACCCCGCCTACCACCCGCCTAATGTACGTCAGGCACCGCCCGACCCCGCGCCGGGCGTTATTGTCGGGAGCGTGTCCGCCATTTCTACCATTACCCCACCCCTTAACCGACCGGTAACCCAACAGCGTATCTTTTCGACCTGGTGGCCTCTCGCGGCGAGCTGGCTGTTTATGGGGCTCGAGCTCCCCTTAGTCAGCGCCGTCATGGCCCGCCTCGCCGACCCGACCATCCACCTCGCGGCCTACGGCGGCGTCGTGTTTCCGGTCGCGCTCATTGTCGAAGCGCCAGTCATTATGCTGCTCGCCGCCTCGACCGCGCTCAGCCGCGACCTCGCCTCGTACCGCAAAATGTATCGCTTTATGATGTGGACCGGCGGTCTGCTGACGCTGCTCCACGCCGCGATCGCCTTTACGCCGCTGTTCGACATCGTGGTGGTCGGTCTGATCGACCCGCCCGCCGCGATCATCGAACCGGCCCGCCTCGGCCTGATGATCATGCTGCCCTGGACCTGGACCATCGCCTACCGCCGTTTTCACCAGGGGGTGCTGATCCGCTTCGGTTACCCCAAAGCCGTAACGATCGGCACCGCGATCCGCTTCGCCGCCGTGATCGCCGCGCTCCTCATCACCACCGCGATCGGCGGCCTGCCCGGCATCGTGGTCGCGACCATCGCTATCGCTGCGGGCGTAAGCGCTGAAGCTGTCTACACTGGCTTTCGCGCCCACCCCATCATCCACGGCCCCCTCACCGACGCCCCGGTCGTTACGCCGCCCCTGAACTGGGCCGACTTCTACAACTTCTACATCCCGCTCGCCCTAACCAGTCTGCTGCTCCTTGCCGTGCAGCCGCTCGGCAGCGCGACGATCAGCCGGATGCCCCGGGCGCTCGAGTCGCTCGCGGTCTGGCCGGTGCTTAACGGTCTGCTCTTTATGCTGCGCAGCCTCGGCTACGCCTACAACGAGGTGGTCGTAGCGCTGATGGACGAACGGGGTGCGTTTCGGAGCCTGCGCCGCTTTACCGTGCTGCTCGCGAGCGGCGTGTTCGTGCTCACCCTGGCGATCGCCGCGACCCCGCTGTCGCACTTCTGGTTCGTGACCGTGTCCGGGCTTAGCGAAGAGCTCGCCGACCTCGCCCGAACCGGTCTGTGGCTCGGCCTGCTCTGGCCCGCCCTAGACGCGGTGCGTAACTACTACCAGGGGACGATTATGTTCGGGCGACGCACCCGGAGCATCACCGAGTCGGTGGTGGTGTTTCTGGTGGTGAGCAGTGCGCTGCTCTTCATCGGCGTCGCGCTCCAGACCTTTCCGGGGATCGCGGTCGCGCTCGTGTCGTTTATCGCCGGGACGCTCGCGCAGCTCGGTTGGCTGTGGTGGCGGAGCCGTCCGATCATCGCGGCTCTAAACGCGTCAGAGCCAGCAGGGGAGACGACGGGATAGACGGCGACGTCGTCGTAGCGTCGATGACCGCCCGGGTATAGCGAGACACAACCGCTAAAAAAGACCGACCCCCTTGGAGGTCGGTCGATCTGTTTCATCGATCTGTTTTGCGTGCTTCGTTCAGCCGTTTAGGAGTCGATCTCTTTAAGCAGCTTGTCGAGCCCCTGCAGCGGCAGTGCTACCCAGTCGGGGCGGTGGCCGAGTTCGTAGCGGATCTCGTAGAGGACTTTGTCGAGCTGAAACGCCCACAGCAGTAGGTCGCGGGTTCGGGTGTCGCGGGGCAGAAACGCGGCTTCGGGGCCTGCCGTCGAGAAGTAGGCTTCTAAAAACACCGCTTCACTCCAGCGCATCAGAGTGTTCGACCACGCTTCGAGGTGTGCGTTGCCGCCGTTTTCCGGGTGGTTCTGCCAGGCGACGAGGGCGGCGTATTCGAGCGAGCGGAGCATACCCGACACGTCTCGGAGCGCCTGGTCTTTGCTGCGGCGTTCTTCGAGGCTGCGGATCGGCTCGCCTTCGAAGTCGAGGATGTAGTAGTCGCCGTCGGCGTCGATAATCTGGCCGAGGTGGTAGTCGCCGTGGATGCGGATCTTATGCCAGTCGGGCTCGAGCCCCGCAAGGTTGTCTAGAAAGCCGAGCCCCCGGTCGAGCAACGTCTCTCCGATCGCGATCTCTTTGGCCTCGAGCAGCTCTAACGTCCGCGCCGCTTCGGTCTTGACCCGCTCGACGAAGGCGCCGAGTTCTTGGGGCCCGGTCGGTTCCGGGCGTAACGCGGGCGCGTCGGCCTCGCCGAGAACCCGGTGCATCTCGGCGGTGCGCACCCCGATCAGGCGCGCCATCTGCAGCACCTCGCCGGCGTTGTCCTCGATCCATACGGGGGGTTCCTGGTCGAAGCGCTCCGGAAAGCGGTCCTGGGGCGGCGCGACCGTACCGACGCGGTCGAGATAGAGGCCGAACTTGCGTAGGGCGTAGCTCCAGACGTCGCCGTCGGCTTCGAGGTAGTCCTGAAAGATGCCTAGGGTGAGCTCGAGCCCGCCGCGCTTAAAGCCGAGGCGGCCCTTGATCTGCGGTACGAACGGAAACTCGGCGCGGGTCAGGTAGTCGAGCAGTTCGGCTTCGGGGCTCGGCCCCGCTTCTAGCTTCCGGTAGAGCTTGCCGAACGCGGACGGTTTAAATATCGCCGAACTGTTGCTCTGTTCGACCCCCAACACCTGCGCCTCCGGGGCGTCGGGCAGCTCGGCGCCCGGCTGGGCTTCGGCGCTGTAGAGCCCTTTCAGACTCCGCCCCTTCCAGCCGTTACGGGTCGCCCGGTAGAGCGCCTGCCAGAAGTCGGGGCTCGCGGTCGCGTCGAACAGGAGCCGGCGCTCGCTTTCTCCTTCGGTCCAGGCGACAGGCGCCTTAGGGCGCTCTGCAAAGATAAGCTCGGCGCTCTCTTGGTCGGCGGTCGCGAGGGGCAGAAAGTAGCGCTCTGTGCCCTCTTCGAACGCGACGTTAAGCAGCGCGAGATAGGCCGGAAAGGGGCGCGACTGGAGCCGCACGGCGTCTTCGAGCTTGACCGACCGGATGGGGCGCTCCTTGGCTCCGAACCAGCGCTGCGTTTCGAGATAGTCCGGCAGCGCCTGTTCTAGCGCTTTGCGGGCGCCGCCCTGCACCAGGGTGTCGACGAGCACTGTTTCGATGCCCCCGTCGAGCTTTAGGGTCGGTAGGGTTCTCCGGACGCCCGTGTCCGGTGCCTCGACGGGCTCTCGGTACGGGGTAGCCTCGACCGCTTCCGGCTCCTGTTCGAGCGAAAACCAGAAGAAGCCGTGCGGGGCAAGCGACAGCTGATAGCCGCCCGCCTCGATCTGCGGAAAGGGTGACTGGCTAAACAGTTCGACCGGATACTGCCCCGCAAACGCCTCCAAAGGTAGCTGCACGGCCTGAGCGAAGCGCGACAGGTTCGCGACCACCAGGATGGTTTCGTCCTGGTAGTGCCGCAGATAGGCGAGGACGCGCGCGTTGTCTAGGTCTAGGATCGTCATGCTGCCGCGCCCGAAGGTTGCGCCGTGGCGGTTGCGCACGGCGATAATCCGCCGCATAAAGTTATAGAGCGAGTGGGGATTGCTCTGGCCCTCCTCGACGTTGACGAACTGGTAGCTGTAGCGCCCCTCGTTAATGGTAGGCAGAAAGAGCTGGTGAAAGGGCGCCTTAGAAAAGCCGGCGTTGCGGTCCGCGCTCCACTGCATCGGGGTACGGACGCCGTTGCGGTCGCCGAGGAAGGTGTTGTCGCCCATCCCGATCTCGTCGCCGTAGTAGATGACCGGACTCCCCTTAAGCGACAGGAGGAGCGCGTTCATCAGCTCGATCCGGCGCCGCTCGCCGCCGAGCAGCGGGGCGAGCCGCCGCCGAATCCCGACGTTGATCCGAAACTGCCGGTCGGCGGCGTACTCGTTGTACATAAAGTCGCGCTCTTCGTCGGTCACCATCTCTAGGGTGAGCTCGTCGTGGTTACGCAAAAACAGCGCCCACTGAGCCTCTTCCGGGATGTCCGCGGTCAGGTTAAGCATTTCGGTGATCGGCATACGGTTCTCGCGGCGCAGCGCTAAATACATGCGCGGCATGACCGGAAAGTTAAACGCCATCTGCACCCCGTCGCCCTCGCTGTCTCCGAAGTAGGGGAGGGTGTCTTCGGGCCACTGGTTCGCTTCGGCGAGCAGAATCTTCTCGCCGTTGTAGCGCTCGTCGAGCGCCTTGCGGAGCCGCTTGATCGCGTCTAGGGTTTCGGGCAGGTTTTCGCTGTTCGTCCCCTCCCGTTCGTAGAGGTAGGGCACGGCGTCTAGCCTAAAGCCGTCTACGCCCATGTCTAACCAGTAAAACATCACCTCGTGCATCGCCTTTTCGACCTCGGGGTTGTCCCAGTTGAGGTCGGGCTGATGGCTAAAGAAGCGGTGCCAGTAGTACTTTTTGGCTTTAGGGTCCCAAGCCCAGTTAGAGTGTTCGGTGTCGGTAAAGATGATCCGCACGTCTTTGTATTTTTCGGCGCTCTCGCTCCACACGTACCAGTCGTGTTTGGGCGAGGCGGGGTCGCGCGCTTCCTGAAACCACTGGTGCTGGTCAGAGGTGTGGTTGAGCACTAGCTCGGTAATCACGCGCATCCCGCGCGATTTGGCGTCTTGCAAGAACGCCTGAAACGCGTCTAGGTCGCCGTGAACCGGCAGGATCTGGTAGTAGTCCGAGATGTCGTAACCGTCGTCGCGGAGTGGCGACTTGTAGAAGGGGAGGAGCCAGAGCGTGTTGACGCCGAGCTCTTCGAGATAGGGTAGTTTTTCGCGTACGCCGGTAAAATCGCCGTAGCCGTCGTTGTTAGAGTCGAAAAAAGACCTGACGTGAATCTGATAGATAACCGCGTCTTTGTACCACTGTTGTGATGCTGTCGGTGCTGCCATGGATACCTCTTTCGGGAGGGTCGGTCAGAAGATCGGGCGAATCCGGACCGGGAGCTTGTAAAGGGACGTTCCCGTAACCGCTGCGGTTCGCCCGGACACTGTCTGCTTCGTATTTATTCGTAAGGTCTTGGCGACGGGCCTGTGCGCCCAGTCTTAGCGACCGGAAACTTCGGCCAGAACTCGGGGCGGTGCCCGTCGATACCGGAGATGCGTGACGCTCTGGCGTGACACTAGGCCGCAGACGCCGGGCGGCAGAGGTTATACGAAGGTGTCGTGGTCCTGTTCGCGGCCTACCTCGCGGTGAACCTTAAACACGTGGGCCGGAAACTTGTGGGGGTCTAGCTCTAGGTAGTTGCGAGGGCCGTGCCAGTAGTAGCGGGCGCCGTCGATCAGGTCTTCGAGTTCGTAGGGTTGGTGGGGCTCGAGCCCCAACTCGGCGAGCGGTAGCTGTACGAAGCTGGACTGCGTGTAGTGCGGGTCGAAATTAACCACGACCAGGATCAGGTTGTCGCCGTCGCGCTTGCTGTAGGCGATCAGCTCGTCGTTGTCGACGTCGTGAAACTGCAAGTTGCGGTTGTGGTGCAGGGCGCTGTTTTCGCGCCGGATGGTGTTGATCCGGGTGATGAGCGGCTTTAAGGAGTGCGGCGCGTCGAGGTCCCAGTCTTTAATCTCGTATTTCTCGTTGTCCCGGTACTCTTCTCTCGCCGGGTGGATATCCGAAGCCATCAGCTCGAAGGCGGGCCCGTAGATCCCGTACGAAGCCGACAGGGTCGACGCCAGGATCAGCCGGCTCTGAAAGGTCGGCTTGTTGTCGAGGTAGGGCGGCAGGATGTCGGGCGTGTTCGGCCAGAAGCTAGGCCGGTAGTAGTTGTAGACGTCGGTGTGAAACAGTTCGGTAAGGTAGTCCTGAAACTCCTGCTTGTTGTAGCGCCAGGTAAAGTACGTGTAGGACTGGCTAAACCCGACTTTGCCGAGAGCGTACATCAGCTTGGGGCGGGTAAACGCTTCGGCTAGAAAGATCAGATCGGGGTAGCTCTCGCGCAGCGTGCTAAAACACCACGCCCAGAACGGCAGCGGCTTGGTGTGCGGGTTGTCGACCCGAAAGGTGCGCACCCCGCGCTTCGCCCAGAACTCGACCACGTCGCGGAGCTCGAGCCACAACGCTTCCCAGTTGTCGCCCTCGAAGTTGATCGGGTAGATGTCCTGGTACTTCTTGGGCGGGTTTTCCGCGTAGCGGATCGAGCCGTCGGGGCGCTGCCTAAACCATTCGGGGTGCTCTTTGGTGTAGGGGTGGTCGGGGGCGCACTGGTAGGCGAGATCGAGTGCGACTTCGAGATCGAGCTCGCGGGCGCGCTCCATAAACCGGTCGAACGCCTCGATCCCGCCGAGTTCGGGGTGCACCGTCTTGTGGCCGCCGTCCTCGTTACCGATCGCCCAGGGGCTGCCCGGCTCGCCCTCTGCGGCGACCGGCGCGTTGTCTTTACCCTTGCGGTGGCTTCTGCCGATCGGGTGGATAGGCGGCAGGTAGACGATGTCGAAGCCCATCTCCTTGACGTACGGAAGCATATCGGCGGCGTCGTCGAGGGTGCCGTGTTCGTGATCCGGGCCCACCGAGCGCGGAAAAAACTCGTACCAGGCACTCGTACGTGCGAGCGGACGTTCGACAAGCGCCCGGCGGACGTCGCTCTCGGTCGCCCCTTCGCGGGTGTCGTAGAGTGCGGCCAGAGCCTGCACCTCGCCTTCGAGCGCCCGGTTCACTTCACCCGCCTCGAAGGCGTCGATGTAGTCCTGGAGCCGCTTCCGGTCTTCTGCTTCGGCTCGGCCCAGCGACTTTTTGAGGATCGACGCGCCCTCCTGGAGTTCGCTTTTGAGCTCTGCTTCGGGGCTACCCCCTTTGACCCGCCGCTCGAACAGCTCCTGCCAGGTCGCGAACTGGTCGATCCAGGCGCGTACTCGGTAGGTCCACACCCCCATCCGGTCGGGGGTAAACAGCGCCTGATAGAGGTCGTTGCCCAGAAAGGTCATCCGTACCGCGACCTCGTCCTCGCCTTCGGGGCCGTAGAGCACTTCGGCGGCGGGGATGTCGTGGCCGTCCGAGACGATGTCTGCCGAGACGAGCACGTCTTCGTTTACGATCCGTTTGACCGGGTGGCGGCCTTCGTCGACCTGCGGGTCGACCCGCAGAATCATGGTGCGCGACCAGGTTTCGGGCGGTTGCTGTGCGGTCTGCTTAGACATGTCAGTTTTCATGTAAACCCTTCCGTGAACCCGAAACAGGGGCTCACACACGGAGTTTTTCGCTTAGGAGGCGGTGGTCGCGGTTGTGCGCGCTGTTAGCCTACCATTCTGTTTTGCTGTAGAGCACGGTAAAGGGGAGGGGGCGCGCCGCCGTGTCTAGCGCGGTGTCGGCGGTGACGCGCTCGCCGGTCAGCACCTCGTGCCAGTCGCGACCCTGTAGCGCGCCGGGTAGCGGGAGGGTGTGTCGGCCCGCCGGGGTCGCCGGAAAGCGGGGGATAACGACGATCAGGGCTTCGCGTTCGGCTTCGCGGGCGTAGGCGAGGATATGCTCGGCGGCGTCTCCGCTGGGCTCGAGCACCCGGTACTCACCCGCAAAGAGGTCGGCGTGTTCGCTCCGAAACCGTAGCAGCCGGCTGGTCAGGTAGAGCTTGGCGAACTCGGTCTGGTGTTCGTAGAGGTTGCGGACGTGTTCGGGTTCGGGGTGGTTGAGGAGGGGCTCGAGCTCGTCTAGCATACGCCGCCGCCGCTCGTAGTCGACCGGTTTCCGGTTGTCGGGGTCGACCAGGCTCAGGTCGAACAGTTCGCTGCCCTGATAGAAGTCGGGCACGCCGGGGGTGGTGATCTTGAGAATGGTCTGCGCGAGCGTGTTCTGAAAGCCGCAGGCGGCGAGCTCGGCAGACAGCGGGCCGATAATCCGCCGCACCCGGCGGCTGTCGGTCATCGCCCGGACAAAGTCGGTCAGCACCCGTTCGTAGCCTTCGTCGGGGTTGAGCCAACTGCTGCGGAGCTTGGCTTCGCGGACCGCCTTCTCCATGTACTGCACGAGCCGGTCGGCGAGCGTGTCCTTGTCCGCGCCCGCGTAGAGTCCGACGAGGAGCTGGTAGAACAGATACTCGTCGTTACGAGACGGACGCTCGGTAAAGGGCGGCGTAGCGCTCGCCTCGCGCTGCCGCCGCACCTCCTGGTCGAGCAGGCCGAGGGTGCGCTGCCAGAGGTCGGGCATCTCGGCGAGGGCGATCAGCCGCATGCGGGTGTCCTCGCCCCGTTTGTGGTCGTGGGTGGCGGTCGCGAGCAGGTTGTCCGGGTAGCGGTAGGCCCGAAACTGGGCCCGGGCGTGAAAGGCGTGCGGCGCGGTGCCGAAGTGATCCGGTTCGCCGCCGACCTCGTTTAGGGCGACGAGCGGCAGGTAGCGGTAGAAGGTGGTGTCTTCGACCCCTTTGGCGGCGACCGGCGCGGTGTACTGCTGAAAGCGGCCTACAAAGGCGCGGCGCGCCTCCTCGAGGTCTTCTCGCACCTCGCCGACCAGGCTCCGTTCGATAAAGTCGTAGACCGACAGCTCGGTGGCCGGGTTACGGCGCTTGGCTCGGGCGATTGTGTCGCGGATAACCTCGGCGGCCTCCTCGGCGTTGTGCGGCAGGTAGGTCCGGTAGCGCGGAAAGGCGGCGGCGACCTCGGCGAGCGCTTCGCGGAGCGACTCGAGCGTAAAGTCGCGGGTGTGGTAGTCGGCTTCCGAAAGCCGGTCGAGGGCGTTGGCGAGTCTAAACAGCTCGCCGGACAGACTGGTCTCCATCACCAAACGCTTGCTGTTATGGACCTCTTCGTCGTAGGGGGTGACGTCGTCGACGAAGCGGCGGTAGATCCGTTTGATCGGGATCTCGCCGCCCGGGTCGGTCAGCACCCCCATCGCGTCGTTAAGAAACTCGTAGCCGGTGGTGCCGCTCGTGTACCACGTTTCGGGCATGGTCTCGCCGGGCGCCAGGATCTTTTCGACCCACACCTGCCGGGCGCCGAGTTCGCGCAGGTGTTCGAGGTAGCTGTGCGGGTCGAACAGCCCGTCGATATGGTCGATCCGCACC
>JAXHMC010000006.1:0-46380 GCA_034521635.1 Trueperaceae bacterium | reverse complement strand
AAAGACTCCAGCGCACCGATGTCATAGCTCGGGACCACGGGGCGACTTCCCGGCTCCGAGCGCATCCGCCTTTTTCCGCCGCGCAGGGCTTATTTTCGCTCCGACCGCTTCCATTCCAGCAAATGTTCGTTCCAACGCATCACGGCCTCTCCCAGACGCGGCCCGAAGGCAAGGTCGTTGAGCGGCACCGCCGCACCGCGCCCTGCGGCAGTCGACTCCGGACAGCGTCGCGCTGTTCCGCAACGCCTCGATGATGCGTCATCGCCCCCGTGATTGTCGGACTGACCGACGAGGATCACGTCCGGATTCAGAGCGAGGAGGCTTTCGCGCGAGATGGGCTGGAACTCTGGAACTCCCGCACCGCGTTACGCCCGCCGGCGAGGCGGATGAGCGTGTCGGCGCGGGTGTTCGGTCCCGCCGCCGTTCCGCCGAAGAGGCGCCCGGCGGTTCGAGAAAGAGGACCGAAGGCTTCTCGCGAAGCTGCGTACGGCGCGGTCCCGGACCTCGTTCAGTCGGGCCTCGACCTTATCCAGCAGGCTTTCGGCCTTTTCGGTTCGGCCGAGTTTCTCCGCCACCCGGCGCACGGATCGCCGGAGGTCGTCGACCTCGACCGGATCCGGCAGCCAAACCACGGGCACTCGCACACGTTCCATCATTTCGCGAGCGGCGGGCGGACCGAGCGCGCCCGTCGCGACCACGAGATCCGGCTCCATCGAAAGCACGCCTTCCGGCTGATTGCCGCACGTAGCCGACCTGCGGCAAATTCCGCACCTCCGGCCGCAGCAGGTAGGCGTCGAGAGATCGACCGTGGATGACCGATCCCCGGCGCCGAGCGCCCAGACGATTTCCGTGGCCGCGCCGCTACGGTAACGATCCGATCGGGGGATTCCGCCGCACGGGCCTCCGTGAAAAGGGCGCACACAGCGAGCAGGGCGAAAACGAAGGCGTTCAAAATAAAGAAAAATGCATCACAAACGGAAATTTTCCTGTAAAGCATTGACGACGCAAGCTCGAATTGCGATTGAATCTCATTGTCAATAACGACCTGCAGGATTTGCTGACTCCGAGGCCAGCGTTTTCTAATCTCTTAAGTTATTCCGAATCAAAACAGTCAATATTTCAGTCTATTGAGACTGAATCTATTCGCACAGAAAACAAAATCAGCACCTTTCCCTCCCGGACCTCGCCACTCGCGATTCGGAAAACCGCAGAAACCAACCGCAGACGAAGATGAGAAACAAACATCAAATCACTAAAGAACCTAAGGCGAGTCGGACTCGCCGGACGGTACTGAGTTGCTGGCTCCGCCCCTTCCGGGCGCCACGGTCTTCCTCACCGACGGGGCCGCTGTCCCGCTAGCCCAATGGGACGAATGGGGCTGGGCGACGCCCCCGGCCAGAATATCGCCGGCGGAAGCGGTTCGCAAGGGGCCGCTCGAAGCCTGACGAACGATGGCAACCGCCTTCACCTCGACCGAGGTGTCGACGGAGATCCTCGCGGGCTTCGACTGCCCTGGTAGGATTCCTCGGGGATCCGGACTCCTTTTATGTTCACAACGGCACCTTCCAATGGTCCGTGGCGGCGACGTTTGACGCCGATGTGGACTTCCTGCGAATCAGCTACAGTCTCGTCGGATCGGATTCCTCGCCTTCCCGAACGCTCCTTCAACGGATATCGACGCGAATGAGATCCGCACCGGCTCCTACCAGGACTCGTCTTCGACGGCAACTCGGTTTTCTTTCGGGATCTGGAGCTGACTAATCCGTCCGATTCCTTCATCGCCACCTTCGGGATATTGCCGTTTCGAACACCAGCTTCCGCTCCGTCGACGCCATCCGGGTGGAAGCCTTCTCCGGCACTGTCGACACCGGTTCCGGGAACCTCCCGCTTTCGCCCTCGGCGCGTTGGAGCCCTCGCGCTGGTGCTTTTGCACCGGGCCCGGCGGGCTGAAAGTCGCTCGGGATGCCCGGGCCCGCGGCCTCCCGCAGGGGGCGCCGCCGGCCCTTCCGGGGCCGTGTCCAATCGTATTGAAAAAACAGATCCATCGATGAAACGACTTTTAGCAACCGCCGCGTTCTCGGCCGCCCTTCCGGCGGCACGGGCCGATTTCATAGTCCCCGACCTTCCGGCGGGTGCACGGACCGAATTCGGCTGGCGCATGCTTTTACCCGTTTACCGAGTACCCAAAGCCGGCCGAGGGCGAAACGGTCGGTCCGTTTCCGCGAAGGGTAGGCATATCGAACAACCCCGAATCCACCAACACGGACGTCAACCTTATCCAAAACGGACCGGATGAAGGAACGATCATAAGCAGCTCAAACGGTATTTACAGCTTCAGCGGATTACCACAGAGTTCCTGATTCTCCATCAGCCGCCGTTCCAAACGGATTCCGTGCTCCTCCAGATACGTTCCATCGGAACGATTCCGGACCTCGACAGCGCTTTCATCTTTGACCGCGAGACGGGAAGACGGGGTTTTGAAAGCGGCGGACGGCCCTTCCGGCTACGCCGACCTGCAGAAAGACGGGAGCACGTTCGCCACGGACGGGATCTTCCGCCGAGTCGGTCTTCGATTTCTTCGTCGGTTTCGCCGCCAGTGGAAGCTCCATGAGTTTGCAGGAAGTCCAGTTGGACACCTTCGACCAGCCGACGAGCAACTCTGTAGCCTTGCAGGTCGAGACCAATTCCGCCTTCGCCGGCGTCGGCGAAGTGGAACACAACCTGGTCGGCGAATCCGAACCGCGCGCCACCTATCAACCCGGCGACCGGGTGGAACTGCGCCCGGTCGGCGACCCCGCATTCGACCACGTATTTGTCGGCTGGGAGGGAAATCTCTCCGGCGACGCGACTCCGGAAACTCTGACGATGACCGAGGCCCCGGTTGCGGGGGCCGTTTTCGCGCCTCGGAACTACGACGCCTGGACCTTCAACACGATCAACCCCTTCGTGACCGATCCGTCCTTTCCCGCCCGCGCGGATCCCGGAGCCAATCCCGCTACGGAGATACCTTTGGCAATTCCGCTCGATACGCCTTCGGCGGCCTTCCGGAAGAGCGCGATTCCACCCGCCTCGCGCCCCGCCTTAATGAAACAGGAGCTTCGGTTTGCACCCCGATTCGTCTATCGTCGCCAAATGGCCTCCGATCCGTTTACCGAGTGCTGGTCTCGGACGACCTGGTCAACTGGCACCACAACGGTGACGGCAGCGGCGAAACCTACACCGAAGAGCCTCCCGATCCGGCCTTCAACGGTGACGGCACGGAAACCGGTTGACGGTTGGCCCACCGAAGCATTCTTGCCTACGGCCCCCTCTTCTTCCGACTGAAAGTCATCCACCAACCCGAATCATGAAAAAGGTATTCATCAATCCACTTCAGACAGGCTCCGCGAAGCTTCGCCGGCACGCGAGGCTTCACCCTGATTGAGATGCTGATTGCCGTCGCGGTCGTCGGCATCCTCTCCGGGTTGCTTGTCGCCGGAGTAAGTGCCGCTCGCTAAACTGGCCGGGCAAAAGGCCGCCGCCATCGCCGGCGCCCGCTCGATCACCCTCGCCTACCTGCTCACGCCGATGAAAGCAACGGCCGCTATTTGATGGGTTATGGCGATGCGGGAGAAACCATCCACCCGCCCCACGGGCGGCCTCTCGCAAGCTCCAGCGAGGAAGCGAAGCGCTATCCGTGGCGGATCGCGCCCTTTCTCGACAACCACGTGGCGTCTCTTTACGTCGGCGATCACCGCGAGTTTTACAAGCGGGAAGCCTCGAAAAGCGCTTACACAACCAGCCTTCACCCATCCTTCGGGATGAACAGCGTGTTTGTCGGCGGGCACTACGACGGGCGGAAACACGCCGATTACGACCCCGGCGGCCGGAACGGCGGCGCCTCCCCCACCCCTCCGTCCGACTTTTGGGTTTTGTGGCCCGGCGACGCACACAATCCCTCCGAGGCTCATCGTTTTTGTGAGTTCCCGATATTCGACGTCCTCCGAATATTCGGATTCCGTCGGCTTTTTTCGGTCAACGCGCCGAAATCACCCGGCTCCCCCGCGTGGGGCGACTACAATCCCGACATCCCCGCCTCCCTCGGTTTCGTTTCCTCGAATACGGAGGGAAGGCCGTGGTCGCCGACCTGGACGGAAACGTGAGGCTGCTCGACGAGGAGCAGCTCCGCGACATGCGCCGCTGGTCCAACCAAGCCGCGATCCACAACGACCCCGACTTTTCGAATTGGGAGAAGGACTGAACGCTCTACCGAATTTATCTCGGTGTCAAGCCCCCTAGCAGCCTGTCGCCGAAGCCCGGCAGACTCCTAGGGATGGTAGCGCCGCGAACAAGAAATGCAGAGACGATTTCGATCGTTTGCCCTTGAAAGCTTGCGTAATCTGTCTGACAGTCCGACCATGAAAACCAACATCACCGATTTCCAACGATCATTCCGGAAAGCCCGGCAGGCCGCCGACCGGAGAAAGCGTGATCATCGAATCCGAGAGCAAGCGCTACGTTTTTGAAAAATTGTCGAAGCAACGAATCCTTTTGCCGGGACTCGAAGAACGTTCCGGAGATAATTTCACTGGGAAGAAGAAAGGTACCCACCGTGACAGAATCCGCAAAAAACTGGCCGAGAAACATCGTCGTTGATACGGGGGTTCTGGTTGCGGCTATCGACGCGGACGACCCGGATCACGCTTGGGCAAAGAACGTCCTCACAACAAGTTCCCCGGCACTCGCCCCTCGACACCCTCCTACCCCTGGACCCTCGCGGCCAGCCGTTCCTTCGTACGTTCGAAGATTTCTTCCGGCGAACCGTGGGCGTCGACGGTCACCAGCAATTTGCGCTCCTCGTAATATCGGATGAGCGGGCGGGTGCTGGCTTCGTACTGCTCCATGCGCACCCGGACGATCGCCGGTTGTCCTCGCGCTGGATCAGCGGTTCGCCGCAGTGATCGCAGACTCCGTCCTCCCGGGGCGGATGCCCCGTGACATGAAACACCGCCCGGCACCCCCGACAAACCCGACGGCCGTTGAGCCTAGCCACGATCTGCGCGATCGGAAGGTCGTAGTTGATCACGGCGGTCAGGGAAAGGTTTCGTTCCTCCAGCAACCCGGAAAGCGCCTCCGCCTGCGCGACCGTCCGGGAATCTCGTCCAGCAAAACACCCCCTCCACACCGCAGGCAGGCCGCCCGTTCGCGAACGATCTCCAGCACGATTTCATCCGGCACCAGCTCGCCCCGCCGCATATATTCCAGCGCGCGGATCAGGGCCGGCGACCCGTAGCCCGACGCCTCCAGTTGTTTCGCCGAACGAAATACGTCGCCGGTCGATAAATGACAAACCCCGAAGTGTTCCCCGATCCGCTCCGCCTGCGTCCCTTCCCGACCCCCGGCGCGCTCCCAGCCGATCATGTCGTGCAGGGTGTCGTCCAGACTGTACTGCCGCGTCCAGCCGACCGCCGCTTCGGTTTTCGAGGCGTCGCCGACCAGATAGGGGATGTCGGTCGCGCGCTGCCGGGCGGGTTCGATGTCGAGGCGGATGTGGGCGTCCGAAAGGGCCATGACCTTCTCTGCGAGCGTCCGAACCGCGATCCCCTGTCCGCTCGCGAGGTTGTAGACCGCACCGACGTCGCCCCGGTCTAAAAGCAGCGGGTAGGCGCGCACCATGTCGCGCACGTCGCAGAAGTCGCGGACGCTCTCTACGTTGCCGAGCTTAAAGACTGGCTCTTGGGCGCCCGCTTCGATCTCGGCGAGTTGCCGGACGAGGGTCGGCAGTACGAAGTTGGGTGACTGGCCGGGGCCGGTGTGGTTAAAGGGGCGGACCCGGACGACGTGGAGGCCGCCGAGCGCGTAGCTAATCGCGGCGAGGTCGGCGGCGGCTTTGCTCGAGCCGTAGTGGTTGACCGGCCTTAGCGGGGTGTTTTCGTTTATCGGGGTGTCGTGCGCGCCGTAGACGTAGGCGCTACTCACCACCAGGACGCGGGCGGAGACGGTCTTGGCGGCCTCGAGAACGTTAAGGGTGCCGTACAGGTTGACATCGTAGTACTCCGACACTAAACCCAGAGCGGGGCGGGTGATACCGGCGAGGTGGTAGATGTCGTGGGGAGCTAGCTCCCGCACCACCTCCGCCGTGCGCGTCGCGTTGCGAAGGTCGACCTGGCGTGTGTGTTCGCCCGCCGCCTCAGCGCGGCTTGTCGTCCCCCACACCTCGTGACCCTGTTCGCGTAGCTGTGCGGCGAGGTAGCCACCCGCAAAGCCCTGCGCGCCGGTAATCAGCACCTTGCGCATCGGCGTCCCTACACCCGCGACGGCTGGCGCTGCTGCAACCGCTCGAGGTCCGCTTCGACCATCAGCGCGACGAGGTCGTCGAACTTGATGGTCGGTTCCCAGCCGAGCTCCGCTTTGGCCTTGCTCGGGTCGCCTAACAGCAGATCGACTTCGGCAGGGCGGATAAAGGCGGGGTCGGTCACGACGTAGTCGCGCCAGTTAAGGTCGACCGCCCGAAACGCCGCGTCGACAAACGCCTCGATGGTGTGGGTCTCGCCGGTCGCGAGCACGTAGTCGTCGGGCGCGTCCTGTTGCAGCATCAGGTACATCCCCTCGACGTACTCTTTGGCGTAGCCCCAGTCGCGCTGCGAGTCGAGGTTGCCGAGGCGCAGCTCTTTCTGGAGGCCGAGCTTGATACGGGCCACCGCGAGCGTGGTCTTACGGGTCACGAACTCGACGCCGCGTAGCGGGCTCTCATGGTTAAAGAGGATCCCCGAACAGGCGTACATGTCGTACGCTTCGCGGTAGTTGACCGTCATCCAGTGACCGTAGAGTTTGGCGACGCCGTAGGGGCTACGCGGATAGAAGGGTGTCTGTTCGGTCTGCGGGACGGCCTGCACCTTGCCGAACATCTCGCTTGTAGAGGCCTGGTAGAAGCGGATGTTCGGGGCGACGGTGCGGATCGCTTCGAGCAGCCGCGCCACGCCGATGCCGGTGATGTCGCCGGTCATGATCGGCTGTTCGAACGACAGGCCGACGAAGCTCTGTGCGGCCAGGTTGTAGACTTCGTCCGGCGCGTGTTTGTCGAGTGCGCGCATCATGTTGCCCTGGTCGGCGAGGTCGAAGTCGGCGAAGACGATATCGTCGCTGATGCCGAGTTCGTCGAGGCGGCTGCGGTTGCGGCTGCTCGCGCGACGTTCGGCGCCGACGACGGTGTAGTCTTTGCCGAGTAGCAGTTCGGCGAGATAGGCGCCGTCCTGGCCGGTGATGCCGGTGATAAGGGCGGTTTTGCTCATAAGAAAACCTTTCTGGTGTGGGGCGCGACGCTGTTGTTTCGGAGAGGCTTAGACGCGGGGGGTGAGAGCTTCTGACCTGGGTTGGGGGATAGGGATGATGGGGGGCTCGAGCCCCCCACCTATCCTACAGAATCTGCAGGAATCGATTAGACCGAACTATTCGCCGCAATCCGAAACGAGCGGTGCGTGCCGATAACGCCTCTACCTCTCACGTTTTTATGCCCCACGCGGTCGCTTTCGGCACGTTTCGGTCGTACAAGAATCGGTCGTGCGGGATCACAAGACGATACGGTGTCTGCGGTCGTACGCGGCATCATCACGCGATCCCCTACCGCGCCACCGTCAACACTATAACGATAGCGCGCTTCCGCGTCACCCTGTCAAACTCCGGATGGAGCGTCCTGGTAACCAGATAAAACGTCCGGTCGTTACGCGCTACCCGCAGCGGCCTGCCCCCTCTGGGCTGGGCGGCCAGACTCTCCGGGCGGCGGTGCGACGGCGGCGCGTAAAAAGACGAACAGCAGCGCTAAGATACCGCCGATAATGCCCGCGAGCAGCGTGGTCAGCAGGCGTGACCCTTCGGGTTCGGTCGGTACGGTCGCCTCGTTAAGAAGCTGCGCCCCGGCAGGGAAGAGGTCGGTGATGTAGGAGGTGAGCGGTTGTAGCTTGACGATTTCGGCGTAGGCGGCGCGGGCGTTGTCGCGTTCGAGCTGTAGCTGTTGGAGTTCGCGGTTAAGCTGGGCCTGTTCGCGCTGCAGGGCGGTTAGGGTCGTCTGGTCCTGGCTTAGCTGGGCGCGCAGCTCGGTGATGTCGGTGCGCAGCTCGGCCTCGCTTAGTTCGGCGTCGCGCAGGTTGCGTTCGAGGACGAGTACCGGCGGCACGTAGCCGCTCTCGCCGACCGGTTCGCGCAGCGTCCGGGCACCCGGAGCGCCGCTCTGCCCGGCTAGATCGAGCTGTTCGGCGCGTCCGAGCAGGCCCGTGTAGAGGCCGTTGAGCTGTTCGTAGCGCAGCGACAGCAGTTCGCGCTCGGTCTGCAGGGCGATCAGCTGCTGACGGAGGGTGGTGAGCCGTTCTTGCCGCTCGGCGAGTTCTTGTTGCAATACCTGGGCTTCGGCCTGTAGGTTTTCGCGGTCGGTCTCGCTACCGATCAGGCTGCCGAGCAGCGAGATGTGGGTCGGGTTGACGACTTCGCTTTCGAGCTGGGTCTGGAGCAGCGTAGCGAGGTCGAGGTTGTCCTGGGTGACGCCGCTTAGCACGTCGTTGTTAAGGATGGTGTCGCGCAGTGCGAGCAGTTGGGGCTGTGCGGCGAGCCGGTCTTCCTGGTAGAGGATGCGCGCGCTAACGCGCTGGATGTCGCCGGGAATTTCGTTTAGCCGGGCTTCTTTGTCAGCGACCTGGTTGTTAAGCCGTTCGACCTGGCTACTGAGCAGGGTGAGGTTGTTGGCCTCGTTAAAGCGGTCGAGGGCGGCTCGAGCCTCACTCCGGCGTGTCTGGATCAGCTCGAGCTGTCCGCGGATCGACGCTTGGGCTTCGGCGATGCTCTGCCCGGCCAGAAAGCTGTCGGACGTCGGGTTGCTGGTCGGGGTGGTCTGCCGCTCGACCTCGATCTGCCGGTTTAGGGTGCTAATGCGCACCTGCGACACGGCGAGTTGGCGTTCGAGGGTGTCGAGCTGCAGCTCTGTGTCGGCAACGCGGTTGGTGATGCGGTTGTCGCGCGCGGCGAGCAGTTCGAGGTTGTTGTCGATCCGAAAGTCGCGTAGGGCGTCTTCGGCGCTGTTGAGGTCGACGCGCAGGGTCTGAAGCTGATTGTCGGTGACCCGGTTGACCGGGCTAAGCGTTCCGAGCACCGAGTTGCGGATGGTGTCTAAGGTGCTTTCGGCCCAGGCGTTGCTTAGTGCAGCGGCGATTTCGGGGTCGTCGTAGTTGACGACGTGCGACACCGATAGCGGTACGAACTGCGCGGTTTCGGGGCGCTGGCCGGGAGGGCCGATAAGAAGCTCGACCTCGCCCGCTCTTAGAAAGGCGTCGAAGTCGAGTTCGAGCTCTGGAAACTCCGCGATCACCGCGTCGGCGACGGTACGGCTCGTCGCGAGGGTTTCGTAGGTTTCGAACGAGACGTTCGCCCGCGGCGTAAACGAGATGCCGTTAGAGTCCTGGACCTGGATCGAGGCGGGCGTGATAATGGTCACGCTCTCGGTCCGGTAGCTCGGCGTCTGCACGGTAAAGTAGAGGAAGCCGAGGACACCAAACAGCACCCCGACAATCACGATAAGTGGAAGACCCCGCTTTAGAACCAGGTAGAGGTCGCGCAAGGAGATCTCGTCGTCGGGACCTCGGGTCTGGGTATTCTGAAACTCTCTGTTCGTCTGGCTGTTATCGGTCACAGTAGTGGTGTAAACCTTTCTAGGATGTAGACGGGTTGCCGTCTGGCTGGCCTGTCGGTCGCTGTATCGGTCGCCGGATTCGGGTATCGCTCGCCCGTCGTGTCCGCCTACTCGTTAACGGTCTAAGTACAGTCTGTGGTTACGACCGAACGAGTCGGTGCCGAGCGTTCGGTGGCGCGCGTTCTAAACGTCGTCAGATTTTACGGTCGGTGCTAACAAAACCGGCGCTCATAAGACCCAAACAGCTTATCACGGGCGCGCTTTGCGGCGACCGTTACCACGACGCGAGCGCCCGCCGCGCCGTTACGATCTGGCCGAGGTGGTAGGCGTTGTGGTCGGCGACGAGCAGCAGTTGGCGCAGATAGGTCCGTCCTTCGCCGTACGGGATCTCGTCGGTTAGGACGATGTCGGTATTGTGGGCGAGCGAGATAGCCTCGTCGCGGCCTCGGTAGAAACCGTCGACTGTGTCGCGCCACTGCGCCTCGTTAAGGGTGTCGGGCAGGTCGGGCCAGTAGCCTTTGGGCCACGGTGGGGAGTTGTAGTCGGGGTCGAGGGTGTAGCGGATGATGTCGTGTTGGGCGATGCGCATGTGCTCGAGCACCTCCCACACCGAATGCTGTTCGGGAGGACGGACGGCGCGAAGGTGGGGCTCGAGCCCCTCTAACGCGTATTCTACCGTGACGTGCGCCTGCCCCTTTTCGAGCAGCGCGACGACCTCTCTGCGTAACACTTTATCGGCCTCAGACATGACGCTACTCGGCCAAAACCGGTTCGTTACCCGGCTTCCACTTCACCGTGCAGCCGATCGCGTAGGTTTCGGGTTCGGGTACCGGCTCGCCGGCGATAAGCGCTTCAAGCGCGTCACGAAGTTCGCGGGTGGTGGCCTTGTCGGGCTCTTTGACGCTGTCGTCGACCCGGCCCCGGTAGGCGAGGCGGCGGTCGCGGTCAAACACCATCAGTTCGGGCGTACGAAACGCGCGGTAGGACTGTGCGACCGACTGATCGGCGTCGAACAGGTACGGAAAGGGCAGCGCGTGCGTCTCGGCGAAGGTCTGCATCGACGCGAAATCGTCGCTCGGGTACTGCTCGGCGTCGTTCGAGTTGACCATCACGAGGTCGACGTGGTCGGCGTAGTCGCGGGCGACCCGTTTGAGCCGGGCGAGATAGGCGAGCACGTACGGACAGTGGTTGCAGCCCTGCACGTAGACGAAGATCGGCTTCTGAAAGTCGCTAAGCTGATAGGTCTCGCCGTCGACGCCGGGAAGCTTAAAGTCGGGCGCGGTGGCGCCGAGCGGGAGCATATCGGGATGGGTCTTCATACCTTACGGTTATACGTCACGACCTAGCACCGAGGGTGTCGTTTAGGTCGTGACGCCCCCGCCGTCCTTCAGGCCCGCTTCGGATTCGTCACGAAACACTCTTCGGGTGGATTGAAGAGCAGTCGGCGAGCCTATTTAGCGGCGCATGAGGTTCGCGACCTCGTCCCGACTCGGCATCGCCGGTTGCGCACCTTCTCGCGTCACGCAGAGCGCTCCCGCCGCGTTTGCGAACGCGATCGCTTCGTGCATAGGCCGGTCTTCGGCGAGGGCGACGGCGAGCGCCCCATTAAACGCGTCACCGGCGGCGGTGGTGTCGACCACGTCGACGTCGTAGCCGGGGATGTGGAGCAGATCGTCGGGTTCGTCAGCCTTAAACAGATATGCACCACGGGCGCCGGCTTTACAGAGAATCATCGACAGGCCGAGAGCACGAGACAGTTTAGCGGAGGCGTTGCGGATCGCGTCGGCACTGTCGGTCGGGTGGTCGGCGAGGCTGGCGAGTTCGTGTTCGTTCGGGGTCAGCAGCCAGATCCGCTCGGTCGGTAGACGGCTAAGGTCTTGGGCGGGAGCGGGGTCGAGGATGACCTTAGGACCGTCGTCTGCGAGCTGTTTGAGCACATAGGCCATAGTGTCTAGCGGGATTTCGAGCTGGATGAGGAGGTAGGCAGCGGCGTTAAGCTTCTCTATCACTCCGTCTGCGTAGTCCTGGTCGACCCGTGCGTTGGCCCCCGCCGCGATCGCGATGGCGTTTTCGCCGGTCGCATCGACCCAGATCGAAGCGGTTCCGGTCGCGACGTCGTTTAGGCGGCGTACCGCGTTGACATCGACGTGATTCTCTTGTAGCGACGCGTCGAGCCGTCCGGCGAGTTCGTCCGTTCCGAGCGCGCCGTACATCGCGACCTGAGCGCCGAGCCGTCCGCAGGCCGCAGCCTGGTTCGCGCCTTTACCGCCGGCAAACACCGAAAAACTTTCGGCGCTAAGCGTTTGGCCCGGTTGAGGGAAGTGCTCGAGCCGCGTCACGAGGTCGACGTTAAGACTTCCGAGTACGGCGATTTTGGCCGCGGGCTGCTCGGTTGCTGCCTGTTCGGTCGGTGAAGTCATGGTTCTCGCACGCTATATCGCCCGGCCCTGAAGGTCAAGTGCCGGAGTGCCAGACCCTGACCTGAGACACCCTGACCTGAGACCTGGGGCTCGAGCCGCCGTCAAAACGCCGCCGTAAAAACGACAAAGACGTTTGCAGCGTCGCCCGGACGACCTACCTGATGTGTCAGAGTCGATGTGTCAGGGTCGATTCGTCCGAGGCCGAGCGTCCACAAAAGATACCGACCTCTCACTAGGCCCATTTCTCGGCTGCTAGACTGCTAAACAGACTATGATAACGCTTCTATCTGCATCTTTTATCGACCAAACAGCTTTTGTCGGGCGGATTGTCGACCGGACTGTCGAATGGGCGCGGCGATGCTAGGTTTTGTCGCGCCGCAGTTTTTGTGGCTGCTGCTCGCGCTGCCGCTCGTGGTGGTTCTCCACTTCGTCCGGCAACAGAAACGTCAGCAGGCGGTGTCGGCGCTGTTTTTGTGGCGTCAGGCCAAACAGCTCGCCCAGCGGCGGCGGCGCTTTTCGCCGACTTGGCTCCTGATCTTGCAGCTGCTGTTCGTGAGCGCGGCGGCGTTCGCCCTCTCCCAACCGACCCTGCGGCTTAGCGGCGCGCCGGAGCGGATTCTGATCGTCGACGCGTCGGCGAGTATGGCGGCGCGCGACAGCGACGGGGTGCGGCTAGGCAAGGCGGTTGCGGCGGCAGAAGGTCTTGTAGACGATGCGGGGCGGGTCGCGGTGATCCGGGCGGGCCTAGACGCGACGCTCGTGCAGCCGCTCACCGACGACCGGCAGCGGGTCCGGCAGACGCTGCGCGCTCTGGTCGCGGGCGACGAACGGGCCGATCTGCAACGGGCGGTCGAACTCGCCAACGCCCTCGCGCCGAACGCCGAAGTCCACCTGTTTAGCGATAGTGCCGCGCCGAGCGGAGCCGTCGCGACGCTGCACCCGGTCGGCACCGACGCCCAGAACGTCGGAATTAGCGCCTTCGAGCTGCGTAACCAGCAGGCGTTTGTGTCGGTGGTCAGCAACCATCCGCGTCCGCAGGAGGTCACGGTGTCGATCTCGCGCGGTGGACAGCAGCTCGCGAGTACCAGCCTGCTGATTCCGGCGAGCGGGCAGGCGAACACCTCGTTTCCGATCGACGGCCAGGCGGGGATATATCGGGCCGGGCTCGAGCCCCCCACCTGGGACGGCCTAGCGCTAGACGACGCCGCTTTCGCCGGTAGCCGCGACGTCCGGGTGCTGCAAACCCCGCTGCTCGCGACCCTCGAACGCGGGCTGCGTGCCATCCCCGGCCTCGACCTACAGGTTCGTCAGCAGGCGCCGCTAGAGGCCGAAGGGTTCGACGCCCGCGTGATCGTCGGCACCCCGCCGGCGACGGTGCCGCCCGGTCGCTACCTGTTTTTCGCGCCGGCGAGCGAGAATCCGAGCTTCGACCGAGTTGCCGATTGGGACCGGAGCGACCCGCTACTCCGCTTCGTCGACCTGACCAGTGCGACGGTCGGCTTTGACCCCGCACGGGCGCCGCTGCTGGAGGGGGAGTGGGAGATACTGGCGCGCACGGCAGGGCTCGAGCCCGTCATCGTCCGCCGCACCACCCTAGAGAGCGACGTCGTTTACCTCCGCTTTCACCCCACCCAGACCGACATCACCCGCCGCATCGCCTTTCCGATCCTGCTGACCAACATCGTGGCGCAGTTTCGGCAGCAAGAGCAGCTCGCGCTCGGCAGCCCGCTCCCCGCCGACGGCCCGGTCACGCTTAACGGCCAGAGCTACAGCGGCGACCGCGCGAGCCTGCCCGGCCTCTACACGGTCGGCGGCAGCCGCTACACCGCGAGCCTGCTAAGCGCCGACGAATCGCGGCTGCCGGTCGCCATCATCGCCGACACCGCGACCCGGACCCCCGCCCTGCCTGCCGCCGACGTCGAACGACAGCGTGCGCTAGGCATCTGGCTGGTGCTGCTCGCACTCGTGGTGCTGGTCGGCGAGTGGTGGCTTTGGTCGCGGAGTCCGCAGGGCTGGGCGTCGTCCTAAGCGTCCCCGGTCTGCATCTTCGGTCTGCATCCTCGTTCTAGACCCGGTTAGCGCGAGGCGATAAAGACCATGTGCGGCGCGTCGGCGTGGTAGCGCTCCCGCCCGAAGTCGCCGTAGAGCTGGACCTGGGCGAACCCGGCCTGGTAGAGCAGCCGCTCGAACTCGAAGCGGGTGTAGTAGCGCTGGGTGAGGGTCGCGGTCTGCCGCGTTAGGGCGCCGTTTTCGCCGACGGTGTCGAGGTAGTAGCGTGTCTCGACGAGCTGCGCGGCTCGGTCGTGGTGCTGGAGCAGAAACAGGGTGCTGTGGTCGCCGCCGATGCCGTCCCATTCGGTCACGTGGCGCAGCACGCCCATCGGCCCGAAGTCGGGCGTGTAGAGGTCGCAGGCGAAGCGTCCGCCCTTTTTAAGGTGGTGGGTGACGGTCGCGAGGGTCGCGTTCTGGTCGCGGAGGGTGTAGGCGTGCATCAGGGCGTTAAACGGCGCGATGACGAGGGGGTGGTGGTGGGAGGGCTCGAGCCTTACCGCCCGCATATCCGCTTGGTGGTAGCGCACCTTAGCGCCTAACCCGTCCTCTTCGAGCGCGTCTTTCCCTTTCTCGATCATCTTGGCTGCAATCTCGATGGCGTCGACCTCGACGCCGACCTTGGCGAGGGCTCGGCTGACCCGCGCACCACCCGCCCCAAGCTCGAGCACCGGCCCCCCGTAATCCTCCGCTAAGCGCCGATAAAAGTCGAGGTCGTCGCGGTAGTGCGCGTACTGCTGTTCGTACAGATCGGCGAACAGATCGTAATCCGTGGTGTAATCCATACGTCTAGCTTAGCGACCATCACCGACCACTGCCGACTCGGGAGGGAGCCGCATCGTGCCCCAACGGTTTCAGATCTTTACCGTCTTCCTTTTCGCCTACTTCCTCTCCTACTTCTTTCGCTCCACCAACGCCATTATCGCCGACGATCTGGTGCGCGATCTAGGCCTTAGCGCGTCCGAACTCGGCCTGATGACGAGCCTGTTCTTCGCGGCGTTCGCGCTCGCCCAACTCCCGATCGGCTCTGCGCTAGACCGCTTCGGGCCGCGCTGGGTGGTGCCCGCCTTTATGCTTGCGGGCGCAGCCGGTAGCCTGCTCTTCGCTGCCGCGGCTAACTTTACGATGCTCGCCCTCGGTCGCGCCCTGATCGGTTTGGGGATGGCGGGCGTGTTGGCGGGCTCGTTTAAGGCGCTCGGCGGCTGGTTCGCGCCCCGGCGCTTCGCGACCATTTCGAGCGTTTTCGTCGGCTTCGGCGCGTCGGGCTCGCTGGTCGCCGCGACGCCGCTGGCGTGGCTTAGCGAGGCGTTCGGGTGGCGCACCGTGTTCTGGGTCGGCGCGTTCGTCATCGTGGCGAGCGCCGCCGCCATCACCGTCTGGAGCCGCAACCCGCCCGAAGTCGACGTCGACCGGCCCCGCGAAGGCAGCTTCGCCGACATCTTTCGCGACCGGCAGTTCTGGCAGATCGCGCTGCTCGGTTTTATGATGGTCGGGTCGCTGTTCGCCTACCAGACCCTCTGGATCGGGCCGTTTCTGCGCGAGGCGGTCGGGCTCGGCAGAATCGCGGCGGGCGATATGCTCTTCACGCTCGGCGTCGGCGTGATCGTCGGCTATCTGGTCTGCGGCTACCTCGCCGACCGCCTCGGCCTAGAACGGGTCATCGCGGTGTTCGCCGCGCTGTTTTTCGTCTCGCAAGCCGCCTTAGGGCTGTTCGGCCCGGACTGGCCCGGGTGGGCGCTCGGCGCGACGTGCGCGAGCTTCGGTTTTTTCGGTGCCTACAGCATCTTGCTCTACACCCATGTCCGCAACGTGTTTCCGGTCCATATGTCCGGGCGCGCCGTGACCGCGACCAACCTTCTCGCGATCGGCGGCGGCGCGATCTTGCAGTGGCTGCTCGGCGTGATTATCGCGCTGTTCACCCCCGACGCGAGCGGCAGCTATCCGGCCAGCGCCTACCGGACCATCTTTGTGCTGACCGCCGGTGCCGGGATCGCTTCGGTGCTGTTCTACCTACCGCTCGCGATCCGGCCCGTCCGGCGTCCGCCCGAAGACGTCACGCGAACGGTGTAGCGCTCCGCACTGCCGATAGGGCGCTCTAGAGACGTCTAGCAATCTCGTAACGTTACGGGTGACGTGTCGGCTAAGACGCCTCGGCCTCGAGGTCGAGCGGGTCTTCAGCACTACCGACAATCGCCTCGACGGCGTCGGTCAGGGTGATCAGACCGACCAGACGGTCGCCGTCACGCACCATCGCGATCTCCTGCTTCTGGCGCTGAAACTCGTCGATCAGTTCGCTGACCGGCAGTTCGGCGTCGACGTACATCGTGGGGCGAACGAGGTCGATCAGGGTCTTGGCGCCGCCGCGCAGCTCGCCGATCGCGGCGAGGATGTCGGGCACGTAGAGGTTGCCCCGGTAGTCGTCGAGCGACGCCCCGACCAGCGGGTAGCGGCTGTGCAGACTCTCACCGGCGACGGCGAGGTTGTCGTCGAGCGACCGTTCGGTCGACATCGCGGCGACGTTGTCACGACTAACCATAATGTCGCGGGTCGGCAGTTCGCCGATTTCGAGTGCGCGCACCACCTCTTGGCGGCGGTCTTCGCGTAGGTCGCCCTTGAGCAGCTGCGACAGCCGCTGGCTTAGCTTGGTACGGGGCGATGTTTTGTCTTCGGCTTCGGGTGCTTCGGTCTCCTCTGCCTCTTCTTCGGCCCAAGAGCGGCTAAACTGGACGCCAAACAGCGCCAGGGTGCCTTTGGCGAGGCCGTCGCCGACAAGGATGATCGGGTAAGTGAGCCACGTCCACCAGGAGAGCGGGATCGCGCAGTAGCGGGCGATCGCTTTGGGGCGTTCGATGCCGAGGTAGGTCGGAGCTTGTTCGCCCCACACCTGGTGGATGAGGTTAATCAGGACGAGGCCGATCACGACAGAGAGGGCTCGAGCCGTCCCCTCCCCCAACCCGAACAGCGCGAAGACGGGGCGCAGCAGTTCGGTAAAGGCCGGTTCGGCGACCACCCCGAGCAGCACACTCGTCGAGCTGATGCCGAGCTGGCAGCCGGTTAGGTGGATTTCGAGCCGCTTGGTCATCTCCCAGGCTTTTTCCAGGCCGGGGTGGCCCTGAAACTCTTCTTTGTCGAACTGTCTGACGCGGGTCAGGGCGAATTCGGAGACGACAAAAAACGCGTTAAGCGCGATAAGGATGATGCTGCCGATAAGCCGGAGGGTGATGTCTAAAGCCATAGTGACCCTACTCTAACGCCTGTCGCGGCGGGCGAGTTAGTCCCGGTCGCTGTTTCTCGCGCTATTTCTCGCGCTGTTTCTGGCAATGTTTCGCGCGATGTTTCGCGCGACGCACGTGCAGAGGTGCGACGGCTACCGGGCCGTGCCGGGACAGGTGATAGACTCGCGCCGTATGAGCGATATTGCGCCTGCTGACATCCCCTCTGACACCCCTACCGACACCGCCTCCGACCCGACCTCCGCCCGACAACCGCGTCGGCCCCGCATCGCCTACCAGGGCATGCCCGGAGCCTACAGCGAACAGGCGAGTCTGCAGTTTCTGGCCGAGGGTGAAGCGGTCGGCTACCACGACTTTCGGGGCGCTTTCGAGGCCGCGCTGCGCGGCGAGTGCGACTACGCCTGTCTACCGGTCGAAAACAGCCTGGCGGGTTCGATCAACCAGACCTACGACCTGCTAACCGACTCGGCGCTGCACGTGGTTGGCGAACAGATCGTACACGTCCATCACAACCTGCTTGTCAAGCCGGGCGTCAGCCTAGAACAGGTGCGGCGCGTCTACAGCCACCCGCAGGCGCTCGCCCAGTGTCAGACCTTTATCCTCAAACACAAGCTCGAGCCCGTCGTCGACTTCGACACCGCTGGTGCGGCCAAGCTCCTCTCCGAAAACGGTGGCGAGGGCAAAGCCGCCATCGCGAGCCGCCGCGCCGCCGAGATTTACCACCTAGACGTCTTGGCCGAGCAGATCGAAGACTTCGACTACAACTACACCCGCTTCTTCGTGTTGGGCACCGACGAGGCGCCGCGCAGCAGCGACAGAAACAAGTCGAGCCTGGTCATCGCGACGCGGCACCGTCCGGGCGACCTCGTCGCGTGTCTCGAACTCTTTCCGCAGCACGGTCTCAACATGACCAAGCTCGAATCGCGGCCCCGTCGCGACAAGCCCTGGAGCTACCTGTTCTACATCGACATCGACGGCCATATCGAAGACGCCAACGTCCAGCAGGCGCTTACCGGGCTGATGCGGCGCGCGGCCTTCGTCAAGTTTCTAGGCTCCTATCCGGCGGCGCCCGACATCGTGGGCGAGGCTGGAGCGAACGGCTCGAGCCACTAAACCTACTCTGTGCTGCCGATCCTGGTCCTCACCACCGTCGCGGCGTTTTTCGTCAAGGGGCTCGCCGGTTTCGGCCCGGCCCTCGTCATGATTCCGGTGTTTAGCTTCTTTCTGCCGCTGACCGAGGTCGTACCGATCAGCGGGGCGCTGCTGCTGCTCTCTAACATCCCGCTCGCGCTGTCGGGGCGGGGCAAGCTGCGGCGGCGGATGTTCGTGCCGGCGGCGCTCGGTTTCGGGGTCGGGGTCGCGTTCGGCGGACAGCTGCTCGTACTGCTGCCCGAAGCGCTGCTGCTCCACGTCCTCGGCGCGACGCTGATCGGGTTTTGTGGCTACCAGCTCTGGGGCGGGCGCGACGTCGAGGTGGTGCCGCCCTGGACCCGGCGCGAGGCGGCGCTGCTCCTGATCGTGTCGGTGTTTAGCGGGCTGATCGTCGGCGCGGTCGGGGCGGGCGCGCTCCCGCTGATCGTGTTTTTAGGGCTGCGCTACCCCAAAACCGAGTTTCGGCTGCTGCTGACCTACGTGTTTCTGGTCGGGTCGGCGTCGCAGGTGATCGTGTACGGCGCGCGCGGTCTCTACACGCCGGAGGTGCTTGTGACGTTCGCGTGGCTGGTCGTGCCGATGCTGGCGGGGCTGTGGTTGGGCTCGAGCCTGTTCGGTATCGTCAAACAGCGCACTTTTAACCGCGCGGTCGGCGTGCTGCTCGTCCTGCCCGCGATCCGGTTGCTGCTTAGCTAGTCCCGACAAAGAGTGATAACGAAAAAGGGATAACGCCCCTACAGAAAAACGGCGTCTCGCGCTTACGCGGACACCGTTGCTAAGCCGTCTGTGGTGGCTGTGCGCTTAGTGGGTTACGGTCGCTGCCTGCGTCGATGGTCGGCGCTGCGATGCTTGGTGCTGTGATGATTGACGCTTAGGCCGAGAGACGTTCTTCGCGCCGGGCGGCGGCGATCTGCAGGTCGCCGAGCCGCTGTAACAGGTCCGCGCGCTGCGCTGTGCTAAGGCGAGACGCCTCTTTCTCCTCGATACGCTCGCTGATCGCCTTTAACTCGTCGAAGCTGTAGTTCGAGGTGTGCGCGAGCACGTCGCACCATTCGTGGTAGCTAGGACCTCGGTTGGATGCCATACGTAACCTCCTTCGTTAGCTGTCGAAACATCTTTGTGTTGACACTAAGATTCTACACCATAAAGAGAATTTTGGCAATCTTTTTGCCACACGAGCGATTTATGCTTCTAAAAACTTTCGTAACGCAAAGTCTAGACAAAAAATTTGGCAAATATTTCTACAAACTTCGATATTGCTATGAATATTATCATCCGCACTCTGGGGGTGTTACGTTCGGCGTGTCCGCACGCTAAACCGTGCGAGATGTGCGTCGCCGGTCGCGCTAGCGAGCATTCGAACAGCGACAACAGACATGGTCGGAGTCCGCATCTCAAAAAGGTGTCGTAGCTCGAAAGATGATATGGTTAGCGTCCGCAGATGCTTGCAATAACGACGAGAAGCGCGCTAAGATTCTAAGGTTGCACTCGTCGTTACGAGAGCGAGCTTCACAGAGACGACCGAGAGACCTAAGCGTGCGTACTGTCCGGATCTGGTCTAGCGGTGTGTCTCGGAAGCCCAGAATTTTTAGAGAGGAGGACGCTATGAAATACAACAAAGGCGCTATTTTACGCGCTATCGAACAGCCCTTTATGCGCGAAGTTCCCACCTTCGATACGGGCGACACCGTTCGGGTCGACTACAAGGTCACCGAAGGGACGCGTACCCGTATCCAGAGCTTCGAGGGGGTCGTGATCGCCCGGCAGAACGGCAAGGGTGCTCGAGCCAGCATGACCGTTCGTAAGGTGAGCTTCGGCGAAGGGGTCGAGCGGGTCTTTCCGCTGCACTCGCCGCTTATCGACCAGATCGACGTGGTTCGTCGGGGTCGTAGCCGCCGCGCCAAGCTCTACTACCTGCGCGATCTGCGGGGCAAGGCCGCCCGTCTCAAGACCGACATCGGTCGTCAGGAAGAAGACCGCGCCGCAATACGTGCGCAGCGTCAGGCGGAGTAACGATCGCCCTCGGGGCGCCAAAAGCTAGCCGGGGGGTTGACAACGCCCTAGGTCGCCCGTTAAGCTAGCTTTTGCCTGGGGCCGTGGCGCAGTTGGGAGCGCGTCTGAATGGCATTCAGAAGGTCACGGGTTCGAATCCCGTCGGCTCCACCAAATCTGGCACGCGAAAACACCTGGGCATCGTCGCTCGGGTGTTTTTACTGTCAGGCTTTACTGCCAGGCGTTTTGCTAGCAGACAGCCTGTTAGCGGACGCTGAAACGTTGCCACCTTCTCACCACAGCCGCGCTGGTGCCGTTAGACTAGTAGGTCGCGAGGCGGGTAGAGGTCGCGAATACGGCTAGGTCGTACGGCTCGCATTTATTTTGACGAAAAGCTATTTCGGAGGTTATCCATGTTTGCAATTGTTCAGAGTGGCGGTAAGCAGTACCGCGTAGCCGAAGGAGACGTGTTAAGGCTCGAGCTCCTCGGTGACGCCGAACTCGGCGATACCGTCGACCTGCCGGTCATGATGCTCGGCGGCGACGCCGTTAAGATCGGCACCCCGGTTGTCGAGGGTGCTAGCGTCAAGGCCGAAGTGCTCGCCCACGGACGCGGCGAAAAGATCTACATCTACAAGTTTAAGGCCAAGAACAACTACCGCCGCAAAAACGGACACCGTCAGTCCTACACCGAAGTCCGCATCAAAGAGATCGCGGGCTAAACGCGCTAGACTAGGCCGAACAAGCGAGGCCAAGGAGGTCACCAATGGCACACAAGAAGGGCGTAGGCAGCTCTAGAAACGGTCGCGACAGTCAGTCCAAGCGCTTGGGCGTCAAGATGTTTGACGGTCAGCAGGCGCTCGCCGGAAACATTCTGGTACGTCAACGCGGCACCAAGTTTAAGCCCGGCAAGAACGTCGGGCTCGGCAACGACTTTACGCTGTTTGCGATGCGCGACGGCGTGGTCCGTTTTCACAACAAGGGTCAGACAGGCCGCTTTATCAGCATCGAACTCGCCGACGCGCCGATCGCTGCTGACTAGCCCAGAACGTAACCGTGACGGCTCGCTCGGCGTCTGCGCCGGGTATCGGCCAAGCGGGGTGTATACCGCGCTACACCAGAGTTGTCGGGATACATCAGGTTCTTGAGAGGCGCGGGCACTGTCGCTCGCGCTTCGCGTTATGTCGGTACGAACTGTCGGTACGAACCGGGTCGATATGAACCGGGTCGATACGAACCGGTTTCTCTAACGGATACAGGTCGCCACCCTGAGGTGCGTCGCGGCCCGGCAAGGTAGCGCCCGCAGCGTCGCCTGACATCACTATTCGCAGCACAGCCACGCACACATGTTTTGGCCCGCAGCACCTCGCGATCCGCTCGCAGCGTGTAGAACCGTTATCTTTGTGTACACGACGTATGTCGGCAGACGCGTCACCGCAGCACTTACCTATACCAGCAATCACACACCAGCCAAATCACACACCAGCAATCACATCAGCAGACGAGCGGGCACAAACGGCGACGACGCAAGACGGACGCGAAAGATAGTGTAAAAAGATAGCGTAAAAAGACAGCGCAAACAGTCCCGTTTCGGCACCGCGACACTAAAGCGCACCATCTACACCACGAATTGTTTAGAAGTTATAAAGAGGAGTTGAGGGTCACGTGGCGTTTCGCGACGTAATCGATATTGTTGTGCAGGGCGGCAAGGGCGGCGACGGGGGTATGTCGTTTTTGCGGCTTAAATATATGCCTAAGGGCGGGCCCGACGGGGGCCACGGCGGTGACGGAGGCAGCGTTTATCTAGAAGCGATCGACGACGTTACCTCGCTCGACCGCCTCGTCGGACGGCGACTCTACAAGGCCGAGACCGGTCTCCAGGGCGAAGGCCGTAAGCGTGCGGGTTCGCGCGGCGACGACGTTGTCGTGCCGGTGCCGATCGGAACGGTCGCCCGCGACAAAGAGACGGGCGAGGTGCTCGCCGATCTGTTAGAGGTCGGGCAGCGCGCCCTCGTCGCTCAGGGCGGTGTAGGCGGACGGGGCAACGCGTCGTTTGCGAGCTCGACGCGGCAGGCACCGCGCTTTGCCGAGTACGGAACACCCGGCGAGCGGCGCGAGTTGAGGCTCGAGCTCCGCACCATCGCCGACGCCGGACTGGTCGGCTACCCCAACGCCGGTAAGTCGAGTCTGCTCGCGGCCATTTCGAACGCCAAACCGCAGATCGCCTCGTACCCCTTTACCACCCTCAGCCCGAACCTCGGCGTGGTGGAGCGCTACGACTACGACGACGAACGCTTTACCCTCGCCGATATCCCCGGCATTATCGAGGGGGCGAGCCGGGGCAAGGGGCTCGGCTTCGAGTTCTTACGGCACATCTCGCGGACGCGGTTGCTCGTGTACGTGCTCGACATCGCCGACGAACCCGCCCTCACCCTAGAGGCGCTCCAGCACGAGTTGCGCGAGTACGACCCGAAGCTGCTCGAGCTGCCCGCCCTGATCGCCCTAAACAAGACCGATCTCGCCGACACCGCCGAAGTCGAAGAAGAGGTCGCCGACCTCACCCGCTTCGGCCTTCCGGTCGTCGCGATTTCGACCCTCGACGGACAGGGTCTCGGCGATCTTCGTGAGGCACTCTTCGGCCTGCTGCCGAGCCGCGCCGAGCTGATCCCGGTACCGGTCGGCCCGACCCGCGTCAACGTCGAGCCGGTCCAGGTCGAGCGCGACATGAGCGGCGAGGGTTGGGTGGTGCGCGGCCCCGAACTCGAAGCACTCGTAGGCCGTTTCGACGCGACCAACCGCGAGGCCGTCGCCTATTTGCAGCACCACTTCGCGAGTTACGGCGTCAACAAGCTGCTCAAGCGCGCGGGTGCCCAGGACGGCGACACGGTCGTGATCGGCGGTGCGGTGTTCGAGTACTTCGACGAAGACCGCGCCGACGCGAAGGTCGTTCCGGACGAGGATCTGCCGGACGAAGCGCTCGCGGCTGACGAACTATCAGACGACGACGTTCTAGACGATGCCGACGAGGCCGTAAACGATACAGGTGACGACGTTCCCGCCGAGGCGCTCGAGTCTTAGCGTCCCGAGTTTCAGCATTCTAAGATCTAGGCTGCCGGCGTCTCGAAGATACAGCAGTCTCGAAGTCTTGAAGACACGGAGTCTTAAGGATAGACGTGGCGACGCGTAGAGCCGAAACGTTGGCGAAGCTAACGCGGTGCGGTATAGTGCCGACGTGAAACTCGGTGTTTTTGGAGGGCGTTTCGATCCGCCCCATATCGGTCACCTACTTGTCGCGCAGCGGGCGCTCGAACAGCTCTCTTTAGACGAGGTCTGGTTTGTGCCCGCGCCGACGCCGCCGCACAAAGAGGCGCAGGTCGGGGCCGAAACCCGGGCCACACTCGTCACGCTCGCGACCGCGAGCCACCCGCAGTTTCGGATGAGCCGGATCGAGATCGAGCGCAGCGCCGCCGAGCCGGGGCCTTCGTACACGTTCGACACGCTTACCGAGATCAAGAAGGCGTATCCTGAAACGAAGCTTTTCTTCATTACCGGCGCCGACGCGTATCAGCAGATCGCGAGCTGGCACCGGGCTGAAGAACTCGTAGAACTCGCGCAGATGGTCGCGCTGCCGCGTCCGGGCTACGATTTGGCGGGGGTAGCACCCTACTTTCGCGACCGCGTTATCCTTCTAGACACCCTTAGCTTCGATGTGTCGAGTACCGACATCCGCAGACGTCTGGCGCACTGTCAGCCCATCCGCTACCTCGTTCCTGAGCTTGTGGAGAGTTATCTTGTCAAACACGATCTTTACCGTAAATAGCCCGTGCGACCGGGCGAGCATCGCGCCCTACTGCGCGCGGGTCAAACAGATGGTGACGCCCAAGCGCTTCGAACACATCGTGCGGGTCGCGATTCTGGCCGAAACCATCGCCATCGCCAACGACTTTTCGCGTGGCGACCTGCGCGCGACGAGCCTTGCGGCGGTGCTGCACGACGCTGCCCGCGACCTGCCACCCGACGAGATGTTCGCACTCGCACCGCCCGAATGTCCGCTCGAACAGCAGCACCCCCTGTCGGTACACGGTCGGGCGGCTCGAGCCCTCGCCGAGGGGTGGGGTGTCAGCGACGAACGGGTGCTGTCGGCGGTCGAAGGACACGTGTTTGGCGTGTCGCACGACAACCGCGTCGGGATGGCGGTCTATATCGCCGACGTGTCCGAGCCGGGCCGGGGGGTCAACGACGACATCCGTAACCTCGCCATGCGCAACCTGTTTCGCGCCTACCAGCGGGCGCTCGACTCGAAGGTGACCTACCTCCGCTCTAAGGGCAAGGCGGTTCATCCGGAGACGCTCAAGATCCACCAGGAGATCTGTGACCTCGCGTAGGGCGCGGCTCGTCCAGTTTTTAGGGATCCTGGTGGTCATGCTCGGCATGGTCGGGTATTGGCTCGAGCGCGACGTCCAGCGCACCATCCTCGACGCGCCGACCCGCACCGTGCTAGGCGTCGCAGACGGCGCGTTTCAGGCGAGCTTTGTGGTGGCCGGGCGCGACTACGACTATCCGAACGCCGCCGGAGGGTTTGTGTGGCGGGACGGTAGACGGGTGCGGGCCTACGCCGCCGAGCCGGTCTACGGCAACCGTACCGACACCATCCTCTACGTCAACGTCATCGGCACCAAGGTCTACATGATCGCGATCCCGCGCGACGTCTATCTGCCGCAGTACCAGACCAAGATCAACGCGATGTACTACTACCAGCAGGCCGAGGGAGTCAAGCAGGCGGTCAGCGAGGTGCTCGGCTTACCGGTCGACTACTACGCGGTGGTCAACATCGACGTGTTTCGGGAGATGGTCGACGCGATCGGCGGGGTCGAGGTCAACGTTCCGTACCGGATGTACCACGAAGACCAGGCGGCGGGCCTGCTGATCGACCTGCAGCCGGGCTCGCAGTGGCTAGACGGCAAAGAGGCCTCCGACTTCGTCCGTTTTCGCGACACCGAACTCGGCGACTATGACCGGGTCGACAACGTCAAGACGCTCGCGCGGGCGATGCTCGCGCGGGTCAAAGCGCTAAACGTCCGGGCGGTCGGCGCGATCCCCGACCTGTGGGAGACGTACCAGGACCAGGTCGAAACCAACGCGACCCCAGCACTCGTCACGCAGCTGCTGCCGCGGCTTAGCAACCTCGAAATCTATTCGGCGACGCTGCCGACCTACTACATCGACGGTACCTCTAACCTAGGCGTAAGTGCGCGCCGCACTGAAGCGATGATCGCCGACCTGTTCGGCGGCGAAGCGCGCGACATCGCCGAAGTGCCCGAGGCGACGCTGCTGATTACTAACCGGAGCGGGGTGAGTGGGCTCGAGCTCTGGCTGCAACAGCGGCTGGTATCGCTAGGCGTGCCCGAACAGCGCCTGATCGTACGGACCGCCTCCGCCGACCCCGCCCCGACCCGCCTGCTCGTCGGCGCGAACAGCTGGCAGCAGGCCAACTACTACGCCGAACTGCTCCACGTCGGGCAGCAGCAGATGGCCCGCAACGAGGCGCTCAGCCGCACCGACGCCGACATCGAACTCGTCCTCGGCCAGGACGCCGCCCGCTTTGTCGCGGCGCAGCCCCTAGTCGTGACCGCGACCGCGGAAGGAGAGTAATTATCACCACACCGACCAAAACGATTCCGAGCGAAGTGCAGACCATTATCGACGCTCTAGACGACCGCCGCGCCAAAGACATCGTCGTGTTAGACCTGAGCGGCGTGTCGGCGACGCTCGACTACTTCATCGTCGCGTCGGGCGAATCGACCCTGCAGATCAAGGCGATGGAGACGAGCGTCCGCGAACAGCTCAAAGGTGAAGACGTCGTGTTTAAGGGGGTCGAAGGGCCTTCGGAGCGCTGGGTGCTGCTCGACTACGGCGACATTATCATCCACCTGATGAGCCCGGACGCCCGCGAGTTTTACGATCTGGAAGGGCTCTGGGCCGACGCCGACCGGCTCGACGTGACCCCGTCGTAAGCGTCCTAAGAGACGTAAGCGCCGGAAGAGACTAGAACGAGACGGTAGCGGATGGCGCGGCACTGGTCCGAAACGGTCGCCCGCGACTACCTGGTCGCCGAAGGCTACGAGATTCTGGCCGAAAACGCCGTGTATCAGCGGCTCGAGCTCGATCTCGTCGTCCGCGACGGTACGACGGTGGTGTTTGTCGAGGTCAAGCAGCGCTCGACGCTGCGCTACGGCAGCCCCGCCGAAGCGATCGGGGCGCGTAAGATCGCGCGTCTCCAGCAGGCCGCCCTCTACTATCTCGCCGACACCTTCGGGCGCGACGATCTGCCGCTCCGTTTCGACGCGGTGTTGCTGCTCGGCAAGCGCGACGACTACCAGCTCCGGCACCTTAAAGCGATTTTCTAACCTCAAGGCGGTGCTGCAACGTCGTCCGTGTGTGACCTATGCGCCCATTAACTTATGCGCCCATCCGACCGCCTGCTTCCGGTTCGGAGGGCGGGCCTATGGTAGCGTAAGGATATGCAACGCGTTGCGATTATCGACCTCGGCTCTAATACCAGCAAGCTCGTCGTGTTCGAGTGCGAACCGGGCTACCGCTACCGTCAGGTAGACGAACTCCGGCAGGTGGTTCGGTTAGGTGAGGGGATGAGCGAGGCCAACATCCTCCGCGCCGACGCGATCGACCGGGGGCTCTACGCGCTCGACACCTTTCACGCTTACTGCCGCGCCGCCGACATCGACCACGTCTACGCGACCGCGACCAGCGCCGTGCGAGACGCTAAAAACGGCGACAACTTTCTCGCGGCGGTCAAGCAGAAGATAGGGCTCGAGCTCCGCATCCTGTCCGGTGACGAAGAAGCCTACTTCGGCGCGCTCGCCGTCGCCAACAGCCTGACCTTCGAAGACGCCTTCGTGATCGACATCGGCGGCGGCAGCGCCCAGCTTAGCCACCTCGTCGGGCGGCGCTACGAAAAGGGCGTGTCCTGGCCGATCGGCGCGGTGCGGATGACCGAGCGCTTCTTGACCTCCGACCCGCCCAAGAAAAAAGAGGTCAAGGCGCTCGTCGCCTTCGTCCAGGACCAGCTCGGCGACTACCCCGAAGGCTTCGCCGCCGACGGCCCGCTCGTCGGGATGGGCGGCACGATCCGTAACCTCGCCAAGATCCAGAAAAAAGACGAAGACTACCCGGTCGACCTGCTCAACAGCTACGTGCTCGCCAAAGACGACCTCGAAGATATCGTCGACGACCTACTCGACGCGAGTATTAGCGACCGCCGCGATATTTCCGGGCCTCAAAACCGACCGCGCCGACATTATCGCTGCTGGCGCGGTCGTCGCTCAGGAACTGCTCCGGCGTTCGGGGGCGAGCGGGATCACGATTAGCAGCCAGGGTCTACGCGAAGGGCTGTTTTACAACCACTTCGTCGCCGCCGACCCGCCGCTTATCGACAATGTGCGCGAGTTTAGCGTCCAGAACATGGCCCGCAACTACTACGACAACCCCAAACACAACGAACACGTCCGCACCCTGTCGCTGCTGCTGTTCGACCAGCTCGAGCCCCTCCACCACTACAGCGGCTTCGAGCGCGACGTCTTATCCGCCGCCGCTATCGTCCACGACATCGGGATGGCGGTAGGCTACAACGACCACCACAAACACGGCTTCTACCTGCTGATGGAGACCTCGCTCGCCGGTTACAGCCACCGCGAACACGCGCTGATCGCGCTGCTGGTGCGCTACCACCGCAAAGGCTCGCCGAGCAGTGAAGGCATCGACGACGTCCTCGAAGACGGCGACATGACCCGCGTCAGCAAGCTCGCCGCGCTGCTCCGGATCGCCGAGTACCTGGAACGGAGCAAGGCGCAACGCGTCCGCGACCTCGTCTGTCACGTGAGCGATGACTACGTCCAGATCGAAGCGGTCGCCGACGGCGGCCTCCAGGTCGAAATCCACGAGGCCAACCTGCGCAAAGACCTGTTCGAGTCGGCCTACGGCGCGACGCTCGAAATCGTCGCGAGCCGGTCGAACCCGAGTTAGTGCAGGCAAATCCTTCGAACTCGGTTCGCACGCCGACCTCCCTGTCCACGTCACGCTTAGCACGGGTTTCGTTGTACCATCAGAGCCCGCTGTAAGAATTTTGTCAGAGCGTTTGTGGTTTAATGGAGTATCAAAACCGTGCGGCCTCTATGCCCGATATTCGCGCCTACCTCGCCACCGAAAAAACAGTGTGGCTCCGTCTGTGACATTGTTATGTGTAACATCGTTGTCGGTGACATTTTTGACGAACTTGTGTCTTCGTCGCGAGACAAACTTTGGCGATACTCCGCAAGAGTGTGAAGGAATGGTTCGATGTTGAGACTGTCAGAGCAAGAAAAACAGGAGATCAGACGCTTCATTGATGCGGGCGAAGCGTTACCGGACAAGTATCGTTTTCTGCTGTTTGAAGACAAGCGCGAGGTAGAGCTGGTCTGGAACGGCAAGACCAACGAGGTCTGCAACATTGTGCTGCCCTTCCAGACCATCGAGCAGGTAGATGAGCCGAGGGCGGAGAAGCCGTCAGACACGGCGATGCAGGGCGGTCTGTTTGACATGGACGCGCGGGGGCGGCAGCTCAAGGGTTGGACAAACAAGCTCATCTGGGGCGACAACAAGCTGGTGTTGTCATCGCTGAAGAATGGGCCGCTGCGTGAGGAGATCGAGGCGCAAGGTGGGTTAAAGCTGATTTACATCGACCCGCCCTTTGATGTGGGTGCGGATTTCAGCATGGACATCGAGATCGGTGACGACACCTTCACCAAGAAACCGGGCATTTTAGAAGAAATTGCCTACCGCGACACGTGGGGCCAAGGTGCGGACTCGTACATCGCCATGATTTACGAACGGCTCATTCTGATGCGGGATTTGCTAGCGGAGGATGGCAGTATTTATGTGCATTGTGATTGGCGGGTGAATAGCTATATCCGTTTAGCTCTGGATGAGGTCTTTGGGACAGACGCATTATCTTGAACCGAGATCAGCTGGAAAAGACACACTTTGCTGGGAGTAGCAAGGCTCGGGCAAGCAAGTTCCCAACGAATACCGACACGTTATTTTTCTTTGCTAAGTCATCTCAGAGATACGCTTTTAACCAGCAATTCACAGAACATTCACCAGAATATATTGAAAGGTTCAAAATTGCGACTGATAATGATGCCTGCGAACCCTGGCAAAGTGTTGTGACCCTAGAGACTTATTCGGACAAGCTCACACTTCGGAGGCAGGTTCTTGAAGAAGACAGGGGCAAGCTGCATTGTCACCTCGGCGTGGCGGTGCTGGTTGGCGTTACAAATGGTATCTAAGCGAAACGAAAGGAAAACAAGTCGAAGATATATGGACTGATATTAACCTGACTAAGCCCACATGGCAGATGGAACGCATTCAGCTATCCACCCAAAAGCCCGAAGCTCTGCTCGAAAGAGTTATCAAGGCCTCTTCTAACGAGGGTGATTTGGTGGCCGACCCCTTCGTGCGGCTCGGGCACGACTGGCGGCGGTAGCAGAAAAACTCGGGCGTAAGTGGATTTGTACTGACCTCGGCAAATTCGCCATTCACACCACCCGCAAGCGCATGATCGGGGTGCAGCGGCAGCTTAAAAAAGAGGGTAGTGATTATCGCGCTTTCGAAATTCTCAACCTCGGCAAATACGAGCGGCAGCACTTACATCGGCGTTAACCCTAACCTCCGCGAAGAAGAACAGCAGCAGCAGTTGGCGGCAAAAGAAGCGGCGTTTCTCGACCTGATTCTGAACGCCTACCGCGCCGAAAAGACCGACGCGGTTCGCCAGAGACTTCCACGGCAAACGCGCCGGGCGGTTGGTGGCGGTGGGGCCAGTCAACTTGCCCGTGACGCGGCTGTTTGTCGAAGAAATCATCTTGGAGTGCCGCAAAAAACACATCACCAAGGTAGACATCCTCGGCTTCGAGTTCGAGATGGGGCTGTTTCCCAACGTGCTGGACGAGGCGCGGGGCAAGGGTATCGACATCGCACCTAAGTACATCCCGGCAGAGGTGTTCGACAAGCGGGCGGTGGAGAAGAATCAGGTGGTCTTCCACGACGTCAGCTACATCGAGGTCAAGCCGCACGTGAAAGCGAGCAAAAAAGGCCAACCTGCCACGGTAGCGGTAGAACTGACCGATTTCTCGGTGTTCTATTCGCAGGACAGCATCGCGCAGGCCGAGGAGGCGCTAAGTAATACGAAGCGAGCGGGCAGCAAGATCGTGGTGGAGAAGGGTCAGATTGTCAAGCTGACCAAGGACAAAAAGGGCGTGATAGAGCGGGAACAGCTCACCCAGCACTGGACGGACTGGATCGACTACTGGAGCGTAGACTTCGACTTCGAGAACAAGCGGGAGATCATCCGGGTCAAAGACCCAGAAAGCGGCGAAACCCGCGAGGAGTGGACGGGCGACTTTATCTTTGAAAACGAGTGGCAGAGCTTTCGCACCAAAAAAGACCGTTCGTTAGAGCTGACCAGCGTAGCGCACGAGGTAACGCCGGGGCAGCGCAAAATCGAGGTCAAGGTGGTGGACATCTTCGGCAACGACACCATGACCATCGTAGAGGTGACGGTGTGAGTGGTGATATGAAGCTGACGCTACCACCAGAGGTTCACCATAATCAAGCAGGGTTTACAGCGCTAGTGCATTTAGCATCAGAAACAGAGGATTGTTTCCTCGATGATATTGACATTGATATGAAATCAGTAGCATGGTTTGATGCCGATATGTGCGCAGCATTCGGCGCGGTCCTTTTGTCGGATTGGCAGAGACCTGAACGCCGAGCCATAATCTGATTAATATGCGGCCTAGTGTTAAAGATATTCTTTCGAGGAACGGTTTTCTAAGTCACTACGGTCACGAAAAGATACCAGACCATTGGGGCACAACCATTCCTTATCAGCGCTTTGATGTCAAAGATGACCGCTATTTTGCTGACTATATCGAAACAGAGCTGATTCATCGCTCCGAAATGCCCACCATGTCGCAGGGACTTTTGAAGAAATTTCGCGGAAACATTTTTGAAATCTTTAGCAATGCGGTTCTGCACTCGCGCACACAACAAGGTATTTTCAGTTGTGGGCAGTTTTTTCCGAAGCGAGATAGATTGAATTTTTCAGTAGTCGATTTGGGTATTGGAATACGCCAAAACATCAGAGACATTACCAGGTTGGGCCTCTCAGCGGAAGAAGCGATTCGTTGGGCTACAATGGGGAGGAATACAACCAAGCAGGGGTCGATACCGGGCGGTTTGGGTCTCAAATTGCTGGGTGAATTTATTGATTTGAACGGTGGCTATATTCAGATTGTCTCGGATGCGGGCTACTGGAAGCGCACAAACAGAACGACCACAACCGCGACCTTGACTCATCCGTTTCCAGGCACTGTTGTGACGGTAGAAATCAATACAGCCGATACGAATTCATACAAACTTGCGCATGAACTGAGCGCAACAGACATTTTTTGAGGTGGCAACCATGAAGAAAGAATTGACGATATCCGTATTCGAGGTGGTAGGCAGTCCGTTGTGCGTTGCCTCTAATGATGGAGAGAAGGTCTATGAGCGTCTTGCCCCTGCCCTCAGAGAAGACAGAGTTGTAACGCTCACTTTTCACAATGTCTCTATTTTGACATCGGCGTTTCTAAACGCTGCCATCGGCCAGCTGTACGGCGAATACAGTGAGGAACGCATTCGCACCTTGCTAAAAGTGAAGGATATGCAGCCAGATGACATGGTGCTGCTGAAACGGGTGGTGGAGACAGCCAAGCAATACTTCAAAGACCCGCAGCAATTCGATCAAGCGGTTCGTGATGCGTTAGGAGATGACAGCGATGGCGAATAACGCTATTTCCGTCGAAACCTATAACTTTACGTCAGAAGAGAAGCTATTTTTAGATGCTAATATTTGGATGTTCGTCTACGGTCCACAAAGACCGGGGAATAAAAAAGTGGCGACGTATTCACAAGCGTTTGCCCATATTCTCGATGCTAAAAGCTCTATCTATATCGATGTGCTGATTGTCTCGGAATTCATCAATACCTACGCCAGACTGAAATGGGGTTTCATGGGCAACCCTTACAGTAATTTCAAGCGATTCCGTCAAAGTCAAGATTTCAAGCCGGTTGCCCAGGATATCGCTGACAGAATCAAGCGCGTACTGAGCCATTGCAACCGTGTAGAGAATGGATTCAAAACATTGGATATGGACGGTCTAATCGCGCAATACGCAGAAGGCGATGCGGATTTTAACGATCAGGTTATTACTGCACTGTGCCAAAAGAGAGGTTTAACTTTGGTCACGGATGATGGTGATTTTCGCGGGCAAGACATTCCCATTGTGACAGCCAATAGACGGTTGTTAGCGTAACGCTATGGCATTGCACCCTGACTTTCCCGACTCACCCCACGAGATTCTCGACCCGGAAGTGCGCTGGTTTCCAGCGGACGAAACGCTCAGAGACACCACCATGGAAAAACTCATGCCGCCGTTGGTAGCGCAGCTACGCCGCAAGGTCAAAGCGTTTCGCGACAGCGGCTATGTGGGCGCGAGCGACACCAGCACAAGCCTGCTTAACTGGTGGTTTAAGGAGCCGCACCTGCTGCTACAGGCGGACGGCAGTATGTCTGCTTTTCGCTACTACTTCGCCCAGCGCGAAGCCATCGAAACCATTGTTTATCTCTACGACGTGGTGGGCGTGAAGGACAAGTACGACCTGATGCGCTTCGACGCTAGCGGCGCGGTGTCCGCGGGCATGTTCGACGAGAACCTGGCGGCGCTTCGTGATCAAGATGGCCACCGGTAGCGGCAAGACCAAGGTGATGAGCCTGGCGCTAGCGTGGAGCTTTTACCACAAACTCTATGAGCCTGCTTCAGAACTGTCGCGCAACTTTCTGGTCATCGCCCCGAACATCATCGTGTTAGACAGGATTTATCATGACTTTCAGGGCTTGCGGATTTTTTTCGAAGATCCGGTGCTGCCAGACAACGGCTATGACGGGCGCAACTGGCGCGATGACTTCCAGCTCACCCTGCACAAACAGGACGAGGTCAACGTCACCCGCGCGACGGGCAACATCTTTCTGACCAACATCCACCGGGTCTACTCTGGCGAAGAGATCATGCCCTCCCCCGATGACGAAAACACCATGGACTACTTCCTCGGCCAACGCCCCACGGGCAAAACCACGGATTCCAAAGTGGACTTGGGCATGATCGTGCGCGACATCGACGAGCTGATGATTCTTAACGACGAAGCCCACCACATCCACGACGCAAGGCTGGCCTGGTTCAAGTCGATTGAAGACATTCATAACCGACTGTTGCAAAAGGATGGCGCTTTGAGCCTGCAAGTAGACGTCACGGCGACACCTAAACACAACAACGGTGCGATCTTTGTGCAGACTGTGGCGGATTATCCGTTAGTGGAGGCCATCTCGCAAAACGTCGTCAAGCACCCGGTGCTACCAGACGCGGCTAGCCGAGCCAAGCTAACCGAGAAGCAGAGCGCCAAGTTTACCGAAAAGTACGCTGATTATCTCGACCTGGGCGTTATCGAATGGCGTAAGGCTTTTGACGAACACCAGAAGGCAGGCAAGAAGGCGATCCTCTTCGTGATGACCGATGACACGCGCAACTGCGACGAGGTAGCCGAGTACCTGGAAAACCGTTACTCCGATCTTGCCGGGGCGGTGCTGACCATCCACACCAAGAACAACGGCGAGATTTCGGAAGCGCAGTCTGGCAAAAAGAGAGAAGAGTTGGAATTTCTGCGCCAACAGTCCAACCAGATTGACTCAAACGATAGCCCCTACAAGGCGATTGTCTCGGTGTTGATGCTCAAAGAAGGGTGGGACGTCAAAAACGTGACCACCATTGTCGGGTTGCGTGCCTATTCGGCTAAGAGCAACGTTTTGCCGGAGCAGACGCTAGGGCGAGGTCTGCGCAAGATGTATCCGGGCAACACCGAAGAGTACGTGAGCGTGGTGGGCACCGACGCCTTTATGGACTTTGTAGAGTCGATTCAGGCTGAAGGTGTCGAACTAGAACGCAGCGCTATGGGCGAAGGGACGAAGCCGAAAACGCCGCTCATCGTCGAGATAGACAACGACAACACCCACAAAGACATAGACGCCCTCGACATCGAGATTCCGGTGCTGACACCGCGTGTGTATCGGGAGTATAAGAACTTGGCGGGGCTCGAGCCAGAAAGCGGTCTTTCGTTTCAGGCAGTCGCTTATCAGCCTTTTAGCGAGGAAGAGCAGCGGGAAATCGTCTTCAAGGACATCACCACCGGCGACGTAACTCACACCACGGTGTTAGACAGTGCGGGCGTAGCCGACTACCGGAGCGTAATCGGTTATTTCACGCAGACGATCATGAAAGAGCTGCGCTTAGTCAGCGGTTACGACGTGCTCTACGGCAAGGTAAAGCATTTTGTTCAGGACGCTCTGTTTGGCAAGACGGTAGATCTGGAATCAGCCAACACCTTGCGCAACCTCTCGGAGCTAGCCGCCACCAAAACGGTGATCGAAACTTTCAAAAAGGCGATCAACGCGCTAACCGTTCGTGACAAGGGCGACGCAGAAATCCGCGACACCATCAAGTTGCGCCAGACCCGACCGTTTGTGGTGAAAGACCAAGGCTACATGATCCCCAAAAAATCGGTGTTCAACCGAGTGGTCGGCGACAGCCATTTCGAGCTAGAGTTCGCCGCTTTCCTCGAACAATGCTCGGACGTGACGTCTTACGCCAAGAACTATCTGGCGGTGCATTTCAAGCTGGATTACGTCAACGCAGACGGCGACATCTCGAACTACTACCCGGACTTTATTGTGCGACTCAAAGACGGGCGCGTCGTGATCGTAGAAACCAAGGGACAAGAAGACCTGGACGTGCCGCCGAAGATGGAGCGTTTGCGCCAGTGGTGCGAAGACGTTAACAAGGTGCAGACCCAGACCCAATATGACTTTGCTTTTGTGGATCATGAAGGCTTTTCCGAGTATTCCCCAAAGTCATTTAGCGACATCGAAAAGGGATTCAATAACTATCGCTGAGGACGCCATAGCGAAGTGGCTTGTCCCGGTAGTTTTATAGTCGGATGCACCTACCAGAGTTTGACGAAAGCGCCATCCTAGAAGAGTTTGTCGGTCGTTAAAGGTTGTCCGCCGTGACCGCCTCGGGACGTGTCTTAGCGCTCGCCCCGCCCGGTCAGCAGTCGCTAGCGCACAAGAGTAGACCGTGCGCCTAGAGAACGGTTTTAGGAGGTGGCGGTTCGGAGAGCTTGGCTAGGGTGTGGGGAGGGCTCGAGCCTCTGTGTCGAGGGCGTTCTGCCCGGCGATTCGGGCGCGTCTTATCTGCTGCTACCGCCATTCTGTATGTATGGCCGTCTGGTTAGTGGTAGGAAAGCCTGTATTGCTGTTGGCTAGACTTCGCCATCTTTTTTTGCTTCTTCGTAACGCTTACGTGCCGCCTCGCGCTCTTCTGGCGTAAAGTCCTCCGCAAATGACCCCATCTTCGGACCCTGCTCTGGGTTCTCTAACGGGATGACGCGGATGCCGTGCGCTTCGCGGTACGCCTCTTCGAGTTTGCGGCGATTGCGGGCTCGAGCCCGCGCTTCTTCAGCCTTCTGCTTGATTTCTTCTCGTGTCATGCTTTCAATTTTAGCAGAGGCGGGGGGAGGGCTCGAGCCCGCCTAACATCCCCCGACCCACCTAACACCTCATCAGCAGCGCGGCCTACAGCGGCATATCACAGTGGCATATTACCGTGCTTCTTAAAGGGCCGCTCCTCGACCTTGTCCGAAAGCATCCGCAGGTGCCGCGCGAGCTGGCGGCGGGTGTCTTTCGGGTCGATCACGTCGTCGATGTAGCCCCGTTTGGCGGCCCAGTAGGGGTTGTCGAAGCGCTTTTTGTACTCGGCGATCTTTTCGGCGCGGGTCGCGTCGGGCTGGTCCGACGCTTTGATGTCGCGGCGGTAGATGATGTTGGCGGCCCCTTCGGCGCCCATCACCGCGACCGCCGAGGTCGGCCAGGCGAGCACGATGTCGGCACCCATGTCTTGCGAGTTCATGGCGAGGTAGGCGCCGCCGTAGCTCTTGCGGACGATCAGGGTGATCTTGGGGACGGTCGCTTCGGCGTAGGCGTAGAGCATCTTGGCACCGTGGCGGATGATTCCGGCGTGTTCCTGGGCGACGCCGGGCATAAAGCCGGTCACGTCGACGAAGGTCAGGATCGGGATGTTAAAGCAGTCGCAGGTGCGGATGAAGCGCGACGCCTTGTCCGACGCGTCGATGTTGAGCGTTCCGGCCATGTGGCGCGGGTTGTTCGCGACGATACCGACCGCCTGACCGCCGAGCCGGGCGAAGCCGCAGATGATGTTGCGGGCGAAGCCGGGCTGGACTTCGAGAACCTGCTTGTCGTCGACGATGGTGCGCAGCACCTCGATCATCGGGTAGGGGCGGCGCTGGTCGGGGTGGACGATGCCGAGCACTTCGGGCGTTTCGCGCTCGATCGGGTCGCGGGTGGCCTGGAGCGGCGGCTTCTCTTTGGCCGACTGGGGCAGGTAGGAGAGCAGTTCGCGGATTTTGAGAAGCACCTCGCGGTCGCCGTCGGCTTCGAAGTGCGCGACGCCGGACACGCGGTTGTGGATGTCGGCGCCGCCGAGCTCTTCGAAGGTGACGTTCTCTTTGGTGACGGACTTGATCACTTCGGGGCCGGTGATGAACATGTAGCTCGAGCCCTGACTCATCAGCACAAAGTCGGTTAGCGCCGGGCTGTACACCGCGCCGCCGGCACACGGCCCCAAAATGGCGCTAATCTGCGGCACCACGCCCGAATAGACGGCGTTGCGGTAAAACACCTCGCCGTAGCCCGACAGCGAGTCGACCCCTTCCTGGATGCGCGCCCCTGCCGAATCGTTAAGGCCGATAATCGGCGCGCCGGTCCGCACCGCGAGGTCCATGACGTGGGCGATCTTCTGGCCGTGCATCTTGCCGAGCGAGCCGCCCAACACGCTAAAGTCCTGGCTAAACACGAACACGGTGCGTCCGTCTATCTTGCCGTAACCGGTTACGACACCCTCGCCCGGCGCGTCTAGGCCGGCGATCAGCTCGCCGCCGAGGTGTTCGGTAAAGGTGCCGAGTTCGATAAAAGAGCCGTCGTCTAGGAGGACGTCGATCCGTTCGCGGGCGGTCAGTTTGCCGGCGTCGCGCTGTTTCTGGAGCCGGGCTTCGCCGCCCCCCTTTTCGATCTGTTTGCGGCGCTCTTCCATTTCGGCGGTGAGTTCGTTCATCCAGGCAAGTGTATCGTCAGACACGACCAGAGGCCTCCCTTAGCTGCTTTCTAACGTGTGATGTGGTGATGCGTAAGAGTTAGAATACCGTACCCGAAGCCCCGCCCCCCGTTGTATTCGCACGTCGCTACGACACGCGCGCTGTTGTCGGCCTAGATGTTTGTGACCCGGACGTTCGTGGCCCGGATGCTTGTAACCCAAATCTTCGTGGCCTAGACGTCCTTGGCCTCAGTGCGACCAGACCAGACGCCGAGAGCCTAACGGGTTCCGGTCTGCGGCTCTAGGGTGATCAGGCGCTGTTCGTCGGGGTAGACGAAGCCCTGTCTGCGGGCGAGCTGTTCGCGAAACACGGCGTCGTCGCGGTGATCGATCACTTCGGCGAGCCGCGTGCGCTCCTGCTCGAGCCCGGCGAGGTCGCGCTCTAAACGGGCGATCTCGTAGCGGCTTAGCGACGCCCGGTACACCTCGACGGTGATCATCGCGCCGACGTGCAGCACGAGCACCAGCGCGACCACCACAAAGATCCGCTGCCGAGCTTTGCGGCTCCGCTGCTGGTTTTTGGCCTGTGTGGTGCGGCGCGCCATCACCCGTGGGTCGTGAGACGGTTTGATCGTCATCGCCTGTCCGGCCCGGCGGCGCTCATAGGCTCGCGCCCCGGAGGGCTAGGCTTTCGCGCAGAAAGCGGGCGGCGTCTTCGGGCGGGGTCGGATTGATGTAGAAGCCACTCCCCCAGTCAAACCCGGTCTGGTTGGTAAGTCTAGGTAAAATTTCAAAGTGCCAGTGGTAGCTCGCCTCGCGGGCGCTCGGAAGCGTGTGCAGCACGATATTGTAGGGGGGGTGGTCGAGCGCGGTGTTCATCGCGACGATCACGGACTGCAACAGCTCGGCGAGGTCGGCGAGGTTGTTGCTCGACAGGTCGCCGAAGCCGCTGCTGTGCTGGCGCGGCACGATCCAGGTCTCGAACGGTTGCCGCGACGCGTAGGGCGTAAGCGCGACGAAGGTGGCGTTGGCGCTGACCACCCGTTCGCGGCGCTCTAGCTCGGTCGTGATGACCTCACAGAACAGACAGCGACGCTGCCGCGCGAAGTACGTGGCGGCGGCCTGGCGCTCCTCTTCGACCCAGCGGTTGTCGACCGGGAGGGCGAGCACCTGCGCGTGTGGGTGGCTAAACATCGCGCCGGCGGCCCGCCCGACGTTGCGGGTGATCTGGACGTGGCGGACGTGGGGCCGGCTGGCGAGGTGCTCGAGCCTGTCTCGGTACAGCCTCAAGACCTCGCCGAGGTGGTCGCGCGGCATCGTTTCGAGCCGCATGGCGTGGTCGGGGTGTTCGACGATAAGCTCCTGGTAGCCGCTGCTCGGCGCGTAGACGAAGGGGGTCGTCCCGTGTTCGGTAAACGCCTTGGCCTGAAGCAGCGCCGCCGGGTGGCCGATCACGCGGGCGCGCCAACCGGGGCTGTCGGTCGCCGAGCGGCTAGGCCGCAGCGCCCGAAGCTCGCTACCGGTCTGCTGTTCATGACCGGGGCAGAGGATGCAGTCGTGTTCGCCGGACGCCGCAGACCGAACGGGCCTCGTGACGCTGCCGAAATCGGAGGGCTCGAGCCCGCGCTCCGGGGAGATCATCACCCAGGCTGCACCGAAGGGGTCTTTGCGAAACTGGGACATGCTCGTTTAGTTTAGCAGGTTCGGCTCTGCCTAGACGTGAAGTCTAGACGTACAGCGCACAGACGTACAGCGTACAGATGTACAGCGCGCACGAGCGGCGCGGACCAGTCGCCGCCCTTTAGCCGAGCGCGACGTCGAGAATCATCATCACCGTAAACCCGACGATAACCCCCATCGTGGCGATGTCGCTGTGGCCGTCTTGGTGCGCCGCCGGAATCAACTCTTCGACCACCACAAAGATCATCGCCCCCGCCGCAAACGCGAGCGCGTACGAGAGCAGCGGGGCGAACAGGGTGACCGCCGCCGCACCGAGCACCGCCGCGACCGGTTCGACGACCGCCGAAAGCTGCCCGTACCAGAAACTCGTCCCCCGACCGACCCCCTCACGCCGCAGCGGCATCGACACCGCGATCCCTTCGGGAAAGTTCTGAATCCCGATCCCTAACGCGAGCGCCGCCGCACTCGCGAGCGTCGCCCCGGTCGGCAGGTCTAGCCCCGCCTGCACCGCGCCAAACGCCACCCCGATCGCGAGCCCCTCGGGAATGTTGTGGAGCGCCATCGCGACAATCAGCAGCGTCGTCCGGCGCCAGGTGGTGCGCACCCCTTCGGCCTCGTCGTCCGGTGCGCCGAGGTTAAGGTGCGGCATGTAGTGATCCGCGAGCCGCAAAAAGCCCGCCCCGAGCAGAAAGCCGAGCGCGGGCGGTAGCCACACCGGCAGCGCCGACGTCTCGGCGTACGCGATCGACGGCGCGAGCAGCGACCAGTAACTCGCCGCGATCATCACCCCCGCCGCAAAGCCGAGCATCGCGTCTAGCAGCTTCTGAGACGGCGTCCGCCTCAAAAACACTACCGCCGCGCCTAACGCGGTCAGCCCCCAGGTAAAGAGCCCCGCGAGCAGTGCCTGAACCACCGGATGAAATTGTGAAAGCCAGGTCAGCATGGTCTGGTTGTAGCACGCGCCGCCCGTCGTGACCGGAAGCTACACCGTAGGTCACACCGTAAGCTGCACCGGCAGATAACGAGAGAGCTAGGATGTTGTTGGCTCGAGCCCCAGCTAAGTCGAACCGGTCGGGCCGAACCGGTCAAGTCGATGGGGTGAGGGTCGGCGTGTCGCGCTCGGCGCGGTTCGGATCGTTGTCGGCAAACCAGCGCATCAGCACCGTCGTCATCGCCGCGAGCATCACGGTGATATACACCACGCCCATAATCAGCCCCGCCGTGTGCTGGTCCTGGATCGGCGTCAGCCCCATCAGCCCGGTCGTGTCGCGGTACCACGGATAGAGGATGTCGGGCGCGAACGTCACCACGCTCGAAAACGGGTTGTGCGCGAGCGTCATCACCAGCAGATAGATAAGCTGGCCGCGAAACGCCGGCGTGCGGATGATGTCTGGCACCGGGTTGATGACCGTCCACCACATCAGTACCGAACTGCCGAAGATGGCGAAGTAGGTGTAGTAGTGCAGAAACTCGCCCCACGTGCCCGGCGAAAACATCATAAATTTGAGCGCGACCGGGATGTGGATGACCAAAAATGCCAGATTAAAGTGGATCACGTTGACTGTGGGGCGCACCAGAAAGCTAAGCACCGGGCGCACCACCGGATGGTCGACGAGCGGGCGGAGCAGCCAGCCGGGCAGGCCGAGTAGAAAGAGCGGCGCGACGAAAAACACCACGATGACCACCGTCGCCATGTGCGCGCTCAGCAGTACGTATTCGCCCAAGGTGTGGAGCGGCGACATAAAGGTCAGGGTCAGCAGCGCCAGGCTTAGGTAAAAGACCGACGCCTGGCGTGCCGGAAAGGGTCGGCCCGGAAAGAAGCGCTGCCGTAGCGGCCCGACGCCCGCCGTGTAGAGCAGCAGCGCCGCGAACGTCGCCGCGAGCGGGATCGGCTCGAAGCGCCACAAGCCGGAGAGTTCGAGGGTTTCCATAAGGATAGTGTAGAAGTTTGCGAGCCGCGAGTGCGTTACGGCGGAATCCAATTGCCGTTGGTCGGTCGCCGAAAAGCATCGAACTTGGCGTGACGATCTTGAAAAAAGTCGCGTGTAAAGCGCTCACTGCTACATAAGAGCAGACAGGTGTCTTCGCACTCAAATAGATCGCTCCTTGCCCGAGTTACGCTCCGCCATACCTGTAGCTACGTGTTTAGAAGCCCGTGGCTAGCCAAGATCTCCTGTGACTTCCTCAGCACCGTGCGAGATAAAAAATCTAAAGTGCTGGATTCAACGAACAGAGTGTGAGCTGCGAGATGGTAAGATATGAGCACTTTGCATCTCACCACATCCAACAAAAGCTCCACCCGCACAAACTACGGGTAGAGCGAACGTGTGTAACGTCTTAGGAGGAAGAGGTGTAGCTACTGCTCTTGTCGATACTCCTTGTAGCTTCTAATTAATAACCAAGGTGTAAGTGAGCGCGCGGCGGGTTCCGTCGGTATTACTCCCCTCAATCGTTATCTCGTAGGTTGCTGGGCTCACTAGTTTACCCAAATCAACTTTCAAAACTGACTTTGGGATGCCAGGCGTTAACTGTTGGCGCTCAAGTGTAAAAGGTTCATTAGAACCGTTTACAGACAGACTCAATGCCACTTCGCGCAAGTCACTGTCATAATTGTTTAGCTCTATGGCGATTCCATAAGGGCTGTTGAGCTGAAGTAAGGTAGCGTAACGTGAGTTATCAAGATTCGCAACCTCGTTACATTCAGTGTGGTCGGAGTTGCAGGTTATACCTTCAACAGTGACGATCTGTGGATTAAACCTGATTGTGAAACCGTTGCTTGGAGTGTCTGTAGTAAAGCTAGCGCTGACACTGAGGTTACTGCTCATCGTCACAGTGCAAGAACTGCCACTACATGTGCCACCCCAGCCACTAAATGTGCTGTTTGTACCGGCAGTGCTTTGAAGTGTCACAGAAGTGCCTTCTGCGAAGGTGCCACTGCATGTGCCACTACCACTAAGGCAGTCGATACCTGAAGGACTGCTCGTCACACGACCGTCACCACTAATGCTGACAGAAAGTCTGTACTCGTTAGGTGCAGTATTGTCTTGTGTAAAGGTAGCCGAGACAGTCTTGTCACTGGTCATGTTCACGGTGCAACCGTTACCGCTTGAAGATGTACAACCTGTCCAGTTCACGCTGTAACCAGCGCTCGGCGACGCCTGTAAGTCTACAGAGCTGTCTTGCGTCACGGAGCGTGTGCAGCCGTTACACGTCTCTCCGTTAATGCTTACGTTACCACTGCCGCTAACGTTAACGGTAAGTGTAACTTTAACTTCGGGTGTGCTGCCGCCGCCACCTTGCAAGCTGACGAGCTGAGGTACATGGGTGCTTTCGCTCCAGTCCCTACGGTCTTGGCCGTCGCCAAAGTAGCCACGACCCCACGTGTACACCTCACCGTCGTGAGTGATGGCAAGGGTTTGCCCAAAGTAACTCGTGATGTGTGCGAGTCTAACACCTCGGAGGGCGGTAACTTCGGTAACCTCATGTATCTGAGAACCAGTGAAAGGTTCGTTGTTGGCGGGGTCGATGCCTAGTTGACCGACGTCGTTGTTGCCTGTCGCTAGCAGTCTGTCATCGATGATGATGAAGCTCTCATATTCGCCAGCGGCGACACGTCCGTACGCATAATCCTCCGATCCTAGCGATGCCACGGTCTCAGGGGACAGAACACTATACAAGACCTCTCCTGCTCCTCCTAATTCGCCAACGAGATTAGATCCTGAGCCTTTAACACTCTCGAAGGACCTGCCGCAGCTCTCGCAGGTGGTTTTACTGCCTCGCCTGAGATACAGGGTCTGTCGACCGCCAGCAGCGATGCTGGAGTCTCCCGATGGTCTCATGAAAGGCAGCTCTTGAGGCTGACTTATGGGTACAGACGTAGTGTTTCCCAAACCCAACTGCCCGAAGGAGTTGTTACCCCAGCCCCAGATGTGATCGTCACCAATCACGATTGCAAAGTCCTCTTGCGCGCCTACCTCTATTCTGTAGGCTTGCTCCGGTAGCGCTACAGGCTTCGCGTCGGCATCTACACTGCGCGTACCGGACCAGTGCCACACTTCGCCTCCCAGCGTAAGCGCAAGCATACTTCTGTGGCCTATTCCGCCTGCGATGTCCACAACAGTGTGACTGTTGAGAGGTGTCTCTAGTGCTTGAGGTTGACAGGTGCCATCTGCTAGCGAGTAGATGTTTCCGTCACTGAGAGCGTATGTGTTAGAAACCGATATGACGACATCCGTAACGTTCTGCAAGTTGTTAACACGTATGGGAGTTAGCTGCTCCGGATCGGCGTTGCGCCCTAAAACGCACCGTTTGTTTTCGCCCCAGCCGTAGAGGAAGCCGTCATCACCAATGACCAAGCTAGTCCTGCTGTCAGTGGAGGTACGCTGTTGAGGATCAGCAGTGATAGGTGTTTCCCTTATGATAGGTTCAACGAACACGAAGTCAATTGTTTCAGTTGTACTACCTGCGCCATTGCGTGCTATAACCTCTAAGCGCATGAAGCCCTGTTCGTTGGGAAAAGAAGCATTCAAGATGCCGCGAGTGAACCTGCCCTCACTATTTAAATCTACACTGCCCTCAAGTACGACTTCTGAAGGCTGCATCTGATGATCGAGGCGCGTCACTTTGTAGCTAGCGGTTACGGTGGATATATCTTCGGCTTGAACGCGACCTTCTAGAGTCAGAACATCTAAAGTAAGACAGTCAGCTATGGGTGCTGTGATGTCGATCGTGGGTGCGGAGGGTGTTTCTCTAAGGATAGCGCCAGATTGGAATCTAATATTGATACCGTCATCCCAGTAAAAATCTCTGGTATAGCTGCTCAATTCCGGGATGGGAATCCAATCGTATCGCCATACGCCTTCAGCATCGGGTTTGCCATTCAACCTGAACACCCTGGTGTTTAGTTCATAGTTGGGTAGGTTGACAATATACCACTTGCCCGTTTCTTCAACTCTGAAAAAGTACCAAGCGACATTGACCGTTTGTCCACCGATCTTTTGCCTTTGTTCGACGATCCTCTGGCTTGTTGTACATTTGCCGAGTCCCGCGTCATAGTAACCAGGAGATGTGTTGTTGGTAACATCATTGTCGATGCTCATCCTAAGATTGCCTGCGTTCAGATCTGTAGGCATCTCAAAAACACCAGCGGCATCGCGATCTACAGTACCCCAACCAGCCTTGGGTACATTGTTAATGACTTCGATGGGGGTAAGGGCGTAGATTGGGCTGAGGTTGTCAGGACGAGCAACGTACCAATAGTTGTACCGACCGAAGTTATGCTCTCCATCACCGTTAGGATCGTCGTCTGTGAAGTATACCCACTGAACCTTGTGCGCACCGCTAAGTATGGCTTCGGCTTCTTGTTGTGTTGAGCCTGTACTGATTGTGCTAACTGTGCCCTCGAGAAATGCTCCTGGCAGTGTGGGGACGGAGTATATGTCGTGCGAAACGGCATCGTTAGGTGTACTGCAAGCCGTGAGGCCTACAAGCACCAGTATAAATGCAAATGTCTTGCGCATAGATGCGTTCCTTTCTGTCTGTAAGACCGTGTGTTGTGAGGTAGAAGTGCCATTAGTGCTGATAGGTTGAGAGGGGAGTATGTCGCGAGACTTGAGCCAACCCTTCCCTCATAATCCAGCTAGTTGTCTCAAGTCTCGCTATAGTGTGCTTGGTGCTAACTTCATCTAGGTTAATACGTTTTGCAATGTACATACCTATTTGGGAAAGCACTCAGGCTCCGTAGTTGTCCGTTATCGTCAGAGGAAAACGACCATGACTAAAATCCGTTATGGACTATGATTTCTAATCCATTCTGAAGGCTCGTGGAAGCCTTGGGGAGGCCAAGGGTTATCTCCTGTTGCTGTGTAATACCCGGTTCCAGAAGTGCTTCCCCACCAACCTGCAGTGTTTGACTTTCTTTGAATGGACTCGTCACGCGCCTCAAAGTGTAAGTGGCATACAGAAGGACCACTACCGTCGTAGTCATACAGTGTTCCTACAAGATCTCCCCGCTCGACAAAACTACCAACCGCTATACCGTCTGCGGGTGCCATGTGCGCGTATATGGTTTCGAATAGGCTGCCTGTGCTCCTGATGTTATGGCGCAACACGACAACGCCTCCCCAAGCGCCTCTGTATTCGGCGAGTACCACCTTGCCGTTTGACGAAGCGTAGATGGACTTTCCGCAATCCTGGTTGCCTGAGCGCCAATTCCAGTCTTCACCTAAGTGTTGAACCCCCGAGTAAGAAGTTGGATTAGGACCACCATAAAACCCTTTTATGACCCATGCCTCGTTCTCTACAGGACGCACAGGAAGCTCAAAGCCTGTAGAAAAAGGGATGACTTCATCACTAACCACAAAATTGTCGATAAGGGCTTTGACACTCTTACCATCATGGTAGTAGAACTCTAAGTTCCACTGTCCGCTAATGTCGATGGGAGAGAGTACTCGGACATGTTTACTACTCTCGTAGATTACCTGATAGTTCTCCGCCGAGTCTTTAGTAAAGCGCCTGCCTTCTGGGGAAATGAGATGAACGTTTGGTACGGAAGCAACGCTACCGTCGGCTCTCAAAAACTGAGTCTTAGTAAAGTTTTCGCCGTAGATGTCGACAGTCCACAGGCGACTTGGGCCAGGCTCTGGTGGAGCGGACTCAACCCTATCTATCTGAGGTTCGCAAGCAAAGCTTAAGTCGCTTGTGGCAGAACCATTAGCGAAAAACAGAGCGTAAAGAATTTGCATTTCTTCAGGTACGATAAACATATCTAGGGATTCAGAAAAGCTCCTACTACCCCCGACAGCTTCATACTGCTCGACATGCTCCAGCTGAAGCTCACCGTTACTTTTTCGGTAACCTAAAGCAAGAATGCCTTTGCCACCGCTCTCCAA
>JAXHMC010000005.1:0-4263 GCA_034521635.1 Trueperaceae bacterium | reverse complement strand
GGACCTGGCACACATTCCGCACCCTAACCTCCCAATCTGTAGAGTTTCCGAACATGATGGCCAAACAGGTCGATAATCTGCCAGCGGACATCGGTCATGTTGAGCAGCCATCGTCGTCGCAACCCCGCCTGCTCGGTGATGAGCAGGTCGACCCCCTCCATCATCTGGAAGATACGGCGCATGGTGGGGCGCTGCGTTGGTTTGCCGGTCTGGTCGGGAACGCTCTGGTCGCGCGCGGCGAGCTGGGTGCGGACCCGGTGCTCGGCGAGCGCGTACACCAACAGACTTAGCCCCATGACCATCAGCAGCGCCATGATGCGGGCGGGTTTCTTGAGAAAGAGGCTGTCGGCGAAGAACAGCGGGTCTTTGAGGAAACGGAAGCCGCGTTCGACACTGCTGGTTTGTGATTTGTAGAGGGCGAGCATCGCTAGCAGACCGAGCTTGCTCTCGTCTAGCTCGTTGCTGGCGATGATGTACTTGCCGTGGCTACGTCGTAGCTCTCGGATAACGGTCTCGTCCTCGTGTACGGTGCCCCGAAAGCGCCACACCAACTCGAAAGGGGCGTCCGCGGCAGGGCGTCCGGGGTGCTGGTAGCGCTTCTGGGTGTAGAGCGTAAGGTCGACGCGGTGATAGCGCCACGTTTTGGTGCGGGCGGCCACCGCCTTGTGAACAGCGTCGGCACAACCAAACTCTTTGTTTTGCAGCGTGTAGAGGGTCTTCTCGGCGCTTAGGCGCTCCTTGTCAACGCGTCGTTGCAGGTTCTGGTCCTGCTTGAGGCGTGACGGGTCGTGCAACACCAGCAGCCAGCGCTGCTTGACACCCGCGTAGTACGCTCCGAACTCCAGGTAGCGCGTCTGTTCGTCGGCGACCCACAACGCTTCATCGTCGACCTGCGCATAGAGCTCCTTGACCGCCCTGAGGGTCGCGGGCACCCGGGTCACAAAGCGACACGTAGCCGCTAACTGCTGGAGGGTCTTCTCGTTGTAGAGCGCCGCGTCGGCGACAAACATCGGCAGCGTATCCTCGGCGCTGAACTGGGTCAGGTAAGCCCGAACCGTGTCGGCAAAGCTCGTACTGTCCGAGGCGTTGCCGTCTAGAACCCGCAGCCACACGGGTAGACTGGCCTGGTTCGCGCAGATCAGGCTGAGCATGGCCTGTTTGAGGTCGGGACGCTTGTCGCGCGAGTAACCGTGCGTGATGTGAACCGCGACGGGCTCGCCATCTGGGGCCGACATATCCGACACATCCGACTCGTCCGATACACCGCATTCGTACGCTCCGTGCACGCTGATACTTGTCGAGTCGAGGTGGGCGAACTTTGTGTCGATGCCGAACGTCCATAAAGCCCTAGCACTAACGGCGGCGAACACTTCGGTGACCCCCTGCTTAAACAGCTGTTCTAGGGCTCGTCCCAAACAGTCGTCGTTAAAGTCTGCGGCGTCGAGTCCGGCACCGACCAGGAGTTCTGTCGGCTTGTTGTGGAAAAACTCTGGCGAGAGATACAGCGGTCGGCTCACAAAGCCTAAGCCGTTCAACACCATCGCCTGAACCGCTTGACCGACGCTTACCTTGCGACCGGTGTCCGGTAGCTGAGCGTCTATCGTCTCGATGAGGCCGATTTCGTTGCAGATGCCCGCCACGATGCCTAGATGATCGAGTCGTTGGCTCTGTAGACCGTGGTTATCCATGATTCTGCTCCCGTTGGTGCGGTTTCCAAGAGCTTACCTGATTAATTCTGCGTTCGCTTAGGTGGGGGTGCGGAATGTGTGACCTGGGTGTTCCACTTCCCTATTTAAGCACGTTTGGTGATGGAGAGAATGCGAGTTGCTTGATGTCGATGAGTTTTGCTGCACGAGTCATTTTTTCGCTTGCTAGAAGTAGACTCTTCCTGCGGAGAGTTCACTACATAGTTACTCAGGATGACGCTTGTCGAGTATGTATGTGAAAGGAGAACCGCTTTCTCCCTCTTTTGGCATGAAACGCGCGCTCGGTGCGACACTGTCGCCAGTTTCTACAAACTCGAGACCAACACTTGCTTGAAAAGACCGAGCGATTACGTTGAAATCAGGTTCACACACTCTAGCGCTAAGCTGAAGCGTTCCTGGGCCAGAAATACTGACTTCATACGGAGTTGCCTTAACGGTATCTGGTGACAAAGAATCAACTTGGAAGATCGAGCCTTTGTTTATCAGTTCTCCATCGTTGAACATCAGTGAAACTTCACAACGATGAACCGGTATAGTTATAGTTCCTGCCTTTTTCTTTTTAAAAAACAGCTCAAGCTGGAAATAGAAGATGGGGGTATTAAGCATGTAGGGTTTCCCGGTGTGATCGTGATCGTACGTATGAAAAGTGATGTGACCGCCTGAAATCTCGACTTCGGGCGTCTCTGGGATATCTAGCAGGAGGAGCCGTAAATCGGATTGCTCGGCAGAGCGAGTACCGTTTGCATCGCGCCAGGGAACTTCTAGCTCTGATCGGCTTTCGTCTTTATTTTTTATGATGCAGGGAATCTCTTTGGTTTCAAAAAACAAGCCAACAAGATTTCCCTTTTCGTGAGCAGCGGAGATAATGTAGAGCTTGGGTGGCGTACCCTCAAACCGCCTCTTAACTTTCGGCCACCAGTTAGACATTTCTGTTTGTTCTGCTCCAAGGACGCCTCGCTTTTCATCTAGGCCGATAATCCACAGCACGTATTCCCCCCTTGAAGCGTTGAGGAGACCTCCTATTTGCCTTGCAGCCTTATGGTGATCGTCTTCCACCTGACGTTTAAGCTCTATACGGTTATCTTCCACCGACTGACCATTCTCTACGATGTCGGCTTGTTTGAGGATTAGCGCAATTCGTTCCTCATCATTCATCGATCGCGGCTCCTGCATCAACTCAAACCCAGAACTTCCGAAAGGGTGACGACGACGATGAGCACGCCGAGCAGGAGCAGCCAGCTTACGAAGGCGAAGCGGGTCATCCGCCGAGCTTTGGTCGCTTCTAACCACCGTCTCGGACGTACGCCCTGAACTACGAAGGTGATGACGCCAGCGAGGTTGACGCAGATAACGTTAGTGATGACGAGCAGAAACGCGCCGAGGGCGGCGATGTTGTCGCCCGCACCGAGCAGCAGACCGCAGACCACGAGCGGCGGCATTAGTGCGACCGCGACCATCACGCCGACAAGCCCGAACGACGCGCCGCTGGTAAAGGCGAGCACCCCAGCACTGCCCGACGCGAGGGCGAGCACCATGTCGGGAAAGCCGACGGCAGTGCGCGACGCGATCGCGTCAACGGTAGGATCGACGGTCAGGACGAAGCCTAACAGCACCGCGATGCCCAACGAGATCGCCAATCCGGCGAAGCTGGTGAAGAGTGCGCTACGCCCGAGTTTGAGGTCGCCAAGGGTGGTCGCGAAGGCGAGTGCGACGTTCGGGCCGAGCAGCGGGGCGATGACCATCGCGCCGATAATGATGGCGACGCTGTCCTGGACCAGGCCAACCGCGGCGACGAGCGCCGAGAGCACGATGGTAGCGATGTAGACGGCGTTAAACTTGGTGCTGCTGATGATGTCGATGTAGAGTTCTTCGCGGCTGATCCGGAGTCGGCGTGCCTCTTTGGGTTCGGACGTGGTGCCGTTAGACGCAACGCCGCCGTTCTGTTCGCTGGTGTCTGCGGGGTCGTCTTCGATGCGCGGCAGGGTGGCCTCGACAGGGAGCAGCACCACCCGAAACCTGTCGATGTTGGCGTAGCTGTATTCGAGAACGTCCAGAACCTTTTCGGTCTGGTCGACGGTCATAATCATCTTGATACTTAGACCCGTGTCGTTCGGCTGCTCCTGCCACACCGCAGCGTACGCGTCCTGGCCGATAATCTCCTTTAGTACGTCGCTGCTCGTATCGGGTAGGAAGGCTTCGAGTACTCGTAAGGGCATGGGTCGCTCCTAAGTGTCTGCTCCTAAGTGCCGTGTGGGACGATGCTGCGAGGGCAAACAGGTAGGTGGATAGGGGGATGAGGGGGCTCGAGCCCCTTACTTACGCCGCCCCCGGAGACCAGAGCGTGTCTACCTGCTGACGCACCTAAACGATACTACCCGAACGATACTACAATGCCATGCCACTTAGAATTGTGCGGGTGTCCCCACCCGTCATTCGGCACTCGCTAACCGTTGTGGATGCTACACCTGTACAAACGACCGGGAAGACCCCTGTGCGGGCGCTAGCCCAAGCCCGCAGTAGCTAAGCCCACAGTGTCCGAAAGCGCGACGATAACGAC
>JAXHMC010000004.1:0-113621 GCA_034521635.1 Trueperaceae bacterium | reverse complement strand
GCCCGACGATGACCCGTTTGCCGTCGTCGGCCAAGTCGAGCGCGAGCGCGACCAAGTCCTGCGTCAGAAACTGCCCCTCGTCGAACGCAACCACCCGGGTGTCGTCTTCGAGATACCGCCCGACCTCGCTCACGTCCGCGATGGCGAGCGCGTCTAGGGTGCGCCCGTTGTGCGAGGCGACCGCGACGGCGTCGTAACGGTTGTCGAGTTTGGGCTTAAAGACCTGCACCTGCTGCTTGGCGATAAGGGCGCGGGTGACGCGGCGGATTAACTCTTCGGACTTCCCGGAGAACATCGGCCCGACGATGAGCTCGAGCCAGCCCCCCTCGGTTCGGAAAAACGGCATGACGCTATGCTAACGCACCGTCTATGCTAGGCGCTACAACCAACCCCTCTGTTCTAACGCGTCAGGGTGCACGACGGGCATCGCGAGTTTTTTGCCCGCGACAATAACCTTCTTGTCTCTCGTGATCAATCCATCAGCTCGCGAGGTAAAGAGTAAATCGAGGAGATACCAGTCTTTTTTGTCGCCGAGTGTCGGCCAGTCGAGCACGGTCATTTCTTGGGGTGAATAGTAGTCGCCGAGCAGAAACAGGTCGTAGACGAGCATTCCCGACACGGCGGGGGTAATGCCGAGTGCCTGAACCTCCGGGTAGCGCAGCACCTCTAAAAATTCTGTGATTAAAGCGTCCGAAAAGACGATGCCGAGCTGTCCGCGCCGAAACTTATTCCACAGTCGGCGTTCGGGCGAGGTAGGCTGACCCGACACGGCGGGTAGCAGAACGTTGATGTCTAAGATCAGGCGGGGCAGATTCAAGACGGTCGCCCGAAGCGCACTACTGTTCTGTTTTCGGTGACGAGATATCTGTTTTCGAGGATTCTGTTTCTGGGGACTCTGTTTTCGAGGCCTCTGTTTCCGGGGACTCTGTTTCCGGGGACAGCGTGCCTGGGTGGGCGAAACGCGCACGAATCTCTTCTGCCGTTGCGGTGCGCCCCGTCAGCGGTCGCTCGGCTCGGCGCTCTCGTGCCCAGGCGATAGCTCGGTCGAACAGTTCGGTCTTCTCCGACTCGTTCAAGCTGTTTAGGAGTGTGTAGACAACACCCGAAGCATCGCTCGGTGTAAACAACTCGTAAAATTGCTGCTCCCCCAACCACGCGATAATCGCACTTCGGGCGACGCGGTACTGCTTCTGGTCGTCCGTGGTCAGGTCGAGCGCGCTTAGCTCGGCACTCTCGATTTTGCGGTAAATCGTCTCTGGCGAAACGCGCAATATCGCCGCGATCTCTTCGACTTTGTAAACGCGTTTTGCTTCGGCGGGAAGCGGTTGCATCGTCTACACCTCCTTCGGCTTGCTTCGTTAGGATAGCAGAAAGAGCTAGCGCACGGTTTCAGCTTACCGAAGCGGACGTTTAGAGATTAGCTTGCAGACGTAAGGGCTCGAGCCCCCTACCCTCCTACTACGGAGGTCACTATGCCCGAACTACCCGACGCCGAAACCTACAAGCGTTACTTTGACGCTACTTCGCTCTACCAACCGATTCGCGAGGTCGACGTCAACCACGACTACGTGTTGGGGAGCGAAGACGGCAACGAGCTAAGCGCCGACGCCCTCGCCGACGCCCTGCACGGCCAAGAATTTAGCACCGGACGGCGGCACGGCAAGTATCTGCTGAGCACGCTTAGCGACGGACGCAGCTTCATCATGCACTTCGGCATGTCGGGCTCGCTTAACTACTTTAAAAGCGACGACGACATCTCTAAATTCGACCGCGTACTCTTCACCTTTAACAACGGCTACCACCTCGCGTTTCACTGCCCGCGCGTGCTCGGCAACGTCTACCTCTACGACAGCGACGAGGCGTTTTTGTCGCACAAAAACATCGGCCCCGACGTGCTGCGGCTCGGTTGGGAGGGCTTTAACGAGATTTTAGCGGCTAGGCGCGGGATGATAAAGCCGACGCTGATGGACCAGCACATCATGGCGGGGATCGGCAACATCTATTCGGACGAGATTCTGTTTCAGACCCGTCTCCACCCCGAAACGCCCGCTAACGCGCTAGACGAGGCGAAGCGGCGCGAGCTGTTCGACGCGACGCAGCGGGTGCTGAACGCCGCTATCGACTGCGACGCGAACCCGACCAAGTTACCGGACGATTATCTGTTGCCCCACCGAATCGACGACGAGGTCTGTCCGAGTTGTGGCGAACCGCTTACGAGTAAAGAGGTCGGCGGGCGGACGGCGTATTTTTGCGAACGGGAACAGGAGAGGCTCGAGCCCTAATCCTCAGCAACCCTTGGTTTCGTAGGGTGCGCCATGCGCACCGCCCTACTCACGTCCGCCCAAAAAGCCCGTCTCTCACGGAAATTATTCGCAAAAAACGCAGGAACCTCAGCCCCTGCGTCTCCACTAATCTCGTTAAACCCTTTACAACACGTACCGCCGCAGATCCTCGTCCGCAGCGATATCGCCGAGCTTCTTCCCACATACGCCCGGTCGATGTTGACCTTACCGAGACCGGTCGCGAACGACACGTCTTCGAGTACCGTTTCGAGCACAGTGTGCAGCCGCCGGGCGCCGATGTCTTCGACCTCCTCGTTGACCTTGGCGCTGTACTCGGCAATCGCCCCGATCCCCGACTCGTCGAACGACACGTGGGTACCGTCGACCTCGAGCAGCTTGATGTACTGCTGCGTGAGCGAGTGCTGCGGCTGGGTCAGAATCCGCTGAAAGTCTTCGGCGCTTAGCTCTTCGAGTTCGACCCGGATCGGAAAGCGGCCCTGCAACTCCGGAATCAGGTCGCTCGGCTTCGACACGTTAAACGCGCCCGCCGCGATAAAGAGGACGTGGTCGGTCTTGACCTGCCCGTAGCGGGTGTTGACCTGCGTCCCCTCGACGATTGGCAGCAGGTCGCGCTGCACCCCTTCGCCCGACACGTCGGAGCCGCCGCTCGTGTCGTCGCTTGCGACCTTGTCGAGCTCGTCTAGAAAAATGATGCCGGAGTTTTCGGCGCGGTCGATCGCCTCGCGCGAGACCTCGTCGTAGTCGACGAGCTTTTCGGCTTCTTCACCCTTGAGCGCGTCGCGGGCGTCGCGGACGGTGGTCTTGCGGCGCCGACGCTTCTGCGGCATAAAGTTCGACAGCATGTCCTGGATGTTGACGCCCATCTCCTCCATGCCCGGCATCATCCTCGCCCCCGGCTTGTCGTCTTTGACCTCGATCTCGATCATCCGGTCTTCGAGTTTGCCCGCCGCGAGCAGCTGACGCATCTTGTCGCGCCCCTCTTCGGTGCCGCCCGGCAGCAGGTAGTCGAGCAGCCGCTCTTCAGCGTTTTTGGCCGCCCGCTCCTGGACGCCCTCTTTCTGCTCGTTTTCGACCATCACGTACGACGCCTGCACCAGGTCGCGCACCATCGACTCGACGTCGCGCCCGACGTAGCCGACCTCGGTAAACTTGGTCGCTTCGACCTTGATAAAGGGCGCTTTGGCGAGTTTGGCGAGGCGCCGCGCGATTTCGGTTTTACCGACCCCGGTCGGGCCGATCATCAGGATGTTTTTAGGCGTGACTTCGGCTTGGAGCGCTTCGCTAAGCTGACGCCGCCGGTAGTGGTTACGCAAGGCGACCGCGACCGAACGCTTGGCCTTGTTCTGGCCGATGATGTGCTTGTCTAGCTCGGTAACGATTTCGAGCGGCGTGAGGTTGCTAATCATCGGTCGTCCTCGCTTTTTTCGGTCGATAGGGCGTCGTCACTAGACTCATCAGCCGCGTCGTCGTGGGTATCGTGGCCGACGGTCAGCACCGTCGCGTTACCGCTGGTGTAGAGATCTATCTCGCTCGCGATCCGGATCGCTTCGCGGACGATCGCTTCGGCGCTAAGGTCGCTGTGGCGTAGCAGTGCGAGGGCGGCGGCCTGGGCGTACGCACCTCCGGAGCCGACCGCGGCGACCGGTTCGTCGGGGGCGACCACGTCACCGGCGCCCGACAGCGTCAGAATCTGCTCTTCGTCGGCGACGATAAGCATCGCTTCTAGGTTGCGCAGCATCCGGTCGGTGCGCCACTCCTTGACGGTTTCGACCGCCGACTTGAGCAGGTTGCCCTTGTGGGCCGAAAGGTAGCCCTCGAACTTGTCGAGCAGCGTAAACGCGTCGCTAACCGCGCCCGCAAAGCCCGACAGGATTTTGTCGTCGTGAAGGGTGCGAACCTTGACCGCGCCGCGCTTGACGATGGTTTCGCCGAGCGTAACCTGACCGTCACCCGCGATCGCGGTCACGCCGTCGCGGTGGACGGCGACGATGGTCGTTCCGTGCATTCTAGGTGGTTGACTCATTACCGGCATCGTAACAGAGATTTTCCCGAAGCGGGTAAGGTAGGTTTGTTTAGGCGGGTGTTGTCAGGTTTTATGAAGACGCTTCGCGTCAGTCCGGTTCTAGGCGGGCGAGGTGACTCTGCTAGTGCATACGAGTTTTTACCGTGCAGAACGGTCGAAACGGCGGTGCGCATGGCGCACCCTACGAGGTTAGTCGGCGGCGGACGCGGCGACTTCGGTCTGTTCGGCTTCGGGGTCGTAGCCGAGGTTGGGCGAGAGCCAGGTTTCGACTTCGGCGATGCTCATCTTTTTGCGCCGGGCGTAGTCTTCGACCTGGTCTTTGCCGAGCATGCCGACCGCAAAGTAGCGCGATTCGGGGTGGGCGAAGTAGAGGCCCGACACCGCCGCGGTCGGATACATCGCGTAGCTTTCGGTCAGACGGACACCGATAGCAGCTTCAGCGTCGAGAAGGTCAAACAGCGTCTCTTTTTCGGTGTGGTCGGGGCAGGCCGGATAGCCGGGTGCGGGACGAATCCCCTGGTAGCGCTCGCGGATAAGGTCGTCGTTGCTAAGCGTTTCGTCTGCGGCGTAGCCCCAAAACTCTTTACGGACCCGCTCGTGCAGCTCTTCGGCGAACGCTTCGGCGAGCCGGTCGGCGAGTGCCTTGACCATGATGCTGTTGTAGTCGTCGTGGTCGGCCTCGTACTGTTTGGCGAGTTCTTCGGCGCCGATACCGGCGGTGACGGCGAACCCGCCGACGTAATCGGCGACGCCCGACTGTTTAGGGGCGACAAAGTCGGCGAGGGCGAGGTTGGGTTGGCCTTCGCGCTTTGCGGTCTGCTGGCGGAGGGTGTGGAGTGTGGTGAGCACCTCTTTGCGGGTGTCGTCGGTGTAGAGTTCTAGGTCGTCGCCGACGCGGTTGGCCGGGTAGAAACCGAGTACCGCTTTGGCACACAAGCGCTTGTTGTCGATAAGGTCGGCGAGCAGAACTTTGGCGTCGTCGAACAGTTTGCGCGCTTCGGGGCCGACCACCTCGTCCTCAAGAATGTGCGGAAAACGTCCGTGCAGCTCCCAGGCGATAAAGAACGGCGACCAGTCGATGCGCGGCAGCAGCCGGGTCAGGTCGTAGTCCTCGAACACCTCGGTCCCTAAAAACGACGGCGCGACGACGTTGGTCCAGTCGTAGTCGGGGCGACGGGCGCTCGCGTCGGCGTAGCTAAGCAGGTTGCGGTCGCGCTTTCGGGCACCGTACTGCTCGCGCACCTTGTCGTACTGGTCGTGGATTTCGGACACATAAACGTCTTTGCGCTCGGCGCTGACCAGTTTCGACACCACGTCGACGCTCCGCGACGCGTCTAGAACGTGGACGGTCGGGCCGTGGTAGGCGGGGGCGATTTTGACGGCAGTGTGGGCGCGCGAGGTCGTGGCGCCGCCGATGAGGAGGGGGAGCTCGAGCCCCTCCCTCTCCATCTCCTTAGCCACATGCACCATCTCGTCGAGCGACGGCGTAATCAGCCCCGACAACCCGATAATGTCGACCTGCTCGGCCTTGGCCGTCTCTAAAATCTTGCTCGCCGGCACCATCACCCCGAGGTCGATAATCTCGAAGTCGTTACAGGCGAGCACCACCCCGACGATGTTTTTACCGATGTCGTGGACGTCGCCCTTGACGGTCGCGAGCAGCACCTTGGCCGCGCTCTTGTGCGTCTCGCCGCTCAGCGCCTTTTCGGCCTCTAAATAGGGCAGCAGGTAGGCGACGCCCTTCTTCATGACCCGAGCGCTCTTGACCACCTGCGGCAGAAACATCTTGCCCGCCCCGAACAGGTCACCGACGACATTCATCCCGTCCATCAGCGGCCCCTCGATAATCGCCAGGGTCTTGTCGTAGTGCTGCCGCGCCTCTTCTAAATCAGTTTCGATGTAGTCGGTAATCCCCTTAATCAGCGCGTGCGAGAGCCGCTTCTGCACGCTTTCCTCGCGCCACTCGAGTCGTCCTTGTATGATCGGTCTTCTGCCCCTTGTACTCCTCCGCGAGCGTGACGAGCCGTTCGGTCGCGTCGCTGCGGCGGTTAAAGATGACGTCCTCGACGTGGTCGCGCAGCTTCTGCGGGACTTCTTCGTAGACTTCGAGCATCCCCGCATTGACGATGCCCATGTCGAGCCCGGCGGCGATGGTGTGGTAGAGAAAGACCGCGTGCATCGCCTCGCGCACGGCGTTGTTGCCGCGAAACGAAAACGAGACGTTCGACACGCCGCCCGACACGAGCGCGCCCGGCAGGTTGGCTTTAATCCAGCGGGTCGCCTCGATAAAGTCGCGGGCGTAGTCGTTGTGCTCCTCGATACCGGTCGCCACGGTCAGGATGTTGGGGTCGAAGATGATGTCTTCGGGCGGAAAGCCGACCTCGTCGGTGAGGATGCGGTAGGCTCGAGCACAAATCTCCACACGCCGCTCGAAGCTGTCCGCCTGCCCGTTTTCGTCGAACGCCATCACGATCACCGCCGCGCCGTAGCGCCGCACGGTGCGCGCCTGCTGACGAAACAGCGCTTCGCCCTCTTTAAGGCTGATCGAGTTGACCACCGACTTGCCCTGCACGCACTTCAGGCCCGCTTCGAGCACCGACCAACGCGACGAGTCGATCACGATCGGCAGGCGGGCGATGTCGGGCTCGGCGGCGATCAGGTTGAGGAAGGTCACCATGGCGGCTTCGCTGTCGAGCATCCCCTCGTCCATGTTGACGTCGATCATCTGCGCGCCGCCCTCGACCTGCTGCCGGGCGACCTCTAGCGCGGTGTCGTAGTCGCCGGAGAGGACGAGCTTGGCGAACTTGCGCGACCCGGTCACGTTGGTGCGTTCGCCGATGTTGACGAAATTGGTTTCGGGGCGGATGACGAGGGGCTCGAGCCCACTAAAACTCGGATATCGAGGCACGTCCGGTATCTCTCTCGGTGCGTGCGCTGCCGCCACCTCCGCAAACTTAGCGATATGCTCCGGCGTCGTCCCGCAGCAGCCCCCGACGACGTTGAGCCAACCCTCTTCGGCGAAACTCTTCGAGCACCACCGCCATCGACTCGGGCGTCTCGTCGTACCCGCCAAACGCGTTCGGCAAGCCCGCGTTCGGGTGCGCGCTCGTAAACGTCGTCGCCATCCCCGACAGCTCTTCGACGTAGGGGCGCAGCTCTTTCGGCCCGAGCGCGCAGTTAAGCCCGATGCTAAGCAGCTCGGCGTGTTTGACCGACGTCCAGAACGCCGCTAAGGTCTGCCCCGACAGCGTCCGCCCGCTCGCGTCGGTAATCGTCCCCGACACCATCAGCGGCAGCCGCGTCCCCGTCTCTTCGGCCACCTCGTCCGCCGCTACGAGCGCCGCCTTGCAGTTCAGCGTGTCGAACACCGTCTCGATCAGCAGCAGATCGGCACCGCCCTCGACCAGCGCGCGAATCTGCTCTTGGTACGTCGCGACCAGCTCGTCGAAGCTGACCGCCCGAAAGCCGGGCCGGTTCACATCGGGCGACATCGACGCGGTCCGGTTGGTCGGCCCGATCGCTCCGGCGACAAAACGGGGCTTGTCCGGATTTCGCGCCGTAACCTCGTCAGCGACCTCGCGGGCGAGCCGCGCCGCTTCGACGTTTAGCTCGTAGATCACCTCGTCTAGGTCGTATTCGGACAGGCCGATCCGCGTCGCGTTAAAAGTGTTCGTCTCGATAATGTCCGCGCCCGCCTCTAAATACGCCCGGTGGATGTCAGCGATCAGGTCAGGCCGGGTCAGGCAGAGGATGTCGTTCGCGCCCTGGAGCGGTTTCGAGTGTTCGGCGAAGCGCTCGCCACAAAAGTCTGCCTCTTCTAGCACATGGCGCTGGATCATCGTCCCCATCGCCCCGTCTAAGACCAGGATCCGTTCGCGCAAAAGCTGCTTGAGCGTGTTTTGTGTCATCGCCGACTCCCTTGCTAAGCGTTCTAAAAAACGAGCTATGTGCATTAATGGCGAGCCAGTACATCTCCCGAGCGAACGATGCGATAAAGCAATCTTTTCTGAGGGTCGGCTTGTACCGCGCCAGACGCGACAAGAGTGTGGCGTGGGCGCGACTGATGTAAGACTCGGGTCATACGACCATCGTCCGCATCTACACCTGCACTCGGCTACGAGATACGAGAGTAGTGCGAATGCTCTGGCAGTGCGTCGGTACAGCAGCCGGTACAAAAACGCCGACGTTGCATCATGACGTCGCATCATAGCGAGCGCTCCGGTCATGGCGTAGAGGTCGCGACCGGAGCGGACTTTAAAACGTTTGTGCGAACCTGACTACTCGCCCTGATTACTCGCCGGTGTAGGGCGGTAGCGATGCCTGACCGAAGATCTGGCCGATCCGCTGGTAGATCTGCGCGGGGTTTTGGCCTTCGCCTAGGTAGGTGTCGTCTTTCCAGAGTTCGTAGTGGAGGTGCGGGAGGTCTTCGGTGCCGCGGGCGGCTTCGATGGTGCCGGAGTTGCCGACGGAGCCGACGACCTGTCCGGCACTGACGCGAGCGCCGACCTGGATAGCGTCGGGGATGCCGCTAAGGTGGACGTAGCGAGACACGTAACCGCCGACGTGCTCGATCCAGACCTGCTGGCCGCGAAGCCGGTCGAGCGTGTCGGGTGGGGTGACGGAGCGGTTGGCGGCGTCGTCGAGTAAGCTTTCGATCTCGTCGACGGTCATCTCGACGTAGTCGTGCTGGGCGCGAACGACCGTACCGTCGGCGACGGCGAGGGTGGGCATCCCGAAGGTGATGGGGATACTCGACACGCCGTCGAAAAAGTCGAACCCTTCGTGCCAGCCGTTGCGGTAGGCGCGGCGGGCGCCGGCTAAGTGACTCGCGCGCGAGCTAAAGGTCGCGCCTTCTAGCGGGACGCGGTAGCCGCTCGGCCAGGACCGGTCGAACGGTCTGGTGCTTAGGTCGCGCAGCAGCGGGTAGAGACGCGACCGGCGCAGCGCCCCGTTGTCAGCGGCGTAGTCGTAGGCGGTCAGGCCTTCGTTGCTGCGGATGGTCGGGTCGGCACCGGCCTGCAAGAGGGTGAGCAAGACTTCGGGGTTGTCGTTGTCGCGCGCGGCGTACATAAGCGCGGTCCAGCCCGCTTCGGTGCTGGCGTTGATGTCGGCTCCGGCCTGGACCATCTCGGCGATTACGGCGGGGTCGGGGTTTTCGGTCGCGGCGTAGATGAGGGGCGTCTGGCCGTAGCTGTCTTGTGAGGCGATGTTGGCCCCGGCCTGCAGGCTGTCGCGAAGCTGTTGGGGCCCGCCCGACTTGGCGACGGCGAAGATGTCGCGCGGGGTACTCGCCTGCTCGACAGCCGGAGAGCCGATGTTAAGCTCGACGACGTCGAGTTGCCACAACGCGACGACGCTTGCGGCGGCTAAAAGCAGAATCACTGCGAAGATGCGCATAGCTGTTAGCTTAAACCCCCCGCGCACAACAGAGGTAAGTATCGCTAACGTGGGCCGAAAAACCACGACGAGGACGGGGCGGACGCGGGTCGCAGCGCGAGGTGGTGGGCAGCCGTGTAGTTTGGCGCCTTGTCGTGTTTTCGGGTGAGTACACAGATTTTCGGGTGGGTACACAGACGGGCTCGAGCCCCCCGTTCGCTATACTCTCCAGATAGATGACGCCCGACGCTGCTACGTCCCCCACAGACAAAAACACCCCCACAGCGGCAGATACACCGCACCCTAAAAAGCCAGACGAGGCCGCTACACACTGGCTCGAGCTCCTCACCGCTCTCCGTCCGCACCTGACGGGCCGCGACGCGCGGGGCAAACGGGGCAGTCTGCGCTGGCTCGAGGCGGTCATCGCCGAACGCGGCGGCAGAGCCGGCACGGTGCGCAACATCCTCTACAAAGACCTGGGCTCGAGCGACGAGAAAATCCGCCTGTTCGAGCTGCTAAGCGAGCTGTACGAAGAGGCCGGTCTGCCCGCACCCGACGTGCCGAGCGAGCTTAGTGCGGCGGCGGCAAAACGGCTGTTAGGGCGCGACAAACGGCTTATCTTCGCCCGCTTTACCCGCGACCTCGCCGCCGGAAGTGTGCCGCAGCTCGTGGTGGTCGGGGGGCCGGCGACCGGCAAGGGGGTGCTTTTAGAGCAGGTGCGGGCCCACGTCGCCGACAGTCTGTTCGTCAACCTCGCCCACGACCTTGCCCCGGCACTGTTCGCGCTGGTGACGGCGTTAGGGCTCGAGCCCGCCTACGACCGCCTCCTCGCCCAGCTCTCCCCCGCCCAGCCGTTCGCCGTCCAGGCCGCCCTCCAAGACGAGTTGCGAGCGCTTTTAGCGGACGGGCTTAACCGAGCCGGACGTCCGCTGCTGGTGCGGGCGCAGGCCGACGCCACCCTGGCCGGGTTACCGTTACGCGACGCGGAAAGTCGGGAGGTGGAGCTGTCGCACTGGCTCGAGCCCCTCCTCGACCGTTTGCGCGTCCCCTACCTGGTCGCCTGTTCGAGCGCCCCCGCGACGCTCGACTACAAGTTTTTGCGCCAGCCGAGTCGCGACGAAGCGCGGCGCTACCTCCGCCAGCGGCTCCCCGACGCGAACGACAGCCAGCTCGAAAGTCTGCTTAACCGGGGCGGACGGAGCTACGGCGAGCTGTCGCGGCTGGTGCTGCTCGAAATGAGCCGGGCCGGAACCCAGGGCGAAGACCGGCTGCTAAACGACCCACAACTCGGCCCGCTGCTACGCATCCTCGCGGCGCTGTCACCCGAAACCGACCCCGAAATCCCGGTGCCACTTCTCGAAAAAGTGGTCGGGAAGTCGTTGTCGGCACTCACCCAGGCCGAACGGGCGTTGCTCGAGCCCCTCCAGGGCGACACCGTCCGTCCGGTACTGCGGACGCTGCTCCCGTTCGAGCAGAGCGACCACAGCGCCCACCAGGTCGCGTTCGGCTACTACCAGAACCAGACGCAGCACACGCCGTTTCGGACGCTCTATCACGCCTACCACGCGGGCGAGTACGGCACCCTTGTCGAGCGCATCGACCGCGACCCCTCGACTCTCGCGCTGCTGCCCGGTCTGTGGGCTGAAGCGGCGCACGCGGACGGCTGGCCGACGACGTTGCGAGAACGGCTCGCCGTTGCGGTGGTGCGCTACCGGGCGGTGTTAGGAGATTACCGGCATCCAGAGGCGCAGGGCGCGCTCGCGTATCTCAGCGACGCTGGCACCCCCACCATGAGTGCCTGGGCGAAAGTCAAGCAGGCCGAAGCCCACATCGACGCCGGACGTTACGCCGAGGCCGAAGCGCTCGTCACAGACCTGCCCCGTTTAGAGGGAGACGCCCGCGCCGAAGCGCTGCTCGTCGACGCCGCCCTCGCCCGCTGGCACGGCACCTACGACCGAGCCGAGCGGCTGGTCGCCCAGGCACTCGCACTCCCCGCCGCACCGCTGCTCGAAAGCCGCGCCCGCTTGTGGCAAGGACTCGTCGCCAAAGACGCCGGACGGTTCGGCGAAGCGCTAAGCAGTCTGGAGCGGGTACGCGACAACCCGCTGTTGGCCGGACGGGCCCGCTACCAGGAGGGCGACCTGCTGATGCGGCTCGGACGGCCCGCCGAAGGGGCGACGCGAATCGAAGCGGGGCTCGAGCAACTCGCCGACGCCGCCCCCGCCGAAGAACGCGCCCGCGTCCGCGCTCGGCTTGGCACCGTGCTGCGCCGTTTGGGCCGGTATGATGACGCCGCCGACCATCTCTACCAGGCGCTCGGCACCGCCCCCGACCCCTTCACCCGCGCCCGTATCGCCTCGGAAGCGTCTATTTTAGAGTCGGCCCGCGACCGCCCCTGGCAAGCGTTGCGGCTCGCGAGCGAGGCCGAGACCGTGTTTCGGCACAGCGACGCCCGTCCCGAAGAAGCGCGTTACCGCTACCTCCGCACCCTCTACCGGCTCGCCGTCGCGTACTGGTCGTGGCGTTCGGGCCAGCCCTACCGTCCACCCTTTCGCGGCGGCCCCGTCATCGCCCAGGCCAAAACGATTCTCAAAGCGCGTCCTAGACGATGTCGGTTCGCTCGCGCAGAGCGCCGACCGCTACGCCGCACTCTACCTAGACGTCTGTGTGACGCTGTCGCTGATGTTGCCGCCGCGCAAAGCGCTATCGCTGTTAGAGACGGCGACCACGCTAGAAAGTCCCTACCTCCGCACCGTCGCCCAACTCGCGAGCGCCGAAGCGCATCTCCGGCAGGACGACGCGCCCGCCGCCGCCGCGTGTCTCGCGACCTTGCGGCAACTACCGCCCGAACCGGGGTTGCACGCCTGGAAGGCCGGGTTAGACGCCGAGATGCTGCTGCTGCTCGGTCAGCCCGGCGTCGCCTGCGAGGTTATCGACGAGGGGTTGCGGCTACCCGCCCCGTTTCGGACGCAGCTCGGCTGGGTGTGGGGGCAGATGCTGGTCGAGCGAAACTATCCGGAGTTGGCAGAGAGGTGGCTCGAGCCCCACCACTACGGCCCCCTCGGCCTGCCCGAAGCACTCGCACTACATTTAGAACGCTACCCCGACACCGCGGCAAACACCAAACAGCCGTAACCCGGCCGCAGATTCGGCAGTAGCAAACAGTAGAAAACGGCCCCCTCTCGCCAGAAGGGGCCGTACGACGTTCGCGGCTTGGTCGCCTAAGCGTTCAGTCTAAAACTGCTCCGATTCGGTCGAGCCGACCAGTGCCCCGGTCGACGCCCTACCGCCGCTGACGGCGTTAAGCACGCTGTCGAAGTAGCCGGTCCCGACTTCACGCTGGTGCCGGGTCGCAGTGTAGCCCGCCGCTTCGCGCGCGAACTCCTCTTCTTGCAGGGCGACGTAGGCGGTCATCCCCTCTTCGGCGTAGGCCTTGGCCAGCTCGAAAGAGCGGAGGTTGATGGTGTGCCAGCCCGCTAAGGTGATGAACTGGAACTTGTAGCCCATCGCGCCGAGTTCGCGCTGAAACTTGGCGATGGTCGCGTCGTCGAGGTGCTTCTTCCAGTTAAACGACGGCGAGCAGTTGTAGGCGAGCATCTGGTTGGGGTACGCCTTCTTAATCGCCTCGGCGAACTCGCGTGCCTCGTCTAGGTCGGGGGTCGAGGTCTCCATCCAGAGCAGGTCGACGTAGGGCGCGTACTCGAGCGAGCGGGCGATAGAAGGCTCGATGCCCGGCTTGGTGTAGTAGTAACCCTCAGGCGTACGCTCTCCGGTCAGGTACTCTTTGTCGCGGTCGTCGACGTCGCTCGTCACGAGCGTCGCGGCGTGGGCGTCGGTGCGGGCGACGAGCAGCGTCGGCACGTCGAGCACGTCGGCGGCGAGGCGCCCGGCGCTTAGTGTGCGGATAAAGGTCGAGGTCGGCACGAGCACTTTACCGCCCAAGTGACCACACTTCTTCTCGGAGGCGAGCTGGTCTTCGAAGTGGACGCCCGCCGCACCCGCTTCGATCATCCCCTTCATCAGCTCGAACGCGTTAAGCGGCCCGCCAAAGCCCGCTTCGGCGTCGGCGACGATCGGCGCGTAGAAGTGGCTACCGTCCTTACCCTCGATCCGCTCGACCTGGTCGGCTCTAGAGAGCGCGTTGTTGATGCGGCGCACCACGTTCGGCACGCTGTTGGCCGGGTAGAGGCTCTGGTCGGGGTAGGTGTTGCCCGACAGGTTCGCGTCGGCAGCGACCTGCCAGCCCGACAGGTAGATAGCGTCGAGCCCGCCCTTGACCATCTGCACCGCCTGTGCGCCGGTCAGCGCGCCGAAGGTGTTGACGTAGGGCTTGCTGTGCAGCATGTCCCAGAGCTTTTCGGCGCCGTGACGGGCGACCGACTGCTCGATACGGATCGACGGACGGAGGCGGACGACTTCTTCGGCGCTGTAGTCGCGCTTGATGCCGCTCCAGCGGGGGTCGGTGCTCCAAAGATCGGTCAGCTGTTGGGCTTCTTGTTTGAGGTTCATCATAATCTCCTTTCGGGAGATGAGAGAGGCGACGTGTTCGGAGTGTGCGGGTCGTCGACAACGACGGCCCAGAACATCGGCGGACGTTTAGTCGAGATAGTCGTAGGCGCGGAGGGTCAGGAAGGTTTCGAAGCGCTCGTCCTTGACCAGCCCGTCGAGAATCCGCGCCGCGTCGCTCAAACGCTCGCCGCTAAGTTGGGCGAGTTCTTCGTTTTTGAGCTTGTCGTAGCGGGCGATATCCATCGTGTCGCCGTTCGCGAGCGTCGTCTCGTGCCGAATCCACTGCCAGAGCTGTGCACGGCTGATTTCGGCGGTCGCGGCGTCCTCCATCAGGTTGTTGATCGCCGCCGCGCCGGTACCGCAGAGCCACGCGTTAAGGTACTGCAACGCAACGCTGATGTTGAGGCGCACCCCGTCCTCGCTAACGCTACTCCCGTCCACGTCGGCGTCGAGCAGTTCGTACCAGTCGACGTCGACGTCGTCGCGCTGCCGCGAGACCTGGTTCGGCTGGTCGCCGAGCACGTCGTCGAACTCTTTTTTCGCGGTCGGAATCAGGTCGGGGTGGGCGACCCAGGTACCGTCACAGCCCTGGTTCGCTTCGCGGTGCTTGTCCGCCGCGACTTTGCTAAGCGCCTGTTCGGTCACTTCGGGGTCGCGCCGATTCGGGATAAACGCCGCCATCCCGCCGATCGCGTGGGCGCCGCGCTTGTGGCAGGTCTGCACCATCCGCTCGGTGTAGGCGTGCATAAACGGCACCGTCATCGTGACCTGGCCCCGGTCGGGCAGCACCATGTCGGGGCGGCGGTGAAACGCCTTGATAAAGCTGAAGATGTAGTCCCAGCGTCCGGCGTTAAGGCCCGAGATGTGATTGCGCAACTCGTAGAGAATCTCGTCCATCTCGAACGCGGCGTGGATCGTTTCGACCAGGACCGTCGCCCGAACCGAGCCGCGCGGGATGCCGAGCTTGTCCTGCGCGACGTTAAACACTTCGTTCCAGAGTCGGGCTTCGAGGTGGCTTTCGAGTTTGGGGAGGTAGAAGTAGGGCGCGGTGCCGCGTTCTAAGCGCACCTTAGCGTTGTGAAACATGTACAGCCCGAAGTCGAACAGGCTCGCCGAAATCGGGTTTCCGTCGACGGTGAGGTGCTTTTCTTCGAGATGCCAGCCGCGCGGACGAACCAGCAGCGTCGCGACCTCGTCGTTTAGTTCGTAAATCTTGCCCTTGTCGGCATCTTCGAGCCGGAGCGTGCCGCGCACCGCTTCTTTTAGGCTCTGCTGACCGAGGATGATGTTTTCCCACGTCGGCGACAGCGCATCTTCGAGGTCGGCCATAAACACCTTCGCGCCCGAGTTAAGCGCGTTAATCATCATCTTGCGCTCGGCGGGCCCGGTGATTTCGACGCGCCGGTCGGCCAAATCTGCCGGACACTCGGCGACCTGCCAGTCCGCATCACGAATACTCTTCGTACTCGGCAAATAGCTCGGCATCAAGCCCTGATTGAGCGCGTGCTGTTTCTCTTTGCGTCGGTCGAGCAGCGAGCGCCGCGTCGGGTTAAATTCGCGGTGGAGCGCGCTGACAAACTCGATCGCTTCGGGCGTCAGGATCTCGTCCTGAACGGCCTTAAATTCTGCGCTGGTGTCAGCGGCGAGTAGTGCCATAAAACCTCCCCTTTCCAAAGCTGCGGGTGAGCGCGCGAGCGGGCTTCTGTCACAACTTCTGTCACAAATAGGTACCAGAAACGCCGTCGTTAGGCGCACGTCACGTTGGTGTATGGCCTAAGTATGCCGGTCGCAGCGGACGACGCGGGAGGTGTAGTTTGGGGAGGGTTACACGCGCGGGTGGTGTAGTGTGGCAAAACACTACACCGTTTTGGTCGGGTACCGGTACAGCCTCAGAAAAGCGGGCGGTGTCGACGTTGTCGCCACTTCTTATACCGATTGCGCTCGGTGCCCCGTCGCCGAGACAAAACCTCGGCATCCGTTCGCAGCGCGGCGTCCGTGTTCTGTTCCTGGTCGCTGCGCTCGGATCGATTTACAAAACGACCGGAATCGGTACAACCAGCCGCCAAGACGAGACCTTGACGACCATGACGTGGGTGAGAACGTGGGTGGGGACGTAGGCGAGAAAGTAGGCGAGGTTAGGCGAGATCTGTGCTAGTCGGTCGCGTCTAATCGGGGGTCTGCTCGCGCAGCGTTTCGACGAGGTCGCGTTTGTAGCGCCACAGTTTGTCGGTCAGCGACACGTGATAGATGTGCGGGTTCATCATCCGTTTGACGCCGGCGTCTAGGCGCTCGACGTCGCGTTGGCGGCGGTCGCGCAAGGTGTCTAGGTCGGGCGGGTCGGCGACGCGTTGGCCGTTTTCGAGGATGGGGGTGAGGAGGGGCTCGAGCCCCCCGATCTCTTCTCTACCTAACGTCCGCGACACCCCCGCCTCGGTCGGATGGTGCAGCGTGATGGTGTCGGCCTGTGCGGGATCTTCGTCTAGGCCGAGCAGGTCCGCGGTCGCTTTACCACGCCGATCGTAGACTCGCCACACCGTCTTGTTGCCCGGGGTCAGCGTCTTTTCGGGCGTCTCCGAGAGCTTGATCGCCGGTCGCCACTCGCCTCCCTCGTCTAGGGCGACGAGCTTGTACACCCCGTCGAGCGCCGCGTCACCCTTCGACACCATCAGCCGCGTGCCGACGCCGTAAGTCAGCCGCCCGATCAGTGCGTCCGGGTCGACGCCGTAGCTCGCAGCCTCGTCTTCGATCTGGGTCAGAATCTGCCAGATCGTTATCTCGTCGAGCTGGTTCGACAAGACGATGACTGCGTCGGTAAAGCCCGCGTCGTTTAGCAGCTGCGCCGAGCGGATCGCGAGGTTCGCCAAATCGCCCGAGTCGAGCCGGATACCGAACGGTTCGTGACCCCGTTCGCGCAGCTCTTCGAACACGGTAATCGCGTTCGGGACGCCGCTCGCGAGCGTATCGACGGTATCGACGAGCAGCAGACAGTCGTCCGGGTAGACCTCGGCGTAGGCCCGAAACGCTTCGATTTCGCCGCGCCCCTGCGCGATAAACGCCTGCACCATGCTGTGCGCGTGCGTCCCTTTAGGCGGATAGCCGAGCACGCACGACGTGCCGGTGTTCGACGAGAAGTCGACGCCGCCGATCAGCGCTCCGCGCGCCCCGGCGTTGACCCCTTTTTCGTGGCCGCGGCGCATCCCGAAGTCGATCACGAGCCCGCCCCGCGCCGCCTCTTTGATCCGGGCACCCTTGGTCGCGATCAGCGTCTGGTGGTTGACGTGGTTCAGAAAAGAGGTCTCTAGAATCTGCGCCATCGCGAGCGGTCCCTCGACCACCGCGACCGGCACATTCGGGTGCACCACGCGCCCTTCGGGGATCGCCCGGATCGTGATGTCGCCGAAATGGCCGTTGTCGCGTAGCCAGTCTAGAAAGTCGTCGCTAAAGATGCGCTCGCCCGAACGTCCGGTCTGCGCCCGCAGACAGTCGATGTCTTCGTCGCTGACGCGCGCCTCGTCCATCCAGTCGAGCAGCCATTCGAGGCCGGCACTCACACAGTAGCCCGCCTTGTGTTCGCCGTAGTCGGGGTAGTCGCGAAAAAAGTAGTCGAACTGGGCGCGGGTGTCGTGCATCCCCTGCTTAAAGTAGAGCTGCGCCATGGTGAGCTGGTAAAAGTCGGTAAAGAGGAACCCTTCGGCGGTCGGTCGATCGCTACGCTTCACGTGGACACCTTCTGTTCGACCTCGGCGATGCGCTTGATCACGTCGATGACGCTGTCGGGATTAAGCGACACCGAATCGATCCCCTCTTCGACCAGAAACGCCGCGAAGTCGGGATAGTCCGACGGGGCCTGACCGCAGATGCCAACCTTAACGCCCTCTTCTTGGGCGTCGCTAATTAGCCGGGCGACGCTCCGCTTGACCGCCTCGCTCCGTTCGTCGAACAGCTCGCCGAGCAGTTCCGAGTCGCGGTCGACCCCTAGCGTAAGCTGGGTCAGATCGTTCGAGCCGATCGAAAAGCCGTCGAAGCGCTCGGCGAACTCTCGTGCGAGGATGATGTTGGACGGTACCTCGATCATCACGTAGAATTCGAGGTTCTTTTCGCCCCGGCGTAGACCGTTGTCGGCTAACACGTCGATCACCCGGTCGGCCTCGTCGGGCGTCCGGCAGAACGGAATCATCACCACGACGTTGTTAAAGCCTAGCTCGTCGCGCACCTTTTTGATGGCCCGCACGAGCGCGAAACTGTTCCTGTACTGCTGCTGTACAGTGGCTGCGGTCTTGAAAGCCGAGCACCTCGGTTCGGCCTCGTCCGGCTCGAACGCGGCTGACCGATCAGGTCGGCCACCGTTGCCTCAAAGTCGTCGATCCGCACGATGACCTGCTGCGGGTACTGCGACGCCGCGATCTTGCCGATGCCGCGCGCGAGGTGGTCGACGAAATACGCTTCTTTGTCGTCGTAGCCGTAGGTCAGTTCGGCGATGGTCGCTTTGGCGTCGTCGTCTTCTAGCTCATCGTAGTGGACGAGCGCGAGCGGGTGGATCTTGATGACGTTGTTGACGATGTACTCCATCCGCGCCAGGCCGATCCCCTCGGTCGGCAGGCGCCACCACCGAAACGCCGCCGCCGGACTCGCGATGTTCATCATCACCTGCGTCCGGGTTTCGGGTACGTCGTCTAGGTCCACGTCCGACACCTCAAAGTCGAGTTCGCCTCGGTAGATAAGGCCCTGTTCGCCCTCGGCGCACGACAGCGTGACCGTGTCGCCGTCCGGCAACGTGTCGGTCGCGTCGCCCGCGCCAACGACAGCGGGAATCCCTAACTCGCGGCTGACGATCGCGGCGTGCGAGGTCCGTCCGCCGTGGTCGGTAACAATGCCCGCCGCCCGCTTCATGATCGGTACCCAGTCCGGGTCGGTCATGCCGGTCACGAGCATCGCGCCGTCTTCGAAACGGTCTAGGTCGTCAGCGCTTTCGATGACCTGGACGCGGCCCGTAGAGACCGCCTCGCCGACGGCTAGACCTTCGACGAGCACCTCGCCGCGCTCGTTAAGCCGGTAGGTCTTGAGCGTCGAGGCGGCTTTTTGAGACTGGACGGTTTCGGGCCGCGCCTGGACGATATAAAGCTCGCCGGAGGTACCGTCTTTAGCCCACTCGATATCCATCGGCTGTTCGTAGTGCGCTTCGATCGTCTTGCCCCAGCGGGCGAGCTGCAAGATCTCCTCGTCGCTTAGCACGTAGTGCCGCCGCTCGCGCCGCGAGGTTTCGACCCGGCGCGTGGTGTCGTCACCGCCCGACGCGTAGACAAGTTTGTGGGCCTTGTCGCCGAGCGTCTTGCCGATGATCGGGGACAGTTCGGGCTCGCCTAAAAACGGTTTGTAGACGGTGTAGGCGTCGGGGTTGACCGAGCCCTGCACGACGGTTTCGCCGAGCCCCCAGGCGGCGCTGATGTAGATCACGTCGGGGAAGCCGGTTTCGGTGTCGAGGGTAAACAAGACGCCCGACCCCGCCTTGTCGGCCCGCACCATCGTCTGGACGCCGACCGACAGCGCGACCTTGAGATGGTCGAAGCCCTGTTCGTTGCGGTAACTGATCGCCCGGTCGGTAAAGAGCGACGCGTAGCAGCGGCGGCAGGCGCCCAGCAGGTCGTCTGCGCCGCGAACGTTGAGGTAGGTCTCTTGCTGGCCGGCAAAGCTCGCTTCGGGCAGGTCTTCGGCGGTCGCACTGCTCCGCGCGGCGACGTCCATCCGATTGCTGCGTCTCGTAGCCGCGCCGCGAGCTCGCGCGTAGGCTTCCAGGATCGCGTCGGCGACGGTCGTCCGGGAACTCGGCGCCCTGACGAAACGACCCGGCGAATGCGCCGCGCCGGCCTCGGCGAAGCGCCGCGGCACCGTCGTCGAGCTGCGCCGAGCTGTTCGCGGAGGGTGGGCTCGAGCCCGTTCTCCTCGACAAACCTCCGGTACGCCCGCGCCGTGGTCGCGAACCCGCCCGGCACCCGCACCCCTTCGGCGCTCAGCGCCTGAATCATCTCGCCGAGCGAAGCGTTCTTACCGCCCGTTTCGGGCACGTCGGCGCTGCCTAGCGAGTCGAGCCAGCGTACGTAGTCGCGCTCACTCATCTGCTACCCCCAACACCGATCGGTCGACGAGAGATAATAACGTACAGGTCGGTAAAAACATCTACTCACCCCGCGCCCGCAGCGCACCCTCTAGAAGCTGCACGACCTGGTCGAGTTGACGCTCGTCGACGCCTTCGGGCTGCACCGCAGCGAGGTTGCTAAGCGCCTCGTCGATAGTGCGGCGTAGCCGGATAACGTCGGCGAGCGCCCGAAGCAGGTCGCCCGCGAGCGGGTTGTCGCCCGCGTCTTTCGCTCGGTCGGTAAGGTCGCCGAGCGCCTTGTCGCTAAGCGGCTTGTAATCTTGTGGGTCGAGTGTCGCCATAATGAATGATGCCCCCTAAAGTGCGGTCGTGACGGTACGTTTCTCGTTCGCTTTTCGTTCTTTGAAGAAGATTTTATTGTCTAGAACGTGAAAAACTCTTCTTCGTATGTGCTGTACTCTTACCGTACCGCTATCGGCGGACGAGAACCACAAGGTGGCCCACGCACTCGCCTAAGAAGTCGGCGTGATCGCGAAGCGGATAGTCCGGCCCGCACTCGCCGATCGCCTCGTTCACCTTGCGCCCGAGCATGGCGTCGCCGCCGAGCAGCAGGTTAATCGTCATCTGTCCCCTCCCCTACAGCAAAAACTCTACAGCAAGTCAAAAACTCTACAGCAAGTCGCGTTCGATACGGCGCGTCCAGTTTTTCGAGAAGATACGCATGTCGCCCTCTTACGCGCGGGCGGCGACCAATCGCGACCGGCTTGTCGACCGACAGGGTGAGTTTGACCTCGGGCACCCCGCAGATTTCGACCGCTTCGTCTAGCGGCGGCGTGTCGAACACGAGCGAACCGCCGTCAGCCCACTACCCCGTCGACCCTGGCGGCGTTTCGTACGATCTCGCACGCCTCGTGGTGAAGCTGCTTCATGGTGATGTCACCGTGATGTTACCCCGCTCGACCGCTTTGACGCGGCGACGAGACAGCAGTTCGTAAAACTGATAGTTGCCGTAGCTGCCGAGTCGTTCGAGTTTCTCCAGATTAAAATCGTCGAGTTCGATAACATAAACGTGTTGGCTCATCGTTGGTTGCCCCCCAGCGATTAACGGTAGTCGAGTGACGGTAATGATGTGAAACGTAGCGGACATGTCGGTTCTGGCGCGTCCGTCGCCCTGTCGGTGGTTAGTGGTCGGTGGTTAGTGGTTGCGGCGAGGACTTACAGACCGTCTAAGCGTTAAACAAAGCCTTTATCGATATGTGCGATACCAAAATTCGTACTGTTAGTGTCTCACATCGTCGCGGTGACCGACTATGTTTTGTCGAACACTTTTTCGTTACTTAGGCAACTATCCGCAACCTAAAACGAGCAGAAGTCACCCGCGCGATCTGCCGGTATTCGGCTAACCACCATGCTGGTCGCACTCTCTAGCGCACAACACCATCCTATCGGTTATCCGCAACGAGATGACTCGGCAAAAATGTATGCTCGTCACTAGAGTGTTTTGGCGCGTGCGGCTTAGGGTTGACATGTACGTTGAAGGCGATCGCGGTTGCTGATCCATCTCGTTGTCCGACGCTTCGGCTCTAGCTTTAACGTCATTTCCAACGTCACGATAAACAGAATCGACCGAAGCCGTCTTAGAAGCAACCGTCACGATCCCATCACCTCATAAACACTTACGCAACAGGCACAATCACGTAACAGACACAATCTCAGGGGGGATCTGATGTTTCGTATCAACAGTCCGGCTTTTTCGCACGAAGGCACTATTCCAGCACCACAAGTTCCCGACACCTGCGGCGGCAGCGACAACAACAGTCCGCCACTAACGTTCGAAAACGCACCCGAAGGGACGCTAAGCTACGTCGTCATCGCCGAAGACCCCGACGCACCGAGCGGCACCTTTACGCACTGGGTCGCCTACGATATTCCCGCGTCGCAAGACGCACTGCCCGAAGGCATCGCGAAAGACGGTACGACCGACGGCTTTATGCAGGGTCGTAACGACTTCGGCAACCTCGGCTACGACGGGCCGTGTCCGCCGACCGGCGAAACTCACCGCTACTTCTTTCACGTCTACGCGCTAGACATCGGCGGGCTAAACATCGGCCCAGGAGCGACCGCAGATCAGGTACGCGACCAGATCGAAGGGCACGTGTTAGGGCAAAGCGAATACATGGGCCGTTACGGTCAGTAGATGGCGACGTCGGCGGATCGGTTATCTACCGGTTCGTCGATCTGTTTTTTGTCTCTAGAACCTTTAGGACAGACAGAATGAAGCAGACAGAGTGAAAGGAACACTATGCCTGATTACCGAAAAGCGACTTTAGCGGGCGTCGAGGGCCAAGGTTACGTCGAGTACGATCCGGACCAGACGGGCTCGAGCCGCTATCTCGGCTACTGGAAATCCGCAGAGGGCCACGACTACGAAACGCTCCACCCGATCTACATGGCCCGCGAGTGTGTCATCTACTCTGGCCCGGTCTACAACGTCAGAGCCGACAAGACAGAGAACGAAGACCTCAACGTCACGCTCATCGGCTGGCCGGGCGAAGACCATCCCGACTCGATCAGGATCGAACGCTGCCCCGACCATCAGGTCGACTAACCGGTAGATAAGCTGGCGGCAGACAAGCGCGTCACCGCGCACGTTCTCGACCGTGTAAGCAGCTAGCAGATCGACGAGTTCTACGACGTGTCGCTCCGTACGAAGCGTCACCGCCAATATCCGCCGAACGCGGTCGTAGCAGCGGAGATGGCCAAACGAATAACCACACTCTAGGGGGGACTACCGTGTACATCATGCGGCAGCCGATAGGTGTCATGACCGACTTTACAGGTACCGACCACCCGAGCGAAAGCTCGGACGTCACTAGACCAGCTTATCGTCATCACCAACACGCTCACCATCAGCACGCTCACCATCAACGCAGCGGTCGCCTATGAGTCTTATCGTCGTGTCGAACCGCGAACCGCTCCAGCAGCAGAACGGCACCTGGGAGCCGTCGGTCGGCGGGCTGACCACCGCGCTGCTGCCGGTGTTGCAAGAACAGGGCGGTACCTGGGTCGCGTGGGGCGAAGAGCGGCCCGACGAGGTGCCGCGTATCGACTATCCCGAACAGAATCCGGTCTTGCGCGTCGAGCGTATCAAACTTAGCGACGACGAGCTAGACAACTTCTACTACGGCTTCGCCAATCAGACACTGTGGCCGCTCTGTCACTACTTTACCGAGCGCCTTACCATCGACCGGGGCTTCTGGCAGACCTACCGAGAGATCAACCACCGCTTTGTCGGACGGACCGACGACGTCTACGAGCCGGGCGATACGGTCTGGATTCACGACTACCACCTTATGCTCGCCCCGGCGCTGCTACGCGAACGCCAGAGCGAAGCGACCGTCGGCTTCTTCTTTCACATCCCTTTTCCGGCACCCGAAGTATGGCGGATGCTGCCCTGGGCGCGCGACATCGTCGAGGGGCTGCTCGGGAGCGACCTGATCGGCTTTCACTGCGACGAATACGCCGACAACTTCTGTGCGGCGGCCGCCGAGCTGTTAGGCGTCGAGGTCGACGGTCACGTCATCCGCTACCAGGACCGCAGCGTCCACGTCGAGACGCACCCTATCGGCATCGACACCGAACGCTTTAGCGAGATGGTCGAGCGCGACGAGGCGCGGACGCAGGCCGAGCACTTCAAGCACGACTTTAAGAGCGACTATCTGATCGTCGGCGTCGACCGGCTCGACTACACCAAAGGGGTGCCGGAACGGCTGCTGGCGTTCGAAAAGTTTTTGCAAGACAACCCCGACTACCACGGCAGGGTCAGCTTCTATCAGATCGCCGCGCCGAGCCGCACACATATCGACGACTATCAGCGGCTCAAACGCGAGGTCGACGAGATCGCCGGACGGATCAACGGCGCCTACATGACCGACGACTGGGTGCCGGTGCGCTACCTTAACCGCAAACACCCGCAACACGAACTGGTCGGTATCTATCTCGCGGCGGACATCGCGATGATTACGCCCTACCGCGACGGGATGAATATCGTAGCGCAGGAATTCGTCTGGACCTCCGAGCGGGGGGTGCTGATGTTGTCGCACCTGACGGGAGCGGCGGAGATTTTAGAGGACGCGCTGATCGTCAATCCGCTCGATATCGGCGCGGTCGCCGAGGCGATTAGGGAGGGGCTCGAGCTCTCCGAAGCAGAGCGCCGCATCAGGCTCGAAAAGATGCGCGACGCCGTAGAGCGCTGCGACGTCCACCGCTGGGCCGAAGGCTTTGTGGACTCTCTGAAGCGCGTCTAACGATCGCCGGGCCTAGCTGCTACGTCTAGGGCTCGAGCCTCGCCTGCAACCGGGCCGCGTCTACGCCCCAGTTCGGCGGCAACTGAAACAGGACCGGACCGAGCGTTTGGCCGAGCGCGCCTATTCGCAACAGATATTCGCAACAGAAACGTCTCTAACGGCTCTTCGGGGTCGTTAAGCTTTTTTATGTGGGTGAGGTAGCAGCTCGCCTCGAGCGCAAAACGAAAGCCCGGCGGAACTGTCTCGCGCTCGTCGCGGAGCGCAGTCTCGTCGGGCGGTCGATAAAACGTGTTGTTGATCTCGGCGCTCGCGACGCGGCAGGCGTAGTGCCTGAGCAGTTCGTCGTCGGCGGCGTCTTCGTGGTAGAACGGTCCTTTCCAGGACGGATAGTGCCACCCGGACGTGCCGAGGTAGCGGCGCCCCGGCACCGTTAGCGCCTAGCGAAGCGGCACTCGGCAGAGCGAAGCGCCCGCATCTTGTTCGCGCACCCCACCCCTACCGAAAGGTCACTTTCATACCGTCGTAGGCGATCTTCGCGTCGACCTTGCGGTCGTTCGCCATCTTGTCTAGACCTGCGGCGAGCTTCTGCTGGTCGCCACGGATAACCTCATCGCCGCAGTGGGTAAAGTAGGCCCGGCTGATGCCGAACTTGTTACACCAGGTAAGCTGCGCCCGGACCGGCGTGTGGCCGACGAGTGCGGTGTCTGTCTTATCGACCTGCGGGCGCGACATGGTCGTACCGTCACCGATGTAGATGCGCACCCCTTCGAGTGCGGCTTCGGCGTCGTGGATATGAACCACGTCGGGGACGTAGAACATCTTGACCCGTCCGGCGGTGATCCGGTAGCCGACCGCGGGCGCTTCGACCGAGTGATCGACCGGAAACGCCTCGAAGATAAGGCCGCCGATGTCTTGCGGGGTTTGCGGTTTGACGCAGCGGCGGTCGTCGATCGGGTAGTCGTTGATCGCCGACCAGACCGCTTCGGGGGCGTAGACCGGGCAGGGTGCGCCCTCGTCGAGCCCGAAGGCGTGGTCGGGGTGGGCGTGGGTGACGACGATCGCGTCGGGCCGAAGCTGCGTGAGGCTGCCCCGCCAGTCGGCGCCGCAGTCGATCATGATCCGCTGGCCGTAGTAGCTCACCATCAGCGCGCTGTGGCGACGGTGGCGCGACGACTTGACGTCGGTGTTGGCGCGCGTCCCTAAAAAGGTCAGCTTCATAGCACGCTCCGGTGCGGTGTGCGGTGGTCGAGGTGTTTCGGGGCTAGTGCCGGGGTCGTTGTGTCGGTTATCGGGTTACTCACATTCACGGTCTAGTCCTGTTCCTGACGAGTTCGGGTGTAGAGTTGTTCGGTGTCTTCGCGGCGGCACAGTTCGGTGCCGGGGGTCATGACCGCCGCCGCGCCGGCGGCGACGCCGAAACGGACGGCTTCAAGCACGCTAAGACCGCGGGCGAGGCCGAGGACGATGCCGCCGACCATACTGTCGCCCGCCCCGACCTTGCTTTTGATCGGGACAGTCGGGCTGCGGACGTAGTGGTGGCTGTCGTCGGTGACGAGCAGTGCGCCGCCTGCGCCGAGCGAGACGACGAGTACGTCACACGCGCCCCGCGCGACGAGGCGGTAGGCGAAGTGCTCGAGCCCCTCCTCGTCCTCGACCGACGCCCCGGCGAGCTGTTGCAGTTCGCGGATGTTGGGCTTTAACAGGTAGACGCCCGCCCGGGCGGCGTGTTCGAGCGGGGCTCCCGAGGTATCGACGATAAGCTTGACACCCCGTTCGGCACTCCGCTCGGCGAGCCGGGCGTAGAAGTCCTCGGGTACGCCGGGCGGCAGGCTACCGCTCGCGACCAGGTAGTTGGTGTGCTGGTCCTCTAGCTCGCCGAGGCAGCGCTGCCACTCGGTCTCGGCGAGCGCCGCGCCGGGAAACACGAAGCGAAACTGCTGTTCGGCGCTCTCTTCGAGGACGGTAAGGTTGCTCCGGGTCCAGCCGTCGACCGCGAGCGGGTGTCGCTCGAGCCCCTCTGCCGCGAGCAGCGTCTGCAAGACCTCGCCGGGCGGCCCCCCTGCCGTAAAGAAAGCCGGCGCACTACCGCCGAGCTTAGCGACCGCGCGGCTAACGTTGATACCGCCGCCGCCGGGTTCGCGTTCGGGCGCGCTGCAGCGCAGCTTGTCGTCGGGTACGACGCGGTCGGTGCGGCTGCTCTCGTCGACACTCGGATTCATGGTGAGGCTAAGAATCCGGCTTGTCTGGGCGTTCGTGTTCACGCTGTTCGCTCGTAGTGCGTTGGCACACGACAGGCAAGGCTGCCGCTGCAGCGCACGGTGTACGCTCCGCCCCTTCTACCTCTATCGGTTGTGGTATTGTTCGTCATACATACCCCCCTCTCTACCATCTCTTTACGTGCAGTGCCTAGGTGCGGCTGCCGGGCGACTTACAAGCCTACGCACGGGCGACTTACAAGCCTACACGACTCTGTAGCGCTATCCGATCCCCCTGTTTCGGTGACAGACCCGTTTGTCGTGTTGTCGCCCACACCATTACTTAGCGGTCTGGTCGGTTAGGCAGCATTTTACTGTTCTCTAACATAACCCAAAAAAAGGTTTTGTAGTGAACCACAGCCGACGCGCGTCGCGGCTTTAATTGTAATTTCTCTCATTTTTAGACCGGAGTGTGCGGCGCGATTTAGGCTCGAGCCCGCAACCTCCGGTCTAGATCGAACGCCGCACTAATCAGCGCCATGTGCGTAAACGCCTGCGGAAAGTTGCCGAGGTGTTCGCCGCGCCGACCTAACTCTTCGCTGTAGAGGCCGACGTGGTTGGCGTAGCTCAGCATCTTTTCGAACAGAAAGCGCGCCTTGTCGAGCTCGCCCGCCCGCGACAGACACTCGATGTACCAGAACGAGCACATATTAAAGGTGCCCTCCTCACCTTCGAGGCCGTCCGGCGCCGCCCGCCCGGTGTTGTAGCGCTTGACGAGCGAGTCTTCGACGAGGTGTGTTTCGACCGCCCGCAACGTCTTTAGCCAGCGCGGGTCGGTGGGGCTGATAAACTTGACGAGCGGCATGAGCAGACACGACGCGTCGAGCGTTTTGGCGCCCTGGTACTGCACGAACGCTTCGAGATCGTCATCCCAGAAGGTGTCGAAGATGTGGTGGTGGAGTTCGTTGCGGGCCTCGAGCCAGCGCTTTAGCGGGGCCGGAAAGGAGCGTTTCTGGGCGAGCCGGTACCCCCGGTCGATAGCGACCCAGCTCATCAGCCGCGAGTAGAGGAAGGGGTGTTTGCCGCCGCGCACCTCCCAGATGCCGTGGTCGGGCTGCTGCCAGTGTTCGCAGACCCAGTCGATAAGCCGGACGAGCTGCGTCCAGAGGTCGTAGGAGATAGGCTGGCCGTATTTGTTGTAGAGGTAGACCGCGTCCATAAGGGCGCCGTAGATGTCGAGCTGGAGCTGGTCGGCGGCGCCGTTGCCGATCCGGACAGGGCTCGAGCCCCGATACCCTTCCAGGTGCGGCAGAGTCTGTTCGCTTAGGTCGCGCTCGCCCCGCAGACCGTACATGACCTGGAGCAGATCGTCTTCGCCGAGGTCGGCGCTGCGGTGCTCGAGCCAGCGCATAAACGACGCCGACTCTTCGGTGTAGCCCAGACGGCTGAGCGCGTAGAGCGTAAACGACGCGTCGCGAATCCAAGCATAACGGTAGTCCCAGTTGCGCTCGCCACCCATCGCTTCGGGCAGGCCGAAGGTCGGCGCGGCGACGATCGTACCTTCGGGCCGGTAGGTCAACATCTTGAGGACGAGCGCCGAACGGTTGACCGTCTCGCGCCAGCGCCCCTGATAGGTCGAGCGCCCCGTCCAGCGCCGCCAGTAGTCGACCGTGTCCTTAAACGCTTCGGAGACGAAGTCGGGTCGCGCCGCCGGCGAATCGGACTGCGCTTCTTCGAGCACGAACGCCACACTCTCGCCGGCGCGCAGCACGAACTCGGCGACCGCCGCACCGTCTCTGACCGACACCTCGGCGGACGTCCGCAGACAGAGCGAGAGCTGCTCGGACGTAAACAGCACCCCCTCTGGCGACCGCGTCGCCTCGTGTGCGCAACGACCGTAGTCGAAGGCGGGCCGGCAGACCATCCTAAAGTGGACCTCGCCCCGCACCGTCTTGGCCCGGCGCACCACGCGGTGGCGCTGCCCGTCTTCTGTCGGCATAAAGTCCGACACTTCGGCGACCCCCTCGTCAGACAGAAAGCGCGAGATCAGCACGTTGGTGTCGGGTAGATAGATCTGGTCCTGGCGGGCGTCTTCGAGTACCGGCGCGATCCGGAACGAACCGCCCCGCTCGTCGTCTAGCAGCGCCGCAAACACGCTCGGCGAGTCGAAGCTCGGAAAACAGAGAAAGTCGATAGAACCGTTCTTGCCGACCAGCGCCGCCGTGTGCAGGTCGCCGATAACGCCGTACTGTTCGATAGGTAGATAAGACACCGTGCCCCCTAAACAGCTCGCCTTCGGCAGCGTCCGACATAAGTTTCGACTTAAGTTTCGTAAGTGTTGCCGAAGAGGTCGAGCGAATAGGTCAGGTTAGCGCGTGCGTATCGTCTAACAACGTCAAACGGCCTACGTACAGTACGCAGAGCCGTTCGGGCGCCGCCACAAGCCCTGCACCTTGTCGGGCAGACGCTACGCGAACCCCACGCCGCGGTCACGCCCGAAACAGAGACCGGGTACCGCTGCGTCATCGACGCACTCGACCAGCAGCGCCCGCACACCGTCCGTAAGCAGCTGCGGCTGCAGGGGCTCGAGCCCACCCCCCAACACACTAGCAACACGCCGGCAGCCAAACCGAAGGCACCGCCCCAGGCACCACAGGTAGCGCCCGGGTCTACGCGGCAAAGCAGTCTAGACAGCAGAGACGGACCGCACCGCGTCTAGCCCCGACACGTTAGCGCGGCGAAAAGGGCGGCGCGTAGAGGATACCGCCCTCGGTCCAGAGCCGGTTAAGACCGCGCGGGATTTCGGTCGGGGTATCCGGCCCCAGGTGGCGGTTATAGATTTCGGCGTAGTTGCCGACCTGCGCGATAACGTCGCGCATCGCGAAGCGGCCTAGGCCAAAGTCTTCGTAGAGCCCTTCTTCCTCGCCTAAAAACAGCTTTACACTCCGGTAGACGGTGTTTTCGGCGGCGAATACGATGTTGTCCGAGCGCACCCCCCACTCTTCGGCCTGGATCGTCGCGTGAACCGCCCACTGCACGATATCGAACCACTGGTCGTCGCCGTGGCGCACCGACGGCCCGAGCGGCTCTTTAGAGAGCGCTTCTTCGAGGATGATGTAGTTTTGCGGATTCTCGAAGCGCGCCCGCAGCCCCGGCAGCGCCGAGCGGTCGCTGGTAAAGGCGTCGCAGAGACCCTGCTCGAGCGCCCGCGCGGCGAGGGTGGTGTCGATAAAGATAATCGCGGTGTAATCGACGCCGGCCTGAGCGAAGCTGTCGGCGAGGTTGCGCTCGGTGGTCGTGCCCTGAGTGACGCAGACGCTGCCGCCGGCGAGGTCGGCGAGGCGGTTGATGTTGCGGTCGGCTCGGGCCAGAATCCCCTGTCCGTCGAAAAAGGTCGTCTGCACGAAGTTGAGCTCGAGCCGGGTGTCGCGGCTGCTCGTCCAGGTGGTGTTGCGGATCAGCACGTCGATCGTCTCGTCTTGCAGGGCCTGAAAGCGCCCCTGGTTGGTGACCTCTACAAACGTGACCGCCTCGGCGTCGCCGAAGACCGCCGCCGCAATCACCCGGCAGAAGTCCGCGTCGAAACCGGTCATCCGCCCGCTCGGGTCGCGGTCGCTAAAGCCGGGCAGGTCGCCGTCGACACCGCAACGCAAGCTCCCGCGTGCGCGCACCTGTTCGAGCGTCGTCTGCGCGTAGGCGGTCGTCATCAACCCTAACCACCCGCACACCACAAGAACCGCAAGCGAAACCTTACCCAAACTCCGTTTAAAACACCGTCTAAAACACCGTCGCGTAGCCGTCATGGTCTCTATCGTATGTCGGCTGACCGGTGATGTAAAGCATTAGGCCGCTGTTCGGCGCTCTCGCCCTACTGCTATCGCTACACCGCCGAGTCCGGAAACGACCCGACACGCCCAGACGGACGGTCTAACAGGCCGGACACAGACGCTGCGGGACAAACGTCATCTAGCGATAAGACTGTTTCAGCTTACAATCGGTGCCAACGTCACCCGAATCGTAAAGAGCCGACGCCGGACCGCTACATCCGCACACCGGACGCGCGTCGCGAAGCTACGTCCGACACGCCCAGACGGACAAAGAACAGGAGGAGAGCAGTGAATATCGCCGCACATCGGCACCAACGGAGCCAACTCTACCGGCTACTCGCCGCCGTCCACGCGGGGCCGCTCGGCTATTCGCTGATGGAGACGGTTCGCAGCGCCGCGACCGGCCTGCTCGGACTCACGGAGCTTCCGGGCATGCTCCCCGAACCGCCCGCCCAGAGCTACGGCGAGAGCTACGGCTTCTGTAGCGGCAACCCCGACCTAGGCTGCGCCGCCACCGCGCCAAGCGACTGTCTGACCGGCAAGTTTCTCTACCTCGCCGCAAGCGCCCGCAAAGGTGCGACCAAACGGCGCGAACGCGAAGCCGACTATATCGAACACGAACTTCTGCCCTGTCTCGAAACGCGTATCGACGAGGTCACAACAGACGCGCACCGGCAGCTTCTTGTCATCAGCCGCGCCATCGTCCGGGCCGACGCGGCTTGTATTCGCCGCTACCGCGACGAGGCGGACTACGCAGCGCAGGCGGGGTGAGTTAAGCGTGTCGTGTTCGGGTCGGTGTGACAGGTCGGTGTGACAAGTCGGTGTGATGGGCAGACGGGGGGCTCGAGCCCTACCTCAACCACGTCTACGCCGTCAAACACCTGCACCGCTAAACTCTAACAGTCCGGCGCGCGAGCCAGCCTACCTCTAGGACGGTGGACGCTCCTGACGCATCCGGCGCATCTGTCCCTGCACCGTAAAGTAGGCGCCAGCCCCAATCATCACGATCGGCCAGAGGTAATTAAGGGTCCGAAAAAAGCCCGCATCCGGGGGGGTGAGCAGCGGAATCATGCCGTTCGCAAACAGCCACATGATCAGCGCCGGAAGGAGCGTCCACCAGAGGGTTCGTTCCGAAAAACGTCGCGACAGAAAGGCCATTAGCACCCAGCCGAGCGAGATAGAGAGCAGAAACAGCGCCCCGCCCTGGTCTTCATAGGAGAGTGCGAACGGCTCGGTTAGCATAAAGATGCCGAAGCCGAGCCCGAAACAGAGCCCCGCCGGCAAAAACCACTCCGCCTCGTGCCGCACCATGCCGACGATCGTGGTGATGAGCGCGAGCGTCCAGAGCATGATCCAGTCGAGGTTTAGAAGCCGCAGCAGCAAAAACATAATACCGACCACGAGCAGCCCGATGCCGATCCCACGGTTAGACCCCGATGTCGGGGGAGGTTGTGACCCTGCACTCGCCAACAACAGACCTCTGCGGCGCCGAGCGGCTTACGAAGCGGTCTCGGTGTCGGGGATAGTGAAGCCGCCGTGCTCGAGCTCCTGGTAATAGTCCTGGATCTGTTGCGGTATCTCCTCGACATCGTCGACGACCTTAAACAGGTCGAGGTCTTTGGCCGCGATCGTGCCGGCGGCGAGCAGCGAGCTTTCGAGCCAGTCGACCAGCCCCTGCCAGTAGTCGCGCCCGACCAAGTAAACCGGAAACGGATGGATCTTCTTGGTCTGAATTAGAGTAAGTGACTCGAACAGCTCGTCGATGGTGCCGAACCCGCCCGGAAACACCACAAAGGCGCTCGAATACTTGACCATCATCACTTTACGGACAAAGAAGTAGTTAAACGCGATCTCGTCGGTAAGGTAGGGGTTCGAGTCCTGTTCGTGCGGTAGCGCGATGCACAGCCCGACACTGCGCCCGTCAGCCTCAAAAGCGCCCTTGTTGCCCGCCTCCATAATGCCGGGGCCGCCACCGGTCAGCACCGTGTAGCCCCGTTCGGCGAGCCGCCGCGCCAAGGTTTCGGCCTGCTGATAGTAGGGGTTGTCGGCTTTGAGCCGCGCCGAGCCGTAGATGGTAACCGCCCGCCCGACGTCGTTCATCTCTTCGAAACCCTGCACGAATTCGCCCATGATGCGAAACAGCCGCCACGACTCGCTCGCAAGAGAGTCGATAACGTACTGTTTTTCGGGCTTCTGTCCTTGTCCGCGATCGTCCATACCGTATGCTACCTGTTTTGCACGGCGCCGCCTAGGTCGCTGTGGCGTTTTTAGAGCGCCGTAGCGTTGTGCCGAAGTGTCGCAGCCTGCCTGAAGCGGTTGCAGACCGGCAACGACACGAAACGGACAACTCGGCGGGGTGTACTCGGCAGGGTCTGCTCGGCGGCTCGCGTCTAGTCGTTCGCTCCGCTCGCGGACGCGTCGCCGGGATCGGTGCCCGCATCGTCGTAGCGGGGCCAGTGAAACCAGGCGTAGTAGATATTGTCGTGGATGAGGGCGCCGAGATAGCCCTGTTTGAGCGCCTCGTCCGGAAGGAGCCCGACACTCGCCCCGACCAGTTCGGCGCAGACGCTTAGCCCGACACCGTGACCGCGCTGCGTGACGCCGCCCTGATAGAGCGCCCGAAAGTTGCCGTCGGCGTAGCGCTCTAAAAACGCTTGCTGCTCGTCGGTAATGCTGTTTTCGACGGTGAAGCGCACCAGGTCTGCACCCGCCGCGATACTTAGCTGCACCCTATCGCCGGCGGTGTTGGCCACGGCGTTGTTGACGTGGTTGTAGATGACGCGGTCGAGCGAGGAGCGCTCTAGACAGCGGGTCGAGATATCGCCCCGGTAGCTGCTGTCGACGACGACGGCGACGGTGCGGCCATCGGCGGGGTAGCGGCGCTTCTGCCAGCGTTCGACGATGTCGACGATGGTGTGGCGACGAAACCTCTCTTCAGCTTCGCGGGTGTCGGGGTCGAGGTCGTAGATGGCACTGCGCATCATTTTGGCGTGGTCGCGGGCGAGCATCACCATGTCGAGGAGGAAGTCGGGCTCGAGCCCCTCCATCGCTACAAGCTGCGCGTTGCCGATCAGCGCCGTCATCGCCCCGCCGCGCAAGTCGTGCAGGATATGTCGCAGCTCTAAGAGTTCGGCTTCGCCCCTACCCTCCTGCTCGTAGCGCGCCTTGCTCGCGTCGCCGAACGTTTCGAGCGAGGTTCGGAGCGCGTCGTCGGCGAAGTAGTTTACGTAGGGCTCGAGCCGTTCGTACTCCGGCGCGTCACGCATAGCGAGGTACGTGCGGTACATCCCCTGGGCCTGGGCGTGGAGCACCTCAGCGAGCGCGCGGTCGCTTAGTGCGAAGTCGTTTTTAGACAGCTCGTAACCGCGCCCGTCGAAACGGACGTCGCGCTGGTTGCTAAGGTCGGACGGTTGTGGAATAGCTGGCTGAGACAAAGTACCTTTCCCCATAGTGACTCCCCCATCGTGACGCGCTCTTCATCGTAGGTTGTAGTCGTAGGTCGTAGTCATAGGTCGTAGTCGTAGGTCGTAAGTTGATTAGAGCACGTGGTGCAAAGCGCCCTAGACGTGTACGCGACCGGTACACAAATGTGTGTTGCACCGATGTATGTTGTGTCAACGATAACATCTTCCGAACTTACAACGATGAACCTACAACAAGCCGAGGCCGTAAGCCGACGAAGTCGCGGAGCATCGCGGCGGCGGTGCCGGTCGGTCCTTCCTCGTAGCAGCGCACCGTGATCCGCCCGTAGAGGTCGGTGTGGTACACGACGCCCATCTCGCCGGGCGCACCGTTAGCGAGGGGGTGGTCGGGCTCGAGCAGACGTGGTCGGACCGAAAGGTGGTAGCCGCCCGCCTGTTTTGTCGCCGAAGCGACGAGCAGCAGCACCCGGTCGTCGGGGCACCGTACGTCGTCTGGCGTTAGCCCGCCAATCCCCTGTCGGTCGACGTCTTTAAGGGTAGCCGGGTAGCCGAGCACCGACTGCACCAGAATCAGCAGCTTGTTGGCCGCGTCGTAGCCGTCGATGTCGAGGCTCGGGTCGGGTTCGACCACCCCCTGAGCCTGGGCGTAGGCGAGGGCGTCGTCAAAGCTAACGCCCCGGCGCATCTGATCCAGGATCAGGTTCGGGGTGCTGCTTAACGTCGATTCGATCTGTTCGATATCGGCGAGGACGAGGTCGCGCCGTCCGACATTTACGCTCGGCGTCGCACCGCCGACCGCGCCGCTAAAGCGCAGCGCCGGGGCGTCGTCGTCGCCGGACAGGTCGCTAAGCGCGGCGAGTTCGGGGTAGGCAAGCACCAACGGCCCCTTGCTCGCGAGCACCGCGTGCATGTTTCGTTGCAGGGCGCGGCGGACGAGTCCGAGGCCGGGTTGTCCGTCGGTGAGATCGGTCGGGGTCGCTTCGAACAGCACGTCGGCGGCGGCCCGGTCGACAAGTGTCTGGGCGTCGGCGAGCGGCGTACCGGGCAGGTCTAGGTCGCGGAGGCGGCGGCCCGCGCGTTTGGCCCGGACGATAGCGAGAAGCTTTTCCCGCTCGTGGGTGTCAGCGTCGTCCCTGTCAGCATCACCCTTGTCATCGTCGTTGGACTTGTCGCCGAAGTAGTGCGCCCCCGAACTGTCGGCCACCCCTACCAGCCGCGCTCCGAGCCCGTAGCGTGACGCTAACGTCTCCTGGTGGGCGGCGAAGAGCTCGAGCACCCCCCGCCCCACGTTGCCGAGGCCGGTCAGCAGGTAGCGAACCGCCACCTAGCGGTACTGCAAGCTGCTCGGAGCCTGCGAGTCCTGCAGGATATGGATCAGCTCGAGCGCCTTGCTCGTCCCGATCACCACGCAGTCGGTCGGGTGTTCGGCGACGCCGACCGGAATGTCGGCGATGTTGGTCAGGTAGCGGTCGATGTTACGCAGCATCGCGCCCCCGCCGGTCAGTACGATACCCCGCTCGATCACGTCGGAGATAAGTTCGGGCGGCGCCGATTCGAGCACGTGCCGCACGCCGTCGCCGATCTTTTCGAGCGACGCGTTAAGCGCCTCGACCACGTCTTCGGTATCGACCGTTACGGTCTTAGGCAGCCCGCTAATGAGGTCGCGGCCCTTGATGTCGACGCTGCGAATCTCGTCCTGGTCGCGGATCGTCGCGGCACCGACGCGCAGCTTGACCTCTTCGGCGGTGCGGCTCCCGATCAGAAGGTTGTCTTTCTGACGGATGTAGCGGATGATGTCGTCGTCGAAGGCGTTACCGGCGACCCGGATCGAGGTGCTGACCACGAGCCCGCCCAAGCTGATCACGGCGATGTCGGTAGTGCCGCCGCCGATGTCGATAACCATAGAACCGACCGGCTCGGCGATGTTGATGCCCGCCCCGATCGCCCCGGCGATGGTCTCTTCGATCAGAAAGGTCTTGCTCATGTCGATGTTGTCCATCGCCTGCCGCACCGCGCGCCGTTCGACGTCGGTAATCCCGCTCGGCACGCAGACCATCACCTTGCGCTTAAAGAAGCGGCTCGGGCCGGTCACAACCTTACGCATAAAGGTTTTGAGCATCTGCTCGGTCAGCGAGTAGTCGGCGATCACGCCGTCGGCCATCGGCCTAACCGCGATGATGTTGCCGGGGGTGCGCCCGAGCATCTCGTACGCTTCGCGCCCGACCGCCTTGACCTCGCGGGTGTCTTTAGAGACGGCGATCACGGCGGGTTCGCGGAGCACGATCCCCTTACCCCGAGCGTGGATGCGGATGTTGGTCGTTCCGAGGTCGACGCCTAGGGCGCCACGGTTTGCAACTGCACTCATAAGTTAACAAATCTTTCTGTGGTGTGAGGGTGAAGTGTCAGGGTAGACAGGTGAGGGTCGGTCGCGGCTTGGCGGATGGCGGTCACGAACGCTCGGCGAGGATCGTTTCGAGGTGCTCGAGCCGTGCTTCTAGCTCGAGCAGCTTGTGCAGGATAAGCACGTGAGTTTTCTTAGCGTCGATCCCGACCGGGCTGTCGTCACTTTCGATCTCGCGCGCGATCCGCTCGTACGCTTCGGGAGGGATGTCCATATTCGTCATTATAGTATGACGGATATTTCACGCCGCGTCAGCTAGCAGGTCGCCAAAGCCTCGCGCCAACATGTCGGGTGCCGCACACACCCTTGACGCGTCCTCTTTACGCGTCGGCGCGGCCCTTCGCCCAGATGCTAAACGCTCCGTACCCGACGCTTAGGGTCAGGTAGATGCCGACCACGGCCCAGGTCAGACCGGCGACCGTGCCGGTCAACACCCCGTACAGAGACGTTCCGAGTCCGCCCAGGCTCGCGAACAGCAGCGCGACCGCGACGCCCCGTTTGGCCTCTAGGTGCCGAAACCGCGACGCCGCAAACGCCACCCCGCCGATACCGACAAACGCCGCCCCGAGCAGCCGCGTGACCACGAGGAGCGCCGGCGTCGCCTGATCCGAAAACATCAGCAGCACCGACTCGGGGAAAGCTAGAAAGAGCAGGGCGGTCGCGAGCGTAAAGAAGGCGTGAGCGAGAAAAAAGTAGTCGAAGCGCATCGTCATCTCCTTGTCGTCATCTCCTTGTCGTACGGTCTGTACGGGTAACGGGTCTGTAGGGGCGCGCGAGCGTCCCGCCGTCGCTACGTCCGGTGGCTCTATCGACGCTCGGTGACGGGTCTCCTCGTCAGGCCCGTCTCTAAACGTACCCCGAAAAACGCACGCCCCGTGCAGCCTATCGTCGCCACGTTTCGGCCCGACCTCGGCGCGACGCCGGTACACCGCACAGGTAATGCGACAAGACCAAAAACGGCCTAAAGCGTAAGATTACCACTAGTTTACGAGGAAAGTATCCGTCTAAGCTGTTTTGTACACGGGGCGGTGCGAGTGCTAGGTCTATAGCGCGGTCGCTACACGCAGAAGCCCCCCCGGCAGTGCGCGACCGTACTAGAGACGTGGTGCCGGGTCGTCTCGTGTTTGTGGTTCGTGCTCGCCGCGTAACACGACATCTGCGTGTTTTACGATCGTAACTTTTGCGGGCGCGCCGGGCGGGCGACAGCAAACACGGTTTTTATTTTTTTAAGTTTGACCGGGGCGGATACCGAACTTAAAACTCGAACAGCACCACGCGGCTGGCTAGGTCGGAAATGGGATGGTCACGGGGTTTGGTGGGGGCTCGAGCCCTCCCACACCGCCATAGGTTACAGTAATAGCGACACGACTGTAATGCTGTATAGAAAACAGCCTCGATAACGGACCGGGGCACTGTGGCGCGATCAGAAAGGGTAACGAGGGTGGAGACGATGAAGACTGACGCGAGACTACAAAACGAGCGGCGACTATGAAGGCGATTATCGTCCGGGACGACGGCAGCCTCGCCTGGCAGGACGCCCACACACCGCGCTGCGGCGCCGAAGAGGTCATTATCGACGTCGCCGCCGCCGGGGTCAACCGCGCCGACCTCGCGCAGCGCGCCGGAAACTACAACCCGCCGCCGGGTGCCTCGGATATTCTGGGCCTCGAAGTGGCCGGGCGCGTCGCCGAAAAGGGCGCGCAGGTCGAAGGCTACGACGTCGGCGACCGGGTCTGTGCGCTCCTTACCGGCGGGGGCTACGCCGAACAGGTCGCGGTGCCGTACCAGCTTCTGCTACCGATGCCCGACATCTGGAGCTTCGAGCAGGCGGCGGGCGTGCCCGAAGTGTTTTTTACGGCCTTTCTTAACCTGTTTTTAGAGGCAGGTCTCCAGTCTGGCGAGACGGCACTGATCCACGCCGGCGCGAGCGGGGTCGGCACCGCCGCCATCCAGCTCGCCAAACACGCGGGCTGCACGGTCTACATCACGGCGGGCAGCGATACCAAGACCGAGTTCTGCCGGACGCTCGGCGCCGACCTCGCCATCAACTACAACGAGCAGGATTTCGCAGACGTTATCGCGAACGAAGGAGAGGGCACGGTCGACGTCGTGCTCGACGTGGTCGGCGAGCCGTATTTCGAGCGAAACATCGCGCTGCTAAAACCGGGCGGACGGCTGGTATTTATCGCGACACTCGGCGGCAAGAAGGTCACGTTAGACATCCGGCAGATTATGGCGAAGCGGCTGATGCTTAAAGGCTCGACGCTCCGGGCGAGACCGCTCGGCGAGAAGATCCGGATCAAAGAGGCGTTGATCGAGCAGTTCTGGCCCGCCCTACAGCACGGCGACATCCGCCCGATTCTCCACAAAACCTTTCCGATCGAAGACGCCGAACAGGCCCACGCGATGATGCGCGACAACCAGAACATCGGCAAAATCATCCTCAAGGTGCGCGACTAACCCGAAGCGCCACCCCGGCACTTCGTCGGGTAGGTCTGGGCTGATAGCGTTCGGGCCGATAGTTTTCGGGGCGACGAGAGACAGGCGGATGACCGAGAGACAGCAACGCTAAGGGGGCACCGATGACCGACACCAGAACCGATACCCAAGCCGACATCCAAACCGACACCGACATCGACACCAAGACCGATACCGGGACCGAGTTGTCCGGGCAGATCCTGCTCGCGAGCGATCTCGACCGCACCATCATTCCGAACGGTACTCAGCCCGAATCCGAGCACGCCCGGGCGCTGCTGCGCGCCGTCGCCGGACGTCCCGAAGTGACCCTCGCCTACGTCAGCGGACGGAGCAAGGCGCTGATGATCGAAGCGTTTGAGGACTATAATCTCCCCCTACCCAACTACGCGATCGGCGATGTCGGCACCACGATCTACGAGTTACGCGGCACCGAGTGGCTGCCGTGGGAAGCGTGGGCCGACGAGATCGGGCAGGACTGGCAGGGTAAGGAGCGAGGCGAACTCGCGGCGCTCCTCGAAGATTTCGGCGGCCTGACGCTGCAAGAAGAGCACAAACAGGGGCGGTTTAAGCTGAGCTACTACGCACCCGAAGACTTCGACACGAGCGCTCACCTGCCGCGTATCCGCGAACGGCTCGAAAAACTCGACATTCACACCCAGCTTATCTGGAGCATCGACGAGGCCGAACAGACCGGCCTGCTCGACATCTTGCCCGAACGGGCGACCAAGTTTCACGCCGTCGCGTTTCTGATGAAGCACCGGGGCTTTGACGAGTCGCAGACGGTGTTTGCCGGCGATAGCGGCAACGACCTCGCGGTGCTAACGAGCGACCTGCAGGCGGTCCTGGTCGCGAACGCCCGGCCCGACGTCCGCGCAGAAGCCGAAAAAGGCGCCGCGATTCGGGAGAACCTCTACCTCGCACGCGGGGACTTTATGGGGATGAACGGCAACTACAGTGCGGGGGTGCTAGAGGGGCTCGTTCACTTTGTCCCGGAGGTTAAAGCCTGGCTCGACGAGGCGATGGCGACCCTGCAGAGCGCGGACTAAAGCGTAAACATTGCGCTACCTTCCTGTTTGGCGACCTGTGTACTGATACTATTTAGTGGTACACAAGTAAAGTAATTTGTCAAAAAGCTTGAAAAAGCCTAAGAAAGGGGCAGCACATGTACAATCTCGAAACCACAAACAACGGACAGACCGTCATCTTCGACGTCCAGGGATCGCTAAGCAAAGAAGAATACGAGAAGTTGAAGAAGGAGCTCGAGCCCCTCTTCAAACAGCACGACAAGCTCGACCTCGTCGTCGACGTCTCCGGCCTGTCGGGCATGTCGGTCGGCGCTGTCGGTCAGGACTTAACCTACACCCTCAAGCACTTTACCGACTTTCGGCGGATCGCGGTCGTTGGGGACTCTACCTGGCAGAAGTGGCTGGCCGGTCTCGGCGATAAGCTGCCGGGCATCGAGATGAAGTACTTCGACGAATCGTCGAGAGATCGAGCCGAAACGTGGGTAACGACCTAGAACAGAGACCGGAACGGCGGGCGTTAGCGATCACACCTACCGGGTCGTTAGCCCGAAGCCTCTGTTTCGCTTCGTCTTTGTCTACCGCTCTGGTAACCGTTAGCGAAGCTAGGTGGCGCTAACGGTTACGACGTTTGTGATACCCTACACGGCGAGACTTTTTCGTCGAAGCGGGCGTGGTAGACGCGTCTTCAACCCCAGATTCGACCCTAGACCAGCGCACGCGTCCGAGTAGTGTTCGCGTCAAGACACGAGTAACGACAGGACGAATAACGACAGGACGAATGACGACAGAGGTGAACCGTGCAGAACCGATCCGCGACGCCCGAACAGGCCGACATGCTCGGCGAGCTGCTAGACGAGTGGGGGCTGCTCCTTAAAGAGCTAGACACGAAACCGGACATTCCGGGCGATGTGCTCGAGCCCTCCCGTAAAATCCGCGACAATTTAGCCCGAACCCTGCGCGCCGACCTGCAGCGCGGTATCGACCGGGTGCCGGCCTCCGAACTGTTTAAAGCGATGTCGATCGCGAACGCCTCGATCGACAAACTCAAACAGATCCGTTCGGGGCTCGGTTAACCGTCGACGCCGTGACCGCCGATAATGTCGTCGGAGTAGGTGTTGACGCGGGCGATGATAGCGCTAACATCTTCTTCCTCCATGCCCCGGTCGCGCAACGTTTCGAGCAGATGGTCGACAAAACGGGCGAAGTGTCGCCGTTCGATAGAGTAGCCGTGGTGCACCTGTCGTAGCGGCTGTCCTCCGTAGTCGATGTCGCCACCGAGTGCGGCGCCAAAAAATTCGCGCTGCATGTCGCGTAGCTTATCGGCCTCGACGTCCTTAAAAAAAGGCGCGAGTTCGCTGTCGCTTAGGACCCGGTTGTAAAACGCGACGACCATCTTGTCGATCCCTTCGCGTCCGCCGATACGTTCGTAGAGTGAGCCGTTCTCATCGCTCATGCTGTTACCTCCGTAAATGATTCGCCGCACCCGCTGCTCTCGAGGCTAGTTTCGGCACGCCATCACTGATCGTGTCGATTGTGTATACGCATACGTGAGCACCGTCCGAAGCTAGTTTAGCAGTCTGACTCGGCCCAGCGCACGGGCATTTTGGAAACTGCTCGGTCACGCACTGTGGCCCAGTACGGCAAGCGCTTGGTGTGGCAAACGTTAGCTACGCAATTCCAGATGATGCTGCAACCGTCACGTTCGGCAGATATCGGCGGTGACGCTCTGTCTCGAGCGATCTGGAGAAATTTGTCTGGGGCGATGTTTCGTAGAGCTGCTACAAAAAATACTAGAGGCCACGAGGACCTCTAGTGCGAACAGTTGATGCGAACAGTGCGACGCTACGAGAAAAGCAGTCTGTACCCATGACGGCTGTAGTGACGGCTGTGGCCCGAAATGTGGGGCTCGAGCACGGACCACATCCTGCCCCGTCCGGAGCTTATCATCCAAAGCCTATCGTCCGAAGCCTACAGGCCAGAGCTTGTGGTGCTGACGCTACGAGGCGACCTCTTCGGAGCGCGGGCCAGATTTGCGAACCGACTCGGGGACGTCGGCGGCGAACTGCTCGAAGTTTTTCTCGAACATCGCTGCGACCTTGCGGGCCTGCTCGTCGTAGGCGCCCTTGTCGTCCCAGGTCTGGTAGGGGTCGAGCACGTTGGCGGGAACGTCGGGGCAGCTAAGCGGGATGCACAGACCGAAGGCGTTGTCGTCGGTGGTCTGTACGTCGTCGAGGCGGCGCTCGAGGGCCGCGCGGAGCATGGCGCGGGTGTGGGCGATCTCCATACGCTTACCGACTCCGTAGGGGCCGCCGGTCCAACCGGTGTTGACGAGCCAGGCCTTGACGTTGTGGCGCTTCATCTCCTTGACGAGCAGGTCGGCGTAGACGAAGGGGCGCAGCGGCATAAAGGGCGCACCGAAGCAGGCGCTAAAGGTCGCTTGCGGCTCGGTAACACCCCGCTCGGTACCGGCGAGCTTAGCGGTGTAGCCGCTTAGAAAGTAGTACATCGCCTGGTCGTAGGTCAGCTTAGAGATCGGCGGCAGCACCCCGAAGGCGTCGGCGGTCAGAAACACCACGTCGGTCGGTTGTCCGGCGTAGCCGACCCGGCTCGCGTTAGAGATGTGGGTGATCGGGTAGGCGGCGCGCATGTTTTCGGTCTTGCTCGCATCGCTAAGCACCGGGCGCCGGGTTTCGTCGTCTAGTACGACGTTTTCGAGGATGGTGCCGAAGCGCCGCGTCGCCTCGTAGATTTCGGGCTCGGCCTGCGCGCTCAGGTTGATGATTTTGGCGTAGCAGCCGCCCTCAAAGTTAAACACGCCCTGGTCGGACCAGCCGTGTTCGTCGTCGCCGACGAGCGTCCGGTCGGCGGTCGCCGAGAGGGTGGTCTTACCGGTACCCGACAGACCGAAAAAGAGCGCGACGTCGTTGTCGGGGCCGACGTTGGCCGAGCAGTGCATCGGCATCACGCCCTTAAAGGGCAACTCGTAGTTCATCATCGAAAAGACCGACTTTTTAATCTCGCCGGCGTATTCGGTCGAGCCGACCAGCACCAGCTTTTCGCTCAGGTTCATCGCGACGACCGTTTCGGTGCGCGTGCCCATCGTTTCGGGGTCGGCCTTAAAGCTCGGCAGGTCGATCACGGTGTAGACCGGGTCGTGTTCGTCGCGGGTTTTGGCGGTCGGGCGGATAAACATGTCGCGGGTAAAGAGGCTGTGCCAAGCGTATTCGGTGATCACGCGCACCGGCACCCGGTAGTCGGGGTGGGCGCCGACGAAGACGTCCTGCACGTAGAGCGTCATACCGGCGGTGTGTTCGAGGATCGCTTCTTTAATCTTGGCGAAGTGCGCGGGCTCCATCGGTTTGTTGACCTCGCCCCAATCGACGTGTTCTTCGCTAGCGTCGTCGCGAACGATAAACTTGTCTTTAGGCGAGCGCCCGGTGTAGCGCCCGGTATCGACGACAAGCGGCCCCATATGCGCGAGCTCACCCTCTTCACGCTTGAGCGCCTCGGCGTACAGTTCGGAGGTGACGAAGTTCCAGTTAACCTGTTCGGCGTTGGTGATGCCGAGTTGGTGCAGACCTTCGGGTTTCTGGTGGTGTCCTTTGTGGTTCATAGGCTCTCCTTATATACTGATGTCGCGGCTGCTCGCAGCTACGGTCCGCTACAGGTCGGCTTACCGGATCGACTTACTAGATCGGCTTACCGTGTCGCACGGGGCGACCCGTTTGCGGGGGCGAAGACCTCGGGGCAAGGTCTGAGAGTGAGGGCTCGAGCTCTCCTCGACCACCCTTGGCTTAGCGTTCTACACCTCCATCATGCCTCACAACACGCTATTGTAGACAGATAAAAATATCCTGACAGATACAAACCTCGTAGGTACACACCGCATGGGCGTTACCAGGCGCGCCGCCCGGTCGTTCGGATCCGCCCCGTGAGATCGGCTCTGTGCGATCGTCTTGGTCACGATCGCTTTGGTTACAATCGTCTGTGTAATCCGTGTAATAGGTCGCACAAATACGTTTAGGGTGACTCACTTTTAGCATAGTTACGCCGGCCTCGTCAATTCGCGGCGGATGCGCCAGGGACCGTCGTCACGCTTTTCGACCAGGCAGAAGCTCTCGCATTCGAGCACCCGGACGGGGCGGAAGAGGGGCTCGAGCCTCTCTGCTAAGCGCTCGGGCTCGTTGCCTTCGTACGGGTTGAGCAGCGTAAAGTGCGGCTCCCAGGTGTCGAAACCGCGCGGCGTCAGAAACGTCTCGATCCGCTGCCGCTGGTAGTCGTCGGGGTAGCGGTTCGGGTTGTCGCGTACCGCGTCGATAAAGTGCGAGTGTCGGGCGTATCGCGCGAGTCGCGCCACCACGACCGCCTGCAAGATGCCGAGCGCCTCGCTCGCCCGGTAGCGCAGTACCCACACCTTGTCGTCGCGCCAGCGGCGCAGACCCTGGTAGTGCAGCGTGAGTCGGCTGTCGGGGTGCAGACAGCCGAGCAGCGCCGCGAGCTCGTCTTCGATACGCGGGAGGTCGTGGCTGCTCACACGTAGCGCCTCGCCGACCGTAAGATGAAACCCGAAATGACGCGCGTCGCGGATCCAACCGCTCGGCACGGCGCCGATTTTGGCACGGACAACGTCGCTAAGCGGCGCGGTGCGCTCGGCGCGGATATCGTAACGTAAGATTTGGCTCCCGAGGTCGTAAAACGGTCCCTCCGGAGGGATGTAGTAAAAGCCTATCCAGCACGACATACCCTAATCTAGCCGATCTTCGTCAGGGTACAGCGGTTTTACGGCATGCACCCGGCAGCAACACCCCGCGCGAGGCGTTTCTGCTCCGAGGAACGCCTCGCACCTGTAAGCGCGTATCGGATCACTACCCGGGTCACCCTAGCGCTCTTCGCAGCGACGACGCAAAGCGCGTGCCGGACAGATCGCCATCCGCCCATTGTCGTTGCTCGTTGTTTTCGCCAACTGTCTTCGCCATCTGTCTTCGCGCACCGTCTTTACCGTCTGCGGTAACCTAGACCGACGTTAACTCGGTAGCTGCTCAAGCCCGAAGGCAGTTTTGAGCGCCGTTTACGACCTCACAGCGTTGCAGCTGCGCAGCGTAGACCGATTTCGGATGACACGGGCTACCGGCTAGGCGAAAGCCGGTGTTCGGGTTTCGTATATCTTTTCGTGTTATCGTTACGGAGGTATATGAGTAACGCGATCCAGGGACAATTAGCCGAAGGGGTCCTCGCGAACCTGTTGCAGTATCTATCCTTCAATCAGGCAAGCGGTTGTTTGACCCTCATGCAGGACGATACGCAGGGGAGCATCTATTTCGAGCAGGGAAATGTGGTGCATATTGTTTCTGCGACCGAGATCGATGTCGCCGCACTATCTCGCTTACTTAACTGGACTACAGGGCAGTTTCGCTTTCAGTCACGCGTCGTACCGCCGCGTCGTACGACAAAAATCTCGGTAGACCGGTTGCTTTTACAGGCGAGCTACGAGGCCGACGTAAGCGCTATGGATTCGCGACGCCGCCTTACCGAAACGAGCGTGCTAACACCCGCGTCGATGTCCGCCGACGCCCCGCACACCGTCGAGATGACGCTCCGAGCCGTGCAGATCCTTCGCTACCTAGACGGCCACAACACTCTCGCCGATATCGCCCGGCTGCTCAAACTGCCGATCGACGAGGTGCTTAAAGCCGCTCACGAACTGCTCGAGCAGCGTCTCGTCACGCTTACCGAAGCGCCTACAACCCAACAGATCGCCGAGGTGTGGGGCCGGGCGCTCGGTCGTTTCGAGGGCTACGTCGAACAGAAGCACCCCGGCACCTTTCGTAAGGGCTGGGTTAAGGTCTGCAATCATCTCGCCGACGACTACCCCGCCCTCGACCCGTTCGCCCCCGACGTCGTCTACGAAGAGGGCGAGCTTATCCTCGAAGTCGAAGACCTCGAACCCGAAGAGTTTACCGAAGCGCTCGTCCTCGCGGTGCAGCACCTCGTACGGCTGTTTCGGATCGAGCCCGAAAAGCTACCGGCGATCTTGGGCGGCGAGCGCCTCGCCCCGTCCTACCTGCTCGAAGCGGCGGGGCTCGATACCTTTATCCGCCGTTCACCCTAGGCCGCCCGTCTGGCGCTTTAGCAGCCATCCGGCGCCGTTGTTGCCGTTCTCGGTTCCCGCTTTTTAGCTAGTGCCGTTTTGGCGTGGTGACGTGACAAAACCGTTGTTTCTGCCCCGCCGACAGACGTTATGCTCTACGTTACATGTTGTGGTTTAAAATGATGATCTGCAAACAATCGATATTTTACGACCGACGATATTTCTAACGCCGACGCTTCTAAACCCGACCGCCTCCCGACCATCCACCCGACCACGCAGCCAATACCCCACGAACCGATCCCAACAGGAGAACGCCATGGCCCAAGGCGATAAGTATGCTGTCCGTTTAAACCAACCTATCGACGACCCCGAACGCCGGGCGGAGATGGCCGCTGAAGCCGCGCCCCGTTTCGGCGTCGGCCCCGACAAGGTCGCCAAGCTCATCGCGCGTAAGCCTGGCCGCATCACGATGCCGAGCAGCATCGACAAGGCTGCCGAGGTCGCGAATATCCTTACCTCGGTCGGGGTCGATGTCGACCTCGTGATTGTAGACAGCGAGGGAAACCTTAAAAAGGTCGAGGCGGTTGCACCCCCCGAACCAGAGTCCAAACCGGTCCCCGAGCCAGCCCCCAAGCCGGAGGCCGCACCCGAACCGGACACCGCAGAACCAGCACCCGAACAGAAGGTTGCAGAGAAAACGACTGCCGCACCCGACGCCGACGAGCACGGTTTCGACGCAGCGAGCAAGGTCGCGACAGGCCGCAGCGACACGTCGTTTCCCGACGAGCGCAAGGTGGAGTCTCGGCGTCGTGCCAAACCCGAACCCGAGCCCGAACCCGAAGACACCGGCCCCGATCTCGACGACCTAGACCTCGACGAAGAGGTTGTAGTTAGTCAGCGCCCGCGCTTTCCGCTCCTCGCCAAGCTGCTGCTCGGCACACTCGTACCGCTACTGCTCCTCGTCGGCGTGACCTTCTACTTTGCCAACAACGCGATTACCGACTCGACCACGCGGCTCCTGAGTGAGGTCGGCGACAATATCGCGCTTATCCTCGCTGCCGACTTTAGCAACTACCTGGTCGAAAACAACCTCGCGCTAGACGACGAGGACGCGGTGTTCTACTTTACGCGGCGCCTCAACGACATTCAGGCCTCGCTTAACGAGACGGTCGGCGTTCACTACACCGACGCCAACGGGGTGCGCATCCAGGGTAACTGGGAGCCTGAAATCACCCAAAACCCCGACTTTCCGAGCTTCGAACAGGGCTTTCAGCAGGCGGCGCAGGGTGCGATCGGCGCGCTCGACTTTGGCGCCTCCGAAGAGCGCCGCCGCGCGACCCTAGACGAGCGCCGCGTCGCGATCGGCGGCGAACTCGGCACCTTCTACACGATCGCGAGCCCGCTCCGCGACGACGTCGGCACCGTTCAGGTCGTGATCGCTGAAGGCAACATCGTCGAGGCGACCCGGAGTGTCCTGATACCGATCTCTATCGCGGCGGCGGCGACGCTCATCCTCGCGATTATCATTGTGGTGCTCGTTGCAGTATCGGTGTCGCGGCGTATCCGGCGTCTGGTGCGGGTCGCCCAGCGGATCGCCAACGCCGAACTCGACGAGCCGGTCAGGATCGAAGGCAACGACGAAACCCGTCAGCTCGCCGAAGCGTTCGAGCAGATGCGCCAAGAGCTAAGCGCCGCTTTCGAGCGCCTCAAGCGCCGCGAACGGGCGGCCCGGCGGCGCGGACGGCGTTAATGGCGCCCGATACCGCCCCGCCGACCACCGCCCCACCGACCGTTGTGTTCGACCTCGACGGCACACTCGTCGACTCGCTGCCCGACATTATCGCGAGCTTTCAGCACAGCTTTACGGTCTACAATCTGCCGGTACCCGGCGAGCAGGCGGTGCGCGCCGAGATCGGCAAGCCGCTCGAAGAGATGTTCGCGACGTTCGCGCCGGCGCACGTCCACGAGCTGTCGCGCGAGTACCGGCGTCACTACCCCGAACACTTTACCGACCGGTCGGCGCCGTATCCGGGGGTGCTCGAGCTCCTCTCCACCCTCCGCGAGCGGGGTTACCTCCTCGCGGTAGCGACCACCAAGCGGAGCGATATGGCACTCCGGTTTACCCGCGCGCTCGGCCTCACGTCTTATCTAGACGTGATCCAGGGTACCGACCACTTTCCGCACAAACCCGCCCCCGACGTGATCTACAAGGCGCTTACCGCCGTCGCCGGCGACGGGGTGTGGATGGTCGGCGACACCGCGCACGACATCGGCGCGGGTAAGGCCGCCGGTCTTAAGACCTACGCGGTGACGTGGGGGACGCAAGACGCCGCGCAGCTCGCCGCAGCAGAGCCCGACGAGCTACAACCCGACCTGCAGAAGTTGCTCGAGCACCTCCCTCCTCTTCCGCCTAAACCGTCTTAGGCAGCGGCAAAACAGTGCTGGTACTGCAATACTCTGGCCGGGTAGTACGGCTGCGCCTAGCACCCGCAACGCAGCCCTGCTACTGTTTGTAGCGGGGAAAGGGACCGAGACCTTGCTAGGCAGCAAGGGGCGAGCATATGCGCCCGAGTCTATACAGAGGCTCGCGGCGCATTGCTTTATCGATCAACCGGGCTTTATCGATCGACCGGGCTTTATCGACCGGTCGCGGCGCCCCCAGAGATTTCTCGCTAACGAGGTTTCATGCCCATTCCAGTTGATTCGCGAATCAAACCGAGCGGAGCGAGCAGGAAAAAAATACCGATAGAGCGGCGTAAACAGTTTTTGAAGACTTCTCTAGATAACCTGAAATTAAGCGAAACCCATATCATAAAAGACCTGTCCGCACGCGCTAGACTCGCTTATGTGCTAGGGGGCAAATTGCCCGATGTTTAACGAAACGACCAACCAGAACGCTCGACAAGACGACGCACGAGACGACATCCGCGACCTGTTAGCGTCTCTCGAGCTTCCGGTGCTGATTTTAGACGGCACGCTACGGGTGCTGCGGAGTAGCCCGAGCATCGCCGACGTTGTCGCCGTACCGATCAGCAAGGGTGACGAACTAGCGGCGCTCGCCGCCCCACTCGGCGACCCGAGCCTCGTCGAGGCCGCCCGGCGCGTACGCGACAGCCGCACTGCGGGGGGGCTCGAGCTCATCTCCTCTGCAGGCCGCCGTTATCAGACCCGCCTGCTCCCTCACCAGGGTCACGACGGCATTGTCATCACCCTAACCGACGTCACCGACCAGCAACCGCCCAGCAAAACGCCCGGCAAAACGTCCAGCAAGACGCCCGGCAAAACGCAACCTGACGACGAGCGGCGCTACAAAACGCTGTTCGAGTCGGTAGACGAAGGCTTCTGTCTGTTCGAGATAATCCTCGACGACGCCGGTAAGCCCGTCGACTACCGTTTTTTAGAGACCAACCCCGCCTTCGAGCGCAACACCGGCCTAACCGACGCCGAAGGCAAGACGGCGCTCGAGCTCGTTCCGAACCTCGAAGACTACTGGATCGAAACCTACGGCCAGGTCGCCCTGAGTGGCGAATCGACCCACTTTACCGAACATTCGGCGGCGCTAGGGCGCTGGTTCGACGTTACCGCGTTGCGCGTCGGCAACCCGGGCGACCACCAGGTCATGCTGTTCTTTAAGGACATCACCGAACAGAAAAATGCCGAAGACGCGTTGCGCGAAAGCGAACAGAAGCTGCAACGGCTGTTTCGGCAGGCACCCGCCATCATCACCATCCACGAAGGCCCCGAACACATCTACACCTTTACCAACACGTTTCACGACCAGGTGTTAGGCGAGCGCGTCTATCTCGGGCGGAGCCTCCGCGACGCCGTGCCAGAACTCGCCGGCCAGGGAACGTTCGAACGCTTCGACCACGTCTACCTGAGCGGCGAACCTATCTACGTCTCCGAACTAGAAGCCGCCTTCGACCGCGACGGTGACGGCAAACTCGAAGAGGGCCACTTTTCGCAGGTGTTGCAGCCCTGGTTCGGCGCCGACGGCAACATCGCCGGGGTGATGAGCTTTTCGTTCGAGATAACCGAGCAGGTCGAAGCCCGCGAAGCGCAGCGCCGCCTAAACGACACGCTCGAAGAGCAGGTCGAGGCCCGCACCACACAAGTTCGCGACCTCGCCGCCCGCTTGTCGATGGCCGAACAGCACGAACGCGCCCGCATCGCCCGCGTCATCCACGACGACATCCAGCAGCTTTTGCACGCTCTGCAGCTACGCTGCAAGCTTATCGCCAAAAAGTCCGACGCGCCCGCCGTTGTCGCGCACGTCCGAGAGGCCGAAGAGATCTTACAGCAGATCGTTAGTACGACCCGCAGCCTGATGGTCGAGGTCAACCCGCCGGTACTGCGCGACGAAGGCCTCGGCGAAGCGTTCGACTGGCTCGCAACGCATATGCGCCGCCAGCACGGCTTTAAGGTCGAACTGAGCACCGACCTCGGCGCCGCCGACAGCCTCGACGACAGCCTCGACAACAACCGCCAGGTGATGCTGTTTCACAGCGTTCGCGAACTCCTCTTTAACGCCGTGAAGCACGCCGGGGTCGACCGCGCCAACCTGATCGCCAGGGCCGAAGACGGTCACGTCAAAGTGATCATTAGCGACGAAGGGGTCGGCTTTAATCTCGACGAGGCGCTCGCCAAAAGCAAGCAGAGCTTCGGCCTCGCCAACATCCGCGAACGCCTAGAGCTAAGCGGCGGCACGCTAAGCGTCGACTCGGTGCCCGGCGACGGCACCTATATCGTGTTGACGCTGCCAGTCGCGTTGTAGTCGGGCTCGTAAGCCGAGCGTGTTCGGTCTGTGGGGGGTGGGCTCGAGCCCTACCGTGGCCACACAGTGTGGCGTTACCCGGACGGTGGTCGGGGCGGAGCGCTTAGGCTTTTGTCGACCCAGGCCGTCAGCGAGGCGTGGCTAAAGGGTTTGGGGATGATACCGTCGACGTGGGTGAGGAGGGGCTCGAGCCCCTCCCACGTCTCCGAAAACGCCGTAATAAGTACGATAAGCGGGCGCTCGTCTGCGGGCAGCCCGAGGAGCGCCCGCGCCGCACCGAATCCGTCTACTTTAGGCATGCGCACGTCTAGCAGCACTAGGTGCGGACGAAACGACGTCACCGTCGCGACAATCCCCTCGCCGTTCACGGTGCACACCACCTCATGACCCGCTCGCGACAAAATGTTGCGGAGCAGCCGCCGGGTCGGTACGTGGTCTTCTGCGATAAGGATACGAGCCTTGGTTTCCATAAAAAAATTCTAAAGCAGATCACCAGAAACGATTAGAGATCAACATACCCCCCCAATTTAGGGAGCGATCGCCTCCCTTAAGGCTAGCATCACGTCGTCTCGCTACATTGTCTGTCGACCGTAAGGCCACGGTCTGTCCGGCACGCGACGAACCCTACACCCCACCGGGGCGCTTGGCGTAGGCGGAGCGAGTAGCGCAACCAAACCACCTCGCTAATCGCATCACTCCACAAGCGCTCCTCGTTCTGCCTACGGGCAACCTAGGAGGATTATGAAACGGCTGATAACCCTACTCGTCCTCGTACTGACGTGTAGCCTCGCTCCGGCCCAAGAATTACCTGCTGGCGCGACACTCACCCTTACCACCGCCGACGGTCAGACGATCGGCCTCGGCAGCTTCGACGGCGACGACCTCTCCTTCGAGCTGTTCGAGGGCTTTAGCGGCGACGTAACCCTAACCATCGTCACGCCGAGCGGCGTCCTCATCACCCTAACCGGTACGATCGACGACAACGGCGAGCTAAGCCTGGAAGGCCCGGCAGACGTCCGGCGTACCATGACCGACCTGCTCCCCGAACAGGCCCGCGACGATATCGGCGGTGACGATGTCGAGGACGAGCCAGAAGAAGAACTCGGAGACGAACTCGACGACGACGACGCCAGACGCGGACCGCCCGATAACGTCGGCGAACGCGGTAACGGACGCGGCCCGCCCGATAATGTCGGCGAGCCCCGCGACGAAGGCCGTGGCCCACCCGACGACCGGGGCGACCGTAGAGGCCCGCCCGACCACGCTGGTGGCGACGGTGATGACGAAGACGACGATGACGGTGATAACGCGGATGACGCAGACGATGCAGACGATGGCCGTGGCCCACCCGACGACCGGGGCGACCGTAGAGGCCCGCCCGACCACGCTGGTGGCGACGGTGATGACGAAGACGGCGATGACGACGGCGGCGCAGACGACTAGGCCTCGCTAGCTACTTTTCTAACCATACCGACAGGGATGTCCGTTGTCCCTGTCTATCTTTTTGCGTCCCCTAGGTAACAAGAGCACATAAAGGGCGCGAGCGATGAAGCCCGCGCTAAGAAATCGGTCGCTGCTCGTGCTTTTACGAAATCTCTGAAACTAAAACGCGAAACGCTTACGAAGATTTCTCTTCTGAAGATGTCCGCCGCACGTTCCGAAACACCACCGGATCGTAGAGGTCGGGGTCGAGTTCGTGCGTTTCGGGGTTGTAGCGTCCGCGCAGCTCGTCAACGATCGTTTCGTCCCAAAGGCGTACTCCGACAAAGTACGACGCCCGCCCGATCAGGTGTGCGGCGACGGGTGCGGTCGCGAACAGAAAGATAATGGTGGCGATCGCACGAACCGCGATACCGGTACCGCCGAAGTCTACCGCGACGGCGAGCAGGACAAAGCCCGCACCGAGGGTTCCGGCCTTGGTCGCGGCGTGCATCCGGATCAGCAGATCGGGTAGACGCAGCAGGCCGACCGCCGAGATCAGCGCGAACGCCGAGCCGAGCAGCATCAGAATCGCCGCGATCACATCAGTCATGTTGGGGCTCCTCGGAAGACGACGCAGCCAAGTCTTTCATTTTATCGCTCCACCACTCGATGTAACGAGCGAACGCGACGGTGCCTAAAAAAGACACGAGCGCTAAGGCAAGGGCGGCGTCTAGAAAAACCGAACGGCTCGTCGACATGCTGTAGATCGCGATAAACGAGATCGCCAACACGCTAAGCAGATCGAGAGCGACCACCCTGTCGGGAAGACTCGGACCCAGAATAAGGCGGACCACGGTAAGCAGCAGCGCGGCGGTCACCATCACGAAGCTGATAATGCTCGCAATTCTTAGAATCGGCGAGATGTCGGGGGCGAAAAAGATCATCGTTAGATCACCCTCTTTACACGGCGTTCGAAGTCGTATTTGAGTTCGTTACGGAGCGCTTCGACGTCGTCGATGTACATCGCGTGGACGTAGAGTCGGCTTTTGTCGTCGGAGACATCGAGGCTAAGCGTGCCGGGGGTTAGCGAGATAAGGTTGGCCATCAGCGTAATCTCTTCGTCGCTAAGGCTTTCGAGCGGTACCGCGATTACGCCAGGACGCATATAGAACTTGGGGGTGATGACCTCCCAGGCGACCCGAACACTCGAGGTAAGTAGCGCCCACAGAAAAAAACCAGAAATCTTGACGATCGCCCAGAGCCGCAGCAGGTAGCTCGTGGTTCCGAGTGCTTTTTCCGAGATGTAGAGCACCAGAATACCGAGCAGAAAGCCGATGGTGAGGTTGGCGAGGGTAAACGATTGCGACACCGCACCCCACAGCAGCGCGAGGACCAGGTTGAGCGCGAAACGGTTCATGGCGTCTCTCCTATCGTAACGGGCGTAGCGGTGGTGGCCTCTTGCGGGCCGAGTACGGCTTCGATGTAGCGGGAGGGCTCGAGCAACTCCGTCGCCGCCCGCTCGGCGAGGTTGTAAAACGGCTCCGTCCAGAAACCGATCACCAGCGTCATTACCGCGAGCGCGATGACCGGCGCGTAGAGCAGCCAGTCGGCCTGTTTGAGCGTAATCTTTTCGAGCTTCTCTTCGCCCTCCGGATGCGGTTTCCAGAACGCGTAACGCCAAATTTTGGTCATCGAGTACATGGTCAAGAGGCCGACCAGCAGCGCCACAAAGACGATCACGTACTGCTCGGCCTCGAGACCCGCCCGAATCAGAATCAGCTTCGCCCAGAAACCCGACAGCGGCGGAAAGCCCGCGAGCGAAAAGGCCGGCACGACAAAAAGGACCGCTAAAAAGGGCGTGTGTTTGTAGAGTCCGCCTATGTGTTTTAGCTCGAACGACCCGGCAAAACGCTTGGCGATCCCGCTGACCAAAAACAGATTGGTCTTGACGATGATGTGGTGGACGACGTAGAACACCGCCCCGATCAGCGCGAGCGGCGTGTAGAGGGCGAGGCCCATAATCATGTAGCCGATCTGGCTGATGATGTGAAACGACAAGATCCGCCGAAACTCGTCTTGCGCCGCCGCGCCCAAAACCCCAGTCAGCATCGTTAGACCGGCGACGACCAGCAAGATGGTGTGGGTGTAGCCCACGTCCTGGGTAAAGAGGAGCGTAAACACCCGGATCAGCGCGTAGACGCCGACCTTGGTCAACATCCCGGCGAAGATCGCCGACACCGCGACAGGCGGGGTGTGGTACGAGGCGGGCAGCCAGAAAAAGAGTGGAAACACCGCCGCCTTGATGCCGAACGCGACCATAAAGAGGATCGCCACGGTCGTCACGACGCCCGCGGGCACCTCGGCGAGTTTTAGCGACAGATCGGCCATGTTGAGCGTGCCGGTCAGGCCGTACAGGATGCCGGTCGAGGCTAAGAAGAGCGACGACGAGACCAGGTTTAAGAGGACGTACTTGATGCCCCCTTCAAGCTGGTCGCGGTCGCCACCTAGCGCGATCAACACAAACGAGGCGATCAGCAACACCTCGAACCAGACGTAGAGGTTAAACAGGTCGCCGGTCAGAAACGCGCCGCTAATGCCGGCGAGCAGGACGTGATAGAAGGGGTGGTAGCCGAAGCGTTCGCGACCCTCGTCGATGTCGGTTAGCGAGTAGACGGCGACGGCGGTACCCATAATGCCGGTAATGACGACCATGATGGCGCTAAGGTGGTCGGCAACAAGGGTGATCCCGAACGGGGCGGGCCAGCTCCCCATCTGCGCGGCCAGAATCCCCTGCTGGGAGACGGTCGCGAGCAGCATGATAGCGAGGGCGAGCTGGACAGAAGCGCTCGCGACGCTTACCACCCGCTGAACGTGACGAACGGGCTGGAGGGCGAACAGGAGGCCGGCGGTCGCGAGGGGAACGATGATAGGGAGGGCGACGAGATAGCTCACGTAGCTCACGCGCTAACCTCCGCTTGGGACCCCTGCCCTTTAGGCTGCTGGTGTGTGGTCTCTAGCGCCGCTTGTAGTTCGCGTAGCTTGTCGGTGTCGACGGTGCCGGTCGCCTGGTAGCTCCGGTAGAGCAGCACCAGCGAAAAGGCGATAAAGCCGAACCCGATCACGATCGCCGTAAGGATCAGCGCCTGGGGGAGCGGGTTGGCGATGATTTCGGTCGGGGCGTCGGCGGTGTCGGGGATAATCGGCGCGCTCGCCCGCGTCAGCCGCCCGGCGGTAAAGATCAGCAGGTTAACGGCGTTACTCATCAGCACGAAGCCGAAGATGAACTTGAGCAGGTTACGCCGTAACATCAGGTAGACCGCGCCGGCGAATAGCCCGCCGACCACGACCGAGAGAATTGTTTCCATTACTGCTCTTCCTCTAGGGCGAAGATCATAGTAAGTGTGACACCGATAACCACGAAGTAGACCCCGATGTCGAAAAAGATCGGGGTGCCGAGCTTGATCTGGGTATCGCCGACGTAGAATTTAAGCCACTGTCCGGTCAGAAAGGCGTCACCGGCAAACGCGGCGAACAGCCCGCTTAGGAGGGCCAAGACGAGGCCTAAGCCAATCAGAGTGTTAGGCTCGAGCCTAAACGCCTCCCGCGCCGCCTTGACGTCGTACGCGATCGTATAGAGCGCGAACGCACTCGCCCCGACAAGCCCGCCGATAAAGCCACCGCCCGGTTCGTTGTGGCCGCGCAGCAGCAAAAAGATCGACAGCAGCAGCAGAAAGGTCATCAGCAGCCGCGAAGCCGTCCGCAAAATCACCGAGGTCATGACGCCTCCTTCTGGGGTGAATCCTGGCCCGAACGCAGTTTGAGCAGCGCCAAAATCCCGATCGCCGCGACCGCTAAAACGGTAATCTCTCCTAAGGTATCGATCGCTCTAAAGTCGACCAGAATCACGTTAACGATGTTGTGTCCTTCGCCGCCCGGCACGCTCTGCGCTTCAAAGTAGGCCGACAGCGTCCTGTCGAACGGCTGCGAAATGACGGTTAGCATGATAAGCGTGATGACCAGACCGCTAATGCCCGCGATGATGCCGTCGCGCCAACGGGTGCTCGCGTCGGGCTCTTCGTCGAGCCGAAACGAGGGCAGGTGGATCATCACGAGCGCGATAATGATGACGACGAGCGTCTCGACAAGAAACTGGGTGATAGCGAGGTCGGGCGCGCCAAACAGCACAAACACGAGCGCGACGCTAAACCCAACCGCGCCGAGCGCGACCACCGCGGTAAGTCGCGACTTGGTGCGCACCGCCGCAAACGCCGCGGCGAGCATCACCACCGCGAGCGCCCACTCGTAGAAAAACGCCTGCGGCGCGATAAAGACCGCGTCGAAGCCACCTTTAAAGAGCATGGTTAGACCCGCCATCACAAACGCGACCGCGAAGACCGCGCCGATGTCGTAACGAAGGTTGCCGGTTTGGATCAGCCGCGTCTGGGTGTCCGCCGTCCAGGTCAACAGGTCGAGCGAGCGCTCGTACCACTTCGCCGGGCCGACGTCGAGCTTAGGATCGAGGCTCGCGAGCGCCGCCTGCGTCCGCGTCCAGAAAAGGTAGAGGACGATGCCGAGCGCGACGGTGACGATACTTAGAATCAGCGGCTCGGTAAAGGTCGACGGAAACAGGTGGAGCGAGAAGTCGTAGGGTGCGCCGAGCACCGCCGCGACCGCCGGCTCCATGATCGGCACCTCGATCAGCGCCGGATAGAGACCGAACGCGAGCCCGGTCAGGCTCAACAAGATCGGGCCGATCAGCATACTCACCGGCGCTTCGTGCGGCGTCTTAGGTGCTTTGACCGCGCGGGCGATAAAGGGCCGGATGATAATCACGAAGGTCGCCGCGAACAGGCCGACGTTGGTCACAACCATCGCGACGAGCAGGACGATGTTGTCGAGCAGCCCCTCGTAGATAAGCTCTTTACCGATAAAGCCGACCATCGGCGGTAAGCCCGCCATCGACAGACCGGCGATCACCGTCGCGACGAACGTCACCGGCATCACCCGCCACAACCCCGCGACCTCGCGGACGTCGCGGCTGCCCGCTTCGTGGTCTACCGAGCCCGCCGCCATAAAGAGCGCCGCCTTGTAGAGCGAGTGTGCGAGCAGAAAGACCATCGCCGCCTTGACCGCCGCCTGCCCGCCGACGCCGAGCATCAGCGTCAGCGTACCTAACACGATGACTGTCAGGTAGGCCAGAATCCGTTTGAGGTCGGTCTGTTTGAGGGCGAGCGCCGCCGCGCCCAAGATCGTGATCGCGCCGAACGTCGTCAGGATAAGCGTCCAGGGCAGCGTCCCGGCCATGACCGGGCTTAGCCGCGCGAACAGGTAGATGCCCGCCTTAACCATCGTCGCCGAGTGCAGATAGGCCGACACCGGCGTCGGTGCCTCCATCGCGTTAGGCAACCAGTAGTGAAACGGAAACTGCGCCGACTTGGTAAAGCCGCCGAGCACCACCAGGATCAGAATCGGCAGGTAGAGGGCGCTGTCGCGCAGCGTGTCACCCATCGTCAGGATCTCGCTTAGTTCGCGCGAGCCGGTCGCGATGCTCATCAGGATAAGACCGGCGAGCAGGGCGAGGCCGCCGAGCGCCGTCACCAACAGCGCCTGCAACGCCGCTTTGCGCGCACTCTCGTAGGTGTGTTTGTAGCCGATCAGGAAGTACGAGGTAAGGCTCGTAAGCTCCCAGAACACAAACAGGGTGATGATATTGCTCGAAATGACCAGGCCGAGCATAGAGGCCATAAAGCTCAGCAAAAAGAGGTAGAAGCGTCCGATCTGCGGGTCGCCCTTGAGGTAGCCGCCGGCGTAGAGGACGATGAGCGCGCCGAAGCCGGTCACGAGGAGCGCGAACAGCAGGCTTAGGCCGTCGAGATAGAAGGTGAAGTTGATACCGAACGACGGAAACCACGGATAGGCGGTGCTGATAACCTCGCCCGCCCGGATCGGCGGCAAGAAGGTCAGAAAGTAGGCGAACAGGCCGAGCGGCAACAGCGCGAGCAACCAGTGGGTCGCGTCTTTAAGAGCGCGCTGGAGCAGCGGGGCGAACGCCGCGAGGACAAAGACAGAGAGAACAGCAAGCAGCATATTCATAAAAAAGAAGGCTCCGCGAGGCAGCCGGAAATCGCGACCGAAGCGCCGTCTAGTGGCAGCAGTGCAGGACTCGTTACAACGTCGTTACGGGGTCGTTACAAAGTCGTTACAACGTTGTGAGAGCGCAGCTGCCGGGCGAGGCGTACGCCGGTCTGTAGGGGCTAGGGTTCGCTAGCCGGGTCATAACGGTTCCGGGCAGCCTAAACGAGAGGAGGTACCTCCAGTTCTTGGATGAGGACGGCGCGGCAAAGCGCCCACGTGAGGTCGAAGGCGGTCCGGTACGAGACGTAGGAACCGTGTGAGGCGGTGCGAGTAACGCGGCGCGAACATTGCGGCAGCGGCCCAGACCGGGTGACACGGTAGCGTCATACAGAACGTTATACCAGACATTTGCGGTCGTAAGGCTATCCTCTGTCGCAGTGCGCAAGACACAGGCGGGCGTCTGAGGGGTGCGCGGGCAGAAGTTCAGGCTAGGTACGGTTAGTGATCGGCACTTAGTGATCAGCGCCGGGCGGCTCGAGCCCCTCCCCCCACTCGTCAACACTGCCCGCTTCGCGGTGGGGCTCGAGCCCCCGCAGATACCCCGACCGGGCGATCATATAGGCCGAAATCGGTGCCGTCAGCGCGAAAAACACCGTGATCAGCAGAATCCGCTGCGTGACCGCGGCCTCGGCGAAGGCGAGCGCCACCCCGACAAAGATCGACACCCCGCCGAGCGTAACCAGTTTGGTCGAGGCGTGCAGCCGCGTATAGAAGTCGGGAAAGCGGGTGATCCCGATCGAAGCGGTCAGGATGATCACGCTACCGAACAGGATAAGGGCTTGCTCGAGCCGCCCTAGCGTCAGCGCCTGCGGTTCGGGCGTCGCCGGTAACGCCGCGAGCAGTACAAAGACGTCCACCCTAAATCACCCGCCCGCGTAGCAGATAGCGCGTGAGCGCCACCGTACTCAAAAAGCCGAGGATAGAAAAGAGCAGCGCCACGTCTAGCAGAGCCGAAAAGCCGGTCTTTAGCGCCATCACGACGACGAGCACCGCTAGGTTGACGGTCAGAAAGTCGAACGCCGTCACCCGGTCGCCCCAGGTCGGCCCGACCAGCGTCCGGTGGACGGCGAGCAGCGCCGACACCAGCAGACAGCCGAGCGCGACGTCAAGCACCCACATAGTCACCGGCCATGTCGTCACCCATCACATCGTCACCTACAGAGTCATCTACGGAGTTATCTACACAGCCCGCCCGACAGCTCGGCCACCAGAAATCTGTCGGCGCGTCGCTCGGCAACGGAGACGGTCGTTTTCTCAGCATCACACTAACCTTCCTTGTCGGTTCTAGCGGCGGGCAAAAACCCTTCGATCAGCCGCTCTATGCGCAGCACGTTCTCGCGCGCCCGCGTAACGTCCGGGTCGGTAATGGCGTGGGCGTACAGCTCGCTCTTGTCCTCCGACACACCCATCGCGACGGTACCGGGCAGAAGAGTGATCACGAGCGAGAGCAGTGTGATCGCCTGGTCGCTACGCAGCGTTAGCGGCACCGCGATAATGTGCGGATAGAAACGCGGACGGGGGCGCAGCGCGAGCAGCGTAATCACGATGTTAGCGACGACCAGCTCCTTGACAAATATCACCAGAAACACCCCGAACGCCACGAGCCGACGCGGTAGGCTGTGCTCGCGGCGCCGTCCGAGAAGCGCGCTAAGCAGGATGCCGAGGACGATGCCGACGAGCAGGTTAAACGTCGTTAGTTCGCCGGCTAAAAACGCCCACACGAACCCGGCGACGATAATCGCCAACAGCTCGATCATTGCGGCCCCTGCGGGAGCGCTTCGTCCGCCGTGTCGTTAGGGTCGGTATCGTCTACGTCGGTATCCTCCGTATCGAGAGATGTCGGGGCGGGAGATTCGGCGTCGGGAGATGTCGGGGCGGGAGATTCGGTGTCGTCTACCTCGGGCGACTCAGTGTCGGGCGACTCGGTATCGGGAGATTCGGTGTCGGGCGACGTTATGTCAGGAGGCTCGAGCCCCCCGTCGGTCGCGTCCGGATCGTCCGCCGCAGTGTCGTCATCGTCCAAATTATCATCTGCGGTGTCGCCTCTATCATCTACCGCAGGAGCGTCCCGAAGACTGTCGGGCGGACGTTGTAGCGGTAGATCGGGTGGGGGCAAGACGGCGTCGATGTAGCTCGCCGGGTCGTGTAGCTGCGCGGCGATGGTGCCGGTAAGCCGGTAGAGCGGGTCGGCGAAGACGCTAAGCAGCACGATCAGTACGACGCTAGCGCCGGTCGTGAACCGCATGAGCGGCGGGAGCGAGACCGGAGCGCGTGAATCCGCAGCGCCCCAGAAGAAACCGCGCCACAGCTCGAGCCCTCCGTAAAGCAGCAGCAGGCTCGTAAGCACGGCGGCCCCGGCGACGACGTTTAGGGGGAGGGTGCGGGGCTCGAGCACCGCCTGTAACAACCCGAACTTGCCGACAAACCCGCTCGTCGGCGGCAACCCGGCTAGCGCCAACACCCCGACCAGCACCCCGGCCCCGATCCACGGATAGAGCGCCAGGTGACCGGGCACCCGGTACGACATCCCCGCGATCCGCTCGGCGAGACCGGCGAGCAGAAAGAGCGCGAACATCAGCAGCGCGCTGTGCGGCAGATAGTAGAGCGTCGCCGCGAGCCCGGCTTGCGACCCGATCGCGGTCCCCATCACCAGATAGCCGACACTCGCGACGGTCGCAAACGCAAACGCGTGGCGCCAGCGGCGGGCGTTAAGCATCCCGAACGCCCCGAACAGCATGGTCAGCGCGGCGAGGGCGAGCAGCACCTGCCGGACGCCGACGTCGCCGGGAAAGAGCAGCGTGAGGATGCGGATCAGCGCGTACACACCGACCTTGGTCAGCAGGGCGCTAAACACCGCCCCCAACACGATCGGCGGTGCGGGGTAGGCACTCGGCAACCAGAAACCGATCGGAAAGAGCGCCGCCTTAAACCCGAACACGAGCGCGAGCAGCGCGGCGATAAGCGACACGCGCGGGTCGCTCCCGGCCTCGGCGACGCGGTTCGCGATATCGGCGAGGTTGAGCGTGCCGAACAGCCCGTAGGCGAAGCCCGCCGTAATCACAAAGACCGACGAGGCGACCAGGTTCATGACCACGTAGCGAAACCCCTCGCGAAGCTGCGCGACTTCGCCGCCGAGCAGCAGCAGCCCGTAGGAGGCGATCAGCATCACCTCGAAGGCGACGAAGAGGTTAAACAGGTCGCCGGTCAGAAACGACATGTTGACGCCCATCTGCAAGAACTGCAACAGCGCCTGCGCGCCAAACGCTTCGCGGGCCCAGCCGAGGGTCGGGCTGCGGCCCGGTCGGGGGGCATGCTGAAAGCTCGAGCCCAGATACACCACCCCGAGCAGCGTAATAAGCCCCGACAACAGCAGCATCAGGCCGCTAAGCCCGTCAGCGACGAGGCTGATACCGTAGGGTGCGGGCCAGCCCGCGACCTGGCTAACTAGCACCTCGCCGGAAAAGGTAGCCCAAGCGATCAGGAGAGAGGCGAGTAGGGTGAGGCTCGAGCCCACCACCGCCACCCCCATCCGCCCGGCCCGCCCCGGAATCAGCAACAGCAGCGACCCGCACAGCAGCGGTACGATCACCGGCAGCACCGGCAACGCGACATAGAGGAGCAACGCCGGCAACGAGATACCGAAGATCATCGCGGCTCCGTCGCTACGTCTGTCTCCAGGCTCGACTCTGGGCTCGAGCCCGGGCTCGTCTCGGCGTCCGCCGCCGACCTTTCGAGCAGACGCTCTACATCGTCGGTCAGCGTCGCCTGGTACGCCCGCACCGCCAACACGAGCAGCAGCGCCGTCGTCGCGAACCCGATCACGATCGCGGTGAGGATAAGCGCCTGCGGCAACGGATCGGCGTACGGCCCCTCCGCACCGAGCGTTTCGAGCAGCGGCGGCGCGGCGAGTTCGGTACCGCTACCCGCGATAAAGATCGACAGGTTGGCGCCGTAGGTCAGCATCGACAGCCCGACGATAAGCCGGATCAGCGTCCGCGACAGCACCAGAAACACCCCCACCCCCACGAGCAGGGCGGCCAGAAACGGTAACAGAATCTCCACTAGTGATCCTCCCGCTTGTTCGGTTTGACCGGCAGCCGCGACCGCCCCGCGTCCGGCTTCGCTTCGGCACCGCTACCGCGAGCCTCGTCGCTATCATCGGCGTCTTCGCCCCCACCGTCGTGCTCGCCCACCTCGCTCGCTGCGTCGTCCGCCACACCGTTTGCGACATCATCCGAGTTTGCGACATCGTCCGAAACACTGCTAGAAACGTCACCCGGACTATCCTCCGAAGTGCTGTCCAGACCGAAGTCACTAGAAACGCCCGAATCAGCACGCTCGGCATCAACATCATTAAAATCGACGTGATTAGAATCATCGACGTGATTGAAATCGGCGTCCTCGGAATCAGCATCGCCAGAGCTGACATCGTCGGAACCGACATCGCCAGAACCGTCATCGTGTGCGGCGGCACTCGGAGCGTCGCCTGTATCCTCTGGCTCGGCCCCGTTCGGCTCGCTCGGGTCTAAATCTTTTTCGTCGTCCTGATCGTCGTACTGATCATCGTCTTCATCGACGAGATCGCGGTCTAGCCCGATCCGCACCGGAGTGTGGGGGAGGTGGGGGGCGGGTTTGGTCGTCACCTGACCGTTATCAGCGCGGTAGAGGTCTTTGACGGGGCTTTCGGAGAGGAGGTCGATAATGGTCAGGGTCGTACCGACCACGACGAGAAACACGCCGAAGTCGAACAGGGTCGCGGTCGCCCAGGCGAACTCGCCGATCAGCGGGCCGTGGGCTTCGCCGTGGGCGCTCGTTAGAAACGGCCTGCCCAACACGAGCGGCACCGCACCGGTCAGCAGCGCGATCAGCAGCCCGAACGGCACCATCTGCTGCACCGCGAGCACGATCAGCGGGCGGTGCCGCACCATCCGCGACAGCAGCGCCGCCGACGCGACCACCAAGCCGGCGATAAAGCCGCCCCCCGGCGCGTTGTGGCCGCGCAAAAAGAGGTGTAGGCCGATGAAGATAAGCAGGTACACGACCGGCACCGCCAGCACCCGAAAGAAGATTTCGGGTTGGAGATGGCCGTGAAACTCGTCGCTTTCTAGCAGGTCGCTGTCGGGCGGATCGCCGTGTTGGGGGATGCTGTGTTGCGGGTCGCTTAGGTGGGCGGATTGCCTGTCTCGCTTCGTCATCACGTCTCCTCTTCGGGCGTGCGCAGTGTCCGCAGCCGCAGCAGCGCGTAGACGCTTATACTGACCACCGCCAGCACGGTGATTTCGCCGAGCGTGTCGTAGCCCCGAAAGTCGACCAGAATGACGTTGACAACGTTGCGTCCGCCTGCTTCGGTGTAGCTCGTACGTAAGAAGAACTCGCCGATCCGCTCGCCGAGTGGGGTCTGCACCGCGAGTAGCGTGACGAACACCGTCGTACCGACCGCCGCCGCGAGCAGGGCGTCGGCGGTTGCGGTAACCGCGCGGCGGCTGTGGCGGGTAAGCACCGGCAGGTAACGAAACACCGACAGAAACAGAATGACCGTAACCGTTTCGATCAGCAGTTGGGTTAGGGCCAGGTCGGGAGCCCGCAACAGGGCGTAGGCGAGCGTCGAAGCGAGGCCCGCGAGGCCCATGAAGATCAGCATGCTAAGCCGCGTTCTCGAGGCCAGCACCCCGGCGCAGCTCGCGACGATCAGCACGGCGACAACTACAAACTCTAGCGGGACCGCCCGAACGGTAAGCTCGCCCGGCCAGATCCGCCAGCCGTAGACCGCGCCGATCGCGGCCACCGCGAGCCAGAACCAGCGGAGGTGGGTCGCGAAGTGGGCGCCCTGGCTCCGCGTAACGACGAAGCGGGCGAGGGGCTCGAGCCCCCCCCTCACCCCCTCGTACACCGTGTTCGCGTTCCACCCCGGAATAAGCCGCGACTGCGCCGCCACAACGCTCCGAAAGCTCACCAGCAGCGCCGCGCCCACAAACCAGGTCAGCAGCGACAGCGCGAGCGGCAACGTCAGCCCGTGCCACACCGCAAGCGTCTCCGCCTCGAAACCGAGCGGGCCAGCAGCCAGGTTCGTCACCCCGCTCAGCAGCGTCGCCTCGCCGCCGAGCGACGACACCCCGAACAGAACGCTTAGCAGACTGAGCGGCAGCACCGGCAGCCAGAAACCGGCGTGCGCCTCGTGGACGTCGTCCTTAGGCGCCCGGTACACCCCGACAAAGACCCGCAGCAGCCGAAAACTGTACGCGAAGGTCAAGACACTGCCCGCCACCGCGATCGCGGTCGGCAGCAGCCCCTCCTGCAGCATCGACTCGTAAAACAGCTCTTTAGAGACAAACCCGCCGAGCGGCGGCAGCCCCGCCATCGCGAGCACCGCCGGAATGCTCAGCGCGAAGGTCAGCGGTAGCTTGCGTCCTAGCCCCGACAGCCGGCTTAGCGCTCGGCTGCCCGTTTCGTGGTCGATGATGCCCACCACCAGAAAGAGCGTCGCCTTAAACGCCGCGTGGTTTAAGAGGTGCGCCGTCGCCGCGAGCGGGTGTCCGGAACCGTAGAGCGCCACCATAATGCCGAGTTGCGACACCGTCGAGTAGGCGAGCAGCGCCTTGAGGTCGTCCTGGCGTAGCGCTAGGTAACCGCCCCAGAACACGGTCAGCAGCCCGACGTACATCACCACCGTCGCGACCGGCGTGTCGGCGTAGACGAAGGCGAGCTTGGCGATCAGGATTACGCCCGCCTTGACCATGGTCGCCGAGTGGAGATAGGCCGACACCGGCGTCGGCGCCTCCATCGCGCTCGGCAACCAGAGGTGAAACGGAACCTGCGCCGACTTGGTAAACGCCGCAAGCAGGATAAGGCTGAGCGCCGGCACGAAGAGCGGGCTCTGCCGGATAGCGGCGACGTCTAGTTCGGAGATCACGAAGCTACCACCCGCAACCCCGATCAGAATCACCCCGACGAGCAGCCCGAGACCGCCTACAAACGTGACCAGAAACGCTTTGAGCGCCCCCTCGCGCGACGCCCTGCGGTGATCCCAGAAGCCGATCAGCAGAAAGCTGCTGATCGAGGTGAGCTCCCAGAACACGATAAGCCCGGCCAGGTTGTCGACGAGCACCAGGCCGAGCATCGCCGCGCCGAACAGCAGCAGCAGGCCGTAGAAGCGTCCGTGACGTTCGCCGGGCGCGAGGTAGGCCGCCGCGTAGAGGCAGACCAGCACCCCGACCGCGGCGACGACGAGGGTAAGGAGTAGCGAAAAACCGTCGGCGCGCAGGGCGAGCTCGAGCCCCACCTCCCCCACCCACACCAGCGACGCCGCGACCGGCTCGTCCGCCCCTCGGCCCCACACAACCAGCAGCAGTGCCGGCACGAACGCGAGCGCCGCAAGCGAGCCGCTTAGCCGCCGAGCGCCGAGCCGCTCGAAACCGCGCACCCACCACGGCGACAAGAGCGCTGCGACCAGCGGCGTCGTAACCGCGAGGAGCAGCAACAGCTCGAGCGTCAGCATCGTAGCGTCATCGTTAGCGTCCTAGACCGACGAGCGTCATCGGTTGGGAGGGTTTAGGAGTGGAGGGCTCGAGCCCACAGACCAAGCCCACAGACCGAGCCCACCGACTCACTCGGCGCCGAACAGGTCGACGTAGCGCATCGCGTCTAGGTACGACGACAGTTCGGGGTAGTTACGAATCTGGTAGCCGTTGACAAACACCGACGGCGTACCACGCAGCCCGAGCACCCCGCCCGCGATGTCGTAGTCTTCGAGAATCTCGTCAGCGTAGCGGCGCTCGTCGAGACAGGTCGCCATTCCGTCAGTGTCTAGCCCGATATCGTCGGCGAGGCGGACGAAGTAGCTCGCGGGGTCGCCGAGGCTGCTCCAGGCCCGCTGCCGCTCGAACAGGGCGTCGTGGTACGTCCAGAACGCGTCAGCGTCGTTCGCGTCGACGACACACTCGGCGGCTTCGGCGGCGGGGAGCGCGTTGGGGTGGATGCTCTGGAGCGGAAAGTGGTGAAACTCGAACCGGACGTCGCCGCGCGACAGCAGCTCGTCTTTGATCAGGGGTAGGGCGGTCTGCGCGAACTGCTGACAGGCCGGGCACTGGAGGTCGCTAAACTCGCGGATGACGTAGGTCGCGTCGTCCGGGCCGAGGCTGTGCGGCGCTTCGGGAAAGGCCGCCGCCGGCACTTCGCGGAGCTCGAGCCCGATCACAACATCGTAGGGCGCCTCGTCACCGCTGACGTCTAGGGTGAGCACAAACTCTTCGACCGAAAGGTTGATCGGCCCCTGTCCGGCAACCTCGCCGACCTGCTGCTCGAAAAACTGCGCGACCGGCTGGGCGATCTCCGCGCCGTAGCCCGTCGCGGCGCCGACGAGTGTAGACGCGAACGAGATGCCTTCGGCGTCTAGGGTGCCTTCGGCGCCGACCTGGTAGAGGGCGTCGTTGCGCTCTTCTAGGGTGAAGGTAAAGCCGGTAGCGGTGCTAAACGTGTCGTCTCCGGTGTAGACGAGGCTGAAGGGCTCGAGCCCCGCCAACACCTCACTGCGCGGCTCGCCGACACTCGCCGCCGCGAGCGGTAGCAGCAGACACAATGTTAGCGCGATCATCCATCGTTTCATCGGTATCCTCCATTTTTCGTCTTTTCGAGTATCTATCTTTCTGAAACTTTCTGAAGTAGAAGTATTTGTCGGGATAAACGTTCGGGTTAATCGTCTGGGGTCGTTAGCGGCACCGTTTTAGGGTTCGCCACCGCGAGCAGCGTCGCGACCGACAGCTCTAACATAGCAGCTTTGCTCCCCCCACCGGCGTAGACCACGGTCGTGTCGGGGTTCTGGACCGAAACGCTCAGCGTGTCGAGCAGGGTCGCGAGCGGCTGCCGGTGTCCGAACGGCGGCATCGCCCCGACCTCGAACCCGCTCATCTCTAGCGCCTCGTCCGGGCTCGCCATCCGCAACTTGCGCCGCGACACCCCGATCACGTCGCGCAACCGCTTCTGACTGACCCGCGCCTCGCCCGCCGCGATGACGAGGTAGGGCGTGCCGTCGGCGATAAAGACCAGGCTCTTGACGATCCGTTCCGGTGCCACGCCGAGCGCCTCTGCCGCGTCGGCCACGGTCGGCGTCGGCGCGTCCGGGTAGACCAGCCGTGCGGCGATCGCGTAGGCGTTGAGGTAAGCCGCGACGTCCTTATCGGTCAGCGGTCTGTCGGTCAGCGGCGTGTTGTCTGCGTCCGGCACGAAACGCGATCAGATGCCGTAGAGGCTACGAAACTTGCGGTCTAGGTAGTCGAGGTAGGGCTGCGGGTCGAGGTCGCGCCCGGTCGCCTTTTTGAGCAGCACGTCCGGATCGTACTTTTTGCCGTGCTGGTGGATGTTTTCGTGGAGCCAGGTAAAGAGCGGCGTAAAGTTACCGGCGGCGATGTCTTCTTCGAGAGACGGATGCGCGGCCTTGGCAGCTTCGAACAGCTGTACGCTGATCACGTTGCCGAGCGTGTAGGTCGGAAAGTAGCCGATCGCACCGAACGACCAGTGGATGTCTTGCAGACAGCCCATCGCGTCGTCGGGCGGGGTGACGCCCAAATACTCCTCGTACTTCGCGTTCCACGCGTCGGGCAGGTCGCCGACGTCGAGCGTCCCTTCGAGCATGGCGAGTTCTACCTCGAAACGGACCATCACGTGCAGGTTGTAGGTGATCTCGTCGGCCTCGACGCGGATAAAGCTCGGCTCGACCTTGTTAATTGCCGCGTAAAAATCGTCTAACGGCGTCGCGTCGAGCTGTGGAAACACCTCTTGCAGACGCGGGTAGGCGTGCTGCCAGTAGGCCCGCGAGCGCCCGACCAGGTTCTCCCAGAGCCGTGACTGCGACTCGTGGATGCCGAGACTAACCCCACCGGCGAGGGGCGTCCGGTAGAAGCGGTCGGGGCTGCCCTGTTCGTACATGGCGTGGCCCGCTTCGTGCATGGTGCCGAACAGTGCCGGGTTGAGAAAGTTGGGCTGGTAGCGGGTGGTGATGCGCACATCGTACTGGCTAAGCTCGGTCGCGAAGGGGTGGACGGTGCGGTCGAGGCGTCCGTGCATAAAGTCGTAGCCGAACGCCGACACCGCTTCGACGGCGAACTGTTCCTGCTTGCTTTCGTCGAAGCTCTGCTGTACCGGCGCTACGTCGATGCTGCGGCCCTTCTCGACGATGTCCTGGACGAGCGGGACGGTCACTTCGCGGAGACGGGCGAACATCGGGCGGAGCTTAGCGACCGTCGAGCCGCGTTCGTAGAGGTCGTGGAGCGCGTCGTAGGGGTGGTCGTCGTAGCCGAGGTAGTCGGCCTGGCGGCGGGCGTAGTCGACTAACTTTTTAAGGGTCGGCGCGAACTGCGAGAAGTCGGCGTCGGCCCGGGCCTTCGCCCACACGTGCTGCCCCTCGCTCTGGAGGCGCGTAAACTCTTCTAAAAAATCCGATGGGATCTTTTGGGCCATCGCGACGTCGCGCCGCGTGACCCGGATCGTTGCTGCGTCGTCGCTGTCTTCGTCAAACGATCCCGCGTCTAGTTCGTCTAGGTAGTCGGTGAGGGAGGGCTCGAGCCTTCGCTCGTGAACCAGCCGCCCGAGGGTCGCCATCTGCTGCCCCCGCGCCGTCGCCGCTCCGGCGGGCATGTAGGTGTTCTGATCCCAGTTAAGAAGCGCCCCGATCTGCTCTAGGTCGCTCGTCGTCGCGAGGTGCTTTTTTAGTTTGGCCAGCGTGTCCTGTTGGTCTGTGGGGGTCGTTGTCATCATGTCCTCCGAGGTTGTGTTATCCAAGGTTGGCAACCGTCGCCCGGCGCGTCTAGCCCGTCGTCACGGTCGCCCGGCAAACGTCACGCCTCTAAGCCTACCGCGTAGCGTTTGACGAAAGCGTAACCGGAGGCAGAGCAGCCGTAACGCCGGCGCCGACCTTCCACGCCGATGAATCGTCAGACCGACCACAACGGGCCGCGTTGCTAAGTTCGGGCCGTCAACACTTCGGCAGTGTCGCTAAGACAGTGTTTGTTGTTAGGGCAGTATCTGTCGCTAAGTTTCGAGGATGTCTGTCGCTTACCGCTGTGGGGTAATGCGGGTGATGCGTCTTCGTCTTCAAGGCCATCGACTACGCCGCACCGGATTGACGGTGTCGCTGTCGTAGAGGACACTATCTTCTAAGTGCGCCTCATCGGCTTCTAGGTCAGGGGCGGCGAGGATCGCTTCAATCAGACCTCGTTTACCACCGACATAGGTCATCATCAGATCGATCTCGGTAGCGACGCACCAGGCACGGTCTTCGGGCCAGACCATGTTGGCACTCTGGTGAAACGACTCGCAGAATGAATGTTCGAGTGCACTCAGAGGACCCCGAAAAAGATACCAGCGCCGATCGAGTGCAGCGACAGCGATAGAGGCAGCTTCTTCAAGGCTCGTTCCAGAACAGTTGAATCCGTCCCAGACAGCAAATTGACACATCTCCGGAGTCTTCGTGTAGCGAGCGAGGAGCGACGCTAAAGGCTCCGCTATTTCGAGAGGTAGTGTCCCTTCGTCGGGCGGCTCGATCGGGATAGCGTCCGATCCGAGGCAGATGTAACCAGAGAGAGGCTTCTCGTTACCCGCTATGCCCGCCCACTGCATCTGTCGATGGGCGACACGACCGCTCGCCTCGGCAACCTCCGACCAGCGCATGAGTGTCGTCCGGGTGTTGTTTCGAGACATACGCCACGCTGGATGATATAACCTCGCATACGCCTCGAAGCCACTCGGTATGATGGAGGCTACACTTCCCATCTGGTCGTGCAAATTGTCGATGATCCACGTAGCATCATCTGCGTCCTTTAGAGGACGCACCAGGATTTTTTTATCTGTCATCATTTAGAAACCGACTCCTTAACTACCATTGGTGGCCGAGCCACGAAAATGTCGAGAAAGCCGAATGAAACCAGAGGCTCGGCGAGCCCCCGGTACCCGTTCCCTCACCTTTAGCTACCAAGTTAGTAGCAATTCACACATCGCTCGGCGCCCGCTCACCAGACAATAACGTTTTCGTTCTCTTCCTCTCCCGTGCGTAAAACCACCCCCACCTCCTAAAACCCGCGTGCTATCGTGCTTTTATGAATGTAGACATGAGCGAGGCGACACGCGATCTGCTAAGTCGCGAGCGAAACGTCATCGCCGACCTTAGAGCCACACTCGATCGGCTAAACGCTTCGGAGAGCGACTTTCAAGACCTTAAAACAGCGCTACGCGACCTCGAAGGGCTGTTTACGCTGGTAGTGTGCGGCGAGTTTAATTCGGGCAAATCGACCCTGCTCAATGCACTGCTAGGCGAAGAGGTGATGCCTTCGGGCGTAACGCCGACCACCGACCGGATCACCATCGTGACTTACGGCGAGCGGGCGCGTGACGTCGACGAGGGAGACTTTACGCTGCGGCGCGAGTACCCTGCCGAACTGCTACGGCAGGTCGCGCTTGTCGACACGCCGGGCACCAACGCGGTGGTCAAAAAACACCAGGAATTAACCGAAAAGTTTGTGCCGCGAGCCGACCTGGTGCTGTTCGTGACGAGCGCCGACCGCGCCTTTACCGAATCGGAGCGCACCTTTTTAGAGATGATCCGGTCGTGGGGCAAAAAGATTGTCGTGGTGGTCAACAAGCTCGACATCTTGGCGAACGACAGCGAACACGAGCAGGTGATGCGTTTTGTCGCCGACAACGCCAAACAGACGCTCGGGGTCGCGCCGCAGGTGTTCGGGCTCAAAGCCCGACAGGCGTTTGTCGCGAAGCGCGACGGCGACGACGCGGCGCTTAAAGATTCGGGGCTGCCGGCCCTAGAACGCTACGTGTCGGACAGTTTGGCGGGCACCGAACGGCTCAAGCTCAAACTGAAAAGCCCGCTCGGGGTGGCGCAACGGCTGACCGACCGCTACCTCGCCGAGATCAACGAGCAGCTCCAGCATCTCGAAGACGACCGGCGCACTCTCGAGGAGATCTCGCGGCAGCGCGAACAGTTTCGTGACGATATGGCGAGCGAACTCGGCGGCTACGTGTCGCGGGTGCAGGGCGCGTTTTACGAGGTAGAGCGGCGCGGCGACATCTTCTTTAACGACGTCGTCAAGGTGACCAACCTATCGGGGATGCTAAGCAGCGCGCAGATCCGTGACGCGTTTGAAGCGCGGGTGTTGGCGGGTACCGACCGCGACCTGCAGCGGGCGCTTAGCGAGCTCGCCGACTGGCTGATCCAGCGCAATCTGCAGCTCTGGGAAGACGTGACCGGCTACGTACAAGAGCGGCGCTTCGCCGACGACGAGCGGGTTATCGGCGAGGTGGGGGGGCGGTTTCAGTACGACCGGACGACACTCCTTAAAAGGCTCGAGCTCTCCACCCAAGACGTCCTGAGCCGCTACAACGAAGACAAAGAAGCCGACCAGGTCGCTAAAATGCTGCAGGGCACGGTAGCGCGCTTCGTCCTGACCGTATTCGTGGGCTTCGGCCTCGGCGCGGTCGGCGTGGTACTGCTCACCGGTACGGGTCTCGACATCGCGAGTGTCGGGGTCGGGGTGCTCGTGGTGCTGCTCGGCTTTCTGGTCATCCCGCGGCGCCGCCGTCGGCTTAAAGCCCAGCTCGCCGAGCAGATGCAAACGCTCCGGGAACAACTCGAAGAACAGCTCGACGAACAGGTCGCAGAAGAGATGCAGCGCGCGAGCGAACGCCTGACCGGCGCCGTCGCCCCCTACACCCGCTTTGTCAAGAGCGAACTCGGACGGCTACACACCCTCGACGCCGAACTAAGCCGCACCGACACCCAACTCAACAACCTGCGCGCCGACGTCGACGACCTACGCGGCTAATCCCCGGCAGACCAACGGGCGAGTCAGCAGAACCGACTCGCCCGTTTCTGTTTTTGTGGACGTCTTTTTAGCGACGTCGTTAATGACGAAATGACTAGCGACGAGGGATAAAACTCCACGTCTCTGCCGGGTTGCGCTCCCGAAACTTGTACTGGAGCGGCGCTTGGCCTCTTAGCGCGGCAGTGTCGCTCTGGGGCCGGACACGGTCGGACGGCGGCACAATGTAGCCGGTCTGGTAGAGCTGCGACTGCTTGGCGGTCGTCGAGACTTCTTGGGTGTCGGGGCCGGTACTATTACAGCCGGCGAGTAGCAGCGCCGCGAACACGAGCACACCGAGCATTAGTTTTGTAGCAGACTGTTTCATTGTTTAAGTTTTACCACGTCACGACGCCGCGTACCAGGACAAAAACCCCCAGTCTCGGGCGGAGAGCGGCGCCCAGAGAGCAACGCAGAGTCTGCGCGCACTGCCAAGTTTGTCCGTACCACCCAGTTTGTGCGCACTACCTAAACGACGGCTTGACGGATTCTGCTTGGTTCTCAGTCGTCAAAACACGACCAAGACGCGACCTCGACAACCGTTCACGGCACTCCGTCCGTACTGTCTTTCTACTCGCTTCTTTCTACCTGCTGTACCCGAATCGGTGCGAGAGCGATCTGGACCGGTGTTGTCTCCGCCTCCACTCCTCGACATCTTTGTATGACCCCCTTGTACAACTTTTATGTCACTTTTTTAGGTCACTCGTCGCTATCTGTTTTGCACCGCATTGTTCTGTGCCACACTCGCCGCCCCGAACCGCGCCAGCGCCGCGAGGTCGTGCCAGCCAAAACCGACCTCTTCGAGCGCTTCTCCGCCGAGGGTTAGCGTGTCGGTCGCACACGCCTCGGCGCCGAGACGTTCGTAAAACCGGGTCGCCGGGTTATCGACCAGCACCCAGGCGAGCAGACTGTCGTGCCCATCGGCGCGCAGCGACGCAGCAAGCCGCCCGACCAGCGCCCGACCGACCCCGTGCCCCTGAGCTTCGGGCAGTACATAAAGCGCGAACAGCTCGCTCGCAAACGCCGCGCGGTCGCTCGGTCCGGCCACCGCAAAGCCAACCACCCGCCCGTCCGCTTCGGCGACCACACCGCTAATGTCGTGTTCGGCGATCCCTTTGGCGTGCATCTCGAAACAGCGCTCGACGCTCTGATCGACCAGAAAGCGCACCTGTTCGGGCAAAATGTTACGGCACGAGTCGCGCCAACTCTGCACGTGCACCTTCGCGATCGCGTACGCATCGGCGACGGTCGCAGGCCGGACGTGACAGGCGGGCAGTGCCGACGGTGCGGACGATTCGGCAAACAGTACGGACGTTTTGGACCTATCGGACAGTTCGGACATAACAGGGCGCCTCCCAGACGTTCGAGTATAGCGTATCAGAAAAGGGTAACAAAATGCGGCTCGAGCCCCGCAACACCCTCCGTGGTCTTCCGTTTTGTGTCCTCGTGTCGGGTGGCTGACGGCTCCGAGACCTGTCTGGCCGAGCCGGCTGTCTTTCTGACGGGTACCCCGCTAGAGCGCCCCGTTGCCGGTTCGGGCGGCACACCGCCTTAACGCCGACGACAATCGACAGACTCGGCCAAACAGACTTGTGTAGCCTTATAATCATGTCGTGACTGACGCCCGAAAACCCGCCCCGACGTCGCGTCGCCGCTATCGCCGGTGCCGGTTGTGACGTCTTACCGCACCTGGTGGCTCGAGCCCTCCCCTCTCAACTAGACAGACCGTGTCGCGCACCGAGCACAACTCCCACAGATATCGCGACAGTCACGCGAGCTGTCCGCGCGACCCGCCTGGCGTAGCACCCGGCCTAGGCACGACATCGGCAAAGTTTGCAAGGTGTACCGGCGTTCTGGGGTCGTTTACAGGCTACACTAGCAACAATGAGTACGATAGACCGAAAAGAAATTTTCTCTTTTTTTAAGCAGAATCCGGAAAAGCCGTGGCATCTTCAAGATATCCAGAAGCAGCTCAAGATATCGGATCGCACCCAGCTCCGGAACGAACTAAGCTCGCTCGTCAACGAGGGTCAACTCGTCCTGACGCGCCGCCGCACCTACGGCCTACCCCAGGAGATGAACCTGGTGCTAGGCCGTCTGCAGGTGACCGCGGGCGGTTACGGCTTCGTGATCCCCGACGAGGGCGACAAAGACCTCTTTATACCCGCCGAAAGCCTAAACGGCGCCTGGGACGGCGACCGCGTTATGGCGCGGCCCAACCCGGTCAACAAACGTGACGGACGCCAGAGCGGCGAGATCGTCCGAATCCTGGAGCGCCGTCACGACGTGGTGGTGGGTACGCTCGAGTATTCGCGCGGCTACGCCATCTTGCGCCCCGACTCGCCGCGGCTGCGCGAACGCATCCTGCTGCTGCCCGACTCGGTCGGTAAGCTCGAAGCGGGATCGCGCATCGTGGTCAAGATTGTCTGGCCCGAAGAATCGGGCGAAAAAGAGCCGTTTGGCCGCGTCGAAGAGTTTCTAGGCACCGACGACGACCCCGAAGTCGAAACCCGGGCGGTCGTCGTCAAGTACGACCTTAAAGACACCTTCGAGCCCGAAACGATCGCCGAAGCCCAAGCGGTGCCACCTACCGTGACCGGCGACATGCTGACCGGCAGAACCGACCTGCGCTCTATCAACACCTTTACCGTCGACGGCGAAGACGCCAAAGACTTCGACGACGCGGTATCGCTCGAGCGGATCGGCACGGGTAGCCGCAGCACCCTGCGTATCGGCGTCCATATCGCCGACGTGTCGTACTACGTCGCCGAAGGTACCCACCTCGACCGCGAAGCCCGCGAACGGGCGACGAGCGTCTATCTGCCCGGCCAAGTCTTGCCGATGCTACCCGAAGAGCTCTCGAACGGGATCTGTTCGCTTGTCGAGGGCGAAGCGCGGCTCGCCCTGTCGGTGCTTGTCGACATCACCCGCGACGGTAAAGTCAAGGGGATGAAGCTCAAGGAGACGGTGATCGAGTCCGACGCCCGGCTTACCTACGAACAGGTGCAGGAGTTCGCCGACGGCGGACGTCTGCCGCAGGGTAAGCGCAAGATCGAGCGCGACCTCAAGCAGATCCTCAAGATAACCGAGATATTACGTCAGGAGCGGCTCGCGCAGGGTGCGCTCAACTTCGAGTTTACCGAAGCCAAAGTCGACGTCGACGACAAGGGGATGCTGCACGTCACCCCGATCAGGTCGAACGAGGCCCGCCAGATGGTCGAAGAGCTGATGCTGCTCGCCAACCGCCTCGTCGCCAAAGAGATGTCCGATCGCGACATTCCGGCGCTCTACCGGGTCCACGAAGACCCTTCGGACGACAAGGTGCAGGCGCTCCAGAAGAGTCTCGGCAAGCTCGGCTACGAGCTCGACCTCGCCCACGCCGGACCGCAGCATCTCCAGGCGATCATCCAGGACGCCGCCGGCAAACCCGAAGCGCAGCTCGTCAACACGCTGCTGCTCCGCTCGCTCAAACAGGCGCGCTACAGCGCCGAAAACCTAGGCCACTTCGGACTCGCTTTCGACAACTACCTGCACTTCACCAGCCCGATCCGCCGCTACCCCGACCTCGTCGTGCACCGCGTGGTGCGGGCGATGCTGCAGCACCGGCTGTCGCCGACCCTCAAAGAGCGGCTCAAGAGCGACTTTCCGGCGCTCGGCGAACACACCAGCCAGCGCGAGCGGCAGGCCGAAGAGGCCGAACGCGACCTGACCCGCTACTACCACGCCATGTGGGCCAAAGACCAGAAGGGTGAGGTCTTTAACGGCGTGATCGCCGGCGTGACCAACTTCGGCATCTTTGTCGCGCTACCCAACGGCGTCGAGGGGCTCGTACACGTCTCGCAGCTCGACGACGACTACTACATGTACTTCGAAGACTCGATGATGCTGATGGGCAAGCACAGCAAGCGCAAGTTTCGGCTCGGCAACCGGATGGAAGTCAAGATCCTTAACGCCAACCCGACCGTGCGCCAGATCGACCTGTTGCCGGGTAGCGCCGAGATGCCCGAAGCCACCGAGGCCGACGCCGACGCGCCTAAAACAGAGAAGCGCCCCGCACCCGAAAATCTCAAGACACCGCTAAGCACCTCTGCGGACAAACGCAAAGAGGCCAAGTCTGCCGAACAGGACACCGGCGCGCTCACGCCCGAAACGCCGCAGAAGAAGCCGCGCCCCGAACCGCGCCGCGACAAGCGCGAACGCGACCGGCTCCGCAAAGCGAGCCCGCCCGTCGCCGAGAAGGCGCCCGACAAAGCGCCCGAACCGCGCACCGAGCAGCGCTCCGCCGAGCAGCGCACCGAGCAGCGTCCTGCCGAGCCGCGCACAGAACCGCGCACCGAGCAACGTTCTGCCGAACCGGCTACGCCGCCCACGACGCAAGCACCACGCGCGGCGAGCAGTGAGAAAAAGCGGCGCATCCTAGTGTTCGGCGAACACCGCACCAAGTAAGCCACCCCTCGCGCCGCCCCGTGCCGCCGGTATCGTCCTGACCCGACACCGGCGGCGCCCTATTAGAAGCACCGTTAGGAAGGGGCTTAACGCGCGACACGTACCTAGCCACCCACGAGGAGGACTCTATGGCTATCGACCCGAAAAACCCCCAAGTGATGTGTGCCCAGTGTCAGCACATCTTTCCGTCCGATGCGGGCGAAGACGACGTCGTGACCTGTCCGGTGTGCGGCTATTCGGGCCAGCCGGGCGGGATGATGAAGATCTCGTCCTTCCCCGACGCCGAGCAGTTTAAGCGTAACTATCAGGCGTCACGAAAGCTCGAGCCCGACGACGAGCCCAACGGTAGCTAACCCGCACGACCGACCACACGCACACCGCGAACGTTCGCGTGTCTGCGGCGTCTACGTTCGTCTAGGCCATACATAAGCCCGTACAAGCGCGGTGTCGCACCCTTGTCTGTCACATTCTGTTACACTGTGACGAGCGATTGTTACGAAATTATTGCGAGCTGTTACGAACTGTTACGAAGAGACGACGAGCAGAGAGATGGACAGCACAACGCGTCTACTTGTGTACGCCCGCCCTACGCGCCCACCTCTACGCACCCGTCAGGGTGCCCGCGCTACCTGGCGCGACACGTCTTCGGGGAGTAATCTATGTCGGATGACTTTAAGTATTCGCTGACCCGTATCTGCCTGAGAAGTGGGCAGTTTACCCTGTCGCGTAAGCTCACCGAGCTTTTTCCGGACACGGGGCTCTTGACCGCGCTCGACACGGTTAGAAATACCGAGATCGAGTTGGCGATGCTTAGCCCGCGCGTCGTGACAGGATTGGCAGACTTTTTGGGGTCACACGAGCTTAACGTCAACGACGAAGTACAGATCCGGCTGCTCGACGACGGACGCTACGCACTAACACCGCTCTACCACGCCCGCAAACCGAACTACCAGCGCGAGGAGACCGTCGCCGCACTGCTCGATCGGCTGACCGAACTCGCCCCGCTCTCCGAGGCCGAGATTCGCGACCTGTTCCCCGATCTGCCCAAGACGGCGGCGGTAGAGGAGTGGCTCGAGCACGACGACCGCTTCGTCAAACACAGCGGACGCTGGCACCACACCAGCCCCGACGACAGCACCGACATCTTTCTGGACGACGAGGTAAGCGGTTCGGTTGCAGACGAGCGCGACACCGACCGAAACACCGACCGAGACGACCTGTTCGCCGACGCCGTGGTGGCCCACACACGCCCGGAAACATCGTCAGCAACGCCGTCAGCAACGTCGTCAGCAACGTCGGGTACGGCGCGGCGGCCTAACGCACACCGTTCGTCTTTCAGCGACGCCTCTCAGAACGGCCCCGCCGATACCGCACCCGACACCCTTGTCGCAGACGCCGATGTCGCGGGCGCCGACATCGTTTCGCCCGTGCGCATCAGCTCTGAACCGTTTACCTCACACTACCCGCCCCCCAACCCGAGCGGCAGCGAACCTTCCGGCGACCGTAGCGAACAGCGCAACGTCATCCGCGACAGCGCCGTTCGGCAACCCGTTCGCCCGCCCGCTCGACAACCGGGGCGCGGGGTGTACCGGGCGACGGTGACCTCGTATCCGCAGTACTCGGTCACGCCCCGCGACGCCGCCATCCCGCTAGGCCACGAGCAGAGCCCGCAAGACTATTTGCTGCACGGCAGAGCCCGCGACGTACTCGGCAGCTTCGGCTACCGGCTCGAGGTGCTTTCGCCCGGCAACCTGATCGCCCACGCCGACCTCGGACGCTACCGCTACAGCGTGTTTGTCTATCTGCTCCCCGACAAGGGCCGCGTCGACTGGGCCCGGCTGCTGTCGCAGCGCCGCGAGCGGGGCACGACCTACCTCGCCGTGTTCGGCGCGCACCACGACCTGCTCAAACTCGGCTCGCCCGCCGACATGGCCAACGCGACCCTCTGGTCGTGGCAGGGGCTTGAGCGGGTCCGTTCGCTGGCCACCACCGTACCGGTCAGCCCTATCGACCTCGAACCACACTTTAAACGCGACGGTCTTATCGAGCAGAGCATTCCCCGCTTCGAACGCGTGATCGAGCAGCGGATCGCCGAGCGGGGCACCTTTTCGGCGGTGCTAACCCGTCTCGCGAGCTTCAAAGCGCCGTCGATCTTTCTGCTCGACGACGTCATGGCCGACGTCGATATGCCCCGCGACCAGGTGCTAAGTGTGCTGATGCTGCTCGCCCAAGCGCCCTTCCATCTGGTTAGCAAGATCGACGACGGCGAGTTCTGTCTCCGTTACGGGGTCGCGCCGGCACTGCTCCACCTCTCCGACTACGCCCTGTCGTTGCGAGAACGGCTCCCGGCCCGCACCCCCGAACGGCTTCGCGGTCACGGCGACAGCGGCGAGCTAAACACGAGCGAATTTGCGATCGTCTCCGGCGCCGACGAAGAACGCGACCTCGCCTAACGCCCGGTCGTCTTGGCGGGGTGACCGCACATCTGTCTCCTGTCGTGGCGTTTAAACATACGCCCGTCTACGCCGACTAACAGAACGCGGTCGAGGTTCTACTCGAAGGAAAAGGTGTCGTGAAGGTTCTGGGTGCGAAACCGGTACAGGCCGTCCGGTTTGGCTGACCGGCGTCTATCGACCCGCGTCGGCACAGCAGACTCCAAACAGTGAAAAGACTAAACGAACGGTGAACGTTAGGGGGCTCGCCGTCATGTTTGGTGGGGAGGGGTCTGCTAGGCTCGAGCCCTCCCATCACACCGCCTCCGACCAATTCGTAAATCGAACCGAACGTCCCGACAAGAAACAGCTACAGATGGAGAAGTAGAACAATCGCCGAGACTTTCTCCAGGCGACCTAGAACCGAGCAGAATCCGCACCATCACCCCTCACGAAAGGATACCTACCTTGAAACTATCCCGTTTATGCGCCGTCCTGCTCCTCGTCGTCGGCCTCGCGAGCTGCCGCGTAAGCGTCTCGCCGAGCGAACCCGGCCCCGACCTCAGTCCACCCGAAGTCAGTAGCTTTACGATCAACGGTTCGACCGGTGACGAACGCAACCGCAACATCGTCGTGCTGTTTCCGAGTGACGGCAACACCACCGCCAGCCTCGTCGCGACCGTGCGCGACCGTCGTAATCAGGTTGCTTTGGTCCGCATCGACGTATTTTTCGGTGACGAAACGACGCCGCTCAAAAAGCTCGACACGACCAACAACGGCGACCGCTACCTTGCTGTGTGGGACTTTAGCGGGGAGAGCAGTAGCGATCTCTACCGCTTCAGCATCTACACGGTCGACACTGTCGGCAATTCCGCTCTAATCACCCCCGAAATCAGCGCGGCGATTCTTCCGGGCTCGAACTAAACCGGGGCACCTACCTGATCCTGCACCGCCCGCACTTCGAGTGCCCGGCTCCGGGCCGAGGCTAGCCCCTTCACGAGCCACCGCGCCGCCTCGGTTGTGCTGACGTAGGGCACGCCCCGTTCGAGCGCCCGGCGTAGTTCGGGACTCTGGGCGACGTCGATCAGGAGCTGGTAACTCGGCGCCTCGTCGGCGTCGGTGTCCGCGTCGTGCGTCACCTCGTAGCCCTGCGCCGTGAGCTCCGTGGCGACATCGTCTGGAACGTCACCGACGAGCAGCACCCGCCCCGCGAGCGGCAGCTTGACGTTCGCGCCGAGCTGGGCTTTGTAGTAGGCGGCGTAGGGGTCGTCGCTTACACCCATACTTTCGCCGGTCGAGCGCATCTCCGGGCCGAGTACGGGCAGCACGTCGCGAAACTTGACGAACGGCAGCACCACCTCCTTGACGCTGTAGAGGTCGGGCGTCGGCGTTTCGGTCAGGCCGAGGTCGGCGAGGGTCTTACCGGCGGCGATCAGTGCGGCGTACTTGGCGAGCGGGTGGCCGATCGCTTTAGAGAGGTAGGGGATGGTGCGGCTCGCGCGGGGGTTGGCCTCGATGACGAGCACCTCGCCGTCTTTAATCACGTACTGGATGTTGATAAGCCCCCGGACGCCGATCTTGCGGGCGAGCCGGACGCTGTAGTCCTGGAGCGTCTGCTGGACCTCGTCGCTTAGCGTGACCGGCGGCACGACGCAGGCGCTGTCGCCCGAGTGGATACCGGCCCCTTCGACATGCTCCATGATGCCGGCCACCACGACGTCGCTGCCGTCAGCGAGGGCGTCGACGTCGACTTCGGTCGCGCCGGCGATAAAGTCGTCGACGAGGATCGACGGGGTGCCGGGAAGCTCGCTGTAGATTTCGGTGAGGTAGTGCTCGAGCCCCCCTTCATCCTCCACGACCTGCATCGCCCGCCCGCCGAGCACGTACGACGGACGCACCATGACCGGATAACCAATCCGCCCGGCGAGGTCGCGGGCTTCGCGGGCGTTACGCGCGACGCCGCCCTGCGGCTGCAGGATGCCGAGCTCGGTGCAGAGCCGGTTAAAGCTGTCGCGGTCTTCGGCGAAGTCGATCGCCTCCGCCGACGTCCCCCAGATCGGCACCCCGGCGTCGCTAAGGGGTTTGGCGAGCTTGAGCGGCGTCTGCCCGCCGAGCTGCACGATCACCCCGACCGGGCGTTCGTGTTCGACGATGTTCATTACGTCTTCGAAGGTAAGCGGCTCGAAGTAGAGGCGGTCGGCGGTGTCGTAGTCCGTCGAGACGGTTTCGGGGTTCGAGTTGACCATAATCGTCTCGAAGCCCTGTTCGCGTAGCGCCCAGACCGCGTGGACGGTCGCGTAGTCGAACTCGACACCCTGCCCGATCCGGTTCGGACCGCTGCCCAGGATGATGACCTTGTCTTTAGGCGACGGGGTGACCTCGTCTTCGGTCTCGTAGCTGCTGTAGTGATATGGGGTGTAGGCCTCGAACTCGGCGGCGCAGGTGTCTACAGTCTTGTAGACCGGCCTGACACCCCGCTCGAGCCGTGCCTGTCGCACCTCGGCGGCGGACGACCCGACAAGCTCGGCGAGGTGCGCGTCGCTAAAGCCAATCCGTTTGATTTCGCGCCACAGCCGCGCGTCCCAGGTGGTCAGCGGCGGCAACGCCTGGACTTCGCGTTCGGCCTGGACGATCTCGAAGAGCTGCGACAGAAACCAGACGTCGATCGCGGTCTTGTCGTGCAGGTAGCGGACCGTTTTGCCGCGCCGGAGCAGTTCGAGCAGTGCCGGTAGCCGCTGCGGGTTGGCCGTGAGGCGGTTTTCGAGCTGGGCCAAATTGAGGTGCGCGGTGTCGCCCCGGACGTCGAGTTCGAGCGAGCGCATCGCCTTGAGCAGCGACTCCTTAAAGGTGCGCCCGATGCTCATCACCTCGCCGACGCTCCGCATTTGGGTGCCGAGGAGGGGGCTCGAGCCCGCAAACTTTTCGAACGCGAAGCGCGGGATCTTCGTCACCACGTAGTCGATCGACGGTTCGAACGCTGCCTTGGTCTGGCGCGTGATGTCGTTAGGCAGTTCGTCGAGGTGGTAGCCGACCGCGAGCAGTGCCGCGATCTTGGCGATCGGGTAGCCGGTCGCTTTCGAGGCGAGTGCCGACGAGCGCGACACCCGTGGGTTCATCTCGATCACGATCACGTCGCCGTTTTTAGGGTTGACCGCGAACTGGATGTTGCTGCCGCCGGTGTCGACGCCGATCTCGCGGATGATGTCGATGCTGTAGTTGCGGAGCTGCTGGTACTCTTTGTCGGACAGCGTCTGCGACGGCGCGACGGTGATCGAGTCACCGGTGTGTACGCCCATCGGGTCGACGTTTTCGATCGAGCAGATAATGACCACGGTGTCGTTGTGGTCGCGCATCACTTCGAGTTCGTACTCTTTCCAGCCGAGCACCGACTGCTCGACGAGCACGGTGTGTACCGGCGAGTCCTGCAAGCCCTGCCGCACCACCTGCCGAAACTCCGCCTCGTCGTAGGCGACGCCGCCGCCGGTGCCGCCTAACGTAAAGCTCGGGCGGATAATCGCCGGATAGCCGATCTCGGTCGCGAAGGCGAGCGCCTCGTCTAGCGAGGAGACCATCTTGCCCGCCGGCGTTTTGATGCCGATCTTCTCCATCGCCTGCTGAAACAGCTGCCGGTCTTCGCCCTTCTGGATGGCGTCGTAGTTCGCGCCGATCAGTTCGACGCCGTACGTGTCGAGGACGCCGGTTTCGAACAGCGTTTTGGCGAGGTTGAGCGCGGTCTGCCCGCCGAGCGTCGGAAGCAGCGCGTCGGGCCGTTCGGTGTCGATCACCTTTTCGGCAAATTCGGGTGTGAGCGGTTCGAGGTAGGTGCGGTCGGCGACTTCGGGGTCGGTCATGATGGTCGCCGGGTTCGAGTTGATCAGCACCACCTCGTACCCGGCGTTACGGAGCGCCTTGCACGCCTGGGTGCCGGAGTAGTCGAACTCTGCCGCCTGACCGATTACGATCGGGCCGGAACCGAGGATGAGAATCTTGTGGATGTCGTCGCGTCTGGGCATAGTCGTCCCCCTAAACTCAAAATGCGAGCTTAGCACGTATAAAGTTTCGTACCGGTTGTAGGTGGCTACGTTGGTCGCGTTAGGGTCGTCGGGAGCTGTCTGGTCGGGAGTCGCCTACGGATCGCGCGACGGTTTTCTCGGGTGGCGATAAAGGTCTTGTCGGATGGGGAATCGTGGGGAATCGTGGGGAATCGGGGGGAATCGGGGGGAATCGAGTGGTGAGGGAGGGAGGGCTCGAGCCCTCCCCCTTCGCAGAAACCTGGGCAGCGACCGCTACGACGGGCCGGTCAGCCGCCAGAATCCTTCGATCTCGTCGCCGGGCACGTCCGGGCCGACTGGGCCTTGGTTCCAGAAGTGGTCGTTGTAGTTCGTCACCCCGTCGGCACCCCACACCCCCATCACGGCGTAGATCTCGTCGCTGCCCTGCACGTCGGTCGCGGTCTGCACCCAGGCGTGGCGGAGCCGGTAGCCGCTGCCGAGCAGGTAGTCCGCGAACAGCCCACCCTCCTGATTGTTGTCGAAGGTCACAGTGCTGTAGGCGAGCAGCAGGTGCAACCCGTCAAAAGACTGGCCCCAGCGCTCCCACCAGGTCTCGCCGCGCGTGAGGTCTTGGAGTGGGCCGCAGGCGGCGATGATGATCCACTCGAGATCCTGATTGCCCCAGCGGGCCTCGTCGAAGAAGAGGAAGCGGCTCGTCTGGTCGGTCGAAAAGGTAATCCCCGACCCTGAAGCGTGGCCGGTGTAGAACGCGAGGTCGACGGCGTCGATATAGCTCGCGTCCTGGCCATTGGCAGCGACGTCGGCATCGACAAAATCGGCCTCGAAGGCGCGGTCTTCGCCGAGATTAAAAGCCACGTCGACGTTTCCGGCGGCGAAGCGGCGGACGAAGCCCGCGACGTTGTCCGGTGCGAGGTTGAGCCCCTGCGACGGACCGACCCACTCGGTACCGACCGCGAGCGGGGCGGGCGTCGGCGGCGGGGTGGTCTGTGTGGGGCTCGGCGGAGACGAGAGCGTCAGGGTACGGCGGGCGCTAGCGAACAGGCCGTTCGCGTCGGTCACGAGAAGGTTGAGGGTCTCCTGCTCGCTCTCCTGACGACCGGCGACCGTGTAGGCAACGCTCGGGGCGTCGGCGGTCGCGATCTCCGAACTCGCCGACGACCAGCGGTAGCGGTAGGGCGGCGTCCCCCCCGTAACCTGTGCGGTCGCGCTGACCTCGTTAGACGCGACCTGCGCGTCGATAGTAACCTGCGGGGCGACCGCCGCCGCCGGCACGAGCAGCCGCCGGGCCTCGACCGTTTCGCCGCCGATGCTTAGCGTAGCGCTGTAGAGGTAGTGGGGGACGATCTCGCCGATGTCTTCGGAGAGGGGCGGGGCGTAGTAGACCACCTCGGAGCCCAGACAGAGCTGGGCGGGCTCGAGCCCCCCCGCAACCTCCGCACAGCCCTGCTGCGCCGTGATCTCCGCCGCGAGCGCGTCGAGCTGCGCCGCCGACACCTCTGCGCCCAGCGACACCTCTGTGCCCAGGTAGTGCGCTACCGCCAGACGGTTCGCGTCGGCTAGCGACAGCACCGGTACGTCGCGCCCCCGCGCGAGTTGCCGCTGGGCGTAGACGATCTGCACCGCCGTGCCGGTTCCGTCGAACACGATCTTGACCTCCGCGCCCGGCCCCACGAGCGGTTCGCCGTTAGGCGCGGTCTGCCGAAAGATCACCTGCGTGTCGATCTCGAAGTCGGCGACGACGACACCGTCCGCCGTGACCGCTTCGAAACGGCTGTGGGCTACCTCGGGCGTCGCGTCGGGCGGGACGAGGTTGGCGGCGCTAAGCGCGGCGACCGCGCGGTCAAGCGCGTCGGCTTCGCTGTAGACGGGGAGAGCGGCGATCGCCGCGAAGTCGAACGCCTCCGCCGTGATCGCGTTACCGTCTTCGTCGGGTTCGGCGGCGCCGAACGGCGACATCGGCAAGGCGTGCAGCCGTTCGGTGTCGAGGTAGAGCAGCCGCCCGTTCGGGGTGCGGATATCGGCGCTTAGCCCTAACGCTGCGGCGAGCTGCGCCGCGGCCTCGCCCGACACCCCCTGACCGACAATGGTGTAGGTCGGCAGCTGGTCGGGGCCGGCGAGTTCGGGGCTCGAGCCCCCACGACAGCCCGTCAGTACGATCATAGCTAGCAACACATTCGTCACAACAGTTCGGTTCATCGACATCTCCTCGGCACCTCTTCGGCCCTGCACCCGCTATCGGCGTTTCGCCTCACGGTTCCGCCTTACGACTGTCCTAAGTCTCACTATGATCACCGTTTAGAACCGTTCATTCGGACCGCTCGCACCGGTCGCGGTCTCGTCTTTAGGCCCGTTCGGAAGCGGCCTAAACGTCCGCTCGCAAACGCTCACGAACGAGAGCTAAACGCCGCGCGAGCCCGACGAGTGCTACCTGTCCACCTCGGCTTAGCGTATCATGCATTGTAGCGACCGATGCACCTACGAACGTGACCGGCACCGCGTACGAACGCCCGCGCCACGCGCCTACCAAACAGGATACCGAGACGCACGACGCTAGCAGAGAGGGAGTTTTTTATGGATATTCGCGACCGGTTCTCGCATCTTGGCACTCGCGCCCCGAGGGCGGTGTACGTCGCGGTGTGCGTAGCCGTAGGCACCGCGCTGCTCGCGGCCTGCGGCACGACGACGCTACCCGCACAGCAACAGAGCGACCTGTTCGCGCTGCGCGGCGAGCGGGTAACGATTTCGGAGGGCTCGAGCCTAGACACCGCCACCCTGATCCGCGGGACGCTCACCACGACCTTTAACGACGGTCAACCTCCGCAGCTACGCCCGCGGCAGTTTCAGATCACGCTCGGCTTCGACGCCGACGTCGGGTTCGGCAGCGCGCTGGGCGAACCGCCCTGCGGTATCGAGATCACCCGGCTCGACATCATCATTACCGCTTCGGACCAGGCGGGCGAGCGGAGTGTGACGCTGCCCCCCCTTACCCTTAACGAGCGGCTGGTGCTCGAGCCTAACGGTAGCGACTACCGGATCCTGACCGAAGATGCCCGCGTCGGCGCCGATATCCGCGACGCAGCACTGCTCGGGCAGCTTATCGACATCGTAACGAGCGGCGGCAGCAACACCGCGACCGTTACCGTCATCGCCAACACGCAGAGCGTTCCCGAACTGCCGAGCGGCGTCGCGCTTACCCTAACGCTCCGCAGCGCGACCGGGGTGTTTGGGTTTTAGGCTCTCCCGAACGACCTTAAGAGACTCGTCGACGCCTCCTGTAACACTTGCTGCAGCGCTGCTACGACGTCGTCACGATATCCTTGTGACGCCTTTGTAACGCACTCGACATAGACTGTCGTTATCTTCTTAGTAGAGGAGGTGAGCACACCGTCGCCATACCGTCGTCAAAAACACTGTCGTCATACCGTGCCGGTGCCGATGTTACTGGACGCGATCCGTCTAGCAGACTAGGCCGGCACACAGGCCGCTCTACACCGAGTTACCGCGACATCCTTGGGGGATTACGACTCGGCGTGTAGGGTCCGACCACCGCTCCACACACCTACTGCGGAGCGTGAGAGAGGAGACACACGTGAACCACAACCGCTTACGCTGGGGGCTACTCGCCCTCGTCATCTTTGCTGTCAGCAGTTGCGCGACCGACACCACGCCGCCCCCCGAACCACCGGGCGAACGCGGTGACGAACTGCCCGTATACCGGGTCGTCGCGCCGGGCGCGGACGCCGAACAGGCCGCCGCACTCGCCGAAGCGCTCGGCTTAGACCGCGAAAAACTTAGCGTCGAAAACAACGTGATCATCTTTTTCGACCCGGCACGCTTTGCGAGCATTCCGACCCTCGACCGGGGTGAAGGCCGCAACGACGAAGACGAGGGGGCGGTCGTCCTCGAAGCGATCGACTTCGAAGCGCTCGAAAAGATCGAGGTTCCCGACTCTGAGCGGGCCGAGGCGCAGTTTCTCGACGCGTTCGAAAAAGCCGAGCTAGACCGCTTTATCCCGGGCGGCATGTTTACGCCGACGCGGCAGCGGACCGTGTTTGAGGCTCAGGACGTCGCCGGTCGCCCGGTCGCAAGCGTCGCTATCGACACCCGGATCGGGCTCGGATTCGCACTGACACAGGACGAAGTGCCGCTTATCGGGCCGGGCGCGGTCGCCTACGCGAATTTCGACAGCGAGGGTGTCACCTCGTTGCGGATAGCGCTGCGGGGGCTCGAGCCCGGCGACGTCGTCCCGGTGATATCGCCCGAAGAGGCCGCCGAAAACTGCCGACGCGCCTTCGCCGGTAGCGGCTTCGACAACGTCAGGGTGTCGACCCGCACCGTTTACTACACCCCGCCTCTCGAACTCGCGTCGGCGAGGGTTATCGTGCCCCACACCGAGTGTAGCGGTGTCGCGCGGGTCGGCGACGAAGAGGTGTCGCTGCTGCAGCAACTCCTTCCCGCAGTCCAGGCGAGCGAGTTCGTACCTGCGGCGAGGATTAGCGCCGAAGTTCGGGGTAGCGAGGTTCGGGCCAATATTCGCGTCGAGGGCGGTCGGGCTCCCTACACGGTCACCTGGAGTTCGGTTAACGTCAGCCTCTCCGAACCAACCAAGTCACCCGGCGACACGCTCAGCTACCGCGTCGTCGCCCGCGAAAAGGTCGAGCAGGAGACGCTGATCGCGTCCGTGACCGACGCGAACGGCGTTACGGTGCAGGTGAGCCGAACCTTCGCAGTAGAATCCGAAACTGTATCCGAAACGGTCTTCGAGTTGCGCCCTCAGGTCGGCGGGGTGAGCGACTTCGGCACCGAAAACGCCGTAACCAACGAGTTCGGCGGGCTCGACCAGGGCTTTATCGACGAGATGCGCGCCGACGGCATTACCGAGCGTTTTAGCTGGGGCGGCCTGTCGGCCTGGGAGCGAGACTTTAAGTCGCCTAACGACAACAGCTACATCGACAATACCGACATCACCTTCTACGTCGGTCACGGCTTTGGCGGCGGCTTTACCTTCGAAAACAAGAATCGGGATGACGGTACCCTCTACTACACCGACGCCGACGATACCTGGGGCGATAACGACCTGGAGTGGCTAGCGCTCTACTCCTGCCAGGTACTACGCGCGGACTGGAGCGGTCTAAGCCACTTCGACCGCTGGAAAGGCGAATTCGACGGCCTCCACCTGCTGCTCGGCTTCGACACCAACGCCTACGTCTACCAAAACTTTTCGCGCGAATTCGCCCGCAATCTCGTCGACCGCAACCTGACGGTGCGCACCGCCTGGTTTAAGGCCGTCGACGACATCCAGCCCGAAGGCGTTGTCGCTCGGGTGATGGGCGTCTACGGCGACGGCGTGTCGAGCTACAACGACCACTTCTGGGGACGCGGCAGCGTCAGCCCCGACCTGCGCGGCGAAGCTATAAGCGGTTACTGGTCGGTGTCGCGCGTCGTCGACTAGCCGTTTCGGGCCGTTGTAGCGGCTCGGCGCGACCACAAGCCCACAACATTACGCACGAGCGAGGCCGGACACGAACGTCCGGCCTTTAGCGTGGCGGCGCCCCGGTGCGCCGCGTGTTTCGGGTTAGTCTTCGGCGTCCTCGTCGTCTTCGTCAGCGAGCTCGAGCACAAACTCTTCGTCGCCGATGTTCACCACGTCGCCTTCGCTAAGCCGCCGCTTACGGCGTGTTTCGACCGCGCCGTTGACCGAGACCTGGCCGCTCTGGATAAGCTGTTTCGCTTCGCCGCCGGTGCGCACCAGACCGGACAGTTTGAGCGCGTCGTTAAGGGTGATGGTCTCTTCGGAGGTGTCCATACCGTTAGCCTAGCAGTGCGCCCGGGCGACCGCGACCTCGGAGCGTACGGGGAGCGTACGGCGCTACCCCTGTTCGGGTTTTTCTAGGTCGGCGGAGCTCGGCTCGTCGTCGTCGTCGCCTTCGACCATCGCGAGGGCGTCGGTGGGGCTCGAGCCCCCGTAGACCATCGCCATAATGCCCGGTAGATAGCGGTCGATCATCGCGAGGTTGGTCACGACCAGGTTGCGAATCATCGTGGTCGTCGGGGTCACACTTTCGACATCGACGCTGGTCTTGTAGCGCACCTGTCCAGTCGCGAAGCTTAGCTCGAAGTTACCGATAAGCAGCCCGTAGTTGGCCCGGGTCAGAAACTCGCTGACGTCGCGCCGCCGCGCGTCGGGGATGTTGACCGGTAACAGCGAGTAAAACAGGATGCGCTGCGCCTCTTCGAGCGCGCTCGCGACACACTGATACTGGCCGTTGTCACCCGAATAGATAAGGTCGAGCACCGGTTCACCCGGCACATTCATATAGCGCCAGTCGTAGTCGTCCTCTTCGAAAAACTGTTTGATGATGTCGAGCAGTTCCATGTCGTGCCCTCCTAAAACGTAGCGACGCGCGTAGCGTTGTCCATAAAGTATTGTCCGTAAAGTTATGTTAGTGGCGTTACTAACGGGGCCGCCCTGCCGAGATCACGCCGGCGGCAAGCTCGCGCCGCACGTCACGTCAGCCCCCCTAACGCCGTAGCTTCTCAGCCAAGGCCCCCGGATTCGCAACCCCCAATCCGAAACCACCGGCCCCAAAACCTCGCCCGATCATGTTACCGGAGTCAGTCCGAAACGACCGCGCCTTGGCAGCTATACCGGCACACACGTACCGACGCTGTTCGTACGCCCTTCACAATCCGCACCGTGTCCGGAGCCGTCGCGGACGCAGGTTCATTCTACGAGCAATTCCAGAGGGTGCTGCAACAAGCGCGTTTGACAGACCCTGATGGTGACGCTTCATGTAGAGCAGCGTTACATAGAGCAACGTTTCGTGAAACTGCTATGTCTAAACATTACGTCTAGACGATAGTCAGCGACCGCCCCGTATACCGTACGCCGTCGTGCAGAGCGCTCCTGCACGAACGCTCACATCCCGCTCTACCCGCCCCGTGTCGCCCGATTCGCTCGCGTCCGGTGTCGTCACGACCGCGTCACGACTGCGACGTACACCGTGACGTACACCGTGATGTAAGGGGGATGGCGAGGACGATTTTTATCCACCGAAAAGTGTTATATTGCGATTTCGTACGGCGCCTCGGTGCCAAACCTCTACGGTTATTAGCTACTATTAGCTACGATTATTGTTGTAAGCTAGATCGTCGTACACTACGCGCACCACCCCGTCTCTGCAGGGATAGGAGCAAGTATGAACGTCGCCCGTCCGTCACTCACCCTCGGTATCGAAGAAGAATACCAGATTGTCGACCCCCAAACCCGCGAACTCAAGAGCTACATCACCCAGTTTTTAGAGGGCGACCACAGCGTGTTGCGCAAGCGCGACATCAAGCCCGAGTTGCACCAGAGCATCGTCGAGGTCGGCACCAAGGCGTGTAACACTGTCCAGGAAGTCCGCGACGAGATCACCCAGCTACGCCAGATCGTGAGCGAACTCGCCCAACAACAGGGTGCCTGTATCGCGGCGGCGGGTACACACCCCTTTTCGAGCTGGCAGACCCAAGAGATCACCCCGTTCGAGCGCTACCAGGGCATTATCAGCGACATGCAGGACCTCGCCCGGCAGCTCCTTATCTTCGGCATGCATATCCACGTCGGCATCGAAGACAACGAGTTCGCCATCGACGCTATGAACACGATGCGCTACATGACGCCGCACATTCTGGCGCTGTCGGCGTCGTCACCGTTCTGGGAGGGGCGCAACACCGGGCTTAAAAGCTACCGGAGCGCGCTGTTTAAGCGTTTTCCGCGTACCGGCCTGCCGATCGAGTTTAACAGCCACGCCGAGTACACCCGCTTCGTCAACATCCTGATCAGTACCGGCTGCATCCCCGACGCTTCGAAGATCTACTGGGACATCCGTCCGCACCACACCTACCCGACACTCGAACTCCGTATCTGCGACCTCTGCACCAACATCGACGACGCGGTCTGCTGCGCGGCGATCTTTCAGGCGCTGATCCTCAAACACTACAAGATGCGCGTCGACAACATCAGCTTTCGCAACTACCCGCTAAGCATGGTCGAAGAGAACAAGTGGCGCGCGGTGCGCTACGGCACGAAGGGTAAGCTGATCGACTTCGGACGTCAGGAACAGCTCGACGCCAGCATCTTGTTACAGGAACTGGTCGAATTTGTCGACGATGTCGTCGACGATTTAGGGAGCCGCAAAGAGGTCGAACACGTGTTTACCATCCTAGAGCGCGGCACGAGCGCCGACCGGCAGGTCGAAATTTTCGAACGCGAAGGGGATGCTCGAGCCGTGGTCGACTGGCTGATCGAAGAGACGATGCGCGGCTGCGAACCGCTCGAAGACGTCGCCCTTTAGGAGGGGCAGCACGTCCGCGAGCCATAGGGCCGTAGGACCGTAGCCGTGGCCGTAACCCGGGGGCGCGGCTAGTTCGCGCTAACCGTCCGCTCGCGCGCCCATGTCCGCAGCGTGTCGATCGACTCGCGCATCGTGACCGAGAGCGGCTTGGTCTGGGCGAGTTCGGCGCTAAGCAGCTCGGTCGTAAGCGGGGCGCCGTCGGCAAAGGCGGTGTAGAGCGCCGACACGACCGCCTGTTCGATTTCGGCGCCGCTAAAGCCGTCACTGGCCGCAGCTAAAGCGTCTAGGTCGACGTCTTGCGGGGCGCGGTTGCGCTTTTTTAGGTGGATAGCGAAGATGTCGCGGCGCACCTCGGCGCTCGGCAGATCGACGAAGAAGATTTCGTCGAAACGCCCCTTCCGGACGAGTTCGGGCGGTAACCGGTCGATATTGTTCGCCGTCGCGATCACGAACACGTCGCCCTTGCGCTCCTGGAGCCAGGACAGAAAGGTGCCGAGCACCCGCACCGACACGCCGCCGTCGGTACTGCCGCCCGACGCGAAGGCTTTTTCGATCTCGTCGATCCACAACACGACCGGGGCCATCTTTTCGGCGACCGCCGTCGCCCGCGCGAAGTTCTTTTCGCTTTCGCCGATGTACTTGTTGTAGAGGCCCGCCGGGTCCATCTTGAGCAGCGGCAGCCCCCAATCCATCGCGACCGCTTTGGCGCAGAGACTTTTGCCCGCCCCCTGCACCCCAACAAGCAGAATCCCCTTCGGAAAGCTGAGGCCGAACTCGGCGGCGCGCTGGGGTTCGGCAATAATGGCGCGGCGCTTCGCGAGCCAGCGTTTGAGGCCGTTTAGACCGGCGATGTCGCTAAGCGTCTCTTCGACCGGATAGTATTCGAGGACGCCCTCGCGTTCGAGTATCTGTTTTTTCGCGTCGATCACCCGGCGGATGTCGTTCGGGCCGAGCTGGTTGTCTTCGACCATCGTCTTGGTCAGGATCTTTTCGGCTTCGAGCATGGTCAGGCCGCGCAAGTTGGCGACGAGCTGATTGAGCTCTTTTTTAGTCAGGCGCAGCTCGACGTGCATCCGCTCGGACAGGTCGCGGTAGATGTGCTGGACGAGGTCGCGGTATTCGCGCTCGCTCGGCGCCGGGAGCTTTACGGTGGTTACGAGCGAGCGGAGCAGGCTCGGCGTGACGAACTCGTCACCGCTGACGATAATCGCACCGTCCTGGCGCATAAACGGCGTCGCGGTGTCGCGCAGCTGGGTCGCGAGCACGCGGTCGTCGAGGTCGCTTCCTAAACCCCGAAAGTTGTAGATGCCGGGCCGGGTCGTCTGTTCGATCTGCCGGAGGGCCGCCGCCGCACTGAGGGTGTCGGGGTCGGGCACCTGCCGGACTATGTCGCGGAGCCCTTTGGTCCGGGTCCAGCTAAAGTAGGGCAGGCGCAGCGTTTCGGCGAGGCTCTTGAGCAGGCTTTCGGCCCGGTCTTTGTCGTCGGTGTCGACAAAAATAAGCGCGTGCCGCGCCCGGATCAGCAGTTCGAGGTCTCTAACAAACACGTCTTTGGCCACAGCTACAGCCTATCACGTGCTGTTCATGCTGGCGTCAGCGAACCCGGCGTGGGGGGCGTTACCGATATGGAAGCTAGGCGGTCGTCGGGCTCGAGCCCCTCCCGCTACAATCGGTGTATGGCCTACTCTGACGCACCCGCCCCCGTCTGGCGACTCGAAGCGACCATCGGACGGCAGCTTGCGGTCTGGAGCGCGCTCAGCCTGATCGCGGGCGTGCTGCTCTGGAGTGTCGGCGACTTCTGGCGCGGGTTCGCGTTGCAGGCGCTGGTTTGGGGCGGTATCGACATGGCGATCGCGGTGTTCGGGCAGCGCTCGTTGCGGCGCAAACGGCGCCAAGACCCCGTCGCTACAGCCCGACACGCCGGCGAGCCTAAAGTGTTGCGGCGGCTGCTCTGGATCAACGCCGGGCTCGACGTGCTCTACGTGACGGCAGGGGTGCTGGTGCTGGTCTTCTTAGGCGACGACGCGTTCGCGCGCGGCAACGGCTGGGGCGTGATCGTGCAGGGTGGGTTTCTGCTCGGTTTCGACGCTTGGCACGGACAGCAGGCGCACCGGCTCGTTACGGCGTCGTAGTGGGGCGTTACCAGCTCGGCCTCTGTCCGGCGACGGGGGTGTCGGCTGAGTACCAACGACAAAACAGCGCGAAAGGCGGGCCAAACCTCGGTATCGGCGTCCTAAATAGGTCATGATATAAGTATGGGAAAGATACTAGTTACTGGTGCGACCGGCTACATCGGAGGGCGGCTGATTCCGAGGCTGCTCGAGCAGGGTCGTGAATTGCGCTGCCTGGTTCGTGACGTTGCACGTATGCAGGTCAAGGAGTGGCGCGACGACGTCGAGATGATCGAGGGGGATGTGCTCGAGCCCGACACCCTCCCCGCCGTTTTCGAGGGCGTCGACACCGCCTACTACCTCATCCACTCGATGAGCAGTACCGAGGCAGGCTTCGAAGACCGCGACCGCGTCGCGGCACGCAACTTCGCCGAAGCCGCCGAACGTGCCGGCGTAAAGCACATCATCTACCTCGGCGGGCTCGGCGACACCGACAAGGGGATGTCGAGCCACCTCGCATCGCGTCAGGAGACCGGCCACGAACTCGCTTCGACCGGGGTTGCGACCACCGAGTTTCGCGCCGCGATCATCGTCGGTTCGGGCAGTATCTCCTTCGAGATGATCCGCTACCTGACCGAACGCCTGCCGATCATGGTCACGCCTAAATGGGTCGACACCAAAGTACAGCCGATCGCCATTCGCGACGTGTTGTCGTATCTGTTGCAAGCACCCGAAATCGTCCCTGAAGGCCACCAGATCGTCGAGATCGGCGGCCCCGAAGTGCTGTGCTACCGCGACATGATGATGACCTACGCCGATATTCGCGGCCTCAAGCGGCGGATGATTCCGACCACAGTGCTAAGTCCGAGGATGTCGTCGTACTGGATTAACATCGTCACACCGATCCCCGCCTCGATCGCGAGGCCGCTCGTCGAAGGGCTGACCAGCGAGGTGATCGTCGACAACCCCGAACCAGCCCAGCAGTACCAGGTTCGGCTCATCTCCTACGAGACCGCCGTCAAGCTCGCCCTCGACCGGACCAGCCAGGGCGCAGTCGAAACCCTCTGGAGCGGCGCCCTCGCCGCGGTTCCGCGCGGCACGCCCTCGGCGGAGAAGCTCCAGGTACAAGACACCCAGGGGATGCTTGTCGACCGGCAGGTCCGCGAGTTCGAAGTGAGCCCGAGCAGCGCCTACGCCGCGATCGTCCGGATCGGCGGCGAGGAGGGCTGGTACACCTTCGATTGGCTCTGGCAGCTACGCGGCGTCCTCGACAGGATCTGGGGCGGTATCGGTATGCGGCGCGGACGGCGCGACCCCAAAGACCTGTTACCGGGCGACGCGCTCGACTTCTGGCGGGTCGAAAGTGTCGAAACCAACGACCACCTCCAGCTTCGCGCCGAGATGAAGGTGCCCGGGCGTGCCTGGTTGCGTTTCGATATCGAACCGGTCGACGGCGGCAAGACCCAGATCCGGCAGACCGCATTTTTCGAACCGCACGGCCTGATGGGCTATCTGTACTGGTGGGCAGTCTACCCGCTCCACCTCTTTATCTTTCCGTCGATGATCCGGGCGGTCGGCAGACGCGCCCAGGAGTACGACGACGGCGAGGGCCAGCCGATCACCGTCGCGTCGCACCAGACCGAGACGACCTCTAGCCGCTAGCGGATCCGCTCGATTTCGCGCCGGGCGAGGTGCTCGAGCCCCTCCTTCGCCTCCGACTCTGCAAAGCGCTCGAGTGCCGCCAACGCCCGCGTCGCCTCGGCGACGATCTGTTCGCGGGTCCGCACGTCGGCACCGTACTCTTCGACCAGCGCGATCATCCGCGCGACGTCTCCGGGTGTGCCCGCATGGCGCCGCAGAATCGCGCCGGCTTCTTCGACCCCGTCGTCTAGCAGCAGCAGTACCGGATAGGTCGCCTTCCCTTCGCGCAGGTCGCCGCCGACCGGCTTGCCGAGCTGTGCCTCGCTGCCGAGCAGATCGAGATAGTCGTCCTGCATCTGAAACGCCCGTCCGTAGTGAAGCCCGTAGCGGCGCAGCGCTTCGCGGTCGGCCTCGGGCGCTCTCGCGAGCATCGCGACCCCTTCAAGCGCTGCCGACACAAGCGCCGCCGTCTTCCCCTCGATAATCTTGTCGTATGACGCAAACGCGTATGTCTCTAAACTCGCCATCTGAAACTGCAGCACCTCGGCCTCGCAGATCTGTGCGGCGGTCTGCGACATCAGCGCCGTAAAACCCGCATGGTCGGCTTGGGCGAGCACGCCGAGCACCCGCGCCAACATATAATCTCCCGACATCACACTCACCACGTTACCGTAACGCCGAAACGCCGCCTCGTGGCCGCGCCGCGTCGTCGCGTCGTCGATCAGGTCGTCGTGCAGCAGCGACGCTGAGTGGAGAAGCTCGACGGCGACGGCGACCTGTAGTGCTTGCTCTCGGCCCGTACCGAGCAGCCGCCCCGCCAAAAACGCCAGACTCGGGCGGAGCCGCTTCCCCCCCGCCCCGACGAGGTCTTCGCCGATCGCGCTGATAAACGCGACCGAGCTCTGCAGTTCGCTCGCGAGGCGCTTTTCGAACGCCGCTAAGTCGTCCTGGATAATCTCAAACAACGAAATCTCCTCGTGTCCGGGGTGTGCCACACCCGCAGATCTGAGCCGTGTGTACGGGCGTGACGCATGTTGTCGTTGCGCTTATCTTCATGATGCCATCCTACCAACAAAACAACTCCCCCGCATCGGTAGCGGGGGAGCGAGAGGCGTCTTGGTCGGTAACCGCGCCCAACAGCCGGGTGCGGTTAGTCGGTGATGTTGAGGGTGGTGTTGAGCTCGACGATCGAGGGCTCGTTGCCGGCGTTGTCCGACGCGATCGCCCGAATCCGGTAGTTGCTGCCGACCGAAAGCTGGCTGCTGTCTAGCGAGACAGTCTGGCGTCCGCCGACGACGGTGGTAATGGTGTTGAAAGCACCGCCGTTTGTACTTAGCTCGACCCGAACCTCGCGGATACCCGAACCACCATTGTCGTTCGAGTTGATCACCACAGTTAGCGGCAGATCTTGGCTCGACGAGATGTTGGTCGTACCGCCGGCATTGATGTCGACGTCTTGGAGGTTGATGCTCGCGAGGGGCGGCGTGTTGTCGATCAGCACGCTTACGCTGTCGCTGTTCTGGTTGCCCGCCACATCGGTCGCGGCGAAAGTAAAGGTGAAGGTGCCGTCGACCTGCTGCTTGGTATCGAAGCTAACCGTATAGGTCGTGCCGCCGTTCGTATCGGGCGAGATGGTGTTGCCGTTCAGGGTAGCCCCGGCGACACCCGACGTCGCGTCACTAATCTCGGCGACGATCTGAATCGTCTCGTTGACCGCGAGGCCGTCGGTCGGCGTCTGGCCGTCGACGCTTACGATGGTCACGATCGGCGCGGTGTTGTCGACCGTAAAGCTACGGGTCGCCGGGTCGGACGTTTCGACCTGGCCGTTAAAGGTCGCGGTTGCGACCGCCTCGATGGTGACCGGGCCGTCGGCGACGCTAGACGAATCCCAATTAAGGGTAACCGTTTCGCTGGTCGCTCCGGTCGCCGTTACGGTGCCGATACTCTGTCCACCGATCCTAAAGGTCACGCTGTCGGTGTTGGTCACCGCGACAACGAGGTCGACAGTGCCGCTTAGCAGCGCACCTGTCGGGGGCGACTGCCAACTTACGGTCACCGGCGGAACCGAGCTGTAGCTGACCGTGATCGCGTTGGTCGTAAAGGTCGCGCTGCTACCCGCATTCGTAGTGTAGGCGACCTGGGCGGTAATGACCCGGTTGCTGTCGTTTTGCGGGTTGTGACAGGGGTAGGTCTGTGACGGATCCCAGGCGAAGGTGTAGGGGCCGGTGCCGGTACCAGTCGGGGTGACCTCGCAGTCGTCGCCGTTAAAGAAGATGGTCACACCGGTCACGTCGGTGATGCCGGTTAGGCTGTTGCTCGGACTGACCACCACATCGACGACGCCATCGGTTTCGTTGACGGTCGCACCGTCGGCGGGGTTGGTGATCGAGAAGGGTGCTGCGACGACGACCGCACGGTTCGCACTTCCGGTCGCGCCGCTGCTGTCGGTTGCTGTTGCGGTGAGGGTGTAGTTACCTGGCGAGACGCTGGTCGCATTCCAGGTAAATTCGTACAGGCCGGTAGCGGTGTTAAGGGTCGCGCTTACGGTCTGGTTAGGCAGCGCGATCCGCACCGACGACAGCGAGCGCTGGGCGTCGACGTCGACCTGCAGGGTCGTGATACCGGCGATCGTAGCGCCGTCAGCGGGGCTGACCCAAGTGACCTGCGGGGCGTTCGAGACGGTGACGGTGATGGTGTCGGTCGCTTCGTTGCCAGCCTGGTCGAGGGCTCGAGCCGTCAGCACATAGGTACCGTCCGAGACGGTGGTCGAATCCCAGTTGGCCCGGTAGCGAGTACCGCCGACCGCAGCACCCGTATCGATCAGCGTAGAGCCGTAGAAGAACTCCACGAAGGCGATGCCGCTACCGGTGTCGCTCGCATCGGCTTCAAGCGTTACGCTCGAGCCCTGCACGGTCGCCCCGTCGTTCGGAACGGCCCAGCTCACGGTCGGTGGGGTTTCGTCGAGCTCGCCCTGCGCGACAAGCTGCACCGTAATGGTCGCGCTCGCCGAGTTGCCCGAAGGGTCGGTCGCGGTCACGGTGAGGTCGTAGAAACCGGTCTGGTCGGGCGCGTTCCAGGTGGTGCTAAAGAAGCTACCACTGCGCGACACCGACCCGGTTAAGGTCTGTCCGTCAACCGCAAAGCTCAGGTTGCTCGGCGCGAGGGTTCCGGAGTTGTCGGTCGCGTCGGCGGTTAGCTGAATCGCCGTACTGACCTCGAACTGTTGGCCGTCGAAGGGCGTTTCCCAGCTCACCGTCGGCGGGGTCTGGTCAACGTTGGCGACGAACACCGAAATGCTTTCCTCGGTGGTGTTACCAAAGTTGTCGGTCACGCGCGCTGTGAGGATTGTCTGGCCGTCGCTGACAGTGGTCGAATCCCAGCTAAAGCTAAAGGTTCCACCCGTCTGCTGCGTCGACAGTGACTGGGTACCGATGCCTAGGCGGCTGCCGTTCGCAAAGAACTCGACACTCTGGATGCCGCCGGGGTCGGTCGCTTCGACCTGGAGCGAAACTGTACCATTTAACTGGTCGCCTTCGGCAGGATTAAGCCAGGTCACACTCGGCGCGGTGTTAGCGAGGGTGATGGTGATCGAGCGCTGCGCCTGATTGTTCTGGCTGTCGGTCGCGATCGCACGCAGGATGTAGTCGCCGGTGGCGAAACCGCTGGTGTTAAACGTCGTGGTGAAGGGGTTCGGGCCGTCGGTATCGGAGCCGATGGGTACGAAGCTGCCGCCGCCGGTGCTGTAGGAGAAGTCGACGCCGCTGATCGCGTTATCGCCGGTGACGTCCGCCGATAGTGACAGCGATGTTCCGACGTCGAAGGTGGCGCCGTCCTGGGGGCTCTGCCAGGTGATGGAGATTCCGCCTGGGCCGGTACCGTCACCCGGCGGGACGCCGCCGGTTACCAGGAAGACGCCGATAGAGCGCGAGGCCTGGTCGTTGTTGCCGTCACCGTCTTCGTCGCTGTCGGTGGTCGCGAGCGCTGTCAGGGTGTAGGTGCCGGGGTCGAGGTTGGTGGTGTCGAGTACGCGCGAGAAGGTGTCGTCGCCGTCCGCGCTGTCGGTGCCGACGGTTACGGGGCCGTTCGGGCCGCTGTAGGAGAAGCGCACCGTCGCGACGTTACCGACGTCGGCAGTCGCGCTTACCTGTAACGACACCGGGTCGCCGATGGTTAGCTCGTCATCGTTTTGCGGGTTTAGCCAGTCGATGACGATCCCGCCCGGGCCGGTACCGTCACCCGGAGCCGGATCGCCCTCGCCCCGTTCGGAAACGGTGATGGTCTTCGAGCGTTCGGCGCGGTTGCCTTCGCTGTCGGTCGCGAGTGCGAACAGGGTGTAGTCGCCGGCGATCAGACCCTGCGTGTTAAGCAGTTCGGTAAAGCCGTCGAAGCGGGTCGTGTCGGTGCCGATTGGGGTGGGTTCGTCGGCATTGGCGAGGCTGTAACTAAAGCGGACGCTGTCGGTGGGGTTATCGCCCGACACCTCGACCTGTAGCGGTACCGGGTCGCCGACGAAGAACTCTACGCCCGCACGCGGCTGGACCCAGTCGATCCGGATGCTGCCGGGGCCGGTGCCGTCACCCGGAGCGGGTTCGCCGCCACCGCCGCCTGCTGGGGCGACCAGCGAAATGGTTAGCGTGCGTTCGGCGCGGTTGCCTTGGCTGTCGGTCGCGCGGGCGTAGAGGGTGTAGGTGCCTTCAGAGACACCGCTGCTGTCGAGCTGGGCGGTAAAGCCGTCTGACGGGGTGGTGTCGGTGCCGACCAGGCTGCGGTTTTCGAGCGAGGTACCGAACGAGAAGCTGATCTGTTCGATGGGGTTTTCGCCCGACGCGGTCGCCGCGAGATCGATAATGTCACCGACGACGAACTCTTGATTGGCGGAGGGCTCGAGCCAGTCGATCACAATACTGCCCTGACCGGTGCCGTCACCTGGCGGCAAGCCACCTGTTTCGTCGGGCGGCTCCGAGACCGACACCGCAACGGGGTCGAGCAGAACCTGCGGACCGACCTCTAGGTCTTGGAGAACGACACTTACATTAGGGGTAACGCCGATCTGGTCGGTCGTAAAGGTTGCGGTAAAGGCAACCGAAGAAGTGCCTGCTGGCGCAGTACCACGTTGCAGCACGACCTGCGCTGTCCCGCCTTCGTCGACAATGCCGGTGCGGTAGATAAACACGTAGCTGACATCGTTTGACACCCCGCTCAGGTCAGCGGTCCAGACGGCTCGAGCCGGAAAGACATCCTGGTCTTCAAACGAGGTCGACAGGAACAGGTTGGCCGCGCGTAACTCGGCGAAGCTGTCGGCGATGGCTTGGGTCGCGTACGGAAGACGATCGACGATCACGCCGAGTTCCTGGATGTTACGGAGATCTGGGTTGGTGTCGTCGATCGCCGTCACGCGCAGCTTGTAGCTGCCGGCTTCGGGTAGGAGAGGCGTCGCGTCGGTCGCGAATTCGGCGGCGTAGGTGCCGTACACCTCGCTGTCGTAACGGAGCAGCGCGTTGATCGGCTCGCCAGCATTGCCGCAGGCGTCACAGACCATCCGCGTTTCGAGGGCGGTGATCGAACCGTCTTCATCGGTCACGTTGCCGACGCTGTAGAACGCGGTGTCGAAGATCGGCGTGGCGCCCGAACGCGACGGCGCAAACACCACGAGTGCGGGCGGCAGGTCGCTCGGGATGACCACATCGATCCGGACCTCGTCGCGCAGGTTGACGGTTACCTCGTCGGGCTGACCGGGGTTGACCCGAACCTGAGCAGTGGCCCGGACGGTGTAGTTGTCGCCCGCGTTGCCACCTAAGTCGAAGCGAAGCGTGTCGCTAAAGTCCTGGTTGGCGGGCGGGTTGCTGATGGTCTGCGACGAGACCGGGCTGCCCCGGAAGTCAAACACTTCGACGGTGATGCCGCCGACGTACTCGTAGGGCGTGTCGCGGTCGAGAATGTTGATGCCGACGTCGAAAATCACGCCGACCTCGGCGCCGTCTGCCGGTTCGGTAATGCTGAGCTGCGGCGGCAGGAGGTTGTCCGACGTCAGGTTGACGACGGGCGAGAAAGCGCCGATACCTTCAGTGTTTTCGGCGAACGCCTGCAGCGTAAAGGCGCCGTTGGCGAGGGCGGTGGTGTCGAGGCTAAAGGTGTAGGGCGCACTGGTCTTTTCGGGGCCGGGCGTGCCGTTCACAATAAGCACCACACGCGAAATGCCGAGCGTGTCGCGGGGGTCGACGACCACACTGATGGTGCCGCTCACCGTCTCGCCGTCTGCGGGCGAAGTGATCGCTACCGAGGGCGGCGAGGGGCTGACCGTAACGGTGCGCACCGCTTCGCCGACGCCGCCGCTGTCGGTGGTGGCTCGAGCCCTCAGCGTCACGTCCTGATTCACAAAGGGCTGCGTGTTCCAGTCGTAGCTGTACACGCCGTCACCGACGGGCGACCCCTGGCCTAGCTCGACGTCGCCGGCAAAGAAGGCCACGCGGGAGACGGCCTGGGTAGAGAGCGTGGTGCTCGTCGCGGGCTCTTCGACGCGGACGCGTAACGGGACGGTTCCGCCGACTTGGGTACCGAGGGGCTCGAGCCACACCACCCGCACATCCTGCAGAGCGCCACCGGCAAGCTCGATGCTAATCGTCGCGTCGGCAGTGTTGCCGTCGTTGTCGATCGCCTGAGCGCGCAGGTCGTAGCTGCCCTCGCTTAGGCTGCCGGTGTTAAGCGTCGCTCTAAAGCCGTCGGCGGGCTCGTCGTCGCTGCTTATAAGCGTGTTGCCGACAAAGAAGCGGACCTGCGACACAGTGCCGTCGGCGTCGCTCGCACTCACCACAAGGTCGATGGTGTCGCCGACCTGAAACTGCTGCGTGTCGAACGGCTCGTTCCAGAACACTTCGGGGGCGATGTCGGTACCGCCGCCTTCGGCGACGAGTTCGATGCTGATAATCGCTTCGCCGCGCGCACCGTCATCGTCGGTCGCGACCGCACGGAGTTCGTAGCTACCGAGCGTCAGGTTGGTGGTGTCAAACACCGTACCGAAACCGTCACCCGGCGTGGTGTCGTTGCCGACCAGGGTGTTGTTCGCGAAAAAGCGGACGCCGCTGATGGTGCCGTCGGGGTCGGTCGCTTCGACGACTAGGGGGAGGCTCGAGCCCACTTCGAACTGCTGCCCGGCAAAGGGATCGACCCAGAACGCTTCGGGCGCTTCGTTCGGTTCGCCCTGACCCGCCGCTAACAGCGTCAGGCTGATGGTCGCGTCACTGACGTTGCCGTCGTTGTCCTGAGCTTCGGCGCGCAATTCGTAATCTCCGGGGCTTAGCAGCGCCGTGTCGAGCGTGCTGGTAAAGCCGTTGTTCGGCGTGTTGTCGGTGTTCAGCAAGGTGTTACCGACAAAGAAGCGGACCTCGGTCACGGTGCCGTCGTCGTCGCTCGCGTTGACCGAGAGCGGCAAGACTTGGCCGACCTCGAAGGTCTGGTTGTCGAACGGCTCGGTCCAGAAGAGGTTCGGCGCGACCGTCGGCACTTCCGGATCGAAGATGTCGATGCTGACCGACGTTTCGGTGGTCGCTCCAAAACCGTCGATCGCGATGGCGCGCAGCTCGTAGGTGCCCGCACTCAGGCCGCGCGTGTCGAGCGTCGCGGTAAAGCCGTCGCTACGGTCGCTGTCTTCGGCGACGAGCGAATCTGTGACGAAGAACCGTACCCGCGTCACCACGTCGTTCGGGTCGGGGTCGGAGGCCGAGACGCTTAGCGAGACGGCGCTGTTTAGCTCGAAACGCTGGCCGCTTAGCGGTTGGGTAAAGAACACGTCGGGCGGGGTGTTGCCGGTGCCGGGCGCGACCAGGTTGATCGAAATTGTCGCTTCGGCGCTAACCCCGGTGTTGTCGATCGCTTCGGCGCGGAGTTCGTAACTGCCCTCACCGAGCACACTCGTGTCGAGGTCGGCACTAAAGCCGTCGTTCGGGTTGCTGTCGGTCGCGACGAGCGTACCGCCGACAAAGAAGCGCACCGCACCTACAAAGCCGTCTTCGTCTGGGTCACTCGCTTCGACGCGTAGCGGCACCGTCTCGCCGACGATGATGCTCTGCCCGTCGAACGGCGCGGTCCAGAACACGTCCGGCGCCTCGGATACGGGGCCGTCACCGCTCACCACTTCGAGGCTGATGCGGCGGTTGTAAACCGTCGTGTTGCCGACAATGTCGACAAGCACGAAGCCGAGTTCGTAGATACCGACGTCCAAGTTTAGAAGTGCGTCGAGGCGTCCACCCTGACCAGGCTCGACCTGCATCGTGCCGAGCGCTTCGTTAAGGTTCTGGTTCGTCGCTACCAATTCGCCGTTGACGAGTAGCCGGGCCTGCAAAAAGGGTGTTCCGGCGCCCGCAGGCAGGCTGTCGATGTCGTCACTGCCGACGATCTGCACGAACAGCGGCTCGCCCTGCTGGAGCGTAAAGTCGGTATCGCCCCGGTTGAGCAGGTTCTGACCCTGCACCACAATCGACTCGAACCTCGGCGGCGTCGCGTCGACAATAAAGCTACGCGACAGCTCGGTCGTCAGCCCGTCGTCGTCTTCGGCGACCACCGTAAGCGTGTGTGGGCCACCCATCAGATTTGTGACCGACACTACCGGGCGCGCCGAGAGTGTCACACTCTGAAACGGCCCGTCGTCGATCCGGTAGCGAAGGTTTGTAACCCGCCCGTCGTCGGCAGCGCGTAGCGTCACGCTAAACGACGATGGCACAATCGGGGTGTTGTCGGAAAGGTTGATAAATCCTAGTTGGGGACTGTCGTTCAGCTCTTGGGGGCCGCCTCGACCGCAGGCGGCGAGCAACAACAGTAGCAGCACGGCGACCATCCACCGTGTCAGCAAGCTCTTTCTCACCATATCCTCCTAAGCGTTGGGCCGTAGCGAGAAGTCGCTAGGGCCACAGTGTGTTCTTTAAGGTTAAATCGTAAGCCAGATTGTCGGGTGGAAGGCACCCCTGCTCGGGGGCCACGGTGCTACGGTGTTTCATGAAGGCCCGCTACCTACTGCCGCGACAGCGAAAAGGCTAAAAAGACAGAAGCAAACGCCTACCCGCCGCCCTCTACAGGATAGGTAATGGACACTTCAAACGGCCCGATCCTGATCTTTTCGTTTAGGTCGGTGGTGACGAGAAGGTAGAACTCGGCCCGTGCGCCGACAAGACGCTGGTTTAGCACTTCTATAGCGACCTCGCCCGGTAGGGTAATGAAGTTGCTTACGGGTACCGAATCTCGGGGGGCAAAGCGCGCGCCAGCGTCGTTAATTGAGCAGGCTGCCGTGTTGTTAGCCTCCGATGCGGCGCAGGCGATACCCGAAGGCAGCGTAACGCCGAGCGAGTCCCGACTGTAGAGCCGCGAATCACCCGGAATAATCGGGTTCCCCGCCGAGGTGAAGTATCTGACCTCGTAACCATCGATACGCCCCCCAATCGAGCCAGCTCGAACATTGAAGGTCACGACATGAGAAGCAATGGTCAGCGTTCCGTCGTCCGAAACCTCGAAGCCGAGAGTAGTCGGAGTGAAGGCAGGCGTGACATCGATGTCTCCAAAGCTGCCGAACTGTCCACACCCGGCGAGCAGTAACAGAACACTCGCGGCGGCTGTCGTTAACAGGTAGCGGCGTAGCCGCGTGATACGTTTCATGATGCGATCTCCTCTCGGTGCTGTGGGTTCTGAATATAAAACGACAGCCGTTTGAGCCCCGCTAAAAAGTCCACAGCTTCGACGTGAACCTCTTTCGGAACGTCGAGAATGGTCGGAGCGAAGTTGAGGATCCCCTTGACGCCCGCCTCGACGAGCGCGTTGGCAGCGTCTTGGGCGGACTCGGTCGGCACGGTGATAAAGCCGATGTCGATCCCCTTAGCTTTGACCACATCGGGCAGTCTGTCGATGTGTAAAATTTCGAGGCCGGCGACGGTGGTTCCGACGATCTCGTCGTCGATATCGAAGCCGGCCTTGAGGTTAAAGTTAAAGTCCTGGTCGTTAAAGTGAGGATAGTGCGCGATGGCCTGACCGAGCCGCCCTAAACCGACGATGGCGGTGCTCCAGGGGCGGGTCAGGCCGAGCGTGCGGGACAGTTCGCGGCGCAGGGTGAAGACCTGGTAGCCTTTGCCGCGCGTGCCGAAACGACCGAAGTAGGCGAGGTCTTTACGAACCTGAAACGCCGAGACCTGGGCCTGTTCGGCGAGCAGTTCGGAGGAGCTGGTCGATACGTCCTGCTCTTCGAGCTGGGTGAGGATGCGCAGGTAGATGACCAGCCTGCTGATGGTCGCGCTCGGCACTTTTTCCCGCTTGTCCTTGCCTCTGGTCATCATTAGCGCACCGGGAAGTTGTCGATCCCCTGAGCGTCGAGACGGGCTTCGGCTCGGCTTAGCGCGCTCTCGTTAAAAGGACCTATCAGCACCTTGATGAGGTCGCCCTGGCGGCGTTCGATCACGTTAAAGCCGAGGTCGCGCATCTGTTGACGTTGCGGGATCGAGCTTTCGGCGCTGGCGTAGGCGCCGACCTGGAGGTACACCACGTTGCTCGCACTCGCTTGCGGGGCGGGGGCGGCTTGCGGGGCGGTGCTCGCGGCGGGGGCGGTTGCCGCACCGCTGCGCTCGTAGACCGTGGCCGGGGTGTCCATCTGGCGAATCTGCGCTGCGACCTGGTCGGCCTGTGCTTCGGAGGCGTAGGGGCCGACGAGCACGATAGAGAGAGCGCCTTGCGGTTCGACCGTGACCGGAAAGCCTTCGGCGCGAAAGCGGGCGGCGAGGCGGGCGGCGTTTTCGGGGTTGCCGAAGGCACCGATAGAGACGCGGTAGCGGCCACTCGAAACGGCTTCGATCGCCGAGGCGGTGCGGGCCGGAGCGGTGCTCGGGGCGGAGGGTGCGGGGGGCGTAGCGCTGGTTGTGGTGCTGGTCACCGCACTCGCCGTGGTGCTGGTGTCGGTCGCGGCGCTCGTCTGGGTGTCGGTCTGGGCTTGGCTCTGCTGCGACGATTCGGGGAGGACCGCTTCGATGTTGGCGGCGGCGGTGTCGGCGGTCGCGGCGGTGGCTTCGCCTTGGGCTCGAGCCCCCTCTGTCGTAACCGTCGCGGTGTTAGGGGCCGCCGCATCCTCGTCTGGTTGTGCCGTGGTGGCGGTGGTCTGCGGCGCCGTGTTCGTAGCCGTGTTCGTAGAGGTGTTGGAGCTGAAGCTCGAGCCCCCCGAAAAGATCGTCCCGCCGCTAAGCAGAATCGCGACGATACCGGCGATGACTAGCGCGAGCGCGACCCCGATCAGGAGGTCGGGCCAGTTGCGTCTAAACCAATCTGTCGTCATAAGCTGTTCTCCTTGTCCGAGGGGCTAGAAGTATTCGGCGAGGGCTTCGCGGGCGGGGGTGAAGTTAAGAGACGCCGACTGCTGCCAGGCGTTTTGGGCCGCGTTGCGCTCACCTTGTAGCAGCAGCGCCCAGCCGAGATTAAAAAACGTCTCCGGGCTACCGCCGGTCAGGTCGATCACCTCGTTGTAGACCACCTCGGCGTCTTCGTACTGCTCGGAGGCGAGGTAGGCCGCGCCGAGGTTGATCAGCGCTTCGATACTGCCCGGGTCGAGCTGCACAGCTCGCGACAGAAACTGCACCGCGTCTTCGAAGTTGCCGAGCTGATACTCGGCGAGCCCCGCCCAGAGCTGTGCCGGGGCGTTTTCGGGTTCGGCGGCGACGACCCGCTCGAGCGTCAGCAGCGCCTCCTGGTAGCTACCGAGCCGGTAGAGCGAACGGCCTACCACAAAGCGGGCTTCGGTTTCGAGGTCGGGCTCGTTACGAAACCGCTGCAGCGCCGCCTGAGCGCTCCGGAGCGCGTCCTGGGGTTCGTTGAGGCGGTCGTAGGCGGTCGCTAAGGCGAGGTAGAGCTCGCCGCTCGTGGTGTTAAGCGCGAGGGCGTTTTCGAGCGAGTTGCGCGCACTCCGCGACTGGCCGCTTTCGAGGTAGCTGATGCCGAGGTTGTAAAACGCTTGCCAGGAGAGCGGGTCGGTGTCGGTCGCGTTAAGCAGCAGCCGCACCGCTTCGCCGTTACGACCGAGGTCGCGCTGCAAGATGGCGAGCTTGACCAAGATGTTGGCCTCTTCGGCCCGTTCGCCCTGCTCTTCGGCGATCCGCCGGGCCCGCTCGAGCGCCCGCTGAGCCCGTTCGACCTGGCCCGCTTCGACGTAGATGTCGGCGATCAGTGCGCTGACCTGAAAGTCGTTGCTGGTCGCTTCGAGTTCGGTCAGTTCGGGCAGCGCCTCGAGGCCGTTACCGGCCAGGTACTGGGCTTCGCTACGCAGAAAGATAAGCTCTTCGTCGCCGGGGCGCAGCTCTAGGGCGCTGCCGTAGGCACTCGCGACCTCGGCGTAGTTTTCGAGATTTCGTAGCTGCCGGGCGAGCCCGAGATAGGTCTCTACGATCCGGGCGTCGCTGGTCTGGTCGCGCCGCTCTAACGCCGTCTGAAACGCCGCGACGGCCTCGTCGGGCCGTTGCAGCCGGGCGAGGGTAACCGCTCGGTTGTAGTGTCCGTCGAACCGTTCGGGGAAGAGCCGCGTCACCTCGTTAAAGGCGAACAGCGCCGCGACAAAATCGCCACGCTCGAATTCGGCGAGACCGAGCCCCAAGTGGGCGTCGCCGTTGCGGTAGTCAAGTGCGATCGCTTCGGTAAAGCTCTCGCGGGCGGCTTCTAAGGGGTCGACATTGAGGTCGATTCGGGTTAGCTCGCTCGCTTCGAGATAGGCCTGGCCGAGATCGATCCAGGTTCCGGCGTTGTTCGGGTTTTGGACCACCTCTTGACGTAGGCGGTCGATAGTCTCGGTAAGCGCTACGCGGTCAAGCTGCGCGAACGCTACCGTCACGAGCGACGCTAATAGGATCAACATCGTCCCGCGCTTCGCTAAACTCATGCGTGCCTCCTAATAGCTCTATGCTGGCGCACAGGACCCTCCTATGCAGCGTGGCAGTATGTCGCATTTTAGTCTCGGAAACGCTTGTGAACGTGTGAATTCTGCCACGAGCGACCCTAAAAGACAACGAAAAAACAGCGAAAAAACAGCGCCGCGACGGCGTTTTTCACCGTTCTGCAAGGCGCTGCAAAGCTCCGGGCGAGGCCGCCTGGTTACGCTCGGGCGGCGGCGCTCTCGCTGTCTGAGGGGGTGCTGTCTGATGGGGTGCTGTTTGAGGGGGTGTCGTTGTGGGTGAGGGCGAGCTGGCCGCAGGCCGCCCCGGCGTCGCGACCGCGGCTAAAGCGTACCGAGACGGAGAGGTTGGCTCGAGCCACCACCTTCGCAAACGCTTCGGTCTGGGCGCTGCTCGTCTGCTGAAAACCCGAGGCACGCCACGGGTTAAAAGGGATCAGGTTGACGTGAACGTGTAACCCCTCGAGCCGCCGGACGAGCGCTTCGGCCTGCCACAGCTGGTCGTTGACACCGCGCAGCAGCGTGTACTCGATGGTGATGCGACGTCCGCCCTGTTTCTGCCAGTCGTGCAGCGCCGCGATAATCTCGTCGATGCTGTGCGCGTGCGCCGTCGGGATAATCTTGCGGCGCGTCTCTTCGTCGGGGGCGTGCAGGCTAACCGCGAGCACGAGCGGCAGCCCCTCGCGCGCCAAACGCCGGATCTTAGGCGGTAGCCCGACCGTGGACAGGGTGATGCGGCGCGGCGACATGTCGAGCCCCTGCGGATCGATCAGGGTGCGGATCGCGGCGAGGGCGTGGTCGTAGTTCAGCAACGCTTCGCCCATCCCCATCAGTACCAGGTTACGGATCTCGCGCGGCGCGAAGCCCTCGCCGTGCGCGACCGCGAGCACCTGCCCGATGATCTCGGCCCGGGTCAGGTTACGCCCGAAGCCGAGCGCGCCCGTCGCGCAGAACGCGCACCCCGCCGGACAGCCGACCATCGACGAAATACAAACCGTCTTACGCCCCTCGTAGGGCATATAGACCGCCTCGGTCTGACGTCCGTCGGCGAGGGTGAGCAGGTAGCGCACCGACCCGTCGCGCGAAGCGAAACGTTCGACAGCTCGAAACGGGTGGACGCTGTAGTGCGCCGCGAGCTCGTCGCGCCACGCCTTGGGGAGTGTCGTCATCGCCTGAAAGCTCTGCGCGCCCTGGACGTAGAGCCAGTTGACAAGCTGTTTACGGCGGTAACGTTCGGCCTCGCTAGGCACCGGCAGCTCGTCTAGTGCGAACTCGAGCAGGCTCGGTTTGAGGCTTTCGGCGGACGAGTCAAAGAGATCGAGCGGTATCATCAGCCTATCACCCTAGCACAGCAGCGAGCCGAGGCCAGAAAGTTGGCGTACGTCGTAGACGAAACAATCGTCGTTCGTGCTGTCATTCGTACCGTCATTCGCGCCGTCGCCCTTACTGTCTTATTGTACTGTCTTACTGTTACTGTCGCCGCCGCAGCGAGATCGTGTCAGGGTCGCGGCACGTTAGCCGATCGGGACTGCAGCGCTACAGCGAGGGGACGTCGGCGTCGGTCGGCAACACGAAGATCGGCATCCGGTCGCGTAACGGCTCGACTTCGGCGCGCAGACGCGTAAAGACTTCGGCGTCTAGATACGCTGCCGAAGCGCGCAACAGGCCGAGGTAGTAGACCGCGATCAGGTCGCGTTCGGTGGGCTTTAACCCCGCGCGCTCCCGGCGGGTCAGCAGCTCTTCGACAAACCCTTCGTTCGACTCGATAGCGCGGCAGCCGCCCTGCTCGATCATCTTTTTAAGAAATTCGACGCTTTCGCCCGGGTTGTGCCAGAAGCCGAAGTTTAGCTCTTCGGTCAGCTTTTCGACCTGACGCAAGGTGACGTGGTAGTCGTCCTTGGCGATCATCTCTTTGGCCAGTACCTGACGTTTAAGGCGTTTTCGGGCGTATTCGGCGAGCGACAGGTGGCTCGTAAGCGGTCTTGTCTTGCCTCCGACGAGCGCACGCAGGCGGTAAGCGAGGACGTAGTCTTGGTACTCGAGCAAGTGTTCCACACCGCTATTTTAGGGGATAGAGGCGGGCCGTGTGTGGGCGCCTTCTTACCTTAGCGGGGTAGGTTGGCGGGGTATCACGGTATGTGCGAGGGGGGTACGAGGAGGGCTCGAGCCCTCCCCTCGCAACAGCAGCTATCACAGCAGCACCTAGAGCCGCCCCCGTTTATACCTGGCGTGGTCGTGTTATAGTCGTATCATGGTCGTCGAATGGGTCGTGTCACGGGTCGTGTCGTGGTCATATCCGTCATCAATACCGGTCACGGCGTCTACGCCTCGCAGCTCGCAAAATTATGACAAGACAATGAAAGAGAAGACAATAAAGAGAAGCGAGCTTCTACCGACAGTCTGGCGGGCAAAGTACGCCGTGCGAAAAGGGCGGGCGAGTGCTACCGACAGAACCGGATTTTGGCGCCCCTATGTTCACCGTCCCGTATGTTTACCGCTATGTTCACGGCTATTTGTATCGTATGTTCACAACTATTTGTTCACCGCTATCTTCACCCCGTCGCGCCGACCTATCCCGAATCTAGCCCCGAGCCTGTGGGCGACCCCGCACAAACAGCGCGGAGGGTGTGTCATACTCACGTTTAGGTTACGCTATTACACACACTAATTAGTTTCGTCCTAAAACTTTAGGAGGCTAGCAGCATGAACACCCGCGACGTTAGAGTGCTCGGTATGGTCCTTGCCGGCGGTAAGGGTACCCGCCTGCACCCCCTGACCTGGAAGCGGACCAAGCCCGCGGTGCCGCTCGGTAGCAAGTACCGCATCATCGATTTCGCACTCAACAACATGCTTAACTCGCAGATCTACGGCATGTACGTGCTGACGCAGTTTAAGGCGCAGTCGCTGACCGAGCACATCCAGCGCAACTGGCGTTTCGGCAACTTTCTGAGCGACTACTTCATCACGCTAGCCCCGGCGCAGATGTATCTGTACGAAGAGCTAGGCGCCGAATGGTACCGGGGCACCGCCGACGCGATCTACCAGAACATCCACCTGATCGAAAACAACAACGTCGACCTCGTCGCGATCTTTAGCGGCGACCACATCTACAAGATGGACATCCGCCACATGATCGAGCAGCACCGCGATACCGGCGCCGACGTGAGCATCGCGGCCTACCCGACCTCGCTCGAAGACGCGACCCGCTTCGGGGTGTTGCAGGTCGACCAGAACTTTCAGATTACCGAGTTTCAGGAAAAACCCCAGCACCCCAACCCGATTCCGGGCCAGCCCGACAGGGCGCTCGCCTCGATGGGCAACTACATCTTTAACACCGACACGCTGCTCGAGCTGCTTAGCCGCGACGCCGCCAACGAAGACTCCGAACACGACTTCGGCAAAAACGTCCTGCCGATGGCGCTCGACGCGGGCTACAAGCTTAAGGCCTACGACTTCGCCGAAAACCCGATCCCCGGCCAGAGCGGCCCCAACACCTACTGGCGCGACGTCGGCACCCTCGACAGCTACTGGGAAGCGTCGATGGACCTCGTGGGCGTCGAGCCCGAGTTCGACCTCTACAACTACGACTGGCCGCTGCGCACCTCGACCGAGTTTTCACCGCCCGCAAAGTTCGTCCACGACGAAGACCGTCGGCGCGGTCAGGCGATCAACAGCATGGTCGCCGGGGGCGTTATTATCTCCGGCGCGACCGTACGGCGTTCGGTGCTGTCGCGGCGGGTTCGCGTCAACAGCTACAGCACCGTCGAAGACTCGGTCATCTTCGACAACAACACGATCGGGCGTAACTGCACCGTCCGCCGGGCGATTATCGACAAGGACGTCGACATCCCCGACGGCACCCAGATCGGTGTCAACCCCGACGACGACCGCGCGCGCGGCTTTACCGTGACCGAAAAGGGTATCGTCGTGGTGCCTAAGGGCTACACGTTCGATTAGATCGGTCGAGATAGAGTGGTCGAGTCATCCGGTCGCGAGGATGTCAAACAGAGATTTTAGACGGGGGTTTGGACGGAGATTTAAACAGCGATTTCGGGCAGAGGCTGCGGGGTGAGGTTAGCGGCTTAACCGATGAGCCTCCGATGTTGAGAAGATGACGAAATCGTGAGGAGCCGAGCGCTCCGGTTCACGCCCCTGACGAAAAAGGTGGCGGCTCGAGGTTAAGGGTTGGTCCCTTAGCTTACAGCCGCCGTTTCTGCGTGGGTGCTACCATGCGGGTCACTGTTTGGGCGCGTCCGACCCCACCTATTACAATGCACGTTCGCGTGCTCGGACCTGCGACCGTCGCGGCTGTTATCGCCGTTAGGTCATAGCCGCTAGGAGGCTTCCGTTGAAACGATCATTTAACCCTTGGCTACTCGTGATGCTTATTATCTTGGGGATCTTCGTGTTTAACCAGCTAAACGCTGGGAGCTCGAGCCAGGACGTCCCCTACTCGACCTTTATCGACCTCGTCCAGGAGGGCCGCGTCGCGTCGGTCGTTATCGAAGAGGGTAACAGCATTCGGGGCGAACTAACCACCGAACGGCAGGTCGACATCGGCGGCGAGCCGCAGACCATCCAGTCGTTTAAGACTACGCCCGTCGACGACAGCAACCTCATCCCGCTACTTCGCGAAAACAACGTCCGTATTGAAGGACGTAACCCCTCGCCGTGGCTCGGCATCGCCTTTTCGATCCTGCCTATCATCATCCTGATCGGCTTTTTCTGGTTCATCTTCATGCGTGCTCAGGGCGGTTCGTCGCAGGTGATGCAGTTCGGCCAGTCTAAGGCCAAAACCTATGGCCGCGAAAACAAGGTCAAGACCGGTTTCGACGACGTCGCCGGACACGAAGAGGCGAAGCAAGAGCTTAAAGAGGTCGTCGACTTTCTTAAAAGCCCCCAGAAGTACATCCGTATCGGCGCCGAAATCCCTAAGGGGATGCTGCTCGTCGGCCCGCCCGGAACGGGTAAGACGCTGCTCGCGCGCGCGGTCGCCGGCGAGGCGGGCGTTCCGTTTCTGACCGGAGCGCCTCGGAATTGCACCAAGACGTTCGTCGGGGTCGGCGCGAGCCGCGTCCGCAACCTCTTCGAAGAAGCCCGGGAAAGTGGCTCGGCCATCATCTTTATCGACGAGCTCGATCTCTATCGGGCGGCGGCGCGGTGCGGGTATCGGCGGCGGTCACGACGAACGCAGACCCTCAACCAGATCCCTCCGAGAATGGACGGCTTCGAAAAAGACACCGATCGTTGCTGCGACCAACCGGCCCGACGATCCTGGCGCCTCCGCCCCGGGCCGCTTCGACCGTCAGGTCACGGAGGGCTGCCGACAGACGCGAAGCGCAACAGATTCTGCGCGTCCACGTCCGTAACAAGCCGGTCTCCCGACGATGTCGACCTCGAGCGGCTCGCCGGTTCGACCAGCGTTCGGCGCCGACCTCAACCTCGCTAACGAAGCAGCCCTCATCGAGCAATACGTAACTAAACCCAGCAGCATCCAAAAACA
>JAXHMC010000003.1:0-40897 GCA_034521635.1 Trueperaceae bacterium | reverse complement strand
GCAGTTCGGTGTCGCGGATCGGGCTTAGGCCGCGCTCCTCGGCGGCGGCGAGCGCCTGCTGCCAGGTCTCCTGCTGCCGCTCGTGCGGGTCGGCGAGGACGTAGGCGTCTTTGAGCTGCGCGACATAGTCGCCCGGCGCGGTAATGTCAAAGTCGTCTGGGGCGAGGAAACGGTGGCCCCGACTCTTTCGTCCGGCACGCAAGCCAGCGACCTCGACCGGGAGTACCGCGTCGCCGAAGAGCGCCACGAGCCAGGCGATCGGGCGGACAAACGGCACCTCGATGTCGGCCCAGCGCATCTTTTGGGGGGCGGGCAGTTCGGCGACGAGGTCGGCGAGCAGCGCCGGCAGCAGGTCGGCGGCCTTTTCGCCGCCGCGCGCGAGCTGGGCGAAGACGTAATCGCCCTTGTCGGTCTGTTCGCGGCTCAGTTCGGAGGGCTCGAGCCCTAACGACTTCGCAAACCCGGCTGCCGCCCGGGTCGGCTCCCCCGCCGCGTCGAACGCCACCTCGACCGACGGCCCGCGCCGTTTTTCGAGGCGCGTCTCGCTCGTCGCCGCTACGTCACGAACCACCACCGCGATCCGCCGCGGCGTCGCGTAGGCCGACACCGCACCGTGGCCGAGCTGCGCCGCCGCGAGCTTGCTGCTAAGCAGCGGGCCGATCGTCTGTTGGGCCTGCACCACGTACCAGCTCGGCAGCTCTTCGGTACCGATTTCGAACAGCAGGTCGCTCATCAGGCCGCCTCCTCGCTTGCCGGTTCGGTCGCGCGCAGGTAGGCCTTCGCCGACCCCTCGCTAAGCCGCCGCATCCGCTGCACATAGTTCTGCCGCTCGGTGTGCGAGAGCACCCCCTTGGCGTCGAGCAGGTTAAAAGCGTGGCTCGCCTTCATCACAAACTCGTACGCCGGATAGACCAGCTCTTCGTCGAGCAGCCGCCGCACCTCGGCCTCGAAGCTGTCGAACAGCGTGCGCTGCAGCTCGGCGTTGACGTGCTCGAAGTTGTAGCGGCAGTGCTGGAGCTCGAAGTCGCGGCGCATGTCGCCGATACTCACGCCGGGCGCGTAGCTCACCTCGAAGCCGTGTTCGGCGCCTTGCAGGTACATCGCGATCCGCTCGAGCCCGTAGGTGAGTTCGACCGAGACCGGCTTGAGCGTCACCCCGCCGACCTGCTGAAAGTAGGTAAACTGCGTGATCTCCATACCGTCCATCCACACCTCCCAGCCTAGCCCCCAGGCACCTAAGCTCGGCTGTTCCCAGTTGTCCTCGACAAAGCGGATGTCGTGGGCGTGCGGGTCGATGCCGAGTTCGTAGAGCGAGTTAAGGTAGAGGTCCTGCACGTCGTGCGGCGAGGGTTTGAGCAGTACCTGATACTGAAAGTAGTACTGAAAGCGGTAGGGGTTTTCGCCGTAGCGCCCGTCGACCGGGCGGCGCGAGGGCGCGACGTAGGCGGCTCGCCAGGGCGCGCTGCCGAGCGACTTTAGAAACGTCGCCGGGTAAAAGGTTCCGGCCCCTACCTCGGTGTCGTAGGGCTGCACGATGACGCAGCCCTGGTCGGCCCAGTAGCGCTCTAAGTTGAGTATGATATCCTGAAAGTGCATCACATCGTCTCCAAGTTCTTCTGCGTAAGCGGTGTTTCTGCGTGCTCTGCGGCGTACGCCGGTAGCTTATGCTTAGCGTAGCTTATGCTTAGCGTAGCGTAGACTTAGCGTAGCTTAGGCTCGGCTAGGTAGGTTGGTCGGGTACCCCGGTCGGTTCGTTCGCCTTTCGCTCGGTGTTCGGTGCGGAGGTTTTCGGGCCAGGTTCGGGGCCAGTTTCAGGGACAGGTTCAGGGACAGGTTTCGGCATAGAGATTCGTTCGGTGTAGGGATAAAAGATGTATGGGAGGGAAGTCACGTTACCCGCCGTAAACAGACTAACGTAACGGAAACTCTTTATGGTCTCATTCCGGGCGCGTAGTATAACACTATGGACAGTAACAGACCCTTGCTGCCTCGCACGCACCCGAGCGGTGCCCAGAGCCTTTATGGCCCGACGAGGTAAGCAGACTTTGACGCACACGTCGACGCACGAGGTCATTTTTTCAGAGAGGGGCCAACGTTGAACCGATACGACGACCGCGCGAGACTCGTTTTTCATTTCGCCAGAGAAGAAGGCTCGAAACTCGGTCACGCCATGATCGGCCCCGAGCACCTGTTGCTCGGCCTGATGCGCGAAGGCGGCACCGCGAGCCGTGTGCTTAGCGAATTCGGCGCGACCCTCGACGGGCTCCGTCGCCAGGTCGAAGAGATGGTGGGGCGGGGCGACGGTCTGCCCCGTAACGAGACCGCCGCCATTACCCCCCGCGCCCGCCGCGTGATGGAGCTCGCCGGCAGCGAAGCCCGCTCGCTCGGCAGCAACGTCATCGCGACCGAACACATCCTGTTAGGGATTATCCGCGAGGGTGACGGGGTCGCCTACCGGATCTTGCAGCAGCTCACCCGCGACGTCGACACGGTGCGCTGGCGTATCCTGGCCGCCGCCGACCCCAAAGGCCAGGCCGAAACGGTCAACACGCCGTTTTTAGACGAGTACGCCCGCGACCTGACCAAGGAGGCCCGCGAGGGCAAGCTCGACCCGGTCATCGGGCGTACCGAAGAGATCCGCCGCGTCATCCAGATCCTCTCGCGGCGTAACAAAAACAACCCGGTCCTGATCGGCGAGCCGGGTGTCGGCAAGACCGCGATCGTCGAGGGGCTCGCCCAGTCGATTATCGAGGGCCGGGTTCCGCCGAACCTGCGCAACATCCGGGTGCTCTCCATCGACCTCTCTAACATCGTGGCCGGCACCAAGTACCGGGGCGAGTTCGAAGAGCGGCTCCGGCAGGTTATCGAAGAGCTGCGCAGCGCCCGCGTGGTCGCCTTTATCGACGAGCTGCACACGCTCGTCGGCGCGGGCGGGGCCGAGGGTACGCTCGACGCCGCCAACATCCTCAAGCCGCCCCTGTCGCGCGGCGAGGTGCAGGTCATCGGCGCGACGACGACCGGCGAGTATCACCGCTACATCGAAAAAGACGCGGCCCTAGAGCGGCGCTTTCAGCCGGTGATCGTGCTCGAGCCCTCCCCCACCGAAACCCTCGAAATCCTCAAGGGTCTGCGCGAGCGCTACGAAACCCACCACGGCGTCCTTATCCCCGAAAGCATCCTCGAACTCTCGGTGCGCTTTGGCGAGCGCAGCCTGCCCGGGCGCAACTTTCCCGACAAGTCTATCGACCTTATCGACGAGGCGGCGTCACGGACCCGCCTGAACAAGTCGCTCGGCTTTCTCGTCCAGGAAGAAGAAGACGGCACGCCGGTCGTCAGCCGCGAAGACATCGAGGCGGTCGTAAACTCGTGGGGCGGCGTCTACGTCGACGAACAGGACGACGAAAAGCTTACCGAGATCGAAACGACGTTGCAAAAGCGCGTGGTCGGCCAGGACCGGGCCATTACCGCGCTCGCCGCGGCGCTGCGCCGGGCCCGCGTCGGTCTCGGCGGACGGACCCGCGTGTCGGCCTCGTTCCTCTTCGTCGGCCCGTCGGGTGTCGGCAAGACCTTCCTCGCCAAGCAGCTCGCCACCGAGCTGTTCGGAAGCGAACGCTCGCTCGTCCGGCTCGATATGTCGGAGTACCAGGAAGCGCACGCTATCTCCAAACTGATCGGGGCCCCTCCCGGCTACGTCGGCCACGAACAGGGCGGTCGCCTGACCGAAGCGGTGCGCCGGCAGCCCTTCTCGGTCGTACTGCTCGACGAGATCGAAAAGGCCCACCCCGACATCTACAACACCTTCTTGCAGGTCCTCGACGACGGACGCCTGACCGACGGACAGGGCCGCACCGTCGACTTTCGCCGCGTGATCCTGATCATGACGTCTAACACCGGCTTTAACGTCGGGCCCGCGGTCGGCTTTCAGGAGACCGTACGCGACGTGCAGGGACCGCTTAAAGGCATCTTTAGCCCCGAGTTTCTCGACCGGCTCGACGAGGTCATCGCCTTCGAGACCTTCGACGAGAAGAGCATCCTGCACATCACCAACCAGATGCTCGAAGAGACCCGCGACGAACTCGCCAACCGCGATATCCAGGTCACCTTCGGAAGCGAAGTCGCTTCGTTTCTGGTCAAGAAGCTGCCGCGCGGCGAAAGTGCCCGCCCGCTGCGCGCCGTGATGCGCGAATACATTGAAGACCCGATGTCGCTCGAGCTGCTCACCCACGGCAGCGACGAGGCGATTATCGTCACCATCGAAGACAGCAAGGTCGTGTTCGCGCGTCCTTCGGTGCCGATGGTTTAAAGGCGGGTAGGTTGAAGGCCGGTGTTTCCGAAGACGGAACGCCGAGACGAGGCCAGGGAGGATGCTTCCTGGCTTTGTTTTTTGCTCTGTTTTTCTGACGGTATCGACAGCTATGCGCACGCACGGCGGCGGTGTCGATCTCGTTGTGGGTAGATCCGGGACGTTACCGGGACGTGTCCGAGGGGGGCTCGAGCCCTCCACAACCACCACGCACGTTTCGCCTCGGCGTATCTCGGCACAGGCGCACGACGACCGACCCCGACGGCCACAACACCGTCTACGACGATTCTGCGTCCGCAGCGAGTCCGGCTTCAGCGAAGCCCTACCTCCGTATGTAGACGCACGGGTACTGCGAGGACTATCAGCAACCGGGTAGCGAACGTTATCGAGCCCGAGACAGACGACACGTCACCACAACCCACCACGCACCCACCGAACGCCTCTCGTCGCTGCCGAGCGCCCTCTTTGTCCGGGCACGCTTACGCTGTCGGCGTGTTCTTGGTAAGCTAGCGAGACAGCCCTATGGCCAGAGTTACTACGACCTACGTTTGTTCAGAGTGTGAAAGCCAATCGCCCGTACAGCTCGGCAAGTGCCCGCGCTGCGGGAGTTGGGGGAGTATGCAGCCGCGCACCTCGGGCGGGTCTGCGAGCGGCAGTGTGCGCAGTAGCGGCGCGAGACGGGCCGCCCCCACCGCAACCGCGAGTATCGAGCGTCTCGCCGACGTTAGCCGCACCGGCCTAACCCGCGTTTCGTCCGGTCTCGGCGAGGTCGACCGGGTGTTGGGCGGCGGCTGGGTCGCGGGTGCCGCGCTGCTTATCGCCGGAGAGCCGGGGATCGGTAAGTCGACACTGCTGCTCCAACTCGCTCACGAAGCGATCGCGGTAGGCCGCAGCACCCTCTACGTCGCCGGCGAAGAGTCGCCCGCACAGGTCAAACTGCGGGCCGAACGGCTCGGTATCTCTTCCGAACTGCACCTCACCCGCGAAACCGACGCCCGCATCCTCGCCGAGCACATCCGTCAGAACGCCCCCAAACTCGTCATCGTCGACTCGGTACAGACCCTGCTCGCGAGCGACGACGGCACCCCCGGTAGCCTGACGCAGGTGCGCGACGGCACCGCGCTGCTCACCCAGGCCGCTAAAGACAGCGACAGCACGCTCGTCCTGATCGGTCACATCACCAAACAGGGCAGCATCGCCGGGCCCAAGGTTATCGAACATATGGTCGACGCTACCCTCGCCCTAGAGTCGGCGTCGGGGTTTCGGGTGTTGCGGGCGATGAAAAACCGTTTCGGCGCGGCGGGCGAGGTCGGCGTGTTCGAGATGACTAGCGAGGGGATGACCGCGATCGCCAACCCGAGCGAAGCGTTTTTAGCCGAACGGCCCGTCGGCGTGCCCGGCTCGGTCGTGGTGGCCACCCTCGAAGGACAACGTCCGCTCCTGCTCGAAGTCCAGGCACTCGCCGCCAAATCGCCCTACGCCTCACCCCGGCGGATCGTGCAGGGGCTCGACGCGCGGCGGGTCGACGTGGTGCTCGCGGTGCTCGAGCGCCGCCTAGAACTGCCGCTCGCCAACCTCGACGTCTACGTCAACGTCGCCGGAGGGTTGCGGCTTACCGACCCCGGCACCGACCTCGCTGTCGCGCTCGCGGTCTACTCGGCGGTCACCAACCGCCCCGTACCCGAAGGCACCGTGGTCGCGGGCGAGGTCGGTCTCGCCGGAGAGTTGCGGCGGGTCAATCAGCTCGAGCGCCGCGCCCTCGAAGCCGACCGGGCCGGCTTTCGCCACTTTATCGGACCCCAGGACGTCGACACCCCCCGCACCCAGAACTACGCCGTTTCGTCGCTCGCTGCCGCACTCCAGGCAGTCTGGGAGGTTTAAGCTGCGGTCTTCATCTCCATCTTCCGCTTACGTCGTCGCCCGGGTGGTGCTTAGCCTCGTGAGTGCCGGTCTCGGCCTGTGGGTCGCCGACTGGCTCGTCAGCAACGACCTGCTCGCCGGGCCGATCAACATCGTCTACCTTAGTCTGGTCGGCTTTCTGATCGGCTACCTCGTCAGTGCGCCGCTCGCCCACCGCTGGGATCGGCTCTGGCGCCGCTTTATCGACAAGGTCAGCCAGGTGCCGCCCGAAGCCGTGCTCGCCGCCGGAACCGGCGTGACGGTCGCGCTTATCATCACCGTACTGCTTAACAGCCTGCTCGAGCAGGTACCCGGCTTTACCTGGTACTGGTCGCTCCTGATCACGCTGCTACTCGTGATCGCGTCGTCGTGGTTTTTCGTCGTCAACCGGCATATGTTCGTCAGCCGTCGCCTCGCCAACCGCGAAGAGGCCTTTGAGCCGCAAGCCGCGGTGATTCCCAAGGTGATCGACACCTCCGCGATTATCGACGGACGCATCGTCGACATCGTCGAGGCCAACTTTCTAGACGGCGAAGTCCTCATCCCCCGCTTTATCCTGAGCGAGCTGCAAAACATCGCCGACTCGTCCGACCCGCTACGGCGCCGGCGCGGGCGGCGCGGCCTCGAAATGCTCGACCGGCTCGTACAGCAGCGCATCCTGCGCACCGAAGTGATCGGTGACGACTTCGCCGACGTCAAACAGGTCGACGACAAGCTGGTTCAGGTCTGTACCAGGCGCGGCGCCGACCTCATCACCACCGACTACAACCTCAACCGCGTCGCCGCGCTGCAAGGGGTTCGGGTGCTTAACGTCAACCAGCTCGCCAACGCCGTCAAGGTGTCGTTTCTGCCCGGCGAACGTCTGTCGCTCCACATCGTCCGGGAAGGACGCGAACCGGGCCAGGGTCTCGCCTATCTCGAAGACGGCACCATGGTTGTTGTCGAAGACGCCGCCAACCTCGCCGGCAACACCATCGACGTCGTGGTTACGAGCAGTATTCAGACCAATATGGGCCGGATGATCTTCGCCCGCCTGCCCGGAGAGGGCGACGGTTCGCCGCAGGGTTGACAAGTAGGGCGCCGCACTAGATAATACTCTTTGGTTCTTGGGGGCTTAGCTCAGTTGGGAGAGCATCTGCTTTGCAAGCAGAGGGTCAGCGGTTCGAGTCCGCTAGCCTCCACCACTCAGAAATAGTGATAGAAATAGCGACGCCGGAGACAAATTGAGTCTCCGGCTCTGTTGTGGCAGTTCTGACGTGCCGACTCTGCTAAAAGGTGAGGGCGCGTTTTGTCGTACCGACTCTGTCGTGATACCAAGCTGACTTTTGTACGTCCTTTTGTACGTCACTGTACGCCACATCGGTTCTGCTAGGCAGGAAGCACTCTGAGGTGCGCTCGTTGTGTAAATACGGGTGCTGGTGGCAATGCGGTGCGCATGGCGCACCCTACAACTCGGATGAGTGGTGCTGGCCCAGACGGTGACATCGGCAAGTTGGGACAGTACAATGGCACGTGTCGTAATGGCGTAGACCGACACCGACCCGATCTGTCTGCGTCACACGTGTTCTGTTCGGCTCACCTTTGCGAGCAAAACAATCCGAGTAGGGCGAGTAGGAACAAGGCGGATAGCGTAGTGCGGGACGTCGTCCAATCGTTCTAATGCAACTAGGGCAAAGTAATACAGCCGTTCGCGTCGGTGCCGACGAGGCCGAGCGCGGCTTTTAGGGTGATAATCCGCCGTAGCGACTGCGCGTTCGCCCACCAGCGGGCCGGTTCGGCGTCGTAGCGTGCGACGAGCGTGTCGATAATCAGCGGGATCTGCTCGTGGTACGGGGCTTCTAACAGGGCGAAGTCGGCGCCGGCACCTAGCGCCCGCACCACCCGCTCTTCTATCGGGCCGCTTAGAGCGCCCATGCCGAGGGCGTCGGTGATGATCACGCCGTCGAAGCCGAGCTGTTGCCGCAGCAGTGTCGTGGTAATGGTCGGGCTTAGCGAGGCGGGTGCGTCGTTGTCGAGCTGCGAGAAGCGGACGTGGCCGGTCATGACCATCAGCAGGTCGTGCCGGACGTCGGGGTGGCTAAAGAGCGTTCGGTACGGATAGAGGTGGGTGCGCCACAACGTCGGCCAGTCGATGTCGCTGGTCGGTAGTGTCTGGTGGCTGTCGAGCGTCACCATGCCGTGACCGGGAAAGTGTTTGAGCGTCGCGGCGCGGCCCTGTTGTTGGGTCGCGAGGACGAAGGCGGTCGCGTGGGCAGTGACGACCTCGGGGTCGCTCGAATAGGCGCGTCCGAGACCGCTGATGACCGGGTTGGCCCGCGTCGCAACGTCGACGACCGGCGCGAGGTTGGCCTGGATACCCGCTCGGGTTAGTGCTGCGGCGAACGTCTCGCCCTGGTCGCCCGTCCGTTGGACGCCCCGTTCGAGACGGCTGATCGCGGCGTTGCTCGCAAACACTTCGAGTTGCGGGTCGACGAGCCGCGTCACCATGCCGCCCTCCTGGTCGGTGACGAGCAGCGGTGCGGGGGTTCTGGCGGGGACGCTAAGCGCGCGGGTGAAGCGCCGGACGCTGTCGATGTCGGGGCCGTGGACGCGGGTGACCATGACGCCGCCGAGTGGGGGCAGGTTGGGGGTATAGGGCGGCCAGTAGCTGACGAGCTGTTGGGCGACGCGCTGTTCGGGCGTCCAGGTCGAAATCTGTTGGGGGATGCTCGGGCACTCGGGGACGGTCGGGAGGAGGGTGTGTTGGGCGGCTCGAGCCCTCAACACTTCTGGCGTCAACACCGATTTTTCCGGCGACCCCACCGACACGACGCTCACCGGCACCGGCGGCTCCGCCTTCGGAATCAGCCCGGCCAGCACAACAAGCGAAGCGGTAAGTGCGAGAAGGAGCAGACGACGTCGCCAAGGCATAATGCCAGTCTAGCAGGCGCCGCCGCCGCGCTCCGTTGGAGATTTCTCGTTTCGCTTAGCGGGTGCGGCGCAGCACCACCACGGTCGCGTTGTCGTTCGCACCGGCGCCGAGCGCGGCGTCGACGAGGGCGTCGGCGAGGGTTTGCGGGTGCTGGTGGTGTTCGCGCACCGAGTCTTCGAGCTGCCGGGCGGAGATTTCGCCGCAGACACCGTCCGACATCAGCACGACGACGTCGCCAACGGAGAGCTCGAGCCCCACCCTGTCTAGAGCCGGCCCTAACCCGTCGACGTACCGCTCCTGCGGCCTACGCACCGAGCCGAGCGAGCGCAACACCTTGTTACGGTCGGGGCTGACCGCGGCTTCTTCCTCGGTCAGCATACCGTTCGCCACCAGCGCCCGCACCAACGAGTGGTCGAGGCTTAGCGCCGTCATCGTGTCGCCTGAAAACAGATACGCCCGCGAATCGCCGACGTGTCCGAGCGTCAGCCGGGTACCGACCACGAGCACCGACGTAAAGGTGCAGCCTCCACTCGCACCGGCAAGCGCCTTCAACACCGCGTCGTTCGCCTGCCAGACGAGCTGTTCGTTCCACCTCGCCTGCTCGCCGACGTCGTCTAGAGGGTGCGGCGGCGCGGCGCTGCAAAACGCCTTGACCGCCGCCTGACTCGCGACTTCGCCCGCCTCCTCGCCGCCCATCCCGTCCGCGACGCAGGCACGCAGCAGCTGTTCGGGCTCGTCGAAACTCTCGACAACTTCCTGCACGTAGCCGTAGCTATCCTCGTTGACCGCCCGCTCGGGGTTGAGGCCGACAGTGGTCGCGGCGGCGAGTTCGAACGCGGGCGGGGCTGGGCGCTGCAAACTCCGTAGCCGCTCGGTAAATTCTTCGGGCGAGGGACGGTCGCGAGCCGACGACAGACCGGCGTAGAGGAGTTGGGGCAGCCCCGGCTCGCGGTAGCGGCGGATTTCGAGCAGGCTCGGCCCCTCGGCGGGGAGCGGTGTACCGCTGTACAGATAGACCAGTAGCGCGCTAAGCAGATAGACCCCTTCGCGCCCGGTCGCCGGTTCCCCCTGCGCTATTTCGGGCGGGGTGTAGCCCTGCCGGTAGACGCTGTTCGGAAGCGGCTCGCCGATACGCGCGAGGCGCGGCGGGTAGCGGAGTTTTAGCCCTCGCTCGGTGACGAGCAGTCCGCCCGGTTCGAGGTCGACGAGCGCCCAGCCCTGCGCCTCGAAAAAACGGGTCAGCCGGGCGAGGTCGACCAGGTGGGCGAGACAGTCGGCGAACGGCAGTGTCGGGGCGAGCGGCTCGCCGTCGGCCCAGTCGACCGCAAACCCGTCGTCGCCGTGGTAGCGCACCTTCGGAAGCTGCCGGTGCTGTGGTAGGTCGTGCCACGGCGTGTCGGTCGGATGCGGTCTGACCAGCAGCGCCGCATCGCTGTCATCTCTATTATCGTCATCGCTAGCATCTCTGTGGGCGTCTCTGTGGGCGTCGTCATCCTGCCGAGCCTTGTACCAGCCGCGCGACAGCACCTCGTCGACCACGAAGGTCAACTCGCCCCAGGTGTAGCGTTCGCCGAGCTCGAGCACCTTGTTCTCCACCTGACTCGGATAGGTGACCTCTTCGAGAAAGCCGCCCGTATCGGCCTCGTCGGTCGGGCCTGCTGGCGCCGACGTTTCTGCTGACGCCTCGGTCGGTAGTGGCGGTTCGGTCGACGGCGACACGTCCGGTTCGGGTGCGGCGGGCGTGTGTACCGGCGGGGTGTCGGGGTCGCTCCCTTCGGCCTCGACGAGTTCGGACGTCGAGGGTGTCGGTGCCCAAGTGCGGAGCGAGGGCGTCTCGGTCGCTGCGTCATCGTCTTCGCGTTCGAACCGCGCCTCGTCATCGTTGTAGGGGAGGCCGGGGTCTAGTTCGGAGAGGTCTCTGCCGAGGTCGGGGTCGTGGTCGGGGGTGTCGTCGGGCTCGAGCCCTCCAAAGTCGCTAAGACTCTGGTCGCCCACGTCATCATCCTCTTCATAAAGGTTCGCTTCGGGATAGACCCCCGACCGCACATCAGCGTCGCTTAGCGTTTCGAGAGGTTCCTCGTTATAGCTGTCCACAGAGGTACTGTCATCAAAAGAACTGTCGTTAGAAGAGTTAGAAAAACTGTCACTAGAAGAGCTGTTATCCGAAATATTATCGCTAGAAACGCCGCTGTTAGAGCCGCTGTCCTCGGCAGAGCTGTCGTTAGCACCGTGCTCGGCCTGCTCGTCCTGTGGCTGCTTGTCGTCCGCCTTTTCGTCCGTCATTACGCCCCCTGCCGAAACACGAACACCACGTTACCGAAGGCGATTTCGTCACCGTCGGACAGCGGGGTCGGTTCCTGGATACGCGGCGAGTAGCTCGACTCCTGCGCCCGCTTGACAAACACCCCGTTGGTCGAGCCGAGGTCGCGCACCTTCCACCGTCCGTCCTCAAAGACGAGTTCGGCGTGCCGCCGCGAGATATGTTCGGCGCCGCTCATCCCGCTGACGTCGATATCGACCGGCCCGGTCGACGGGTCGAAACGTCCGACCACGAGTCGTTCGCCCTGGAGCGGGATGGTGTCGTCGGTAACCGCGCCGTAGCGCTTGATGTGGAGTTTGGCAGGCGTCGGGGCGGTGTCCGGGCTGGTGGGAGGGGGTTCCTCCTCGCTACGTTGCGGAGTGCTAGCTGGAGTGCTGGCCGGAGCCGGGCTCGTCGACGTCTCTGCGGGAAGCTGGGGTTCGCCGAGGTCGGGTTTGTCGATACCGACTGTCGGGCCGGTCGCCGTGTCGGTTGCGGTATCGGCTGCTGTATCGGTCGCTGTGTCGGTCGTCGGGCTCGGAGCCGGGTCGGGCGCGGGCGGCTCGGTCGCGGGGGGCGGCACCTGCGAGGCGGCGGGAGAGGACGGTTCGGGTGGTTTGGCTTCGGCGTCGGCAAGGGGCGGAGTCGGTTCGGGCGGTTTGGCTTCGGCGTCAGCGAGGGGCGGGGCGGGCTCCGAAGCGGCGCTCGTATCTGCGGCTGCGGCGTCTTCAGCTACCGCATCTTCGGTCTGTGGCGCACGAGCAGACGGTGCGGGCTCCGGCGCCGAGAGTTCGACCCCGCACCCTTCGCAAAACTCGGCGTCGTCGGGGTTGATGGTTCCGCACACTTGGCAGGTAATCGACATGGTAGGCCTCCAAAATATCTAGAATGACGGTGTCGCGACGGTAGGCGAACAAGCTACGGGTGTAGACGATGCGCCGTAGGTGACGCTAAGACGAACGGTTGTCGGAAAACAGTCGGGTGACGCCCCAAATAACTGCGATGACGAGGAGTATAGGCACAGCCTGGGGCATCACTGCCGCGACAAAGAAAAACACGAACGGCGTCGCGCAGCCAATCGCAAAACCGCCACAAGACGAGCGACGTTTCTGGCGAGGGGGCGGTGTGCGCCTGGACGGGGCGTTACGACCCGAACCGCCACGCATCGATACGTCGGGGCTCGAGCCCGACACCTCGACCTCCCAACCGTTTATCTGCTGGGTTGTCTGCTGAGTCCGTTTTTCGGGACGCGGTCGGCGGTTGCTGCTTAGCAGCCGGCGAAACGCGGCGATGTCGGCGGGGCGGTCTTCGACGCGGATAGAAAGGGCGTGCTCGAGCCCCACCCGTAACCGCTGCGGCGTCTTCGGCGGTAGCGACGGCAGCGGCGTCCCCATCATCCGGTCGGTCGCGGGCGGCGGCATCTGCCCGCTTAGCGCGTGGTGCAACGTCGCGGCGAGTGCGTAGAGGTCGGTGTACGGCCCGAACCGCGCTTGCGAGGCGTACTGTTCGGGCGGCGCGTAACCGGGGGTGACGAGGCGGGTGTGGCTGACGGTCTGGTTCTGACTAAACGCCCTGGCCGAGCCGAAGTCGATGAGCACAGTGCGCCCGTCACTCGTCAAAAAGATGTTGTCCGGTTTGATGTCGCGGTGCAATAGGTCGGCGTTGTGGACGACGCTCAGTGCTTCGGTAAGGTCGTCGGCGAGGGCGAAAACGGTGTCGGGAGAAAGCTTGCCTTCGCGGGCGATCTGTTTGGTGAGCGTGTCGCCCTGAAGATACTCCATCACCATGTAGGCGGTCTGGTTCTCCTCGAAGATGTTGTAGACCCGGACGATGCCGGGGTGGTTAAACCGCGCGACGGTGCGGGCTTCTTCTAGAAAGTTGTCGATGACGTCCTGAAAGCTCTGTCTACCGCCACCCGCGAGGGAAGTCGGCGGGTAGAGGACGCCGTCGTGACGGCTCGAGCCCTCCGGAAACAGCTCTTTAATCGCGACCTTACGGCTTAGCGACACGTCCGTCGCGACGTAGGTGATGCCGAACCCGCCCTGGCCTAACACCTTGTCGAGCCGGTACTTGCCGCCCTGAAGCGTCGTGCCGGGGTCGAGCTGAAAGCGCGTCTCGCCCGGTTTGTCTAGGCTATGACCGCACGCCCAGCAGACCTTGGCGTTGTCGTCGAGTTGGGTGCCGCAGATCGGACAGTGCAAACTTCCTCCGTTACGCGCCGGTCATCTTGCGGATGTCATCGTCGGACGGGAGGTCGTCGCTCTGGTCCATCCGCAGGGTCTGGGTTTTGGCGCCGATTTTAAGCGTTTTGGCGGTGTTGAGGCTGATGGTCTTGCTGCTCTGCAACTCGTTTTCGGCGCGGTCTAACGCCTGGGTCATGACATCGTTGCCGAGCCGGACGGTCATGCTTTTGGCGAGCGCGATGGTCTTGGCGGCCTGTTCGGGGTCGGTCTGGGCTTCGCGGGTGGCGCGCTTGATAAGCTGTTCGACGTTGCGCTGCTGGACGCGCTGCATGACCTGGGGGTCGATTTGGGCGGCTCGAGCCTCGTCGTTGGTAAACTCTACGACGACGTCCATCGGCGGCAGTTCGCCTCGGTAGTCCGCGCCCGGCACCTGGTAGCTAAGCCCGAGCTGGGCGAGCCGCATCCGCGCCGGAGGGCGTTTGGGTAGCGTAAATTCGATAACGAAGACCGTCTCGTCGCCCGCCGCCGCGCTCCCTAAAAAGAAGGGCTGTTCGCCGACCTCGACCTCGCTCTGTACCGGGTAGACCCGCGTGATCCGGTCGATGCTGACGTCTCTGACCGTCATCACGTTAAGGCTTAGGTCGGTCACGACCTCGCTCGCCGCCTTTTTGACGTCGCCTAAAAACGCTGCCGGCAGTTCGCTCGCCCGCACCGCTGGCGGTTGCGGGTTCTGGTTGTCGGGCACGACGTCGACGAGGTTGCCCTGCGTCTTGTCGGTCAGGTCGATGAGGAGGTCTTCGTTGGTGTCGCCGACGCCGACCGTGGTCACGCTAACGCGCTGCGCGCGCAGGTCGGCGACGAGGCTTTTGACGAGGTCTTCGTCGAAGGTGTGGCCGTCGGTCAGCAGCACCATCCGCCGGCTACCGGTCTCCGAGCTTAGCAGCCGCAGCCCTTCGCGCATCCCCGCACCCATCCGGGTACCGCCCGAATACTGTCCGAGGGTGTCGGCGCTGCTCTGCAAACGGCGCCGTTCGCGGGCCGGCGTAAACGGCGCGATAACCCGGGCCTGGTCGTCGAAACCCACAATCGCGATACGGTCATCATCTTCAAGGGTGTCGTCCCCCAAAATCCCTTGCAGCGCCTCGGTCACGAGTTCGATTTTGCTTTTGGCGCCCCGCACGACCTCGTAGGTCGCGCCGTCGACAACGGTGGTCTGGCCGGTCCGTTCGGTCGGTTCGGTCACGACTTCGCGCATCGAGCCCGACGTATCGACGACAAACGCGATGGCGAGCTGAGGGCGGGTTTTTGCGGCGTCGGGGTCGGGGCGTAGCGACAGGGCGAGAAACAGTTTTTGTCCGGCGGTGTCAGCGAGTAGGTACTCGCGGTGGGGCGTAAGCTTGGTGTTGAGCATCGCGCCTCCTTAGGGGCTATCTGAACGGAGTCTGGTGCGTCTATTGTACAGGATGCAGGTGTACAGGATGCAGGCGGACGTATAGCGCGGGGGGACGAAGAGGCCGCAGGACGTCGTTCGGTCGCGTTTTTCAACCACTACCACTAATCATCATACAAGTAGCAGACGGCTCGCCCGCTAGGTTGCCTCGCTCGTTAGGTTGCGATGTGTCGCGGTTAGGACGAGTGTCACTGGTGTCGGTCGGTGGTTGTCGCGTGTCGTCATAGTGACGGCAGTTGTGGCAACGATGGTTGTAGTAATCGTTGTAGCGAACGGCTTGTCGGGCGAGATGTAGAGGGACGAAACGCTTATATCTCTTCGATGTGGGGGGGTGGGGGCTCGAGCCCTGGCCCTCCCTCCGGATGCCACTGTCTGACCGACCGGGCGATAGCGACGTCGCCCCGGCGGTTGTGAGCGAAGCGGTTATGTCGTGCCTGTCCGCCGCTCGCGCCTAGGTAGCAGAGACCGTACTGGCCGTTGTGCTCGAGCCTATTGTCGACCAGTTCGGGGGCGGCCCGGTCGAACAGGGCGATACCGCTAAGCCGGTTGTTGTCAATCTGGTTGTCGTCGGCGCGTCCGCCCGCTGTGCCCCGGTAGCAGAAACCGTGTTGGGCGTTGTGCTCGAGCCGGTTGCCGCGCAAGACCAGAGTTGCCTGGTTGCCGATGTCGGCGCCGTGCCGAGCGTTGTGGCTGCAGCGGCTGTCACGGATTTCACCCCGGACCCGGCCCCGCAACAGCAGGCCGCAGCGGCGGTTATCGCTCGCGTCGCCGTCGACGAGGCTAAGCCGGGCGTCATCGCTGGCTTCGAGGCCGTGCCGGGCGTTGTGCTGAAACGTGACGCGGTTTAGGCGGGCTTCGGCACGACCGGTAAGGAGCAGGCCGCTACCACCCCGCCCGAGGTCGAGTGTGCCGCCCCGCAACACGACGTGCTCGAGCCGTCCCTGACCGTGGTGAATCCGCAACACGTCGGCGGCGTCGGTCCCCTCGAAGCGGAGCGTTATCCCCTGCAGCGACAGCACCCCGCCCGGGCCGACCGCGAACAGATACGGCCCGTGCGTGCCGAACACGACCGTGTCGTCGGGGCTGCGCCCGACCAGCGTCAGGCGGCGGTCGATGTTGAGGGGGTGCTCGAGCCGGTAGCGACCGGGGGGGAGCTCGAGCCGTCCTCCGTCTGGCGTCCGCGCGATAAGCTCGGCGAGGTCGTCGGTGGCCGAGGGCGGTTGCGGTTTCTGGCGGGGTGCGGTCGGGAGTAGTCCGACGAACGCGTCGACGTCGGCGGGGCGCTCGGCTATCGGTAGGGCGAGGGTGCGGGTCAGCGCGTCGCTTAGCGGGCGCGGGACGGAGTCGGGGAGCGGCGGAAGTTCGGCGCCCATCAGCCGGTCGGTGGCCGGGGGGGGTTGTTGTCCGCTTAGCGCGTGGTAGAGGGTCGCCGCGAGTGCGTACAGGTCGGTGTAGGGGCCGAAGCGGGCTTGCGAGGTGTACTGTTCGGGGGGCGCGTAGCCGGGCGTGACGAGGCGGGTGTGGCTGACGGTCTGGTCCTGGCTGTAGGCCCGGGCCGAGCCGAAGTCGATAAGCACCGCCCGACCCGCATCTTCGAGCAGGATGTTGTCCGGCTTGATGTCGCGGTGGAGCAGCCCCGCCTGGTGGACGACGTCTAGCGCGTCGGCGAGGCGCAGGGCGAGCTCGAGCCCCTCCCCCACCATTAGCGGCCCCCCGCGCTGCACCCGCTGTGCGAGCGTCTCGCCCCGCAAAAACTCCATCACGATATAGGCGGTCTGGTTCTCTTCAAACACCCCCAACACTGCGACGATGCCGGGGTGGTTAAACTGCGCCAACAGCTGCGCCTCTTCGGTAAAGCGCGTCTTGACCTCGGCGAAGCTGCCGCTACCACGCGACAACGGCGCGACGAGCTGCGAGCCCCGCCGCGTGGCGCCTTCGGGAAAAAGCTCTTTTATCGCCACACTACGCCCGAGCCGCGTATCGGCGCCCTGGTAGGTAATGCCGAACCCGCCCTGTCCGAGCACCCGCCCGACGCTGTAGCGCCCGTTAGCGAGTTTGTGGCCGGTTTTTAGGTGGCGTTGTAGCGGGCCGCCGCACGCCGGGCAGCTAGACGCGCCGAGTGCGACCGGGGCGCCGCAGTGGGGGCAGAGCGTGGTCGGGCTAGAGGTGCTCACGCGCTACAACACCCGTCACGTCTACCGTTATGCCTACGCTCACGTCGTTTGTCGTGTTTATTACTACTACCACTACAACCGTTTAGCGTCCGCCTTAAAACCGACACGATAACTGTCGCCCTAACCGACACAGCGACCATCGCCACAACCGACACCGCGACCGGCCCGACGCTACACGTTACCGCTACGCCGTCTCTCGTCACGCTAAACCTGGCGTAGCCGCCAACTCCGCAGCTGAAACGGGCCGAAGTCGAACCGGGGCTCGCCGAGGGGGCGTTCGAGACCGTCGACCTCTTCGGCGACCTGCCAACCTCGGGGGAGCTCGAGCCCTACCGTCCCGCGGGCGCCCTGCGGTTCGTAGGCCCGCAAAATAAGCCCGTCACCCTCCTCGCTCGGTTTGAGACAGCCGAGGCCGAGTTGTAGTCCGGTCATTTTGACGGCCTGCCAGCTTAGCGGCTGAGCGCTGCGGACGGCTCGAGCCACCAGCGGGTTGTTGAGGTCTTCGGCCTCGTGCAATACACCGCCGGAGAGCCAGTCACCGCTGTGCGGCAGCAACGCGTAAACGATACGCTGTTCGCCCTCGTCGGCGTAGGGGTCGGGGTAGGTCGGCGCCCGCAGCAGGCTCAGGCCGAGGTCGTTGCCGCGCGCGTGGTAGCCGTAACGCCCGTCGTTGAGGAGGGCGACGCCGTAGCCGGGCTCGCTCAGGTCGGCGAAACGGTGTCCGGCGACCTCGAAGCGGGCCGCCTCGAAGCTGGTGTTGCGGTGGGTGGCGCGGCGAACCACCCCGAAGGCGGTCTCGAAGGTCGCGGTGTCGCTGCGGACGTTGAGCGGAAAGTGCGTCTTGAGCAGGTAGTGGCGGTCGTGCCAGTCGAGGTCGGTGACGAATTCGAGGCGGGCCGAGTTAGCCCAGAGCCGCAGCTGCTGGCGGACGGTGCTGTGACGAAAGCGCCGCGTAAGGGTGAGGGCGACGCGGTGCGGCCCCCGCTCGCTGACGTCGACGTCGGCGAGGTCGGTAAGCTCTTCGCCCTGGTCGCGGTAGTCGGCGTCGATGTCCCAGGCGTCCCATTCGCGCGGTTTGTCGACGTAGGCCCAGAGCTGGTTGCCCCGCCCGGCCAGCACCTCGCGCTCGGCCTGTTTGTCGAAGATGCGCTCGATGCTGCCGTTCGCCGCGAGTTCGACGCGGAGGTAGCGGTTTTCGAGCCGACGTCGGTCGACCGCCAACCCGGCAGGTGGCGGCAGGTTGTGGAGCACGTTGACCGACAACCCGGCGACCGAGCTGTCGCTACAGACAATCCAGCCGTCGGCGGTGCGCTGGGCGCCGAGCTGTTCGGGCATGTCGTTATGAGGGGAGGGCTCGAGCCGTATCCGCAGAGGCCGCGCCGAAAGTTCGGGGTTGAGCACCAGCACGCCGTTGGTGTCGCCGCGCGTCGCGAAGCGCTGGTCGAGGGCGCCGAGGTGGGGCTCGAGCCGTTCGTCACTCTGCGCGATAACGTCCGCGAGCTCGCTTTCGGCCCGTTCGTAGACCTCGCGAATCGAGGAGCCGGGCAGGATGTCGTGAAACTGTTGCCGCAACAGCAAGCGCCAGAGGGGCTCGAGCGAGCCGACCTTAGCGAGCCCTAACAGCGACACCATGCTCGCAGCCACCTCGTTACGGAGCAGCCGCCGTTCGGCCTGCCGGTGCAGCCGTTTGGTCCGTCCCTGACTGGTTAGCGTGCCGCGGTGCAACTCTAGATAGAGTTCGCCGACCCAGACCGGCAGGTCGTGGTTGCGGCTGCTCTGCTGCAAGCGCCGAAACAGGGCTTGCACCCGGTCGAAACCGACGCGGGGCAGGGCGGGCATGTCGCCCAAGTCGCGGACCCGCCGCAGCATCGCCTCGGTCGGCCCGCCGCCGCCGTCGCCGTAGCCGATGGTCAGCAGGCTTTCGGGGTGGTGGCGTTTGCCCCGGTAACTGTTCCAGGTGTCGCGAAGCGTGTCGGCGTCCGGCGACGCGTTGTAGAAGCCCTTGGGGTTGTCGAAGCTGTGGCTAAGCACACGGCTTCCGTCTAGCCCCTCCCACCAGAACAGGTCGTGCGGAAAGGGGTTGGTCTCATTCCAGACGAGCTTGGTGGTCATAAAGCTGTCGATACCGGCGTGGCGCAGCAGCTGCGGTAGGGCGGGCGTAAACCCGAAACAGTCGGGGAGCCAGGCGGTCTGGGCGTGCTGCGCGAAGTGGCGGGCGAAGTAGCGCTGTCCGTAGAGAAGTTGCCGCGCGAGCGATTCGCCGCAGGGCATGTTGGCGTCGGGTTCGACCCACATCCCGCCGACCAGCTCCCACTGGCCCGCCTTGACGCGCCGCCGAATCGCTTCGAACAGGGGCCGGTTGTCCTCCTCGATAAGGGCGTAGAGCTGCGCGCTAGACTGGTTAAACTTGAATTCCGGGTACCGCTCCATGAGTGCGACGACCGTCGAAAAGGTGCGCTCGGCCTTGCGCCGGGTTTCGCCGAGCGGCCACAGCCAGGCGAGGTCGAGGTGGGCGTGGCCGCTTAGTGCGAACTGGCCTCGGGGCGGAAAGCGCTGCTGGAGCGTTTTGAGCATCTGCTGGAGCTGGGTGCGGGCGCGGATGACGCTGTTGCGTTCGCGTTCGCCGAGCGGGGCGAAGGCGTCCGGGCTCGGTTCGGGTGCCCGCCACAACGTCTGCATGGTCGGCCCCGGCGCGACGCGGGCGATGTAGGCGTCGCTACGGCTCGGCCAGTCGGTCGACGCGAGTGCGGTTTCGGCGGCGCCGAGCAGCGCGTCGCTAACCTCGCTATCGTGAGCGTGCAGCGCCCCGGCGGTTTCGCGAACGAGGTCGAGCAGCCGGACAAACTTGGCGAGGTCGTCTTCGAGCCAGACCGCCTCGGCCCGCTCGAGCCGCGCCGCCTCGTTAGGCACGCCGAACGGCAGCCGGGCGACCGCTTTGGCGCTTAGCGACAGCCGCCGTTCGCGCACCGGCACCTCCTGGTGGTAGGGGTCGAGGCCGAACGCTTCGGTCTGGTTCGCGTAGCCGACCTGGAGCAGCGCTTCGCCGCCGAGGTCGAGCCGGAGGCGGACGTCGTCGAGGGGCCACTGTTCGGGGAGGTCGATTTGGGGGTGCTCGAGCCACACCACCCCCGCCCGCGTCGGCCAAGCCTGACCGACCTCTATCGCCTGACCGTTAAACAGCCAGGCGTCTAAGGGGCGGCGGTCGCGCTCGAGCCAAAACCGCAACTCGCCGACCCGCGCCGCGAGCCGGTCGATACGCTGCTCTAAGGTTAGCGCCATGCCCGTAGTCTACCGTAGGACAACCCCGCCCTGCACGCCCCACCGTTCTACCCCGCACGTCTCGTCCCTGTCGTGTGTGTGTTGCGGGGTCGCTCGCAGTCCGCACACCGACGACGTGGTAGAGCTAGAGCATGACCGAACCGACCGCGCCCCCCTCGGCGCCCTATTCCTATACCCTGACCCTGTACCCCACCGCGCCCTTCGCGTTCGCGCACACGCTACGCCGTCTCGGTCTGCTTAACACCGACGGCGACAGCCGCGAGGTCGGCGCGCGGGGGTTTCGTAAGGCACTCCGGGTTGTGGGCACGACGGTGGTGTGCGACGTAACGAGCCGGGGGCGTGTCGAGGCGCCCGAACTCGTGATAACGGCCTACGCGGACGTGGTGTTTGACGAGACGTTGGTGGCGGCGTTGACCGATAGGGTAGGGTTCTTTCTGGGGTTGGGGGATGGGCTCGAGCCCTTCTACACCCTCGCCGCCGACGACCCCGCCTTCGAACCCGTCGTCGCCGCACTCTACGGCTACCACCAGGTCAAGTTTCCCACCCCGTTTCAGGGCGCCTGCTGGGCGCTCGTCACCCAGCGCACCCCCAACCGCTTCGCCGCGCTCACCATGCGCCGCCTGGCCGAACGTTTAGGCGGTGCGGTAACGGTAGACGGCGAGACGTACCACAGCTTTCCCGACCCGCAGCAGCTACTCGCCGCCGAGCCCGGCGTCATCCTAGAAGCGACCAACAACACCCGCAAAACCGAACGCCTAGCCGCCCTCACGGACGCGTTCGCCGTCTCCGACGAAGACTTCTTGCGCTCCGCCCCCTACCGCGAGGTCGCGAAGTGGCTCGGCGACATCAAGGGTCTCGGCGCCTGGTCCGTCGATTTCATCATGGCGCAGGCACTCGGGCGCCACGAACAGGCGCCCTGGACCGACACCTGGCTGCTAGACGCGGTGTCGCGGGTCTACACCGGCGGTCTGTCGATAAGTCTGGGCGACGCTAAAGCGCTCGCGACCTTTTACGGCGCGTATCAGGGCTACTGGGCGCACTACCTCAAAACGGCGCAACGGTTCGCTATCGCCGAAGAAAAGCGTCGTTAGTACGGCAAAAATGAGCGTGCCGAACCTCGGCGGTGCCACGACAATCACAATGACGACCATAGTGACGAAAACGGTGATGTCGACCTAGCGATACCGAGCGATACCGACGCGTTGCGGTTTCTACAACTCGTTGTAGAGGCTAATCGTTGTAAAGGCCGACGCGTTGCGGACGACCCGGCCCGTAGTTCGTGGGGTACGGTAGAAACGAATGTCGCGCGAAGCGAACGGCAAGATGTTTTTAGACAGACGACAGGAGTAGGGTGATATGACCGACAAGAAACGGATTAATCTGGCGCTGCAAGGTGGGGGCGCACATGGGGCGTTTGCTTGGGGGGTGCTCGAGCACCTCCTCGACGACGGGCGGCTTAGCGTCGACGGGATCTGCGCGACGAGTGCGGGCACCATGAACGCGGTCTGTTTCGCGCACGGCTTGGCTCACGGCGGCCCCGACCAGGCCAAAGCGACCCTTACCAAGTTCTGGCGCCGCGTCGCTACTATCGGTCAACGCTACAGCGGACGCGCGCCGTGGGACACCTGGCCCTGGGCGTTTCCGCTCCTCGAAAACCTTCGCTACATCGCGTTCGAGTCGGCGACGCGGGTCGTGTCACCCTATCAGTTCAACCCCTTCGGCATCAACCCGCTCCGCGACCTGCTCGACGACCTGGTCGACTTCGAGACGTTACGCGACGCACCGGCGGTCAAGCTGTTTATCAGCACCACCAAGGTCCGTACCGGACGCGCCCGCGTGTTTCACACCGACGAGATTAGCCTCGACGTCGCGATGGCTTCGGCCTGCCTGCCCTATCTCTTTAAGGCGGTCGAAATCGGCGGTGACTACTACTGGGACGGCGGCTATACCGGCAACCCGGCGCTGTTTCCGCTCCACTACCACACCGACACCCAAGACCTGCTCATCGTCCACTTCAACCCCATCGAACGCGACTCGGTTCCGACAACCGCCGACGCGATTTCCGACCGTATCAACGAGATCAGCTTTAATTCGTCGCTGCTCCACGAGCTTCGCTCGATCGCCTTCGTGCAGGAGCTTATCGATCAGGACATGCTTAAAGACGACGCCCGCGACCGCTTTAAGTATCTCTACGTCCACGCTCTGCGCGCCGACCGCGCCCTAAGCGAGTACAGCATCGCGAGCAAGTTCGCCGCCGACTGGGGCTTTTTCACCCACCTCCGCGACAAGGGCCGCGCCGCGATGGCGCAGTGGCTACGCGACAACTTCGCCGCGTTAGGCGAACGATCGACCGTCGACCTGCACCAGGGCGTTCTACTCTCAGCAGAGAACCGCTAGTTCGCAGCGAGTTTGCCGAGGGCGAACACTTTCGCGGCGTTGTAATCCGGTTGGTTGGCCATCTTCTACGTCCTTTGGCGAGCCCGAGAGTTTGGAACCGAGAACGTCGTGCTACAACGTTACGCCGAAACAGTTTCGTCTGTGGCGAACAGTGACCTCGCGGCGTCCGCAGTGACATGTCTGTCGTGACGTTTGATGTGGCAGTATAGCCGGTTGTACGTTTCGCTCACCACAGGCTTGCGGTTAGGATAGCAGAAACGAAAGTTAGGGGCTCGAGCCGCTGTGGTCGCGGGGGGGCTCGAGCCCTCAACACCCTGTCTTCGTTATCTTCGTCTTCGTTATCTCTGCAGGCGCGTCTACCGCGCAACCCAACTACACCAGCAAAAACCCGAACCCTGCCAGCAACGCCCCGCCGAATCCGAGCCCGACGTACCAGACGAAGACCCGCAACCGCACCAGCGGAAACACCGCTAACGCCGCCGGTAGGCTCGTAATACCGCCCGCAATCATAAACGCGAGGCCCGCACCGGGCGATACGCCGAGTTCGAGCAGCCCCGACACCGTCGGAATCGCCGCGTAGCCGTTCAGATAGGCCGGCACCCCGAGCAGCGCCGCGAGCGGAACCGCCTGCCAGCCCGCCCCGAGCCCCTGCGAAAACGTCTCGGCAGGAACGTAGCTAAGCATCAGGCTTTCGAGCATAAAGGCGAGCGACAACCATTTGAGCAGATAGAGGCCGATACTCCGCGCTTCTTTCACGAAGGTGTCGCGGCGCCCGGCCTCCTGCCAAAACGCCCAACGGGTCTCGCCGGGGTTGGTGACCGTCTTGGCACTGCACCCACACACGACTTTCTTGAGCGGGTTGTCGAACCAGCCCCAGCGCTGCACCGCCCAGGTCGCGTAACCGGCCAACAGACCGATACCGACCGCCGCGAGCAGCCGGGCCACAGCGAACGTCAGCCCTAAATCGCCGACCGTCAGGATAAGCATCTCCGGGTCCATCAGCGGCGAGCTAAGCCAGAACGCCATCACCCCCGGAAGCGGTGTGCCCGCTGCGAGCAGCGCCGCCACAATCGGCACCACACCGCACGAGCAGAACGGCGACACCGCCCCAAACACCGACGCGACCGCGACAACCATAATCATCCGGCCCGAAAAGACTTTGGTCAGAAGTTGGTCAAAGCCACTCGCCCGGGTGTAGGCCGCAAACGCGACCGAAACCAGTAGAAACGGCGCGATGCCGAGCAAGCTCTGAGCAGTAGAGCCGAGCGTCTCTGAAAACTGTTCGGGGGCGAGCGCCGCAAGCGTAAACAGCACCGCAAACAGCGCGATAATCACCCAGTCGACACGGCGTAAGTTCTTCCAGGATTGACGGACGTAGGACGAAAGCATTCTGGTACCTCCAACTATATAACTAGAGAATTAGTTACTATCGGACAAAAAAAAGACGGACGGTTTAGGGAGCGTTGCCGGACAGATTGCCGGGCAGGCGGTGTGAGCAGATATCAGACAGGCGGTGTGAGCAGACAGTGTGAGCAGACGGTATTAGCGGACACGTCGCGGTGTCGGCTAGGTATCGGTTAGGCGGCAGTGTCGGCGATATCGCAGTCGTCGACGCAACACTCGGCGGTTAGGTAGTGGACAAGCCCTTCCATCAGGTCGTAATTGGCACGGCTAACGACGCTAGCACCCTCCTTTTCCTGGCTGACCAGCCCGGCCAGAACGAGTTTTTGTAGGTGATGTGCGAGGGTCGAACGCGGCACCCCACCGAGACGCGACTGAATCTCCCCTATCGCCAACCCCGAACGTCCGGCACGGACGAGTTTACGGTAGATGTCGAGGCGAACCTCGTTGCCGAGGGCGTCCATCGCGGTAGCGGCTTGCGTCTTCTCTATCACACGAGCAGTGTAGCAGAGTCTCGGCGAGATTGCAACTATATTTCTAGTTATTACGTCGCGCCCAGTAGCCGTCAGCAGGCAATCGTAAACCGTCCAGCCTAAAACAGTGCGCGAACAAGATGGTATGACGATGCGTTTTCGTCGTTCTACACGGACATTCTGCGAATCTAGAAGACGTCTCTGGTACGCCATTTAGAGTAGTCAGCCCAGTAGGGTGCGCCATGCGCACCGCTCTACCCACGATACCCCCACTCACCCCCAGCAGCAACGTACAGCTCTAGATAGCAACGCAACGGTCGCGCTCGGCAGATGTCGACAGAAGCGCTTTCTGCAGAGCAACGTCTTGCTAACCACTGTCGCCTAGCATCTCAGAACGTTTTGCGTCCTGTGGATAAGACCCTGTAGACAAAACCCAAAGCAGAAGACGCGGCTCCGGAAAACCGCGTCGGCGTCGTCAGACTGTTCGCGTGGTGTGTTCGCTAGTGCGGGAGCTTGTGGCGTAGCAGCCCGTACGTCCAGGTGCCGAGCACGGCGCTCGCGAGCACGACCAGAAACACGCTTAGACCGCTGCCGATAAGGGCGAGAATCGGGCCGGGGCAGGCTCCGGTCGCTGCCCAGCCGAGGCCGAAGAAGGTACCGCCGATGATGTAACGGGGGTAGGTCGGAGCTTTGGGTGTAAAGGTGATGTCGCTACCGTCGAGGGCGCGGAGCTTAAAGCGCTTGATAAGCCACACCGACAGCGCCGCGACCAGCACCGCCGCGCCGATAACGCCGTACATATGAAACGACTGAAAGCGAAACATCTCCTGGATCCGGTACCAAGCGACCACTTCGGACTTGATGAGGATAAAGCCGAAGTAGAAGCCGATCGGGAGGTACTTGAGGTTGGCGCGGACGTGATCGCCCGTAGAGATGTCAGGCTGAGGGGTGGTGCGTGTTGCGTCCATACAAAGCTCCTAGAGACCGAGAATAAGCGGGAGTAGACTGTGGGTCATGACGAGGCCGCCGACGAAGAAGCCGATCACCGCGACGAGCGACGGGAGTTGCAGTTCGGCGAGGCCCATAATCGCGTGACCCGAAGTGCAGCCGCCCGCGTAGCGTGCGCCGAAGCCGACCAGAAAACCGCCGCCGACCATCAGCAGCAGACCGGGCAGGGTGAGCAGGTTCGACCAGCTGTAGATCTCGCTCGGCACGAAGCCGCCGTCTGTCGCGACGCCGATCTCGGCGAGGTCGGCCTGGGTCGCTGCGGCGACCTGAAGCGGTTCGGGGTTGGCGAGCAGGACGCCGCCGACCAGAGCGCCGATCAGGATGCCGGCGGTGAAGACAAGGTTCCAGATACCCGCTTTGCGCCAGTCGTAGTTAAAGAAATCGATGCGGTTAGGGATAATGGCGCACGCGTGACGCAAGTTGGCGGACACACCGAAGTGCTTGCCGCCGACGAGCAGAAGGAGCGGCACAGTAAGACCGATAAGCGGCCCGGCGACATACCAGGGCCATGGCTGTTGGAGAAACTCTAAAATACCCATATCGGGTATGAGTATAACGTGCCGAGCAGAGACGTCGAGGGGTCTACGATACCGAGTTGGCGGTACGGCCTGGTGGCGAGAAGGGCGGATGCGGGAGAGATACCCGTGCAGGGTAGTAGGTGCGGATCGCCGTCATGCGAATCATCGCTACGGCTTCACCCTTGTCGCGGGCGATCTCGACGCTTGTGGTAACACAACTCGTACACAACTCGTACACAACCGATCGTGCGAAACAGCCTGAAAACAGACCGAAATCGGCGGGTGGATTGGCGTGTAGCTCGGCATATGGTGATGAAAACGAAGCTGCTAGAAGGACAGCTTAGAAGAATAGAAGAGAGGAGGGCTCGAGCCCCCCCCTACATACCCACCAACCGGCATACCCCGGCACCGTAACCCCGGCTAGGCGGCGCGCTCACCCCGGACGATATACCACTGGTTGTCCTTCTTGTTTTTGACCATCCGTAACAGCTTTTTCTGCTGGGCCTCTTTGATCTTGGCCTGGAAGCTCTTGTCGGGCTTAAAGTCGTGCTGTTCGCGGAGCGTCTTGATGATGCTGTTGAGCGGCTGGGGCTTGCTGGTGCCCTGGAGGAGCTCGAGCACCCACCGGATCTCCTCCGCGACCTCGGCTTGCGGTTGGGCTTGCGGTTGGGTCTGCGGTTTAGCCTGCGGTTTGGCCTGCGGCTTCTTCGCCTCCGGGGGCGGGGCGGCAGCCTCGTCGGCTTCGGGGGCGGCGGCCTGTCCGGCGGGCAGCTTCGCGACGAATTTGCCGTCGACCTTGGCGATCTTGACCCGCCCAGCCTTCTGCATCTGCTTGATAAAGTCTTTAAAGGTCGTGCCGAGACTCTTCGGATTAAAGTGGTAGAGGTGCACGAGCACGTGCTCGAGCTGGGCGAGCGAGAGACCCTTGCCCTTGGCCTGACGCAGCAGGTCTTCGGTCCAGCTGTAGGCGGTCTGCACGTTGGTGTCGTCGCCCATACCTGCCGGTACCGCCGACGACTCTTCGCCGGCGAGCGAGGCGAGATCGCGGTCGTAGTAGATAATGTCGTCGGCAGCCTGTGACAGCAGCGTGTCGACCGTGCCGACCAGACCGATAATGACCACCTTGCGCCCGTGACTCTTGAGGATGTTAGCGGCGTGGATAAGGTCGCCGTCGCCGCTGACCAGCACAAACGTCGAGAGGTGCGGCTGGGTGTGGCACAGGTCGACCGCTTCGGCGGCGAGCCGGACGTCGGCGCTGTTTTGGGGTGGGGTGTCGTCTTCGGCGGCGCGGCCCGGTACGTTAAGCGCCCGCACACCCTTCTTCTGAAAGACGCGCGCGTCTTCTTTCATCGCTTCGGCTTTCCAGTTGGCGTAGGCTCGAGCCGCCCCGCGCGTACCGTACTCGTCTGCAGCGTCTATGAGTAGCGCGACGTCGGGCGGCGTGTCGTGGGCGTGCTGCATCTGCCACTTAAAGCTCTCCCAGTCGACAAAAAGGGCGACGCCTTCGGTTTTTTGTGAGGCTTGTTCACTCATAGCGGCCTCCGTTTCGTAGTGTAGCGGTAGCGCCGCCACAAGTCTCGCTATATGTGTACGTAAGATACCTATAGGTAGGGCGTCGCGACGCCCCTGGTATGGTGCACGGCGTTTGTTGCCGCACGTCAAAACATTTCATTAGAAACTACTATAACAGCCGCGAGCCGCAAAAACAGTGGATATTCTCGCGCACGGCGCCGTCTGTAACCCGCTCGGCACAGGGCGATTCTGACGTTCTGTCGCCTAGAGCTAACCTCTGCTCCGTATCGACCTACGCGCGCCACCGGGGCAGATCTGCGCGAGCGGCAGGGCGGCCCTCCTGTCCGGACACCTCGTAACAGAGACGAAACGACAGAGACGAAACGACAGAGACGGCTCGGCGGTAACGACAGGCGCTAAAACCTGCGGGCTCGTTCATCTTTGCGAACGCTTCATCCCTCTCTACCGGTTGAGCTACCCGGTCATCGAGCTTCTTGACCGGGTCTTCCGTATTTCCTTACTGTTCTCTTACAAACAAATATAGTGCAGAAATTCGGGGCAGAAATTCGGATACGTGGGTAGTCTAGACTTTATTTAATGCGCGTTAATGCTTTATACTTGCGCATGTGGTTTCATCAAAACCTACCTACCATAAACGATCACGCTTAAGATCCGATTAATGTCTAGGTAATAGAGTTGTTGAACTGGTCCACTATGCGGTTATGCCTGAAGCAGGCAAAACAAGTCTTGGTCGCCATTTTTCTGCTAATCGTCATCTTCTGAACACACGTAGTCGTCGAGACCTCCGCTAAAGGGTTCTAGGATACTCTACACAGAACGGCTTTTAATTTTATAGTCTTGCGCAAGGCCGCAGCTGAAGGAGATTGCTCGCTAGTCGACCACAGGGGGGAAATATATAAGCAATTCGCATTACTTTTGCGAGCTAGGAGATTACGATTTTGATGTCTACCGATACGCGCAAACCCTCATCTCAAGCGGATCCCTCCGGAGGGGCACGAGACGTCTGTTATCTGTATCTTTACGGTCCGGCACGGCTAGAGCATCAGGGGCGTAACGTCAAGCTAACGCAGCGTAGTCTCGCGCTTCTTTACTATCTCGCTATCGAAGGACCTACGCGCCGCGATGTTTTAAGCGAACTGTTGTGGGGTTTTGGAGACGCACGAAACAATCTTCGGGTCGAACTAAGCAGACTCCGTAAGGTTTTAGAAAAGGTCGATGTCGACGCCTTTACCGGCTCGCCCGATCCGCTCTACCTGCCTGCCCGTATCGAGCTCGAACGCACACCTAACAGCGATCAGGTCTTACTCGAGGGTCTAGACGATATCTCTACTGAATTTCAGTATTGGCTCGACACGGTGCGAACGCGTCTCTCCGAGCTGTCCACGAACACCCTGGTACGCCAGCAGCAGCTCGACGAACTCGCGGCGGAGGTGCGTCCCCCCTATCTGCTGATCTTGTCGGGCCTACCCGGCGCCGGTCACGAGGCGTTCGCCCGCGAACTAGCGCAGCGTTTGGGGCTTCAAACAGCTCGGGACACTTGGGCGGGTACACGTACGGCGCTACATTTTTTAACCTATCAGTCACTTCGCGATGTGGCGCTGAGCGAGCAGATCGTCCACGACAAAAGTAGCGTGTGGGTGCTCGAGCACCTCGCCTTCGGCGACGATCCGGTACTGCTGCTCGATCTTCGCGAAAAGTATCCGCCCGACCGTGTCAAGTTTGTCGGGCTAAAGCCGTTAAGCTGGCTCGAGGTGCGCCACACCCTGCTCGCAGAGCTTCCGTTTGCCGAAGCCGCTCGGATATACATCGAAAGCGAGGGCAATATCGGGGTTTTAAAGGAGCTACTCGCACTCCGCCCGCCCGAGGGCTTTGGGAGTGTGTTGCCGTTGCCGCAGCGGATTCGCGCCATGTATCTCCTAAAGGCCCACGATCTAAGCGATAAGGCGAGGCTCGTGCTCGAGCCCCTCTCGGTCCACCCCGGCGCCCTCTCCGCCGACCTCGTCAGAGCCTTGGGCGCCGAGCCCTACATGGACGAGCTCGAACGCGAAGGATGGTTACGCTATCAGGACGGTTGGTTCTTTGTAAGCAGTATGATCCGCCGTGTTTTCTATCAGAGCTTACAGGAGGGTCGCCGCCAACGCTTTCACGCGGTCGCCGCCGAGCAGTTCACTCTCGAAGGCAACGAGCAGGCCCGGAGCTACCACCTCGAGATGCGCCGGCGGAACGCGGCAGCCGCGCCCGGGCTGCGCGAAGAACTGCCGCGAGCAGCCACGAGACAGAAACCAGAACTCGCCGAAGCATCGGATCTGCGGCACCGGATCGGTCTAGGCCGCGAACTAGCGCTCCTAGAAAGTTTTCGCTCGAGCCCCCACGTCGAAGGCCGAGACGAACGGATCGCCCTGGTCAAACGGGACGCGCTACAAGAGCGCGTCTACATCCGCTGGGAGCTTCCCGACGAGCCCTGTATCCTGCATCTGCGCGGCAGAGCCTACCACCGGGCGATTCTCAGCCCCAACTCCGAACCCGGTGAAGCGCAGCTCGAGCTCACCATCTACGGCAAACAGACCCGGCAGGTGACCTTTACCGCCGCTCAGGAGTCGGGTGCCGTACACGACACGCTGCTTACCCTCCCGCTCCCCGACGAGTTCGAGTATTGGTTTAATCTCGACGAGGGCCGCGAGCTGCAACTCGCCACCTTTTCTAATCCGGCGGTTATCGAACTAGAGCTTCGCGCCTACCGCTTGGCGCAGTCGCCGCACAAGGACAACACGGTCAGAGTCTACGACCTTAACGCCCTACCGAGTATGAAGGTCACCCACCGCAACTCGCCCTAAAAGCGCACCACCCCGCCAACACCTAGCTGCTACCTAACGAGCTAGGTGTTTTTTTGGGCTTTTGCTGCTAGGCTGCGGGGGCTCGAGCCGCACCCGCTAGCGCCGATATTTACAAAAACTCGCCATAAACTCCTTCGTAAATGCCTTGGCGTGCACTATACATACACAAAGTTTGCAAAGCTTGTTTGGCAGCGCTTATTCACAGCGCAGCCGTGGCGCTAAATCTTTACAAAATTTTTACACTTTAACCGTTTCTAGACACTTTGACAAGGCGTTAAATCAGAGTAAAAGATTTTTGTGTCCTCTGCGTATTTTCGAGAAAAAAGTGTTCTAGACCTAAGAAACACGCTGTAATGATGATGTAATGCCCCCTCGCCTAAAGTATGACCATAACTTGAACGACTCAAGAAAGGAGGCCGAACGACTATCCACAACCGACACTCCGTCCCTGCGGCAAGCTCTCATTCATAATATACCTATCACAATATTTGCCGCGCCCCCCGTGCTCTCGCACGATCCCCGTTCCTAGGAGGAACATTATGTTTCGCAAGGTGTTTTTAGCTTCTGCCCTCGTCGCTCTGGTTAGCTTCGCTGCTGCCCAGACACTCGCTCCCACCACCGGTAGTGGTGCTGACGACTTCGACATCGGTGTCAACGAGGCAGCCGTCAACCAAACGGTTCGTCTCGTCGTCCCGGAAGCGACCGCACTCCACCTAGACGTAACCGACCTCGAGTTTGACCTCAACGAAATCGACGGCACGGGTACGACCGGCGATATGGTGTGCGTCTACGGCACCGCGCTTACCGATCAGACCACGCAATTGGGCGGCAACTTCTACAACCAAGTCCAAACGCTGCCGCTCGGTACCTCCTACAGCCCGGACGGGTGGCCTAACGTCAGCATTAACGGTGGCGACGTCGTCACCAGCTACCCGCCCATCGAGATCGGCAGCGACGGTGAGCTTGGCAGGCGGACTTCTTCGTATACCGGTCGTTCCTTCCAAGAAGTTCTCGAACGGCACCGAGTGGGACCTTTCGGTCGAACGCACCGACCTTGTCGATGGCGCACCGACCCCCGGAGCGTTGCAGCACCTACCATCCAGGACAACCCCTGCGACACCTTCGGTGCGGGAACCGGCCTCTACGAACTTAAAGACAGCGCTATCCGTCTCGTCCCCGAAAACCTTAACAGCGGCCCGACCGGCTCGCGCACCGTCGGCAGTGGCGTCCCCGAGAGCTGCCGTTACAAGAGCTGGTTAGACGACCTGGTCGTCGTCGCGGTCAAAGTCAACAGCGACTACGCTGGCGACAACGAAGCTCAACTGACCTACACGCTCACCACCACCTCTTGGCTTAGGTAAGTAAGAGATCTCTAACCAAGGTACCTAGCGACGTCGCTAGGTACCTCTTTTTCTGTCTAAACTAGAAGAGCTTAGCTTACCGGCAGCAGGTAAAAGATCTCCGGACGAAGGGACTTTAGCAATGGCGACAGAAACGGTAACAGTAAACCGTGCGGCACTCCGCAAGCATCATCCGTACTCGCGTATAGCTCTATATGTATGTACACTCTGGCTTCTAAGTGCCGGGATCGCTCTCGCTCAGCGGCACTATTCAACCCCGCTGACTTTTTTATTATGATGTTCGCAAGACGTTAAAGCGCGACCTTGGTCATGACTGATCCAGCAACACCCGCGCGCGTTCGGCTCTATCTTTCGGGGGTAAAGAGCTATCAGCCCGACGGAACCCCTAACTACCTACCGGTCGGTGAAGTGCAGGAGAGTCAAGCACGTGGGTACCCCTACGCCTAGTCAGCTCGACCTCGAACTTCCAAAGCGCCAAGGTGCGCTACACCGCCGAGGTGCCTGCCGATGCCGAGCCCGGTACGCACTGGAGCGTGCTTTTTTTAGAGGGCGAAGATCCTAACCCACAACCGGGGTTTCGGCTCGCCGCCTTTAACGTCCGGGTCGGTCACACCATCTACGTTAATGTACCGCCTATCGTCCGCGAGGGGGTTATCGGCGGAATCTTCGGCGAGCGGATCGCGAGCCCGGTCGACGCGTTTCGGCTCTATCCAGTACCTCAACACGGGCAACGCCGCGCAGATCGTAAGCGGCTACATCGAGATCCGTAACGCTGCGGGCGAGACGGTTATCGAGAGCGATTTTCCGATTTAAACATCTTCCTGGTGGATAGGGTGTTCGTTCGACTTGCAGCTGGCCCGCTTCCGGCAGCAACTCCATCCTCGTCCTGGTGGAGTACGGCGACCGTTCAGTTGGGCGTCGCCGGGGTAGGCGTTTTGCGCTCCGAGGGCGCTGCCTGAAGCGCAAATCGGATCTGAAACCGAAGACCAAGTCGCCGGTTTCCCGCAACGCCATAATTATCGAACCTTGGCGAGGATGGGGAGTTGCCGTCGGTTTCGCGGTTGTGCTTGAGCGCTCAGCGCAAGAAGTCTCCGATACGGGGAGGCGACCAGACCTGCGTCGCTGTACTCTGGCGTTGCGGTCGAGGCGTCGGCGCAACTCCAGGTTGCGGCGCACCGGACCGTAGCTTCATGTTCCCGAAGAAGTCGGGAGCGACTGCCTTGCTGACCCTGTTTGCGCGGACCTAGCCTTACCGACGAGGTAGGTGAAGTTGCCGATACGTCGACCGGGGCCCAGAGGGTTCGTCCTCTAGGAACGTCCTACACGATTACCGACTGGCCCCGGATCGAAGTGGCGGGCTCGAGCCCCGTTACGAGTTACCCTCCGACCGGCACGAACCCTGGTGGTTCTTGGACCCGTAACGGCGACGCGTTTGTCTGTTACCAGAGCTTTCTACTACAAACCTTTAGTACCCTCTCGGCCTGGCCGCCACGTGCGCTGAACACGCCGACGCCACGCTCCTCACGAACGTCCAAATGCAATCGCTCTATATCGACCACGGTGGTTCAAACATCACGGCAGTAGAGGGCTCTTCGCTAGCTAGCCAATAAGGAGATTCGCCTGGTCACCGATAACGCTTCGAGCGCGCTATGTCGCGACCATCTCGTCGTGCTCGCGGTCAAGGTTCAAGCTCAAGGTCAGGTTGAATCACGAGCCGCGGTTTTACCTACACGCTGATGTCGGCAAACTTTGATGACGCACAGTAATTTCGACGACGCACAGCAGAGGGGGGAGCTATGATAAGGAGTACGTTCATGTCGCTTATATATAGATACCTTTGCAGCCTTCTCGTGTTCGGACTCGTTTCGGGGAGCGCTGTAGCGCAGTCTAACTGGGAGGTCGACGTGTTGGTGCCCGACGCGATTTCGCTACGGGTGCCGACGACCGAGATCGGCTACGATACGCTAGACGACTGCACCCGGGAGTGCCCGGCCCGCTACGCGGCCGGGCGCGCCGCAGAAGGCCGTTTGCCCGTGCAGGTTTTCGCGAATCTCGACGAAACTTGGATCGTACTCTTAGAGATTCCCGACCTGCGGGCCGATAACGGTGCGGTGCTGATCCCGGCCAATCAGATTCGCTACCGGGTCAACCAGGGGCTGTGGACGCGCGGTGACGGGACGCCGCAGGTCATTTACACGCAGGTAGGGAGGACGCGGGGGTGGCTCGAGCTAAACTTAGAGTTCGAGCTCGAGCTGCTAGGTACCGAGCCCGCCGCCCGCTACACCGTTAACGCCCTCGTTACGGCTATCGGTCAAGAGTAGTTGCCGTGGACGTGCGACGCCTTATTCGTCATCTTCTCGTCATGGTCGGTGCCGCGCTGCTCGTGTGGGGAAGCGCGCAGGAGGCGTCGTTTACCGCTAACGCGGTGCGGGGAGGGGGCCTGCCGGGAAGCTACGTCACCCTAAGCTTCGAGGTTCGGGGCCAGGGGACGGTCGGCTACCAGGTGAGGCCTCCTAGCGGTTGGTCGGTCCTTACCGCTACGGGGACGCTCGAACTAGACGGCGACGGCTTCGTGGCGGTAACGCTGCGCGTGCCGTCTTCGCGCTACGAAGTCGTGGGCGTTCGATCTGCTCGTCGGCGGCGTCATCGCGTCTACGCGGACGGTGGTGGGGGCGAGGTACTCCATAGGGCTTAGTGCGCCTAGCGAGCTAGAAGGTGTGCAGGGCCAACCCCTCGACTACACGGTCGAGGTAAGCAATCTCGGCAACGGTCGCGACACAAATCCGTTTAACGCGCCAGCGCGAATCAGGAAGCCGTTGCGCCCAACCTGTACACCCTCGGTCCTGGCGAACGAGCACGGGCAACCGTTACCCTCGTTCCGACAAGCCGAACGTCGCCGACCTACCGGCACGTCTTACGGCTCGACGCGGTCTCGGCGAACGATCCAGCCGTGACGGCGAGTGCGGTCGTCGAAAGCACCTTCCGCGACGGTACGGTGGTCGAGGCGAATAACGAGGCGGCTCCGCAGCTCGTCCTGACGGTCGATTCTAGCGTTAGCGCGGGCCTGTCCGTCGAGGGGGACGAGGTTACGCCGTCACTCGACTACCGGGTGTCGCCGAGCCTTGGCGGCGAGCTCTCGGACTACATCGAAGCCGACGGTGGCTTAGGGGACGTTGCGGGGTCGCTCGATACCTTTTTCGCGACGGTGCCGTCGCGTCTATCTCTTAACTTCGACGCAGAGCGCTGGAACGCCGCCGCCGACTTTGCCGGTAACAACTACCGTTTAAACGGCGGGTTCGACCTCGACACGTGGCGTTTCGATGCCGAAGGTGGGGTTGCGACCCGAGACGGGACGCGCGGTAACTTTAACGTCTCGGCGATTAGCCGCGACTCCGACCTAGACCTACAGCTTTTCGGTCAGACCTCGGGGCGGTTTAACGACCGTAGCGACAGCCTCGCGGCGCTCTACCGCGTCGGGGTGAGTGACGGACTTTCGCTAAGTGCGGGGCTTAACCTGGTCGGCGCGACGGTAGACGAAGGGGGCTACGCCGCGACGTTCGGTCTACGCCAGTCGCTTACCTGGCAACTTGCCGAGGTTGACATCACGCAGAGCTACGCCGGGATTCCGTTTTCGGGCATACACGGTCTAGGGGTGAGTGGGGGTACGCGTTCGATCTACCCGCTAGGGATGAGGGGGACGACGTTTGTACAGCTTTCTCCTAGCGAACAGCAGTGGCGCAACACGGTAACGGTCTACGGACAACCGCTAAACGAACTCACCACAACGTTTTCGGCAGGATATACATTAGCGACGGGGGGCTCGAGCTGGCGACTAAGCCCCGCACTAGGACTGCGCGTCAACGTTGCCGACCTTCCGATAAGCGCCGCGACGAGCTACGTCTATCAGAACGGAACGGCGGACGATACGGCGTCGGAGCATCTGTTTCGGGTGAGTGCGGGCTCGAGCTACCGTGACCTCGGGGTTACCCTTGCGAGCCAGTACGAACGGAGTGGCGCCACCGCTACCGACCCCGCCGAGTGGACGTTCGATCTCGAAACAGACCTCCGTTACGCGTTAAGTGTTCGGTCGCGGCTCGCTGCTAACTACACCTATAGCGCGACTACCGCCGCAACCAACAGCTTTTCGCACCGTTTTGCCGCAACTTGGCAGCAGAACTGGGCGGGGTCGCTCGTTAGCCAGCTCGGTTACGTGCGGCAGTTCGGCTTCGGTGGTGCCGCAAGTTCGGAAAGTCTGTTGCTAACGCTAGTACAGCGCGACTTCTTGCAAGAAGGGCTGACCTTGTCGGCGGGGTACGTGCTGTCGCGCGACGACAACTTCTTTAGCAGCGCGGCGCCGCTTCAAAACGACCTGCGCGTTAGTCTGGGCTACACCTTTGTGCTGCCCTTCGATACGCCCGTCCCTGTCGTCGATGCTTTCGGCGGACGGCGTGGTGGGGTAGCCGAAGGGGTCGCTTATGTCGACCAGAACCTAAACGGGGTTCGTGACGCGAACGACCCGTTACTTAGCGGCCTGACGATCGCGTTAGGTTCGGAGCTGACGGCCACCGACGCCGACGGACGCTACCGGTTGCGGCTCACCGAGGGCGAGTATCCGCTAGAGATCGTGTCGGGACAGTCGGCAACCATCGACCTACGGGGCGACGCGACGGTCGCGATCCGCGTCAACCAAACCGCACAGCGCGACCTTGTGTTCGTTCCGGTCGTTAACCTAAACGTCTTTCTGTTTGACGACCTCAACCGCAACGGCGAGCTTGACGAGGGTGAAACCGGCATCCCTTACAGTGGCGTCGAGGTAAGCGGCGCAGAAGAGCGGCGCAGCCGAACGGGGGTCGACGGTCGTATCCGACTTAGCGGCCTCGTGCCGGGTAGCTACACCATCACTCAAGACGAGACGTTTTTGCCCGAACGCTACGAATCGACGACCCCCGCTGTAGACATCGTACTGCGTACGGATATGGGTCCGCCCCAGGTCGTCCTCGGAGCGGCGGAGGTTCCCCGTCAGGTTGTAAGCACGTTTAGTGGTAACCGGTTAGCGGTTATCGCTCGCGCCAATCCTGCGCGCCTTCCGGTCGGGGCCGAAGTGACGCTGCAGGTCTTGGTGAGCGGCGTTCCGGAACGGGTAAGCGCTGTCTTTGCGGGCGAGACGATCGCGCTAAGCTCGCAAGGTGGTCCCTGGTCGGCGACGCTGCGAATCCCTGCTGGGACCCCACTCGGCTCGCTGAGCATCCCGGTCGTCGCTGAAGCGCCCGACCAACGAGTAGAGCAGACCGTTATGCTGACGATTACCGAAGGCTCGCCCGTCGACGCAGATGACGCCGTCGTAACCGCCGGTCGCGAGGCGATTATCAACATCAACACGCTGTTTCGTGCCGAGACCGGCAGTCTTGAATTGAGTAACGGCGACACGCTTCCCCTAACCTCGGACGACGGCTACCGCTGGGCAGCTGTGTGGCAGGCTTCCGACACGCCCGGCGAGCTTAGCGGACAGATTTCGTTTGACGGGTCGGTGCTAGCCCAGATAACTGTAACGGTCGAATCGCCCTCAGCCTCTGGTACCGACGAGGAGGGGGAGTAGAAGAGCGTCGTCCGCGTTATGCGGGTTGATTTCTCTGCAGCGGCTTGAGCACGTAAGTATCTCGGCGACGAGGTGCTTACGTTTTATGTTGTTCTTAGTTATCTCGTCCTTGACCGCTTGCGTCGAGCCCGCGTTGCGACGACTTATTGTGGCCTTTCTGTCCGGTTCGTAACAGTCCCGACGCGCTAATGTTGGCTATAGCTGCGTCGCGCAACATACAGACTCTGCTTATAGATCAGCACTGTTTAGATCGTGTCATAGTGGTCTATCCGATCCTGCTAGCTACTCCTTAGCACTACGGTGTCTAAGCATCACGTTACCTAAAGCCGCTCGTAACAGCAGGGCTCGAGCCCCTGACTTGCCCTCTTCTCACCAGAGGATTGATATGAGATTCGCACAATCGTTTTTGTCTTAGCGTCACTTCCAACAAGTACAAAACTTGACCTCGTGGTTTGTAAAACTATATTGTTTCAATATGCAAGTCCCATATTTCAAAAGCCATTATCCCACTCTAGATATCATGAGCGATCAGCAAAGGGAATTCTTAAAAGAATTAGAGTCCAAGCTCGGAAGAGGAGAATATTTAGACGTTAATGGTTACACCGCTTATGTTTTTGTCTATATCTACAAAATTTTATCTGAGTGGGAGAAATATGGTTTTGAGCAGTTATCGGAGCATCTCCTCTTCATCTCCGAACTGTACAGAGATGAAGAGACGAGTTATTGTAAGACAGTTGCGGCGCTACATTCCTGGATTGTCTTTTCGACTTGGATTTCGACAAAACGGAAGCCGAAAACGTTCTTGGTAAGAAGGGTGATTCAAACCTAAGATTAAACATTCAAAAACATCTTGGCATGGCTGCTAATCCAGTTGACATGGTGCTTATGGTTGGTAAACGAAAAACTGATTTTCTTACCGAGTATGGAGCGTTGTTTAGAGAAAAACTGAGCATCGTGTTTGAGGATTACGCAAAGAAAAACGGAGACTGGTTCTCAATTTTAGAAAGTTGGGTTTCAGATCATCCTTTTTACTCGCATGGCCTTTTCACAGGCGTTCCCTTCTACGGTACAGCGTCTCTAAAGTTTAAGACAAGATGTTTCTACGCAGCATACGAACGTTTGACGATTATCAGCTCTTTAGCTAGAGAGGCAGAAAACCTAGCACTTGAAGATGCTGGACTTCCCAGAGTCGGCGAAGGTTGGAAATCGGAAGTCATGCTTTTGAGGAAGCTCGAAAGCGAGTTTGCACCATATACAAAAGTGATTCATCATGGGCGTCCCACATGGTTAGGAAGACAGCACTTTGATATTTGGATGCCACATTGGAAGGTAGCAGTTGAATACCACGGTGCACAGCACTTTGAGCCAGTTGAATTTTTTGGTGGTCGTGAGGCTTTCGAAGAAACGAGAAAACGTGATCAACGAAAGATGGCTTTGGCTAAAGAAAATGGAGTGAAGCTGCTGGTGATTGATAAGGATTCTGATCAGGAAAAGCTAATAGAGACGATCTATGAATTTCTCAAGTCGAGGAAGGTGTCTCTAAAACCTATACAGTAGCTTCTTTTTGAGATGTTTAGATCACTACTGTATTCTGCCTGGTACCTTATGACAGCTACGCGATTAAAGCCTTGCGCGGCACCGTTCTATCCTTTTTTCCCAGTCGCCTGACCATCCTTGCTCCTTGGCGCAGATACACAAATCGATAGCTTCTTGATATTTTTTTTGCTTCTCTAAAATGATAGCTAGTCGCCTGTATCCCACATGTGAAGGAAGTGGCGAGTCTTCGTATCCGAGTAAAAATGCGTCTTTAGCTTCTTCTGAGAGCGCAATTTGTTGATGGCATGCCTCGATCGCCTTCCCTAAACTCGCTTCATCGCCTCTATCTTTGTAGTACATCTCTATCATTTGACTTAGAAAAAGTGCCTTTTGAGAATCGGCAAGTCATTGTCGACGAGCTCTTCAGCCTTTTTCAACATTCGATACGCGATAGAATGCTCTTCATTTTTCATAAACAATTCGGATAGGATTTTTAGAAGATCTACAGAAGTCTCAATATACTACTTGTGCGATTTCCAGAAGCCGAGGAGGAATCTCGGATCTATAAGTTTTGAGGTACCTACTCCCATATACCTATCTTGGATGTCATATCTTTCGCTTTCGGAAAATTCAGATAGCCACCACTCTCCAAGATTAAAGTATCCGATGTATCCCGCAATCTTTTTTGCGTCTGTTGAAAAGTTGAATAAATCCACTATGAACTCCGTTCGCGTAGTACATGAAGGATGTTTAGAGCAAACAATTCCGAGGTGCCTTTGGGTGTGAGACTTTAATTTTACTCTCTCAAGCGAGGCGATCTGCTCGTTGAGGGTGCAGCTTTACGATGAATCCTAAAGTAGGGATCAACGTCGCTTGCTACTTGAGTACAAAAAAAGAAAAAGGGGATGTTCGCGCAGGTTTCGGTCCCGCAGAGTACCGACAGCAGCGCCGAACTAAACGGCACCCTCGGCCTCGTCGACCGTGACGTTATCGCCGGACTCGGCGCGAGCTTTAGCCAGAGTGTCAGCCGGAGTCGCGAACTGACCCTCGGTGTGTCGGCGCAGCGTAGCGTTCGGGCAACGGTTGTCGGTATGAGGTTGACGTTTCGAGGGTTTTTCTAGCGGTTGTTTGACGATTCGGACAAGATTTCGACGATATGACGACGCTTCACCGACGAGGCGTCGTCTTTGCATCCAGTCTTTGCATACATCTGTGCGTGTGCGGCAGTCTTGATCTGTCTGATGTACCTGTCTAATGTAAATGTCGAGGATAATAGCAGGAGGACACCATGACGTTGACGTTAGACCCGACCGTAGACGCGCTCTACATCCACCTCCACGCCGGAGACATCGCGCAGACCGTAGAGTTTGAAGACGATATTTACCTCGATGTCGACCACGCAGGGCGGGTCTTGGGCGTTGAGATGCTCGGCGTGAAAGCTTTGTCGGACTTCTTGATGCGCCACGATGGACGTTTAGAGATTCCCGACCGTATCGAGTTAGACCGATAGCTGTTGCATCCCGTACATGACTTAGCGACACACGACTCATCAAGATGACGAGACGAAATGACGAGTGTTTTGCATGAGGATTCGGTAGACTGATGTCGTGGATTGGATAACGCAAGCAGCCCGCCTCGCCGAGGCGCAGCAGAACTTCGTGATGGTGACGCTCGTCAGCGTCCGGGGTCACGCGCCACGTGGGGCGGGGACAAAGATGATTGTGACGGAAGACGAGCGATCG
>JAXHMC010000002.1:0-39056 GCA_034521635.1 Trueperaceae bacterium | reverse complement strand
GCCCGCCGCCGTCGCGATCTTGTAAAACTCGACCGCCCCGTGCATGTTGCGGTGGTCGGTCATCGCTAGTGTCGGGTTGTAGAGACCGGGATTTAGGGTTCGAGGCGTACGTGACCGCCGGGTCACGGCACGAGCGGAAGAAGCCGAGCAGCAAGCTCGACGGCGGCTACTTTCACCTAACGCTGCTCGCCAAAAACTTTGTCGGCTACCAGAACTTGTGCAAGCTTAATTCGCGGGCGTGGCTCGAGGGGTTCTACATGAAGCCGCGGGTCGACCACGAACTGCTGCGCGAGTACAGCGAGGGTGTGATCGCGCTGTCGGGGTGTTTGGGGGCGCAGATTCCGCGGACGCTGTTAGACGCCGGCGAAGAGACGGGCGAACAGACGCTGCGGCAGTACCTCGACATCTTCGGGGACAACTTTTTTATCGAGTTGCAGAACCACGTACCGGACAACCCGGTCGAGATGACCGATTCGCTCCGCGACCTCACCGAGCAGCAGACGCGGCTCAACCCGATGTTGCGTGAACTCGCGACCAAGTACGGGCTCGGCATGGTGGCGACCAACGACGGGCACTACGTCAAAAAAGAGGACGCCAAGGCGCACGAGGCGCTGCTTGCGATCCAGACCAAGACGACGCTGTCCGACGAGAAGCGGTTTCGGTTTCCGTGCGAGGAGTTTTACGTCAAGACGCCAGAGGAGATGGCTCGAGCCCTCCCCGAAAGCGAATTCGAAAACGCGCTTAGCAACACCATGGTCGTCGCCGACCTGTGCGACATCACGCTGCCGGTCGGTAAGAACCGGGTCTACCAAATGCCCGAACTGCCGATCCCCGCAGGCCGGACGCTCGCCGAGCAGTTGCGGGTGCAGACCTATCAGGGGCTGATCGAGCGCTACGACGACGTCGACGAGGCGCTGTTTCGGCGTTATCTAGCGTGTACAGACGAGACCGCAGCGGGAGACGACCCCGAAGCGGTGCTGCTCGCGGTCGCGCGGGTCGGCGAGCGGGGGCGGCACCCAAAAGGTGAAGACGATAACTTCGACACATACGTCTATCCGCACCTAGATACGCTCGCCGAGCGCGCCGCAGACTACGGGATCGGCACCGAGACGTTGGGTAAGCTCGAGCGAGCCGAGTACGAACTCGGCGTGATCATCGCGATGGGCTTTCCGGACTACTTTCTGATCGTCGCCGACTTTATCAACTGGGCGAAGGACCACGGCATCGCGGTCGGGCCGGGTCGGGGGTCGGGGGCGGGGTCGATCGTGGCGTACGCGACGCGGATTACTAACATCGATCCGCTGGCGTTCGACCTGCTGTTCGAGCGCTTTCTAAACCCCGACCGGGTCAGCATGCCCGACTTCGACATCGACTTTTCGGATACGCGCCGCATGGAAGTGGTCGACTACGTCCGCGAAAAGTACGGCGAAGACAGGGTCGCGCAGATTGCGACGTTCGGGACGATGGCGTCAAAAGCGGCGATTCGCGACGCGGCGCGGGTGCTCGAAGCGCCCTACAGCGATGCGGACAAGGTGTCGAAGCTTATCCCGGTGGTGTTCGGGCGCTCGACCCCGATCGCCAAAGCGCTTGAAGAGGTCGCCGAGTTTCGGGATCTCTACGAGACGACCGCCAAAGAGTTCGTCGACGTCGCGATGTCGCTCGAAGGGCTAACGCGGCACGCGTCGGTGCACGCCGCCGGGGTCATCATCGCCCGCGAACCGATCCAGGAACTCGCGCCGGTGTTTCGGAGCGGTGACGGGCCGGTGGTCTGTCAGTACGACATGGGGAGCGTCGAAGATCTCGGCTTTATCAAAATGGACTTTTTGGGGTTGCGGACGCTGTCGTTTATCGAGGCAGCGGTGCGGATCATCCGCGATTCGCAGGGCGAGACGCTCGACCCGGACGCGTTCGTGATGGACGACGAGGCGACCTTCGCGCTGCTGTCGCGGGGCGAGGCCGCCGGGGTGTTTCAGTTCGAGTCGCCGGGGATGGTCGACACGCTGCGCAAACTCAAACCGCGGCGGATCCAGGATCTGATCGCGGTGTCGGCGCTCTACCGGCCCGGCCCGATGGAGAACATTCCGACCTACATCCGCCGCCACCACGGCCAAGAAGAGGTCGATTACAGCGAGTTTCCGGTCGCCGAAGCGTTTCTCGCGCCGATTCTGGCCGAAACGTACGGGATTCCGGTCTATCAGGAACAGATCATGCAGATCGCGCAGGCGGTCGCGGGCTACAGCCTCGGCGAAGCGGATCTGCTGCGGCGGGCGATGGGTAAGAAAAAGGTCGAGGAGATGAACAAGCAGCGGGTCATCTTCCTCGGAGGGGCGGGGCAGAACGGGATTCCGAAACAGGAGGCGAACGGGATCTTCGACCTGCTCGAAAAGTTCGCCAACTACGGCTTTAACAAGAGCCACAGCGCGGCCTACGCGATGTTGTCGTACCAGACCGCCTACCTTAAGGCGCACTATCCGGTCGCGTTTACGGCGGCGCTGCTAAGCGTCGAACGGGCCAACAGCGACAAGGTCGCGCAGTACGTCGGCGACGCGCGGCACTTGGGGATCGAGGTGTCGCCGCCCGACATCAACGAGTCGCGGGCGGACTTTACGCCGGTCGGCGAGGTGGTGCGGTTCGGGCTGTACGGGATCAAGAACGTCGGCGACGCGGCGGTCGAGCACATCCTGGCCGAACGGCAGCGGGGCGGCAATTATAAAGACCTCTACGACTTCTGTCGGCGGGTCGACAGCTCGCTCGTCAACAAGCGGGCGCTCGAGCACCTGATCAAAGCGGGCGCGTTCGACGCGACCGGCGACCGGGCGGTGCTGCTCGCGAACCTCGAACCGGCGCTGAAGTGGGGTGCGGCGCAGCGCTCGCAGGCGCAGAGCGGTCAGATCGGGCTGTTCGGTGCCGAAGAGACCAAACCGCCGGCGCAGCAGGCCGCGGCGGTGATGGGTAAGCTCGAGCGGCTCCGGCTCGAAAAGGAGGCGCTCGGCCTCTACATTAGCGACCACCCGATGAACTCCTACCCGGGCCTCGCGGCGGCAGCGAGCTGCTCGGTCGACGGGTTAGAAGACTGGTTCGGCGAACAGCGGCAGGAGCAGAGCTACAAAGGACGGCTTAAGGTCGTGCTGGCCGGGCTTATCGAAAACGTCCAGAAAAAGGCTACCCGCAAAGGGACGATGATGGCCCGGTTCGACCTCGCCGACGAGACCGGCAGCCGCGAAGTGGTGGCGTTTAGTCATACCTACGACGCGATCGCGCCGAAGCTCGTCGAGGACAGTCCGGCGGTGCTCGTTGCTGAAGTGTCGGACGACGAAGGGTCGTTTCGGCTGGTGGCCGAAAAGCTTATTAGCTGGGAGGAGCGGGGCAACCTGCCCCATCTCGCGGTGATCAGGTTCGGTCTCGAAGGGATTACCGACGCGCAGCTCGGCGACCTGCGCTCGTGGATCGACGAGCTTAGCGACGGCGAGACGGTACCGTTACAGCTCGAGCTCACCCTGTCCGGCCAGCGGGTTCAGTACCAGACCGACAACCTGCGGATCGGACGCGGCCAGCTCGATATGCTCGAGCACCACTGTCCGTGGCTTAGCACCGCCCTCACCCTCGACCGGCAGAGCCTGCTCAAGGGATCGGCGCGCCCCCGCTGGGGTGAGGCCGCGCCCACAGCGAGCGGCGCCGAAGCGCCCTTCTAGCCTCTACTCGTCGCCGAGCGCGACGACGTCGTACATGTCTTCGGGGAGGTCGTCGAGGGTGCTGTGCAGCGCGACCAGGATCAGCACCTGACCTTCGAACAGGAGGCAGGTGTCCTGGTTTTTTTCGTCCCAACGCTCGCTCACCTTAAAGCGCTGCAAGCCCTGCATCATATCGATATAGGTACGGGCGACATCGACATCGGCAACGACGGTCAGCCCTTTCGCGCCGACGTCGAGCGATTCGAGCGCTTTTTTTCGAGCCGCGGCGCTTTCTTCGGTTTCGTCTGCGGTTTCGTCTGCGGTTTCGTTTACAGAGGGTTCTTTTACGGGCGCGGCGTCTTTCTGGGCGCTGTCGCGCGCCTGTTCGTCGGTCTGTTTGGCGGCGTTAAGGATAAGACGCATCGGATCTATTTTGAGGTTTCGTTCGGGGGGGTCAGCGCTCGGGTCGAAGCGGAAGCTACCCTTCTGGCGCTCTAGTACTTTGCTCACCGCCGCCTCGCCCTCTAGATCGGGGTGGTTGACATGGACGACCTTGCCGTCGACGAGGTAGAGGATGACCCCGTCGTCTAAGATAAAGGCACCCTGCGAGTAGGAGAGGGTAATAATCTGTAGCGCCGAGCCGACCCCGCCGATCGTTTCGAGGTTGCCGCGCAGACTCTCTTTGGCGGCGGTGCGGCGGAGCAGCGCTTCAACCCGGGCGAGCAGCTCTTCGTTTTGGAACGGCTTGCTCAGGTAGTCGTCGGCGACTTGCAGCCCCTTGACGCGGCTGTCGATGTCGCCCAAGGCGGTGAGAAAGAGGATCGGCATGTCTTTAAGGGTGATCTCTTGGCGGAGCCGCTCGGCGACTTCGAAGCCGTCCATACTCGGTAGACCGATGTCGATAATCGCTAGGTCGGGGTGGCGCTTTTTGATGCCCTCGAAGCCGTTAGCGCCGTCGCGGTAGACGTGCACCTGGTGATCCTGCTTTTTGAGGATGATCTGGACGAGCTGGGCGATCTGGCGCTGGTCTTCTAACACCACGATGTTAGCCATAGGTACTCACAGCCCAAGCGCTCTGCGCCCGGGCGCAAACGGGCGCGAGATGTCGAATCGGATAGATAGTTTCATAGTCGGTATCGTTTCATGATGATGACGTCTCTGCCGTTCGGAACGAGCCCTCCGGAAAGCGACTAGGCGCTCCGCCTAGATACCTTCGAGTATTTGGGTGAAATCTTCGGAGATATCGCTAAGGCTGCTGTGCAACGCGACGAGCATGAGCACATCTCCTTCGAAGACCACGCAGGTATCGTTATGTTTTTTATCCCAGCGTTCGCGGACGGTGAACTTTTGCATGCCCCGTAACATGTCGATGTAGGTGCGGGCGACCGACAGGTTCGGAACGACGGTCAGACCTTTGGCGTCGATGTTGATCGCTTCGGGCGCAGCTTTTTGGGGCGCAGCTTTTTGAGGTGCGGCCTGTGCGGCTTTTGGGGGGCGTTCCGACGGACGGGTTGGCGGGCGAGGTGCGGCCTGGGGTGTGGTCTGAGAGCGACGGCTCGCTTCGTCGCTAAGGCGGGCGGTGTCGAGGAGGAGCGCCATCGGGTCGAGGTTGAGGCTGCGTTCGGGGGGATCGGCGTAGGGCTCGAACCGAAACCCGCCCTGCTGGCGGCTAAACGCGTCGGTGACGGCGTCGCGGCCCGAAAGTTGGGGATGGACGGCGTGGACGACGCGGTTGGCGTCGAAGTAGACGATAGCGCCGTCGTCTAGAATAAAGGCGCCTTTGGGGTGGGCGAGGGCGACGATCTGTACTGCGGCGGCGGCACCGCCCATGAGCTCGAGCCTTCCGCGCAAGCCACCCGAGCGGGTGTTGCGGCGGAGCAGCGCTTCGGCCCGGGCGAGCAGTTCGCGCTTCTCGAACGGTTTGGTCAGGTAGTCGTCGGCGACTTCGAGGCCGCGCAGACGGTTGTCGATATCGTTTAGGGCGGTCAGCATCAGAATCGGCACGTCGCTCAGGGTCATGTCGCTACGCATCGTCATCGCGACTTCAAACCCGTTCATGTCGGGGAGGCCGACGTCGAGTACGAGCAGGTCGGGAGGGGCACGGCGCATGGCGTCGAGGCCGCTCTGGCCGTTGGGGTAGGCCTTGACCTGGTGTTTGCGCGACACGAGGATGGCCTCGATAAGTCGGGCGATTTCGGCGTGGTCTTCGATCAGAACAATTCTAGACATAAGCGTGTGTACAGTCTACGCTATCTTACCGTACCCGGAATCCCAACCGACTAGCCTACGGTCGGCGGCGCGGTAGGCTAACGGCGTGTCGCATTCTAAACCAGACGCCCTGCTACGACCCGAAGCGCTCTACCCGGAAGCGGCGGGTACGGCGGCGTACCAGCTTATCGATGTGCGGGCGCCGACCGAGTTTATGCGGGGCGCGTTGCCGTTTTCGCACAACCGCCCGATTTTAAGCGACGCCGAACGGCACCTCGTCGGGATTCGCTACCGCGAGGCAGGGCCAGACGAGGCGTTCGTGCTCGGACAGACGCTGACCGCCGCCGATATGCCCGAGCGGGTCGCAGCGTGGCGGGCGCTGTGCCGAGAGGGGCCGACAGCGGTCTGCTGCTGGCGCGGGGGGATGCGCAGCCGTTTGGCGCAGGACTATATCGGCGCGGAGCGGGTACAGCGGGTGGTGGGGGGTTACAAGGCGCTGCGGCGGTACGTGATGGGGCGGCTCGAGCCCATCCTCGCTACAAAGCAGACGCTGGTGGTGGGCGGTCTGACCGGTACCGGCAAAACGGCGCTGCTCGGACGGATCGCGCTAAGCGTGCCGCAGGTGTTCGTGCTCGACCTAGAAGCTGAAGCGAAGCACCGGGGTAGCGCGTTCGGCGGCCTAGACGTACCGCAACCGAGCCAGGCGAGTTTCGAAAACGCGCTCGCGACTAAGCTGCTGCTTAGCGTGCCGCGCTGGCTGGTATTGGAAGATGAGGCACGGCTGGTCGGGCGGCTAAGTTTACCCGACGCACTGTACACGGCGGTGCAGACGAGCCCGCTGGTGTTGCTTGAAGCGCCGTTAGAAGAGCGGGTGGCGCGGATCTTCGAGGATTATGTCCGGCAGCCGAGCGAGACTGCGGGGGCCGACGCGACGCGGGAGGGGCTCGAGCACAACCTCGGTCGGCTCCAAAAACGTCTGTCCGGAAGCGCCTACACGGCCTGTCGTGCCGCGCTAGACGAGGCGGCGCGGGGTGGGGGGTGGCTCGAGCCGGGCGCCCACACCCCCTGGATAACAACCCTACTGACCGACTACTACGACCCGCGTTACCGCCAGGCGCTCGCAAACAGCGGACGTCCGGTCGCGTTTCGGGGCGACTACGAGGAGTGTGCACGGTGGATAGACATGCAGACAAGCTAGCGACCCCGATCCGGCTGACTAAGACCGTGACGAAAGGCGGCTGCGCGGCGAAGATCGCGGCAGGTACGCTCTCGGATCTGCTCAAGCAGTTGCCGCGTCAGCAGCACGACAACTTGCTGGTCGGCACCGACTTTCTAGACGACGCGGCGGTGTGGCGGCTTAACGACACGCAGGCGATGGTGCAGACGCTCGACTTCTTTACGCCGATCCTCGACGACGCCTACGACTTCGGCGCCGTCGCCGCCGCAAACGCTCTGTCCGACGTGTTTGCGATGGGCGCGACGCCGACGACCGCGCTGACCGTGCTGGCCTACCCGCTCGACACGCTCCCGCTCGACGTGTTGCAGGCGCTGATGACGGGCGCGACCGAGACGATCAACCAAGCCGGGGCGTTTCTGGTCGGCGGTCATTCGATCGACGACGACACCCTCAAACTCGGTTTTAGCGTGACCGGTATCGCGCACCCGGACAAGCTGTGGGCGAACCGGCAGGCGCAGATCGGCGACGTGCTGATTCTGACCAAGGCGGTCGGGACGGGGACGCTGACCGGCGCGCTAAAAAACGACGAGGTAAGCTACGCGGAGATTAGCGAGGCGATCGCGTCGATGAAGCAGCTTAACAGGCTCGAGCTCTCGGATACCCTTCACGACGCAGTCCACGCCGCGACTGACGTGACCGGTTTCGGCGTGCTCGGCCACGCGCTGCACCTCGCGCAGGGTTCGGACGTCACCCTGCAGATCGACGTCGGCGCGGTGCCGCTGCTCGAGCACGCCGCCCGGACGCTCGGGCGGGGGATCCTGACCAAGGCGCACCGCACCAACACGCAGTACGTCGAGGCGAAGGTGACGGGGCGCGACCGGCTAAGCGAAGTGCAGTGGTGGACGCTCGTCGACCCGCAGACGAGCGGGGGGTTGCTGCTTAGTGTCGACCCCGCACACAGCGACGCGCTGCTCGACGCAATTACACCGGCGTTTCCGCGCGCGGGTGTTATCGGACGGGTCGAAGCGAAACGGGATACCCCCCTAGTCGTCGCCTAAACCTGTCGTTGCTTAGCCCGTCGCCCGCCATAAAGAATGCCGTAGCGGTCGGCTAGTCGCCGGCGACGCTGCCGACCTTGGGCGTAGTGCGGTCGCGCGCCTCGTCGATCTGGGTCGCTTTCATCTTAAAGGTCTGTCCGCTCGTCGCGGCGAGGTAGCCGGTACCGAACTCGATCAGGTCCTGTTCGTAGAGTTCGGAGAGGTGGTCGTCGAAGGTCTGCATACCGTCAGCGCGCGAATCGCGGATGGCGTCGTAGAGTTCGTTGGTGCGGCTTTCGTCTTTGATAAGGTCGCGGATACGCAGATTGCCCTTTAAAACCTCCATCGCGGCGACACGTCCGCCCCCTTTGCGCGGTAGGAGCTGTTGCGACACGATGCCGACAATTGACTCGGCGAAGAGCAGACGCGCGGTGTGGCGCTCGTTGGGCGGAAAGAGGTCGAGCATCCGGTTGACGGTGCGGACTGTGTCCTGGGTGTGCATGGTGCTTAGCACGTAGTGGCCGGTCTGGGCGGCTTCGATCGCGGCGGCGGCGGTCGCGTGGTCGCGGATCTCGCCGATCATGATGACGTCGGGGTCCTGGCGCATCGCAGCGACAAGGGCGCGGCTAAACGAGACGGCGTCGGTGCCGATTTCGCGCTGGACGATGATCGAGCTTTTGGGGCGGTGGAGGTACTCGATAGGATCTTCGATGGTCACGATCATTTTTTCGTGGGCCAGGTTTATCTCGTTGAGGATACGCGCTAGCGTGGTCGACTTGCCCGACCCGGTCGCGCCGGTGACGAGCATAATCCCTTTGGTCTTGTCCCGAAAGAAGTCGAGCGTGTCGTCGGGTAGATTGACGACTTCGAGCTGTTCTTCGTCGCTGTTGACAACGCGCAGCACGGCGCTAACCGAACCGCGCTGTTTGAAGAGGTTGACCCGGAAACGCCCGATTTTTGGAACGCCGTAGGCGAGGTCGATCTGGTGGTTGTTACGAAACTCTTCTTTCTGGTCTTCGTCACACATGATGTCGACAAAAGCGCGGGTCACTTTGTCGGTGAGGCGGTTTTCGCCGATCGGTTTAAGCTTACCGTTGATACGGAGGAGCGGCTTGAGGCCGGTGTGCAGGTGGATGTCTGACGCGCCCTGAGCGACAAACTGGGCGAGCATCTCGTTAAAAGTCATGGACTGATTATAACGTTTGGCGAGGGTCAGTGTTTTGTCTACGTCTCGTTTCTATCGACTGGTATGCCGAAAAATGAACTTGTAGATCGGGTTGTGAAAGTCGGGTTTTAAGAACTGCACCTAGAAAACGCTTAGCGGACCCGCAAGAGGTTGCAGCGGTGTTTTGGTATCGGTCTGACCGTAGGGGTAGCGGTCGTAGTTGGTAAGTTCGACGAAGCCGACCCCGTCGTGGCTACCGCCGACGGCTACGGCGCCCTCCCAGTAGACGATACCGGTGCTGGCGCGGGTGTCCATCTCCTGATTCGGAATGACCGGGGTTACACTAAGATCGAGACCGTAGGTAGGGAGTGCGAGCGTCCAGGCGATCGGGTAGCGGGCGCCGGTGTCGGGGCTTTGCCAGGTATCGGTGACGGTAAGGACAAAGTCGTCGGCGTCTAGGGGTGTAAGGGTGCCGTCCGCGTCGATCAGACTGCCTTCGCCGATCGTATAGGTGCCGCTCGGTTCGCGGATCAGGTAGAGCATAAGGTCGCGGCCATCGTCGAGCTGGAGGCTAAACCAGTCCCAGCCGGCGAAGCGCGAGATGTCGAAGTCGCCCCACTGGTGGTCGTGCCAGGCCTGGCCAGTGACGCGCTGGACGCCGGAGTCGGTGCGCAGTGCGCCGCTCGCGCTCATGCGGGTGTAGGAGAGGTAGTAGCTGACGCCGCCGGGGCCGAGTGTCTGGATACCGGGCGGGTTGCCGTGGAGGGCGACGGGTTTGGTGGGGGTAAGGGTGAGGGCGAGTTTGCCGGCTTCGGTATCGAAGGTGATGTGGTGACTAACGCCGTCGGGAGCCCGCCGCGCGGTCCAGTTGCCGACGTAGATGTCGAGCCGGTTGCGCGAAGCGGTGGCGCGGTAACCCCAGAGGCTCGAGCGTTCGAAACCGTGAAAGCTCTCCCCTGTTTTGTCGAGCAGGGCGGCGTGCCCGACATATCCTCTCGGGATTAGCCAGCGCGCGGGCAAGAGGCCGAGGATGCGGATGTCGGGTGGTGTGTAGGCCTGAAAAAAGGTGAGCTCGAAGCCGTACTCGTGGTCGTCGTCGGTGACGAGGTGGCCGGTGTAGTACCACCACTCTATCGGCGCGAGGTGCGCTGCGTCGTCTCGAGGCAGGGTGATGGGGCGGACGGCGAGAGGTTGTTCGTAGACGTCGGGGCCGCAACTTGCAAGGGTAAGGGCGATAGCAATAACTAGAACGGCTCGCATATCTTTTACGATAACTTCTGTCTTCACCAGGGTTATAGGACGAATCCACCTTTTAGTATGTTTCACAACATATATTGTTCGTGAATTTTTACGATAATTTTAACCTCTTTTTAAGCGAACCCTCGACGCGGCCTGTTGTTACACACCGCCCCGACTCGTAAGCCGATACAATAGGTGACGTGACTCTGAACAGTGCGAAGGAGCTTTTATGACACGGATTTTATCGGTAATGCTCGTTGCGGGCTTGCTTGTGGCGGGTGGGTTGTGGCTTAACTATTCGGGCGCGGAAGCGCAGGGTAGTGGCGAAGCGGACGTGCCGTCAGAGCGGCCTGCGGCGCTAGACAACTTCGGGCTTAGCGACGATGTTAGTCTCGTTCCGTACCTGAGCGAAGAGCCGGTGCGGAGTTTTGAGGCGGCGGAGGAGGTGCTCGAGCCCAACCTCGACTACCAGGCGGTCATCGTTACGAACAAAGGTTCGATGCTCGTCGACCTGTTCGAAGAGCAGACGCCGACGACGGTCAACAACTTCGTGTTTCTGGCTCGGCACCACTACTACGAAGGGATTGTGTTTCACCGCGTCCTCGAAGACTTTATGGCGCAGACCGGCGACCCGACCGGTACCGGCAGCGGCGGGCCGGGCTATCGGTTCGAAGACGAGATCGTCGCGGAGCTAAGCCACGACGAAGCGGGTATCCTGTCGATGGCGAACGCCGGACCGGGCACCAACGGCTCGCAGTTCTTCATCACCTTTACCGCGACGCCGTGGCTCGACGGAGCGCATACGGTGTTTGGCGAAGTGGTCGAAGGCGAAGCTGTCCTCGACGACCTGCAACGGGTCAATCCGCAACAGCCGAGCGCGATTGTCGAAGCGGACGACACGCTCGCCGATCTCACCGCGCAGGGTGTGACGCTCGCCGGAGACGGCGACACGACGATTACAGCGTATCTAGAAGAGAACCTCGGCGCCCTCCCCGGCGTCGGACAGAGCTTCGAGATCGACGGCTTTTCCGGAGTTGCCGGACGCGTCGGGCAGAGTGCGGCCTACGGTTTCTTCCCCGAACCCGACATGATCGAGCGGGTCTACGTCCTCGCAGCGCCAAAAGGAGACTAAGATGAGCGAGAAAACAAGCTACGTCCCCGAAGGATACGAAAAAACCCCGCCGCTAAGCGACACGCGCAAAACCCAGTTTCGGCAGGCGGATCAGGTGCTCGAGCCCAGCAAGGACTACCGCGCGGTGGTCGAGACGAACAAGGGACGGATGGTGCTCGAGCTGTTTCAGGACGAGGCGCCACGCACCGTCAACAACTTCGTGTTTTTAGCGAGAAACCACTTTTATGACGGCGTCGTGTTTCACCGCGTACTCGACGGCTTTATGGCGCAGACCGGCGACCCGACCGGTACCGGGCGCGGCGGGCCGGGTTATAAGTTTCCCGACGAGTTTAACGACGAAGTCAAGCACGACCACAAAGGGATCTTGTCGATGGCGAACGCCGGCCCGAACACTAACGGATCGCAGTTTTTCATCACCTTTACCGCGACACCGCACCTCGACGGACGGCACACGGTCTTCGGCGAGGTGCTCGAAGGTTTAGACGTACTCGACAAATTGCAGCGGATCGACCCGACGAACCCGCGCGGGGCGCAGCCGGACGTGATGGAGCAGGTCTATATCGTCGAGAAAGACAAAAAAGACGCGTAGTCGTTCTTTTTTTGAGGGTAGATTGGAGGCGGAGATTTGTTGCTCCGCCTTTAGTCTGTCTTAAACAGCCGGGCTTTTTGTGGTGTTAGCTTGTGAAGTTTTTATGGCGCTACTATTAGGGCGTTATCCCCGTTGAGCATCCCTGTGAAAGTCGGATGTCGTTACCGGGTTTTATTCGGAGTCGTTATCCCGATGTGAGCGTCTCGGCTCGACGATAGCGACGCAGCCTTCGGCGTGGTCGTCCCGAAACAGTGTGCGTAAAAACCTACAGAGCCGTCTAGGCCGATGCTCGGCGTCTTAGTGACAGCAGGTAGTGACAGCAGGTAGCGACAGAAAAAAGGCATCGTCCTCGTTAGAATCCTGGTTAGAGAATCCTTGTTAGCGAACGACGCCTTCGGTAGATGTTGTAGGGTTTAGGCGGGAACCGCGAGAGGTTCGACGCCGACCTGTCGGTTGGCGACGTTTTGGGTGAGGTGCTCGATAAAGCGGGCGACGTCGACGCCGTTCTGGTCGGACTCTTTGCGGCTGCGAAAGCTAAGCTGCTGCTTTTCCTCTTCTTTGTCGCCAAGGACGAGGGTGTAGGGGATTTTGCGCAGCTCGGCGTCGCGGACTTTGGCGTTCATCCGTTCGCTACGGGTGTCGACGTCGGCGCGGAGACCGGCGTCACGGAGGCGCTTTTCGAGGGTGTGAGCATAGCCGTTGTGGCGGTCGGCGATCGGGACGATACGGATCTGTTCGGGGGCAAGCCAGAGGGGGAAGTCGCCGGCGAAGTGCTCGATAAGGAAGCCGATCATCCGCTCGTGGGTGCTCAAAGGAGCGCGGTGAAGGCAGAGCGGGGTCTTTTTGTCGTTGTGTTCGTCGATGTAGAAGAGGTTCATCCGGCCCGGCACGGCGAAGTCGACCTGGTTGGTGGCGAGGGTAAATTCGCGCCCGATCGCGGAGGTGATCTGTACGTCGATCTTGGGGCCGTAGAAGGCGGCTTCGTCTTCGACCTCGACGAAGTTAATGCCGCCGCTCGTCATGGCGTTGCGGACCATCTCTTCGGTGCGGAGCCAGAGGTCGCGGTTGTCGACGTACTTTTTGCCGAGGCCGTCGACACTGTGCTTCGAGAGACGCATCACGTAGTCTTGGATGTCGAAGATTTCGAAATAGCGGAGGTACATGTCGATCACGGCCATAAACTCGCGTTCGAACTGCGCTTCGGTGCAGTAGATGTGGGCGTCGTTCATTTGTAAGCTGCGCACCCGCATCAGGCCCATAAGCGCGCCCGAATCTTCGTAGCGGTAGCAGGTGCCGTATTCGGCGAGGCGGATCGGCAGGTCGCGGTAGCTGCGCGGGCGGGCGGCGAAGATCTTGTGGTGAAACGGGCAGTTCATCGGCTTCATAAAGTAGCGGACGTTGTCGAGCTCCATGGGCGGATACATGTCTTCTTCGTAGTAGGGCAGGTGGCCACTTTTGAGGAAGAGCTGCTCTTTGCTAAGGTGGGGGGTGCGGACGCGCTGGTAGCCGGCGGCCTCTTCGATCTCTTTAGCGAGCGCTTCGAGCGCTTCGATCATGATGCCGCCGTTCGGGAGCCAGAGCGGCAGGCCGGGGCCGACATCGTCGTCGAGGGTGTAGATGTCGAGTTCGGCGCCGAGTTTGCGGTGGTCGCGGCGTTTGGCTTCTTCGAGTTGCCAGAGGTGGTGCTCGAGCCCCTCTTTGGTCTGAAACGCGACGCCGTAGATCCGTTGCAGCATCGGGCGGGTTTCGTCGCCGCGCCAGTACGCCCCGGCGACGCTCATCAGCTTGAAGTGTTTGGGGATGTCGCCGGTGGTCGGGACGTGAGGGCCGCGGCAGAGGTCGGTAAAGCCGTCGTCGCCGCCCTGTTCATAGAAGGTGAGCGGTTCGCCCTCGGGGAGGTCACGGATGAGCTCGAGCTTGTACGGATCGCCGATCTCTTCGTAGCGCTTTAGCGCCTGCTCGCGGGGCAGGGCGTACTTCCGCAAGGGCAGCTTGGCGCGCACGATGTCGTGCATCCGGCCTTCGATGTCACGCAGATCGTCGGGGGTGAGCGAGCGGGGCACGTCGAAGTCGTAGTAGAAGCCTTTGTCGATGACCGGGCCGACACCCATCTTGACATCGCTCCGCGAATGACCTTGAGCGACAAAGTGTTCGATGACCGCTTGGGCCATGACGTGGGCGAGGGTGTGCCGCATCAGAAAGAGGACGTCGTCGTCGCGCTTGGTCAGAATCGAGACCTGGGCGTCGCCCGGCAGCTCGCTCAACAGGTCGCTAAGCTGGCCGTTCACTTTAGCGCCGAGAGCGGCTTTGGCGAGGCCGGGGCCGATCGCTGCGGCGACGTCGCGGGCGGTCGCGTGGTCGGGCAGGTCGAGACGTTTACCGTCGGGTAGGGTTACGTGCATGGGTCACCTCGGAGATAGAGAAAAGACTAGAGAATAGCGCAGTAGACGCGCCTAGAAAGACAGGCGGAGCGTCGCGGCAAGATTTTTACGGAAGTTAGCGTACCGCGTTCTCGGACCTTCGCGCCGGATGGCTATGACGCGCTCGGATAGCCGGCGCGATCACGGGGTCGCCGCGTTAGAAACAGTTAGAAACAGAGGCCGCCGGAGCGGCGCGTTCGGCACGTGTTCGCAAACGCCGCATACAGGATTTTGGCTGACCAGAGGGTATGCAACGGGCAACGCATAGCTGCTCTAAAACATAGCATATCTCGGGCGCATCGCGGACAGGTCACGAGGCGGTCGGAGCGGCGCGACCCGGTCATAGCACCGTTACAGGAATATTGCAGAACGTGCCGAGGGCGCAGAGCGCTGTATTTACGGGGACGTTTCACTATATACTAACGCTTGATGCATCTTGTAGCTCTTATCAGTCACGACACGCCATTAGGCCAGGCGCTAAGCGGTTTTCGCGACGAGGCGCAGCGGGTCTACCTCCATCCGGTTTCGCCGAACCGCGACCTCGACAAGGTGATCGCGGCGTTAGAACCGCTCGACTTTGCGGGGGCGTTGGTGCTCGAGCCCTCCCTTCAGACTCGCGCCTTCGAGCTCGCCCAGCGGAGCAGCCTCGACGCGCAGCAGGTGCAGTCCGCCGACGCCCTGACCGTAACGCCCGGCGGCCTGATCGCCGAGCACAACTTCGGGCGGGCGATCGGCGCGGCGCTACGCGGGGTCGACTGGGACGCGCGCGGCGCGAGTGTGGTGGTGCTCGGTGCGGGGACGGGGGCGCGGGCGGTCAGCCGCGAACTGTCGAGCCTCGGGGTGCGTAAACTCGCAGTGCTCGCGACCAACCGACCGAGCGCCGAACAGACCGCCGCCAACCTGGCTGCAAGCACCGAAATCACCGCGACCGCCAAGTCCGACCCGCTCGCTAAGAGCCTGATCGAAAACGCCGATCTGCTGCTCCGGGTCGATCCGGCGATGTCGGTCGACACCAAGCTGCTCGGCCCGCACCTGACGGTGGTCGATCTGTCGCCGCAGGCGATGAGCCCGCTGCGGGCACACGCGATGAGCCTCGGAGCGCTTACGCTGAGCCTTAGAGACGTGCAGGCGCAGCAGATCGCACTGTCGCTCAACCATATTTTGGGGGCGCGGTTCGCGGCGGAGAGCTTTTTAGACGTGCTGCACGCCCTCGAGTAGGTGGCAACAGACCGGTGCGGCGGTGCGATGTCGGCGATCTTTCACCCCGCACAAAGTCGGGCGGCATAGACTAGAGGGCGTGATGATAGTTAGGGCTCTGATCTTTTTCGTACTCGTGGCCGGGTGGGCGAACGCGCAGGTCGCGTTTTACCGCGTACCCGACGCCTGGATCCAACGTTTCGACACGACCGTGCAGGTGCAGCACCAAGGACGCGCACTTAGCTACGTGGCCGGGGTCGGCTGGCAACCGAGCCGCTTTAGCAGCAACGCTAAATTCGTCGGTCAGGACGTCTACGTCGACGACACGCTGCTCGACTATCTCGGCGCGACGGCGCCGCGTCTTAGCGCGCTGCGGGTACGCGACGAGGGTGCCTCGGTGCGGATCGTGCTCGACATCGGCGACCCGCAGGGGCTCGGGGTGTTCGGCGCGTTCGAGCGGAGCGGCGAGATCGACGACGACACGACGTTGCAGGTCAACCTGCCCGAACTGATGCTGCCGTTAGAGGTGCCGACAGAGGTGGCAGGGCTCGAGCTCTCCCTCATCAACGACGCGGGCAAGACGCTCCTATCGCTCGGCGGCGACGAGGTGAGCTACCGGATCTTTAGCCTGCAGGACCCGGCCCGGCTCGTAATCGACTTGTCACGAGCACAGCTTGCGGGCGGCCCAGACGTCCGCGACGCGACGAGGCCGCTCGGTTCGGGGGTCGTCTACCGGCGGTTTCAGGCGTCGACCGCTGCCGGCACGAGCGGGGTGCACCTGCTCGAGATCGCGCCGGGTGCGGGCGAGTTTCGGGTGGTCGGCGAGTCGGCGGTGCCCCGGACGCTTAGCGAGCTCGCAAGCGGCGGCCTCGCGGCGATCAACGCGAGCTACTTCGACACACAGACCTTTAGCACTATCGGTTTGTTAAAGGTCGACTACACCGAGCTGTCGCCGCCCTCGCGCGGACGGGCGAGCGTCGGGTTTGGCGCGGGCCAACCGGTGATCGGACGGGTGCAGACCACCGCGACGGTGCAGGTCGAGGGGCGCAGCTACGCTCAGGTGGCCTACAACCAGCCGGGCTCGCTCGCGCTCTACACGACGCCGGGGCGCTGGGTAGGGCAGACGAATCAGGGCGCGATTGTCGTGGCGAACGACCGGGTGCTCGAAAACAGGGTCGGGCCGCGCCGGGTACCGCCGGGCGGTTTTGTGCTCGCCTACGACCCGACGATGCGGGAACTCGCGCTTATCGATCCGGGGGCTCGAGCCTCGGCGCGGGTCGACATCAGCCCAAACGCGTTCGAACGGGTCCGCTACGCGGTCGAAGCCGGGCCGCTGCTCGTCGCCGAAGGTCGCCCGGCACTCGAACCGGGGCGCGAATCGTTCGCGACCGGAACCCGCATCCTAGACGGTCGGACACAGCAGTCCGCGATCGGGGTCCGGGCTGACGGCACTGTGCTGATGCTCGTTGCTGACGCGATGATCGCGAGCGAACTCGTCCCGCTCTTTATCTCGCTCGGCGCGGAGTATGCGATGCGGCTAGACAGTGGCTCGAGCGCCGCCCTCTACGCAAACGGACGCGTCTTGAACCGTAACGTCCAGCGGCAGATCGTGAGCGCGATTGTGCTGGTGCCGAACTAACGCGGTTTGGGTCTGTGTGCCCGACACCATGACGTTTCGGTGGACAGGGTCGACGATAGGGTCGATATTGGTGGTGCGCACGACGCATCCCAATTGACGATTCATCCTGAAACGGTGCGCGTACGATAATTAGGGAAGGGATCGGCAGAGGGGTCGGCAGAAGCAACGGTCGTCACGTCGCAGGGCTCACAAACTAGCGCCGAAGCGGCGACGGCTCACGAATCCCACGGTCGATCCTTGCTACACTCGGAGGCGTGAACGCTTTTGCCATACGGAGCCTGCTACTGCTGTTGCTCGCGAGTGGCGTGCAGCTCGCCTGGGCACAGGCCCGCGACATCCGTTTCGAGTTAGGCTTCGCCGGACAGGTCGTCGCCGACCGCTGGAATCCGCTCCGCGTGAGTCTGCGCGACCAGCCTGCCGCGCGGCTCGTTTTAGAGATCGACCGGGGTAACTTGCGCGAGGGCGAACAGATCGTGCGTTACGAAGCGGCGCTTGCAGCGGGGAGTGGCCTCTACGTGTTTGAAGACGACGTCTTCGTGCCGACGTGGCGGCAGCTTACTTGGTCGGTGCGCACACCCGAGGCCGTGCTCGCGAGCGGGAGCCTCGACCGGCGACAGGTCGACCCGCGTCCGCTCCACCTCGTGGTCGCGCGTGATGTCGGGTCGCAGCGGCAGCAGCTCGGCGACGAGGCCCGGGTGGTGGACGTGCTGCCGAACGATCTGCCGACGCGGGGGGCGGCGTATGCGGGGGTCGACAGTCTTGTGTTGGAGGGGACGACGGCGGCGCCGAGTGCGCGGGCAGTGGCGGCAGCAGCGGCGGCGGGGGTGCGGGTGGTGGTGCTCGAGCCCCTCCCCGAGCGCTTCGATCCGCTCGCCGGGCTCGTGCCTGCCGAACAGCAACGGCTCGGTAGTGGCTGGCTTATCCGCGCCCCTCCCGGCGACCTCGCGGCTTCGCTTACGGCGACAGCGCGACTCGACACGACGACACTGCTCGCGGCGCTTAGCGTCCCGCCGCTCGACGAACCGCCGCAGGGCCGGGCCCAGGTCGTGGTGCTCGCGGCGGCAGCCGCCTACGCGCTCGTGGTGGTGCTGCTCGTACGGCTCGGGCGGCTGCCGGGGTTGCTTAGTGCGGTGATGCTTGCGGCGCTCGTTACGGTCGGTAGTTGGCAGGCGTTGCGTCCTTCCGAAGCGACGACCTTACGGAGCCGAAGTCTTAGCATCGGCGGCGGGACGCTCGCACACCGGCTCGAGCTACGCAGTGTGTTTAGCCGTTCGCAGCAGGAGGTGCGGCTGCCGGTCAGCGCACGGCTGCTCGACACACCCCAGTGGCAGACCGGTCGGGACGAAACCGTGCTCGACCTGCCGCGCTGGTCTGCCGCGACGCTCGCGCTCAAGCCTCGGCTCGAGCCCGCAACACTCCGCTGGGACGGGGAGACGCTCTATAACGACGGCGAGCTTAGCCTCGGCGAGATCTTCGTGCTCGGCTACGGAGTGCAGACGCAGCGCTCCGGCGTCCTCGGCCCCGGCGAACGGCTCGGCGTCACGATAAGTCAGGACAGTCTGATTCCGGACAGCTACAGCGCGCTCGTCGCTCACCTGCCGATGGGGAGCGCGCTCGCCCGTTCGGGCGGACAGATCTTCGTCGCGCTTAGCGACCGCGAACCGTGGGCCGAACCACGTTCGGAGGTGCGCTAGTGGCCGTGCAGGCACTCGGTCGGCGGCTCTGCCAAGCCGACATGACGCAGCTGCTGGTCGGCTTTTTCGCGCTGCTGCTGTTCGTACTGACCGTGACCTGGCCGCAGGGCACCGGTAGCGTAAACGACAGCTGGTACGCGCTGGTGCAGACCAAAACGGTCGCGCTGGTGCTGCTTAGCCTCGCCTACGGTAGTGCCGGACACGCCGCGTCGCGGCAGACGCTTACGCTCACCCTGCTCGCGCTGCTCTGCTTTCATCTGTTCGGGATACCGTTCGAGGTCGCGAGCTACGCGGCGAGCTTTCCGGGCACCCCGCTCTGGTGGCCGCTCGTCGCGGTCACGCTCGACATCACCGCGTTTTTCGGGGTCGGGCTGAGCGCCGGACGGGTGCTGGCGCGGGCCCGATTAGGGGCGCTGATTCCGGTGCTCGCGCCGCTGATTCTGGTCGGTATCGTCTGCGTCGATATCTGGATCGGGCGGGCGCTGCTAAGCCCCTTTACGACCGTAACCACCGTCGCCCCCGCCCACCTCGTCGCGACCGGCGCCCTCAGTGTGTTTACCGCCGTCACCCTGCTCCGCACCGCGCCGCAGACTTCGGACGAGAGCGGCGACAGTCGCTAGACCGAGGTTGAACAGACGACTCGTAGCACGACTACCGAGCGGCGAAGAGACCGATACAGACACGACCGACCTCGTCGCCGACCGCGACACGGCAGTCTCGTACCAAACCAGTTCGGGCGGACGACGACCGTCGACTTTCGGCGCCGTTTTCTGCCCTCGACTCGTAGACGCGATTCTGTAGACACGCTCCGACCGGTCACTCCGACCGCAAACCCCATCACCTCTGCCCTACTTATCTCGACACCGAACCCGCTCAACCGCCACCCGACCGACGAGGAGAACGCGAAGTTATGTTTATCGAACCGAGCAAACGACGACAGCAGCGGCGGCGCCCCGTCCAGGGCGCACCGTTTTCGCTTCACCGGCAGCTCGCCCGGCGACGCTACTGGCAACAGCGGCTCTTTTTCTGTAGTGGGGCGGCGCTCGGCGTGTCGCTGCTCGGTTGGCTGGTCGCGGCGCCGCTGATCTGGCACCTTGGCGCGGCGGCGCTCGGCTTCGCGCTCGGCTTTGTCTGGCCGCTCGCCGACGCGGATCGCTGGGCGCTCGGCTGGATCGACCGGCAGGGCGGGCTTAGCTACCGGACGGCGCTCGAGCTCCAGGAGCGGGCCGCCGATGGAGAGAAGGACGGCGCAGACGGAGACAACGACCCGTACGCGTTTGGCGCGGCGGTGCTCGAGCGGGCACAGCAGTCGACCCGTAAGATCCCCCAACCGACCTTGCAGCCGTGGTGGTTACCGCTGCTCGCGGTGGCGTTCGGGTTGCTGATGGTGCCGAGTCCGGCGCTACCGGAGGGGTGGGGGTTGCCGCAGCCGTCGGTCGCGGGCCCGGACACGCCGCAGGCCGAACCGGACGACGAGGCGCTCGGCGAACCGCTTAGCGACGACGCACGGAGTGCGGACGAGGGGGCGGAGCCGGAACCGGGACAGCAGGCAGAGGGGGGGCTCGAGCCCGACGCGACCCAACCGGGCGAGCAGAGGCAGCAGAGCCGGGCGAACCAGGCCGAACTCGACCGCACCTTCGACACCCCGCCCAACGACGCCGACGCCGGCGGTCCGAGCAGCGACCGCGAAGCCGAGGCGCTCGCCGACTTTCTAGACCAGGCCGCCCCTCCCGAAACGCAGAGCGCCGCCGAACAGGCCCAACCGAGCCCTAACCCGTTCGCCCGCGACACGCCGCCGCGCCAAGAACAGGCGCAGCAGAGCCAGCAAGACCAGCAGGCGCAGCAGGGTCAGGGTCAGCAGGGACAACAAGGGCAACAGGGGCAACAGGGGCAACAGGGTCAGCAAGGTCAGCAGGGCGAACAGGGACAGCAGGGCCAGACGCAGCCTTCGGGCGAGGGATCGCCGGTCGCCGGGTCGCAGCAGGGCGAGCGAGAGGCGAGCGATCCTTCGGGCGAACAGGAAGGCGAAGGTCAACAGAGCGAGCAGGCGCAGCAGGGTCAGGGACAACAGGGACAACAGGGTCAGCAAGCACAGGAAGGCGAGCAGGCGAGCGGTGCCCAGCAGGGCCAGGAAGGCGAACAGGGGCAGCAGGAGGGCGGCGAGGCTGCCGGTCAGGCGGGCGACGGCGAAGCCCCCGAAGACGCCGATGCGTTAGGAGCGGCACCGGGTCAGGGACAGGGCCAGGCCGAGCAGGAGCAGTTGGTGCCGGGATCGACCGAAAGTCAGGGGGCCGGGGCGTTGCCGTCGGCCCCGACCGAAAGCAGCGACGACGCGCTCGGCGGACAGGGCACACCCGAACTGCTTCGCGGCGAACGCGGTGACGGGCCGAGCAGCCAGGTCGGTGAGGTGTTGGCGCCGGGCGCGGACACCGACGCCCTGCCCGAAGGTGCTTCCGCAGCAGAGTTCGAACGAGCGGTCGAACAGGCGATCGCCGAAGGGCGGATTCCGGTCGAGTATCAGGAGATTTTGCGGAACTACTTCCGGTAGTCTGTTCGTCTCAATCTTCGGCCTAACGACTCGGCTTAACGACTCGGCCTAACCACGGCGACGTGTGTCTCTGACGGGGCACACGTTTTTTAGGCGCTTCGCTAGGGCGACTCGGTTAACGGCGACGGCGGGCCGCCGACAAGGTCGAAGAGGGTTCGGGACACGACGGGCGCGAGGTCGTAGAGGGCGCGGGTGGTCACGGCGGCGAGGTCGGGGTCTTCGGCTAGGGGGGCAAGGTCGGGGTGGGCGGGGTCGATAGAGACGACGCGGACGCGGCGGTAGACGGGCGAGACGAAGGTCGCGACGACCTCGGCAGTGGTGGGGTCGATGATGATGGCCCGGACCGAGGCGGCGGTTTCGATACGGCGGCGGTTGCCGAAAAAGGTGTCGACGTGGCGCTCGTAGACAGGGGCGCTGACCATAACGGGGTAGTCGCTGCCGAGAGCCCGCGCCGCAAACGCGGCCTGTAACGGCGCGGCGGCGGGAGCCATATTGCGGTGCCTCTCCTGAAAACGCGCCGCAGGACGAAAGGTAAACTGATATGCGTAGGCGCTCGGCTGCTCGCGCAGCGCGGCTTCGAACGCGGTCGCGAGGCCGTCGACGCGGGTGTCGCTCGGCGCGTTGAGCAGCATAATTTCGGGGCGGGTGTCGGCGGCGGGCAGGCACGAGGTCAGCAGGGCGAGCAGGACGAACGAAACAACCAGCGGACGGCGTATCATGAGCGTTAGCATAGCGGCGGACGGGTCGGCGGGGGATGAAATGCGGGTGACGATCGTCTTTAATCTCTTTTCAGACGAGCGGAGAGACCGATGGAGATTCGGCACATGCAGATTCGGCACATGCAGATTCGGCACGACGATTTGACGGGCGAGCAGATTATCGGCTTGCTGCGCGAACATCTCGACGATATGCGCGCGATTACGCCGCCGGAGAGCGTTCACGCCCTCGACCTGACGGGATTGCGAGTGCCGGAGGTTACGTTCTGGTCGGTGTGGGAAGGTGACACGCTGGTGGGGTGTGGTGCGCTTAAAGCGCTAGACGAGACGGCGGGGGAAGTCAAGTCGATGCGCACGATCGAGGCGTACCGGGGGCGCGGGGTGGGGGCGCGGGTGCTCGAGCACATCCTCGGCGAAGCGGCGCGGCGAGGCTACGTCCGTCTCTATCTCGAAACGGGGGCGAGGGCCGAGTTCGCGCCGGCGCGGGCGCTGTACGAGAAGTACGGATTCGTCTACCGAGGACCGTTCGGGGACTATACGGGAGACCCGAACAGCGTGTTTATGGTCGAGCAGATCGGCGGTGATGCGGACCTCGCTTAGAACGGGAGCGGTTCGGCACTAAGCACTTTTGCGTCGTCGCGGGTGGCGTCGCGGAGCGCGTCAGCAAAGAGGTCTTGCTGGGCGGCGGGCAGGGTCAGCGTCAGCGTCATCCCTTCGGCGTCAAAGTCGCTCGAGCCCTTATGCAGTTCGGGCGTGCTGTCTACCAGGCGGTGGACGACGTCGAGATGGGCGAAGGGGACGTGGACGCTTAGCGCGACGCGGGGTTTGACCTCGCGGACGATCGCGGTGTCGAGCGCTTTGGCGAGGGTGCCGCCGTAGGCGCGGACCAGGCCACCGGCGCCGAGTTTGGTGCCGCCGTAGTAGCGGGTCACGACGGCAACGATGCGGTCGAGCCCACGTTGGGTGAGGACTTCGAGCATGGGGCGTCCGGCGGTGCCGCCCGGTTCGCCGTCGTCGGAGAAGCGGTACACGTCGCCGATACGGTAGGCCCAGCAGTTGTGGGTCGCGTCGGCGTGGGTGGTGCTTATCTCTTCGGTGACGCGCTCGGCGCTCGTCACGTCGGGCACGGGGCGGGCGTGGGCGATAAAACGCGAACCTTTGATGACGTCTTCGAGGCGGACGGCGGCGGCGAGGGTGAGGTACGACATCGGTTTAGTGTAACGCGGCTCGGTGTAACGCGGTTTGGCGCAGCGTTTTCGTGTCACGATGCGGCGCGTGATATACTGACGGCATGATGTGGACTGCACCCTGGTCACGTGGTTTGTGTTGTCGCTTGGTGACGAGACGCTTTTTGCACGCGAGCGTTATCCTTTAGTTTCGTCCGCAGGACTCTTTCGGCACACCCTCTAGGAGGCAGCGATGTCACTTCAGCTCTACAACACCATGACGCGACAAAAAGCGCCGTTTCAGCCAGTTTCGGAAGGGCGGGCGGGGATCTATTTTTGCGGGCCGACGGTCTATTCGGAGCCGCACCTAGGGCACGCGCGGGGGCCGATCGTGTTCGACGTGCTTAGGCGGTGGCTCGAGCACCAACACTACACCGTCCGCCTCGTGTCGAACATCACCGACGTAGGCCACCTGACCGACGACGCCGACGAGGGCGAAGACAAGCTCGTAAAGCGGGCCAAGCTAGAGCAGCTCGAGCCGATGGAGATCGCCGAAAAGTACTTCTGGGCCTACTTCGACGCGATGGGTAAGCTCGGCGTGCGGCGTCCGTCGATCGTGCCGCGGGCGTCGGGGCATATCACCGAACAGATCGAGATGACGCAGGCGCTCGTAGAACGAGGTCTGGCGTACGAGTCGAACGGCAACGTCTACTTCGACGTGTCGGCGTGGGACGACTACGGCGAACTGTCCGGGCGCGACCCCGACGATCTCGAAGAGGGCACCCGGGTCGAGGTACGGGGTGACAAAGACGACCCGCGCGACTTCGCGCTCTGGAAACGGGCCGAAGGGGGCCACATCATGCGCTGGCCGTCGCCGTGGGGCGAAGGCTATCCGGGCTGGCACATCGAGTGCTCGGTGATGAGCACCAAGTATCTCGGCGACGAGTTCGACATTCACGGCGGCGGCCTAGACCTGATCTTTCCGCACCACGAGTGCGAGATCGCGCAGGCGAAGGGGGCGGGCAAGGCGTTCGCGCGGGTCTGGATGCACTGGAACATGATGACGCTTGAAGGTAAGAAGATGGCGAAGTCGGCGGGGCATTTTGTGACGCTACGCGAACTGTTTGGCGAACACGACCCGCTGGTGGTGCGGTTTCACCTGTTGGGGGCGCACTACCGGAGTGTCAGCGATTTTTCGGACGAGAGTTTGCGGGGCTCGAGCCAGGGCCTCAAACGGATCCAGGAGAGCTACCGCGAGGTCAAAAAGCGGCTAGGCGACGACGAGACACAGAGCGAACAGGGCGACGACCCCTTCGCCGAGTACCGCGAGCGCTTTACCGACGCGCTTAACGACGACCTCAACACGCCGCAGGCGATCGCCGCGCTGTTCGACGCGACGCGCGCGCTCAACAGCGAACTCGAAAAGACGCCGGGGACGGACTATCTGCGCGCGGCTAAAGCGTTTTACGACGACCTCGCCAGCGACGTGCTCGGGATTTTAGGCGAGGCCAAAGCGCAGAGTGACACCGACCTCTCTACCGTCGACGGGCTCGTCTCGCTCGTGGCCGAACAGCGGCAGGAGGCTCGAGCCCGGCGCGATTTTAGCACCGCCGACGAGATCCGCGACCGGCTCGCCGAGCTAGGCATCGCCCTAGAAGACACCGCCGAAGGGAGCCGCTGGCGCTTTAAGTAGCGCGCGTCCCTGTGAGCGACATCTCCCCCACCCCCAACACGACCGGTACCGACCTGGGCGGGCAGAACCTGGACGCGCAGACGCGCGCCTACCTAACCCTAAACTTTACGCCGGGGCTAGGTCCGCGCGGCATCAAGCAGCTCTGCGATCACTTCGGCGACGCCGCTCGGGTTTGTGCGGCAGACAGAGCGGCGCTGCTCGGCGTCGACGGGGTCGGGGCGAAGCGGGCCGACGCGATCATCGCGGCGCGTCACAACGACCGGGTTGACCAGGAGCTAGACCGGGCCGAGGCGCTCGGTGTCGGGTTGCTAACGCCCGCCCACGACGACTATCCGACGCTGCTCCGGCATATCTTCGACCCGCCGACGGTGTTGTACGTGCGCGGAGCCCTGCCGCCAACCTTAGCGGACGAGGCGACGCGGGTGCGGTCGTTCGCGATCGTCGGGACGCGGGACGCGAGTCCGTACGGTCTAGCGTTTAGCAGACGGTTCGCGTTGCGGCTCGCCGAGGCGGGGGTGACGGTGGTGTCGGGCCTCGCGTTAGGCGTCGATACGGCGGCGCACCAGGGTGCGCTAGGCACGCCGGACGGCGACACCGTGGCGGTGTTAGGGAGCGGCGTCGACGTGATCTACCCACGCCAGAACCAGAACTTGGCGGCGCAGATCGCCGAGGGACGGGGTGCGATCGTGAGCGAGTATCCGCTCGGCACCAAGCCGAACCCGACAAACTTTCCGGGCCGTAACCGGATTATCAACGGGCTCTGTCCGGGGGTGTTGGTGGTGGAGGGCGGCCTCAAGTCGGGCGCGATGATTACCGCCGAATTCGCGTCAGAAGAGGGTCGGACAGTGTTCGCGGTGCCGGGGCGCGTCGGCGACGACAGGGCGCTCGGCCCGCTCACGCTTATCAAGCAGGGCGCGGTGCTCGCCATGGCGCCCCAGGACGTGTTCGACGAATTCGACTGGGCAAACGACCGGGCCGCCGGGGTCGCTGCTGACGGGACCGCTGCCGATGGGGTCGCTGCTGATGCCGGGCCGACGATCGACAGCCTGCCCGAGGTACCGCGGACGGTCGCACGCGCGGTCGCGGCTAAGGGCGAAGCGCTGCTCGACGATCTCGTCACGGCGACCGGGCGACCGCTACCGGATCTACTACCGGTTATCTTACAGCTCGAGCTCCAGGGTGTTATCCAGAAATTGCCGAGCGGGCGCTACCACTGTCTGTGGCGACAGCACTAAACGACGTCACGTTAAGGGGGACGATATGGAAGTTTTAGGGTTTGGCTCGCACTTTATCATCGACGGATTTCAGGCCGACGCCGGACGGTTGGCCGACGAAGCGATCGTGGTGGCGGGGCTCGAGCAACTCGCGGCGGGGCTCGAGCCGGGCAACCGCACCGCAACAGTCCGTCTCCCCTTCTTCGACGGCGTCTCGGCGGCGGTCGTGCTCGCCGAGTCGTACCTCGCGCTGCACACCTTTCGCGACCGGCGGATCTTGTCGATCGACCTGTTTTCTCGCAAAAACATCGACACCCAAGACATTGTCGTGCAGACCGGCGACCGCTTCGCCGTAGGCCGCTTCGAGAGCCACCTAAGCAGCCGCGCCAAAGTGTTTCCGCACGACACCGACGCGATCCTGAAGCGTCTTAACGGCGACCGGGGTTACGTCGCGACGCGGCTCGACAACACCCTGCTCGCCCAATGATCGCGCGCCTGTAGGCGCGTCATACGGATTCCGCTTAATTCCAGGTTATTGAGAAAAAGCTTCAAGAACCTTCCACAGCGCTCCATGCGTATTTTCTTCCTACTCGCTACGCTCGGATTGATTCACGAATCAATCGGAATCGGTATCAGACACGTCGCGTCGGCGTCATAGGTCGTCCTTACCCGCAGCAGAAAAACTCGGCTTCACCATCGTTACCGATCAGCCGTTGTCGGGACTTTGTCGCCCGAAACCGCTACAACAGAACGCGTTTGGAGTCTGACATCACAAAATAGTATGGGACAAGATAGTACGGGCAAGCAGCATCTTTTTGTAGTGCTGACGAGATGTGCTTGTACCATCCCGACTCGTCTATGTCATCATGCGAGCCAGTACCATTCATCTAAATCGTAGGGTGCGCCGTGCGCACCGCCACCAGCACCTGTATTCGCTACGACGAGTACGCCGTAGCGTTCTTTCTACCCAGCAGAATCGACGTGACATACAAAAGTCAGCTTGGTATTAGCCGAAATCGTCTTCGGACAGGCGGTTGTGGCGGTCGTAGAGGCCGACCAGCGCTTCGGCGGTGGTGTCGTCGGTGACGAGGTCGCTGACGAGGCCGCCGGTCAGAGCGGCGTGCAGGCTGCGCACCTTGCCCTGACCGGACAGGACACAGAGGCGGCGGGGGACGGCCCGAAACACGTCGAGGTCGGGGCCGCTGCTGCGGTCGTTAAGGGCGACCCGGCGGTGGTCGCCGTCGATCGGATAGAAGACCGTCGCGAAGCTCCCGACCACTCCGGCAGCGCCGAGCGCGTTCATGTCGTGCGCGGAGAGGTAGCCGCGGGTGTAGATCCGGCGCGGACGACCCCGGTGCACCCCTTCGAGGCTAAACAGGGCGACGTCGCTACGCCGGTGCAGCGCGAACAGCGGTTGCAGGCTCCGTTCGCGCCACAGGGCGCGCCGGGTGCTCGCGGTGTCGAAGTAGGCGGGCACGGGGAGGAGGTGGGTTTTGGCGCCGTAGTTGTTCGCGAAGCGGCGGATGATGTCTGCGGCGTAGAGGCTCGAGCCGTGATAGAGGTTGCCCGCACCGCTTAGCTGCACCACCGCGAGCGCGCTCCGTTCGAGTGCGACCAGGTGCTGACTCATCACGCTTAGCGTCGTCCCCCACGACAGCGCCAGGACGTGGGCGTCTTTGACAAGGGCGTTTAGATAGTTCGCGGCGAAGCGGGTGACCTGCTCGAGCCGTTCGCTTGGCGTCGCCGCGTGCGGGGTGCTGACCACCTTGGCGGCGACCTCGTAGCGCCGCTGGATCTCGGCTTCGAGCGGTTGCGGGTGGCGTTGCGGGTCGTGAACCCGGATCTCGACCAGACCCTGCTGTTTGGCGAAGCTTAGCAGCCGCGACACCTTCGAGCGTGACACGTTAAGTTGCTGCGCGATAAGCTCGGTCGTCAGGTTCTGGTAGTAGTACATTCGCGCGACCCGAGCGGCCTCGACAAGGAGTTGGTCGTGCTCGATCATAACGTCCTACACAATCTTCAATTCGCAGTGTCGGCCTAAGCGTGCGGTGTCGGGGCGGATGGCGCTGCGGGACAGATAGGGGGAGACAGGAGCAGCGGTCGGCGACTGGGGACGGCGGTGATTACGGTGGCGGCGAAACCGCATAAAAACACGTGCGGCGTATAGGTGAGGGCTCGAGCCCCGCTAACCCCTAACCGTTCTGGCCGATCGCCGTCTACACCTCTGCCTACACGCTTTGCGGGGTTTTAGCGATATTGTACCCGCCTGATTACCCTGCGTTATAGCACATCCGAACCGAGAAGTGAACATCCGTGCAGCATCCTTGACAAAACGTTCAGGAGCGACGTATGGTGTATCCACATTACAGATTATCCGCATGCGACCTGCTTTTTTCAGGGTCAGCTAAGGCAGGTCGGTTTAGACAGGTCGGTTTAGACAGAGGAGATGCAGCGAGAGCGCCGCTTGCGGCTACTTTTTGGGCTCATGACTTTCACCCCGACACGTTGGTTTGGCCCACGCCGAATTTGAGCGCCAGATTTGGCCCACGCCACGACAGAGTCGCAAAGAACGAGGGTTTTTATGGGATTATCGCTTAAAGACATTCACAAAGTCTACGAAGGCAACAGCAAGCTCGCCGGGCTCGACATGGAGGTCGAAGACGGAACGTTTCTGTCGATCATCGCGCCGACCGGTACCGGCAAAACCACCCTGATGCGGATCATTGCCGGCATCGAAGCACCGACGAGCGGCCAGATCGTGGTCGACGGCCAGGACGTGACCGGGGTTCACGTTCGCGACCGCAACGTCGCGATGGTGTACCAACAGTTTGTTAACTACCCGTCGCTCAACGTGTTCGAAAACATCGCCTCGCCGCTACGGGTTAGCAAGCAGAAGTACAGCAAGAAGGAGATTACCGAGCGGGTCGAACGGGTCGCCGAACAGCTGCGCATCACCGAGTTTTTGCAGCGCTTACCCCAAGAGCTAAGTGGCGGGCAGCAGCAGCGGGTGTCGATCGCCCGGGCGATCGTCAAAGACGCGCGGATCATCCTGCTCGACGAACCGCTAGGCAACCTCGACTACAAACTGCGCGAAGATTTACGGCTCGAGCTCAAAAACCTCGCCGCCGAGCGTAACGCCATCTTTATCTACGCCACCCCCGAACCGATCGACGCCCTGACCATGGCGAACCACGCCGCTATCTTGCACGACGGCCAGATCACCCAGTACGGCCCGGTTCGCGAGGTGTACCGCAAACCGAACCACATCAAGTCGGGCGAATACTTTAGCGATCCGCCGATGAACTTTCTGCCCTGCCGGATCGAAAACGGCCAGGCGGTCGTTACGCCCGAACTAAAGGTGCCCCTTAGCGCTATGAAAGCCGACGTGTCAGCAGGAGACTACGTGCTCGGCATCCGCCCGCACCACCTCTACATCCGTATCGGGCGAGAAAGTCAACTCGACGAGAAGATTTCGCTCACCGCAGAACTCGTACTCGCCGAAATCGTCGGTTCGGACACCACCATGCACCTTAGCCACGACGCACTCGAACTAACCGCCCTCTCTCGTGACCTACAAGACCGCTCACTCGACGAGGAGTTGACCGTGTATTTTGATCCAGAACAGTTTCACATCTTCGCTGCCGATTCGGGCGAACTCGTCAGTAGCGCCGCCGCGGTGAGGCGCTAATGGCCAAGATCGAACTGATCGACGTCGCTCACGAGTACCAGATCGGATCGGGAGACTACGCTGTCAAAGACATCAACATCACCTGGAATGACGGCGTGTCGAGCGCGCTGCTCGGACCTTCGGGTTGCGGCAAGACGACCCTGCTCAAAATCATTTCGGGCCTGCTTAGGCCGAGCGAAGGTACCGTACTGCTCGACGGCGAAGACGTTACGGGCCTGTCGCCGCAGGAGCGCAACGTCGCGCAGGTATTTCAGTTTCCGGTCGTCTACGAAACGCTTAGCGTGTTCGACAACCTCGCCTTTCCGCTCCGTAACCGGGGTGCGAACAAGCAGGAGGTGCGCGAACGCGTCCACGAAATCGCCGAAATGCTCGACCTGCAAGACCTGCTCAAAAAAGGCGCGAGCAGCCTCGGCGCCGCCGAAAAGCAGCGGATCTCGCTCGGTCGCGGCATCGTCCGCAAAGACACCACCGCCGTGCTGTTCGACGAACCACTGACCGTTATCGACCCGCACATGAAGTGGCACCTGCGCCGCAAGCTTAAAGAGCTGCACGCCCGCCTCGGCCTGACCATGGTCTACGTCACGCACGACCAGCACGAGGCGCTGACCTTCGCCGAGCAGGTCACGGTCATGGACGTCGGCGAGGCGCTGCAGACCGGTAGCCCGCGCGCGCTCCACACCCGCCCCGCCGCACCCTTCGTCGGCTACTTTATCGGCAGCCCCGGCATGAATCTGTTTGACGCTACGCTGCAGGACGACGGCGTCATGGTCGGCGACCTCAAACTCTCCTACCCGTCCGAGACGCTTCAGGGTCTAGGCGGCAAAAAGCTTCAGGTCGGCATCCGCCCCGAGTTTATCGAGGTTCGGAGCGACCCGGATGATGGCGCGATTAAGAGCACCGTCGAAGCCGTCAACCTCACCGGCAGCTCGCTCATCCTCGACCTCGCCGGTAAGGGTCTCGACTTTAAGGTGCGGGTTATGGAAGACGCCGACGTTAACGAGGGCGACACGCTCTACGCGACCTTCCCGGACGAGCGGGTGATCCTCTACGCCGACGGTCGCGCGGTCAAGAGCACACTTAAGGAGGCTGCATGAAAACAGAAAACCAACGCGCCTGGTTCTTTCTGATCCCGGCCCTACTGGTCATGTCGATCAACGCGTTTATTCCGATCATGACTGTTATCAACTACTCGTTTCAAGACATCTTTGCCGGTAGCGCGATCTGGATCGGGTTAGAGAACTACGTCAGGGTTCTCAATGACTCCGAGTTTCGCAGCGCGCTCGGACGACAGCTTATATTTTCGTTTCTTATTCTGCTGATCCAGGTTCCGCTCGGCATCGCTATCTCGCTCGGCATGCCCAAAAAGGGTTGGCGCGCGACCGTCGCCCTCGTTGCGGTCGGGCTGCCGCTGCTGATCCCCTGGAACGTGGTCGGGATTATCTGGCGCGTGTTTACCCGTGGCGATTTAGGGCTGGTACCGGTTTTCTTTAATCTGTTCGGCTACGACTATAACGTCGCGAACAACGCGGTCGACGCCTACTGGTCGGTCGTCGCGATGGACGTCTGGCACTGGACGCCACTGATCGTGCTGCTCTGCTACTCGGGGCTTAACGCTATCCCCGACGCGTTTTACCAGGCGGCCAAGATCGACGGCGCGTCGCGCTGGAGCACCTTTCGCTACGTGACCCTGCCGCGCCTACGCAGCGTGCTGACCATCGGCATTCTGCTGCGGTTTATGGACTCGTTCCGGATCTACAGCGAGGTCGACATGCTGACTGGCGGCGGGCCCGGCACGACCACGGCGTTTCTAAGTGACGTGCTGGTCAGCAAGGCGAGGGCCAACGAGTTCGGCTACGGCGGCGCGCTCTCGCTTATCTACTTCTTTATCATCCTGATCATCAGCTACGTCTTTTTCCTGGTGCTCACCAACGTCGGCACCGCCGACGAAACCCCGAAGGAGGCTTGACATGGAACAGGACGCCAAACAGGTTGTGTCTAACGAACGAGGCGGCTCGAGGCAGGAGGCGAACTCCTTCCGGATCGGCAAGTACCTCAACGTTACCAACATCGGCATGACCCTCTACTTTCTGTTTCTGGCGCTACCGCTGGTGTGGATGCTTAGCATGTCGTTTAAGACCAACCAGGAGATCCTAAGCACCCGCAGCTTTATCCCGATCGACGCGACGCTCGCGAACTACCAGACCATCTTTAGCCAGCCGTTCTGGCGCGAGGCGTTCTTTAACTCGCTTATCTACGTCGGGCTTAACGTGGTGATTACGCTGATCGTGGCGCTGCCGGCAGCCTACGCCTTTTCGCGCTACAAGTTTCGCGGCGACCACCACCTCTTTTTCTGGCTGCTGACCAACCGGATGGCGCCCGCAGCAGTGTTTCTGTTGCCGTTCTTTCAGCTCTACGCTAATATCGGCCTGTTCGACACCCACCTCGCGGTCGCGCTCGCACACACGCTGTTTAGCGTACCGCTCGCGGTATGGATTCTAGAAGGGTTTATGTCGGGAATCCCTAAAGCGATCGACGAGACGGCCTACGTCGACGGTTACAGCTTTCCCGGCTTCTTCTTCAAGATCTTTATGCCGCTGATCGGGCCCGGCATCGGCGTCGCTGCATTCTTCTCGTTTCTGTTTTCGTGGGTCGAACTGCTTATTGTCAGCACGCTCACGAGCACCAACGCCAAACCGATCGTCGTCACGCTGTCGCGCAGCCTCGGCGCCGAAGGCTGGGACTGGGGCGTTATCGCCGCCGCAGGCGTGCTGATGATTATCCCCGGAGCGATCCTTATCTACTTCGTTCGTAACAACCTCGCTAAAGGCTTCGCGCTCGGAAGGGTGTAGGTATGGCGGTCGATATTCTCAAAAAACTCATCCCTCTGGTCGTAACCATCGTCGCTCTGGTCATCCTCGGCTTTCTGGTCGGACGCTTTACCGGCATCAGTCTCGCCTGGATGCAGTGGACCGCCCCGACCGCCGCCTTCTTTATCGTGCTCGGGCTCGCGCTAACGGCGATGACCCTTTGGGACGTCTATTCGCCGAGCGTGAAGCGCCAGGGCTTTTTGCCGGTTCCGTTTACTCGCGGCGAGCGCTTCTTTATTAGCGTGATGATCTTTTTGGCGACGATGGTGTTGTGGGTCGCGTTCGCAACCGGTTCGTCGCTCTGGTGGGCGGTCGGCATCGCCGCCGTCATTATCTTCGTCGTCGCGCGCTACGGCTGATCCACCGCTTTAGCCCACCGTCTTAAGCCTCGGTAGCACCCTTGAAGGGGGGTGATACACTCCGACACCGTCCACACACGCCTTCTCATCATGACGAACAGTAGCAAGGAGACATTTGTGAAATACATCCGCACCGCCCTGCTAAGCCTCGCGCTTATCCCGCTTGTGGTCGCGAACGTGAGCGCCCAAGACGATATGGACGCGCGTATGGCGACCGCCGAACAGCTTATCGACGAGCAGTTTACGCCGAGCGCGATCAGCCGCGAAGAACAGCTCGAAGAGATGCGCTGGTTTATCGAAGCGAGCCAGCCCTACCGAGGCATGGAGATCACCTCGGCAGCCGAAAACATCCGCACCCACGTCTACGAAGCCGAAGTGCTCGCCCCAGCCTTCGAAGCGCTGACCGGTATCCGCGTCACGCACGATATTATCGGTGAAGGCGACGTTATCGAGCGCCTCCAGACCCAGATCAACTCGGGTGAGGTTATCTACGACATCTACGTCAACGACGCCGACCTGATCGGGACCCACCTCCGCTACGACACGGCGGTGAACCTGACTGACTACATGATGAACGAGGGGGCCGCCGTGACCAACCCCACTCTCGACATCGACGACTGGCTCAACCCCGAATTCGGCCAGGACTACGACGGCAACCAGCTCCAGCTTCCCGACCAGCAGTTCGCCAACCTCTACTGGTTCCGCTACGACTGGTTTACCGACGAAGACATTAAAGCGCAGTTTCAGGAGATCTACGGCTACGAGTTAGGGGTTCCGGTGAACTGGGCCGCCTACGACGACATCGCGAACTTCTTTACCAACGAAGTGAACGGTGACGGCACCATCGACGGCGTGCAGGTCTACGGCCACATGGACTACGGTCGCCGCGACGTGTCGCTCGGTTGGCGCTTTACCGACGCGTGGCTTAGTATCGCGGGCGTCGGCGACACCGGGCTGCCCAACGGTTTACCGGTCGACGAGTGGGGGATTCGGGTCGAAGATTGCCACCCGCGTGGTTCGGACGTTCGCCGTGGCGGCGCCGTAAACGGTCCGGCAGCGAACTACGCGCTCGACACCTACATCCGCTGGCTTAACGACTACGCGCCCCCCGAAGCGCGTTCGCTGACCTGGAGTGAAGCCGGCCCCGTGCCGTCGCAGGGTCAGATCGCGCAGCGCGTGTTTCAGTACATCACCTGGCTGTCGAACCCCTCCTTTAACGACCCGGAAAGCCCCGTCACCGACGACGAAGGCAACGTGCTGTGGCGCGTCGCGCCGACGCCTCACGGTCGTTACTGGGACGAAGGGATGAAGATCGGCTATCAGGACGCCGGTTCCTGGACGATTCTGCAGAGCGTTGAAGGTGACCGCCGCGCCGCCGCCTGGTTATGGGCGCAGTTCGCGAGCTCTAAGACCGTATCGCTCGCCAAGTTCTTAGAGGGCAAGACGCCCGTACGCCGCTCGACCGTGTTTAGCGACTACCTCACCGAACGCGAAGGCGACTTCGGCGGTCTGATCACGTTCTACCGGAGCCCGGTCGAAAACCTCTGGACCGACACCGGCCCCAACGTTCCGGACTACCCGCGTCTGTCGCAGCTCTGGTGGCAGAACATCGCCAACGCGATCACGGGCGACGTAACGGTGCAGGAGGCGCTCGACACGCTCGCCGAAGAGCAGGACCGGATCATGTCGCGGCTCGAGCGGGCCGGCATGGAAGAGTGCGCGCCGATCATGAACGAGCCTCGTGACGCGTCGTACTGGCTCGAGCAACCCGGTGCGCCCAAGGCCGAGCGGTTCGCGCAGACCCCGATCACCGTGACCTACGAAGCGCTGCTCGAGCAGTGGCGCGGCGAAGAGTAAGGGCCGTAGAGACGCCCTCGACCTCGTCGCAACAGCACTAGGGTATACGCAGTAAAACAGCTACGTGGGTGGGTCAAACCATCCACGTAACTTTTGAAAAACAGTACATTCAGAATAAAAAACAGCGACCGCCCGACCTAAATGCTGAAATACTGATCGCTTTTGGCGGTAGCGTGGTTGCTAACGCCAAGTCCGAACAGCCAAAAAGACAGGTCAAAAGGATAGTAGAGCGGCTGGGGGCCAGGAAAAAGACGTTTTGGCGCCGCTTACTCTATTCGCATCTTTAAGGAGGTCCATTATGAAATACATCATGGCACTCGACCAGGGCACGACGAGCTCGCGGGCGATTATCTTTAACAAGGAAGGAAGCATCGTCGCGCAGGCACAACGCGAGTTTCAGCAGATCTACCCGAAGCCGGGCTGGGTCGAGCACGACGCAAGCGAGATCTGGTCGAGCCAATCGGGCATTATGGCCGAAGCGATCGCGAGCGCACAGATCGCCTCGTCCGACATTGCGGCGGTCGGGATCACCAATCAGCGCGAGACTACGGTGGTCTGGGAGAAAGAGACGGGCCGCCCGATCCACAACGCGATCGTGTGGCAGGACCGGCGGACGTCTAAGTATATCGACGCGTTAAAAGATCGGGGGCTCGAGCCCACCTTCCAAAAACGCAACGGCCTGGTGCTCGACGCCTACTTTTCGGGTAGCAAACTCGCCTGGATCCTCGACAACGTCGACGGCGCTAGAGCGCGCGCCGAAGCGGGCGAACTCGCCTTCGGCACCATCGACAGCTGGCTTGTCAACAAGCTGACCAACGGCAAGGTTCACGTGACCGACGTGACCAACGCCTGCCGGACGATGCTGTTTAATATCTACGACCTCGCCTGGGACGACATGATTTTAGACACGCTCGACATCCCTAAAACGATGCTCCCCGAGGTCCGCTCTTCCTCGGAGATCTACGGCGAGGTCACCCAGGGCGTGATGCGAACCGGTGTGCCTATTGCCGGGATGGCTGGCGATCAGCAGGCGGCTACCTTCGGGCAAAACTGCTTCGCACCGGGTCAGGGTAAAAACACCTACGGTACCGGCTGCTTTATGGTTATGAACACCGGTAGCGAGCCGATCGCTTCGAAAAACAAGCTGCTGACCACGATCGCCTGGCAGATTCCGGGCGAGGTCAACTACGCGCTCGAAGGAAGCATCTTTATCGGCGGCGCGGTGGTGCAGTGGTTACGCGACAGCTTAGGCATCATCCAGAAGTCGTCCGATGTCGAAGCGTTGGCGACCAGTGTGGCTGACAACGGCGGTGTCTACATGGTGCCCGCCTTCGCCGGCCTCGGCGCGCCCCACTGGGACCAGTACGCCCGCGGCGCGATTGTCGGTATGACCCGGGGTACGACTTCCGGCCACATCGCCCGGGCCGCCCTCGAAAGCATCGCTTACCAGAGCTACGACGTGATTAAAGCGATGGAGAAAGACAGCGGCATCGAACTGCAAGAGTTGCGGGTCGACGGTGGCGCTTCAAACAACGACCTACTGATGCAGTTTCAGGCCGATGTCCTAGGTGTTCCGGTCATCCGCCCAAAGGTGACCGAAACGACCGCACTAGGCGCGGCTTACCTCGCCGGCCTCGCGGTCGGCTACTGGAAGAGCAAGGACGAGATCGCCACCATCTGGGAAGAAGACAAACGGTTCGAGCCGAACATGACCAAAACCGAGCGCCAGACGCTGCTCGAAGGCTGGAACGACGCGGTCGGACGCTCCAAAGCGTGGGCAAAGGAATAACGCCCCCCGACATTTTTATGATAGGACTAAGACATGGATAGAGAACAGAACGTTAGCAGGCTAAAAAACGAATCTTTCGACATGCTCGTGATCGGTGGCGGCGCGACCGGTACCGGTATCGCACTCGACGCCGCGACCCGCGGCCTAAACGTCGCCCTAGTCGAACGCGACGACTTTAGCGCCGGTACGAGCAGCCGCAGCACCAAGCTGATTCACGGCGGGGTGCGCTACCTCGAAAAGGCCGTCAAACAGCTCGACCGGACCCAGTTCAACCTGGTTCGTGACGCGCTAAAAGAGCGGGCGGTGCTGATCAAGATCGCGCCGCACCTCGCCAAGCCGCTGCCGATCGTGACGCCGCTCTACAGCATGATCCAGGTGCCCTACTTTATGACCGGGCTCAAACTGTACGACGCGCTGGCCGGTAAGGCCAACCTCGCCCCGAGCCGCTACATCGACGCCAAAGAAGCCATCAACCGCTTTCCGATGCTTAAAAAGAAGGGCCTGCGCGGCGGCGTCCTCTACTACGACGGACAGTTCGACGACGCCCGGATGAACATCATCATCGCGCTGACCGCCGACCAGCAGGGCGCGGCGATCGCGAACCACGTCGAGGTTAAGGCCTTAACCAAAGAGAACGGCACCATCAGCGGAGCGACGCTGCACGACACCCTTAGCGGTGACGCGTGGGACGTTCAAGCGAAGGTGGTCGTCAACGCGACCGGGCCGTTTACCGACAAGATTCGGCACCTCGACGACCCCGACGCGCCGAAGATGCTGACGGCGAGTTCGGGGATTCACGTTATCCTCGACAAGTCGTTCTCGCCGCCGGAGACGGGGCTGCTGATCCCCGAAACCGAAGACGGACGGGTGCTGTTTCTGCTGCCCTGGCTCGACCACACCCTGGTCGGCACGACCGACAACCCGGCGCAGATCGAAGACAACCCCAAGGCCAACGAAGAAGAGATCGAGTACGTGCTCCGTCACGTTCGTAAATACTTCGACGCGCCGGTCGAGCGCAGCGATGTACTCGCGACCTGGTCGGGGCTACGCCCGCTCGTATCCGACCCTAAAGCCGCCGACACCGCGCAGCTGTCGCGCGACCACGTGGTCAACATTAGCGATTCGGGGCTGCTGACCATCGCGGGCGGTAAGTGGACGACCTACCGGAAGATGGCGCTCGACGCCGTCGACGAGGCGGTCAAACTCGGCAAGCTCGAGCCCAAACAGGGGTCGCAGACCGAGAACACGATGCTGCTCGGCGGCGAAGACTTTAACCCGATCGGTGCCGGCCATCTGCAAGACGACTACGACCTCGACCTCGACGTCGCCGTCTATCTCAACCGCGCCTACGGCGACCAGGCGCCCAAGATCGCCGAACTCGCGACCAACGGCCACGCCGGTCGGCTCGTCGAGCATCACCCCTACCTCGAAGCCGAGATTGTCTACGGTGCGAAGTACGAGGGGACACGTAACATCGTCGACGCCCTCGCGCGGCGGACTCGGATCGGCTTTTTAGACAAGAAGGCGACCGAGAAGGTTATCCCACGGGTAGCCGAGCTGCTCGGCGAAACCCTCGGTTGGGACGAAGAACGGCTCGAGCGCGAGAAGCAGGACGCCCAGAACTACTTCGCTCAACCCACCTAGTAGATCCACACAACTCGTGCGATAACGCGCTACACTACCTCCGTAACGCAGGCCCCCTAACCACGTACGGAGGTTTTTCTATGTCGGACCGTAAACCCCAAGATGCACCCGAACAGAACCCGTCACAACCCGCGACGTCGCCAGCCGCGTCGTCCGAAGCGTCATCCGAAACATCGTTCGAAACGCCGTCTAAGGCATCTCCACAAAACGACGGCCGTAACGCGCCGCTCGGCGGGCTGCTCGTCGCGGTAGGGGCGCTGCTGCTCTTTATCAACCTTAGCGGTATCGGTTTAGGCGGTCTGATCACGCGGCTGTGGCCGCTGCTCATCGTCTACGCGGGCTACCGG
>JAXHMC010000001.1:0-37590 GCA_034521635.1 Trueperaceae bacterium | reverse complement strand
CCGACCACGCCAGCGGCGAAAACCCCTACTTTAAGCCGACCGACAACCCCGGCGACTCGCCTCTCGCCGATTAGTAAACTGTTCGGCACCTGCTAAGCTCGACTCGACCCCCGCTTGCGCCCCCCGTGCGTTTAGCGGGGTTTGCTTTGGTTGGATTTTGGAGAGGGTGTCTGAGATAATAATCGTGTCCTGAAGGCGTAAAAAGACCGTTAAACGGACAACGCTGCTCTAAATAGCGATTCCAGATGATGCTGCAACCATCACATCCGACGCATATCGACGGTAACGCTTTGTCTGGAGCGATGTTTCGTGGAACTGCTAAAACTATAGGCGAGTGCCGCTTGACAAAAACTAGCAATATTAGTATATTGACTATTAACAGAAGTAAATCGACATACGAACGTTGATTTGCAACGATCGATGACGATACACCGAGTAGCCGCGCCGATCTACGTTATTCTCGCGCAGGTGCTAGTGACCCCTGCTCCTTATCGGTATCTCCGGCTCTAGCTAAGCCTTTTTTTGACCGTCAAACTAACGACCTTAGTTTATTCGCAAACGCCATTTTTAGAGAGGAAGATCTCATGACTAAGCCTGTAACTCGATACCTTACCCGCCCCGACGGCACTCTCGCCTACGACGACCAGGGACGCGGCCCACTCGTGCTGCTCGTGCCGGGGCTCGGCGACCTGCGAAGCGAGTATCGTTTTCTGACGCCGCACCTCGTCGCGGCGGGCTACCGCGTGGTGACGGTCGATCTGCGCGGTCACGGCGAGTCGAGCGTCGATTGGCCCGACTACACGCCGAGCGCGGTAGGCGACGACCTCGTCGCGCTGCTTCGCGAGCTAGATGCGGGACCGGCGGCGGTGGTCGGGACGTCGTTTGCGGCGGCGGCAGCAGTGTGGGCGGCAGCGGAGGTGCCCGAGCTGGTGTCGAGCTTGGTGCTGGTCGGACCGTTTGTTCGCGATCAGGAGATGAACATCGTGCAGACGGCGATGCTCAACGCGCTTATGTATGGGCCGTGGAAGGTGCGGGCGTGGACGTGGTACTACCAGACGCTCTATCCGAGCCAGCAGCCGGGCGACTTTGCGGCGTACGTCGCGCGGTTACGGGCGAACTTAGCGGAGCCGGGACGGTTTCGGGCGGTGCAGGCGATGATCGCGTCGAAGCGGGCCGAGGTCGAAGCGCGTTTTGGCGAGGTGCGGGCGCCGACGCTGGTGGTGATGGGGGACAAAGACCCGGACTTTAAGAGCCCGGAAGGGGAGGCTCGAGCCGTCGCTACCGCCCTCTCCGGCGAGGTCGCGATGATTCCCGGTGCCGGCCACTACCCCCACGCCGAAATGCCCGACGTCACCGCGCCCCTACTGCTCGACTTCTTAAAGATGAGCCTACACCGTGCCGCCTAGGCCGGGCCTAACGACCGAGAGGCTTGTCGACGTCGCGAGCACCCTTATCGAACGCGAGGGGCCTAACGGTCTCTCGCTCGCTCGTCTCGCTAAGGAGGTAGGCGTCAAAACGCCGTCGCTCTACAACCACATCGCGGGCCTCCAAGGATTGCAGCGACAGTTGCGGTTGCGAGGCCTCGACACGCTCGCCGAAACGCTAAGCCGCGCCGCGATGGGGCGAGCCGGTAAAGAGGCGCTCGTCGCCGTCGCGAACGCCTACCGCGACTTCGCTAAGCAGCAGCCGGGACTCTACACGCTAACGTTGCGCTCGACCGAAGAAAACGACGCTGACATCCAGCAGGCCGGACGACGCGTCGTCGAGGTGGTGCTCGCGGTGTTGCGGGGGTACGGTTTGGAGGGGGAAGACGCGCTGCACGCGACGCGGTACCTGCGTAGTACGCTGCACGGGTTTGTGTCGCTAGAAATAGGGGAGGGGTTTGGGCTCGAGCTCTCCCCCTCCGACACCTTCGACTGCATACTAGACGCCCTAGACCACAGCCTAAGCACGAGCTTTCGTCGCGATAAATAGTAAAAGTAAAAACAGGTGTAAAAACAGATGGCGCGCCCGGCAGGAATCGAACCTGCGGCACGAGGCTTAGGAGTCCCCTGCTCTATCCGACTGAGCTACGGGCGCATGTCGCCACAACAGGCGATATTGTAACGAAGCCACAACGCTCTAGGCGCGCCTCAGCTTACGCTTTAAGCGCTTCAAAGCTCGGCGGCGTGTCTCCTAAAATATGCCGCGTCAGCCAGCGGCCCGGCTCGACCACGAACGAGGCGTTTTGCCAGGCGTCGCCGTAGTTCGTCTCTAACAGTTTCAGCGCCGCCTCTTCTTGCGGGCCTTTGCTGACCCGCAGCGCGGTCACGAAGCTTCCGGCGAGCGTTCCGGCGAGTTCGCGGTCGAAGATAGGCACGTCGGAGAGGTCGGCGACCCCGATCTTCGCGGTGTACTCGGCCTGATGGGTGATCGCGATCATAAAGCTCTCGATCGCCTGCAAGCCGAACTCGGTAAAGGTGTAGAGGGCGGGGTACGTCTCTTGCAGAGGACCGTTGACCACTTCGCGTGCAGCCTCTAGAACGTCGGGGACGGAGTCTAGGGTGGTTCCGACCGGAATCCGATTCGCTTCACCTGAACCAATGACAAGATAGACATCAACCGAGTGCATAAAACCTCCTACGGTGTGATAGAAACAAACGGCCTCGGGCGTTCGCAACGGAGACGTCTCCGTAGTACTTCCGTCGCGCGCCGAAAGAATGCGAGGTGTTCCAGTGCGGTGTATCCGTAGATGTGAGATTTATTAAGATGACAAAAGATTGCGGTGTCGATCCTAGACCGTTTTGCTGTCGTCTAGGTCTTCCTCCGAGCCGTTATCTAGACAGAGAGAAAGCTCGTCGATGCAAAAAATCTGCTTTCACCTAGCTTATATCTGATTATAATAGCAATTCCAGATGATGCTGCAACAATCACATCCGACGGATATTGACGGTGACGCTCCATATGGAGCAACGTTTCGTGGAACTGCTATAAAATTATGCGCTGATGGTGAACGGTGACTGCGTTCGACCGAGTCGTCCGGGTGCGTTATCTGGGTGCATCGTCCGGGTGCGTTATCCGGGTGAGTCGTCAGATTCGAGGTGGAGCTCGAGCCCATACACCCCCACCACATCGGGCGTAAACGTCGCCATCTTCTCGTCAGAATCACGTAGCGTCGCCGCAGAGGTCTCGGGTCTGTCCGTAAACACCCAGCGGTAACGTCCTTCGTCGCGGTAGCTGTACGACGCGCTGCCGTCTAGGGTCACAACCGTGCCGACCGCAACCTCTTGGTCGGGGCCAGCATCGGCGCGCGCAGGTGGGGGCAGACAGCCGCAGCCTATAAAAAATTCGCATCCACTCAAAAGTAGTGACAGCACGACAACTAAACCGAACGACCGAAACCGTGTGATCCGCCTTGTCATCGAGACCCTCCTCGCTGCTAAGTTCGTAAGCTGATCGCGATTTTAGTTTAGCAGATATGCCCGCATCTCAGGCCGTGATGTCGAGCCGGTAGTGCGCGTTAACGGTGATGTGGTGGCCGTCTTCTTTGTCGACCCGGACGGCGTAGGTGTCGGTGACCGGAACGAAGCCGTAGCGCGCCATTTCGGCGTCCATCTCTTCTGGTGTTAGCAAGACGATAGCGTCGGTGTCGTTAAAGCCGGTAAAAAGGTGAGGTTCGTCGCCTATCGGGGTGAGGGAGCGACCACGAGGGCTCGAGCCCGGCGCGAACTGGGCGACCAAGACCTCGCCGCCCGCCTTGAGCACCCGCGCGGTTTCCGCAACCGTCTGTTGCCACTCGCCAAAACTCTGCGCGACGTGATAGATGCCTAGCGCGACGACAAGGTCGAACTGACGCTCGGCAAACATGCTCAGGTCGGACATCGGGCCGTGGTAGACGCGGCGCTCGGCTTCGGTGGGGGAGAGGAGGGGCTCGAGCCGCTGTCTTGTGCGCGCGACCATCGCCGGACTTCTGTCTAGCGCGTAGACGTCTGCGCCCTGCTCGGCGGGATAGACGGTGTTGCGTCCGCCCGCACAGCCGATGTCGAGCACGCTTAGCCCGACCGGGTGCCGTTCGCCGAGCCACGCGACGAGCCGATGGTCGGGGTCGCGGTTCGCGAACATGTCGACGACCTCGGGGCGTTGCCAGAAGGAATCGCTCATGGCATCTAGCATACATGACGTCTAACACACAACAAAAGAGCTCGAGCGTGGGGGCTCGAGCCCTAACCGTTGCTGTTTTGTGATGGTCGGGGTGACAGGATTTGAACCTGCGACCACTTGACCCCCAGTCAAGTGCGCTACCAGGCTGCGCTACACCCCGGTGTTTAGCGCTACGTAGCTTACGCGGTGCCCGCCCCCTTTGTCAACCGTTTGCTAACGGCGACTCGGCGACGCTCGCAGCCCCCGATCTGGCGCGAACAGGTGCCGACGCGAACGCGGCATCTACCGTCGGCGCGGCGAATGAGCGCTTGCAGGGACGGCTCCGCTACAGCCCCGTCACACATGTCGCGAGTTTTTGTGGTCGCCTACCGTTGCCGTGCGGGACGTAAATGAAGTCTTCTTCCGACGTGTCTGGTAACGAAGGTGCTATAGTGAGCGTTATGTTGGAACCGTCGCTTGATCTGTACGGGGCGACTTACGACACGGTCGAAGAGCTGCTCGACGAGCTTTTGACCAAAAGTCACGCCCGGTACGCTATGATAATCGATCTTAAAGGTTTTGTGCTGATGCACAAAAAAGCCCTCTGGGCGCCTAAACCTCCGTCACTAGACTCGCTCGCGACGCTTATCGCCTCGAACTATTCGGCGAATACGGCGATCGCTAAACTTTTCGGCGAACCCGGCTTTAAAGAGATGGTGCAGCAGGGTGAAGAAATCGGTACCTATCTCGAGGAGCTCGGCGACAAAGCCATCCTCGTAACCATCTTCGATTCGTCAGCCGCGCTGGGCCGCGTCAAGCTCTTTACCAAAAAGACCGTCGAGGAGGTTCGTGAAGTGATCAGTAACAGCACCGAAGAACCTCCCAAGCTGGAGTTTAGCGCGAACTGGAGTAGCGAATCCGAGTCCCTGCTCGAGGGTCTGTTTGGAAACAACAAATGAGTACGATTAACTTTTCCGCCCGCGAAATCAACTTTAAAGTCGTTTACTACGGCCCCGGCCTGTCGGGTAAAACGACTAACATCAAGCAGATCTACGAACAGGTGCCCGGCGAGTCTAAGGGCGAGATGGTCAGCTTGGCGACCGAAGACGAACGGACGCTCTTTTTCGACTTTCTGCCGCTAGACTTGGGCAGCGTAAACGGTTTTAAGACGCGCTTTCACCTCTACACGGTGCCGGGGCAGGTGTTTTACAACTCGAGCCGTAAGCTTATCTTGCGCGGTGTGGACGGTATCGTCTTCGTCGCCGATTCGGCCCCTAACCGGCTGCGCGCCAACGCCGAGTCGCTACGCAACCTCCGCGAAAACCTTAAAGAGTACAACCTTTCGCTAGAAGAGATTCCTTACGTCATCCAGCTTAACAAGCGCGACCTAGACGACGCGCTCCCGGTCGATATGATCAAGCAGGTGCTCGACCCGAAAGGCCAGATGGACTTTTTTGAAGCGGTCGCGTCGGACTTTAAGGGTGTGTTCGAACCGCTTCGGGCTGTGTCGAAAAAGGTACTCGAAAAGCTCGCGCAGACGACGTAATCATTCTGTAACGTCGTAAACGTCAAAACTTAACGACTCGGGGCGTAACAACCGGCGTGGCCTCTGCTTAGGGTGGGGGCTCGAGCCTCCCCATCTACTAGCACCCGAGTTGCGTCCGTCACGGCGGTTCGTCGGTGGGCCGACTCGGTAGATGGACTCGGTGGGTAGGCAAGGGCGTTGGCGAATCGAGCGGGGTGCGCCGTACAACCGCCAAACAGGGCACGCGGACGGAATCTGGAAACGATACGTTGTCTCGTCTCCACAACGTCCACAACGATTGTCTCGTCTCCGTAACGGGTGTGGCGCGACGCTGTACCGGCAACGCTGCACCAACATTGTTGTATTATTCTGGCTATCATTCTGACGAGGCTGCATTATCGGCCCGTCGATTCACTCGGTAAAAACTAGCTGCGACCGGGACACCATCCTTCGGACGCGTCTCTAGCGATGTATACCTAGTACCGTACGGGATACTCTGCGGCGCCTTTTTAGCGTGCGACAGCGGTTACGCCTCCCAACGTATGATATCGTCACAGCATGAAACAGACCCCTCTCTATAACGCTCACGTCGCACTCGGAGCGCGGATGGTCGATTTTGCGGGCTGGAAGATGCCGATCCAGTACCAGGGCATCAAAGACGAGCATCTCGCGGTGCGCCGCGACTGCGGCCTGTTCGACGTCAGCCACATGGGAGAAATTACCGTGAGTGGCCCCGCAGCGAGCGGCTTTTTACGCTACGCGACCCTAAACGATCCCGCCAAGCTGCAGGTGGGGCGGGCGCAATACTCGATGCTGCCTAACGACCGCGGCGGGCTCGTCGACGACCTCTATATCTACCGCCGAGACGAGACGGAGTTTCTGGTCGTGTGCAACGCGGCCAACATCGCGGCGGTGGTCGCGCAGCTCGTCGATGTCTCTGCCGACTACGACGTTACTGTTGAAGACGTCTCTTCTCAGTGGGGGCTGCTCGCGCTGCAGGGCCCGAACGCCGCCTCGCTGCTGGCTCATCATTGCAAAGAAGACCTTAGCGACGTCAAAAAGAACCGTGTGCGCGACGTGACCGTCGTCGAGCAGCCGGTCATCATCGCCCGGACCGGTTACACCGGCGAGGACGGCTTCGAGCTGTTCTGTTTGGCCGAAAACGTCGCCGCACTCTGGAATACGCTTGTCAATGCCGGCGCGACACCGTGCGGCTTGGGCGCTCGCGACACGTTGCGTCTAGAAGCGGGCTTTCCGCTGTTCGGTCACGATCTGAGCGGCGATACCAATCCGCTCTGCACGACGTTTTCGTGGGTCGTTAAAGACAAACCGTTTTACGGGCGCGAGGCGATGTGGGACCCGCAGTGCGAGCGCCGGCTGGTCGGCTTGGTGTTACAAGGTCGCGGCGTGCCCCGCGAGGGTTACCGGGTGTGCTCGCCGGACGGGGCCGAAGAGATCGGCGCGATCACCTCGGGGACGGTGTCGCCGCTTACCAAACGGGCGATCGCGCTCGCCTGGGTCGACAGCGATTACAGCGCCGAAGGGTGCGAGCTAGCCGTCGAAATCCGTAATCAGCTGCTTACGGCAACCGTCACGGCCCCCCCTTTCTACGACTAAGGTTTGATTTATTATAGTAAATGTTTGATTTATGCAGGGGTGTCGTCGTCTCGGCGCCCCGCTAAGTGTCACGCATGAATCACGTTACAGTATCGACAGTACAGTATCGTCCGCGTTACAAGGCCCGCTCGTCCCCGCTACAATTTACCTATCCCCTAACGCTACGCTTGTCTCGAGGAGTCGTTTATGAATACGCCCGAAGATCTTAAATACGCCCCGACCCACGAATGGTCGCGCCGCGACGACGACCTCGTCGTGGTCGGCATTACCGATTTCGCTCAGGATCAGCTCGGCGACGTGGTGTTTGTCGAACTGCCCGACGTCGGCGAGACGTTTAGCGCGGGCGACGCGGTCGCGGTTGTCGAGTCGGTCAAAACTGCGTCGGACATCTACGCGCCGGTCGGCGGCGAGATCGTAGAGGTGAACGAGGCGCTAGAAGACGAGCCCGAGCGGCTGAACGAGTCTCCGTACGACAACGGCTGGATCTTTAAGCTGCGTCTCGCCGACCCGAGCGAACTCGACAATCTACTAGACGCGGACGGCTACGAACGCGTCGCCGAAGAGGAGAGCTAGACGCGCCGATGAACTACCTACCGCACACACCAGACGATATCGCGATGGCGCTACGGGTGATCGGGGTCGACAGTGTCGACGAACTGTTTGCCGACATGCCCAAGGCGCTCCGCAAGCCCGACATGGACCTGCCGAGCGGGATGGACGAGACGTCGTTGCTCGAGCACCTACGGGGTTTAGCGGCGAAGAATAAGGGGGGGGGCTCGAGCCTCTTAGGCGGCGGCGTCCGCAACCACTTCATCCCCTCCGTTACCCCCCACCTCGCGTTGCAGAGCGAGTTTGTGACCGCCTACACGCCCTACCAGGCCGAGGTCGCCCAGGGTATCTTGCAGGCGACGTTCGAGTACCAGACCATGATGAGCGAACTGACCGGCCTGCCGGTGTCGAACGCGAGCATGTACGACGGCGCCTCGTCGGTCGCCGAAGCCGCGCTGCTCGCAGTGCGCCAGGCCAAGAAGCATAACAAGGTGCTGATCAGCAGCGGCGTCCATCCCGAGTCTCGCGAGGTCGCCAAGACCTACCTCAAGCCGCTCGGCATCGAGGTCGTCGAGATCGCACTCGACAATATGATTACGCCGCAGCCCGAGGTCGACGACGACGTCGCCGGGGTTATCGTGCAGTCGCCCAACTTTTTAGGCTATATCGAGCCGATGGCAGACCTCGCAAACGCCGCGCATGACGCTGGCGCGCTCTTTATCGCTGTGTGTGACCCGCTCTCGCTCGCGGTTCTTAAAGCGCCCGGCGACTACGGCGCCGACATCGCGGTCGGAGACGGTCAGACCATCGGCAACCCGGTCGCGTTCGGCGGGCCGCACTTCGGCTACATGGTGGTCAGCGACGACCTGCTGCGCCAGCTCCCCGGGCGCATCGTCGGCGAAACGACCGACGAGGAGGGCAAACGCGCCTTCGTGCTGACCTTGCAGGCGCGCGAACAGCACATCCGCCGGAGCAAGGCCAAGTCCAACATCTGTTCGAACCACCAGCTCGCCGCGCTGATGGCGGCGGTTAACCTCTCCGCCTTGGGTCCACAGGGGTTGCGCGACGTCGCGACCCAGAGCGTCCACAACGCCCACAGTCTCGCGAAGCAACTCGCCGGGGCAGGCCTTGAAGATGCGGGCTTTAAGGTCGAGGCCGAGCCGAACTTCTTTAACGAGTTCGTCCTCCGCAGCCCCGTTCCCGCAAAAGCATTACGTCGCGCCCTTGCCGACGCCGGAGTACAGGCCGGGGTGCCGGTGCCGAGCGCGTACGGCCTCGGTAACGCGGTGGTGCTTAGCGCGACCGAACTGACTACGCAAGCCGATATCGACGCCCTGATCGCAGCCCTCCAGAACGTCGGACAACCCGCACCGAAGCAAGTCGAGGTGGCCTATGACTAAACTCGCCCCTAAACCGCACGACGTAACGACCAAGACGTCGGACAACTTCCCGCTCATCTTCGAACGGTCGCGCTCCGGAAGACGGGCCTCGGCACCGCCAAAACCCGCCGACACCGACCTTGCCGCGCTGCTCGGCGCAGACAACCTCCGCGACACGCCGCCGGCGCTGCCCGAAGTGTCCGAACTCGACCTGGTGCGGCATTACACCCAGCTCGCGCACCGGCAGTTTAGCATCGACGGCAACTTCTACCCGCTCGGCTCGTGCACCATGAAGTACAACCCGAAGGTGAACGAGGAGACGGCGAAGCTCTTTAACGACGTCCATCCCTATCAGGATCCGAGCCAGGTACAGGGTGCGCTCGAGCTGCTCTACAACCTCCAGCACGACCTCGCCGAGATTACCGGTACCGACGCGGTTAGCCTGCAGCCCGCTGCGGGGGCGCACGGCGAACTGACCGGCATCCTGATGATACGTGCTTACCACGAAGCGAATGGCGAGGGCGAGCAGCGCCGCGTGGTCATCGTGCCCGACGGCGCACACGGTACCAACCCGGCGACCGCGACGATGGTCGGTTACAAGGTGGTTGAGGTGCCGACCGGCGACAATGGTGAGGTCAACCTCGAGGCGTTCAAAGAAGTGCTCGGCGACCACGTCGCGGCGGTGATGCTGACCAACCCGAACACGCTCGGCATCTTCGAGACCAACATCTTAGAGATCAGCCGGTTGGCGCACGAAGTCGGTGCGCAACTCTACTACGACGGTGCCAACACCAACGCGATTGTTGGGCGGGCGCGTCCGGGCGACATGGGCTTCGATGTAGTCCACCTCAACCTGCACAAGACCTTTACCACGCCGCACGGCGGAGGTGGGCCGGGGACCGGGCCGGTCGGGGTTAAAGCGCACCTGCGCGACTTCTTGCCGGCGCCGCTGGTCAAAAAGACCGCCGATGGCTTCGATCTAGACTTTGACTTGCCGCACTCGATCGGGCGGATGCGGAGCTTTTACGGCAACTTCGGCAACCTGGTGCGGGCCTACACCTATATTCGGGCGCTCGGTAAGGAGGGGCTCGAGCAGGTCTCTGCTATGGCCGTCCTTAACGCCAACTACCTCCGGGTCCGCCTCAAAGAAGCCGGTTTTCCGATCCCGTTCGACCGGATCAACATGCACGAGTTCGTCGCGCAGCCGCCCGAAGGCCTCAAGGCGATCGATATCGCCAAGGCGCTGCTCGACTACGGCGTCCACCCGATGACGGTCTACTTTCCGCTCGTGGTCAAAGAAGCGATGATGGTCGAGCCGACCGAAACCGAATCGCTCGAAACCCTCGACGCCTACGCCGCCGTGCTCGCCGACGTGCTGCGCCGCGCGAACGACGACCCTGCCGACCTTCTGCACGCCCCCTACCAGACACCGGTTCGCCGCCCCGACGAAGTGACCGCCGCCCGTAACCCGGTGCTGCGCTACCGTCCGAGCGAGCCTGTTTGATACGAGTGGCTCTTACGCTTGTCGGAGTCACGCTCGTAGGGGCGTGGCTCTTCTCCTTCGAAGACAACCTCGTCTACTTTCCGACCGAACGGATCGTCGCGACGCCCGCCGACTACGGTCTAGCGTACGAATCGGTCACGTTGCGAACCCAGGACGGCGTCCGGATAGCAGCCTGGGAGCTACCGGCAGCGCCGAGCGCGCCCTGGCTCATCTACTTTCACGGTAACGGCCAAAACATCTCGCAGTACCTCCCGCTAACCACCCGGCTGCAAAAGCTCGGCCTCAACGTGCTGTCGCCCGACTACCGGGGTTACGGGCAGAGCGAGGGGACGCCGAGCGAGCAGGGTCTTTACCTCGACGCGCTCGCGGCGTATCAGCACCTGCGCGACAAGGGGGTAGCGCCGGAGGATATCGTGCTGTACGGGTTTTCGCTCGGTACGGGGGTGGCGGTCGATCTCGCGGCACGCGTCGAGGTGGGGGCGGTCGTGTTAGAAGCGCCCTACACGTCGCTTCCGGAGGTGGCCAGGGCCCTCTACCGCATCGTCCCGACCAGCCTGATGCGCAACCGTTTCGACTCTGCGGACAAGATCGCCCGCGTCGACGCGCCGATCCTCTTTATCCACGCCCAAGACGACCAGACCGTTCCGTACAGCCAGGGCCGCCGCCTGTTCGAACTCGCCGCCGAACCCAAGCGTTTTGTCGACATCGACGGCGGACACATCGCCATGCTCCGCGAACCGGTGCCGAGCACGGTGCTAAGCGAGATCGCCGCCTGGATCGACCACCACGTTATCTCCCGTTAGCCCCGTAGCGAGCCGGAACACGTCGATCTACATCGCTTCAAACGTCTCCACCACAAAATGTCTGCGGCAGAACTAAAAAAGGGCGGATCGTCTCCGCCCTTCGTCATGTTTGTTGTGCGTAAACCGCTCGGTCGCTTAGCTTTCTAGCTACAGCCTGTCGAACCTTCGCCGTCGGGTGCGGCCTGGCCGTCGGTGCGAAACGAGCTGCCGCAGCCGCACGAACTTGTCGCGTTGGGGTTGTTAACGCTAAAACCGCCACCCATCATGTTTTCGATGTAGTCGATTTCGGCACCTTGGAGCAGTGGAAGGCTCATCTTGTCGACGACGATGCGGACGCCCCGGTCTTCGAAGACGTTGTCGCCTTCTAGCGAGCGGTCATCGATCGCCATGCCGTAGCTATAACCGCTACAGCCGCCGGACTTGACGAACACGCGGATCGCGGCGCTGTCTTTGCCGCTCGACGACAAAAGCTGGTTCGCTTTGCTCGCGGCGGCTTCGGTAACGGTCAGTTTGTGTTCTAAGACTTGGGTCATAGTATCCTCCCGGCAAGGTACTGTCTCTAAAAGACTATTCTAGAAGACTGTTCTAAAAGTCTACGTCTACTCGGTAATTCCTACCTAATAGTAGCACGCTGCAAGGCACGGAAAGGTAGAGCGGTTTACGACCCGCCAGACAAGGGTATGGCCGTTTTTTCACCCTCTGCCTTACGGACAAGGCTCGCTTTAGGAAGTGTCGCGCTGCCGATCGGTTCTGGCGGTTAGGTTCTGACAGTAATGTGGCGGCAGAGACCGTCTTACTCGGTTTCGACAAACCTGTTGGTGAACAAAGCCGACACGTCCAGGTCGCGTACCGGGTTGCCGTCGACGTCGGTAAAGACGCCCACGTCTAGAAGCAGGTCGGGATAGCCCTGCCACATCGCCGGATCCTGGTAGCCCCAGCGGTCGGTGTCGGAGAGGTAGAACTGCGACACGAAGGCCTGCGAGCGGCGGACGAGTTCGGGGTTGGGGAAGGTGCCCGGCGGGGTCGTTTCGAGGAGGATGCGGGCAGCTTCGGCGGGGTTTTCGGCGGCAAAGGTGTAGCCTCTAGCGGTCGCGTCGACAAAAGCTTGAAGACGTTCGGGGTGTGCGCTCGCGGTGTCGGGGCTCGTGATGAAGACGGGGGTGTAGTAGTCGGGCAGACCGTAGTCGGAAAAGTTAAACAGCCGTACGTCGATGCCTTCGAGTTCGGCCTGTACTCCCTGCCACCCCTCGAAAATCCACACGATGTCGGCAAAGCCCGCGAGCAGCGCATCGAACCCGAAGGTGTTTAGCACGACGCTGTTAACGTCACCCGTACCGCCGGAGGCCTCGATAAGCGTCCGCAGAATCGGCTCTTCGTAGGCGGCACCAAACGCGGCGTAGCGCTTGCCAGCAAAGTCTGCTGGACTGGTGATGTCGCTACTCGCGAGCACCGCAAACGCGGCGGTGTTGGTCGACATGATCGCTGCGATAGACACGACGGGCTCGCCGACGGCTGCGGCGGCGAGAACACTTTCGGTGCTCGACACCCCGACATCCGCCCGTCCGCTGGTCACGCTTATCTCGGTGCTGACGCCGCTGTAGGGCAAAATCTCTAGGTCGACACCCGCATCTTCGTACCAGCCCTGGGCCTGGGCGACGTAGATCCCGGTGTGGTTAGTGTTCGGAAGCCAGTCGAGGGCGAGGCGGACGGTCTGTCTTTCCTGGGCGAACGAGGTCGTGAGGAAAGCGCACAACAATACGAGCAGCAACGTAAGCCGCAGTGTAGACAGCGACGTGGACGGTGGCGCAGACGGTGGTGCGGATGGTGTCACGCCGAGTCTTTGGGAGTTGTATCGGTCGGCACGGTCGTCGGTACGGGGATTGGTGATGTTCATGATGGTTCCTTTCGGTCTTTCTGTGGTGTGGACGAATCGATCGGAATCGGTGTCACGTATGCCAGCGCGTAAAGGCCTGTTCTAAAGCGCCGACAAGCGCGAACAGGGCGAAGCTAACCAGGCTGGTAACAACGATGGTCGCAAAGACGAGTGGGGTGCTCCGGGCGTTGGCTGCGGTCTGGATCAAGATGCCGAGCCCCGCATATCCGCCGACGTACTCGGCGAAGATAGCCGCTGTAACGCTGTAGGTAACCGCGATCTTGAGCCCCGAAAAGATGCTCGGCAGCGCCGCCGGAAGCCGCACGAGGCGCAGTGTCTGCCCGTAACTCGCGCCCATCGACGACAGCAGTTTGAGCTGAGTCGGGTCACTCCGCGCGAGACCGTCGATGGTCGCGACAGTGATGGAGAAGAAGCAGAACAGCGCGACGAGCAGCACCTTGGGCAGCAACCCGAAGCCGAACCAGACCAGCATCAGGGGTGCGAGTGCGACGATCGGTACTGTCTGCGAGGCGACCAGCCACGGGTAGAGCGCCCGCCTGAGCCACGTCCAGGCGTCGAGACTAAGCGCGAACGCGAACGCGCTCAGCACTGCCAACCCGAAGCCGAGACCGGTTTCGATCAGGGTGGTGCGGGCGTGGTACACGAGGGTAGAAAACTCGCGGACGAGGGTGCGGGCGATGCGCTCCGGTGACGGCAACACGGTGACCGGAACCTCGCTAGCACTAACGTAGAGCTGCCACAACGCCAACACGCCGACGCCGAACAGCCACGCGGGTGCCAGGGCGGCGAGGACGCGCCAGTGGTTGGGGCGGGTGTACGGCACGCTGTGGGTCATGCGGGCGCGGCGGTATCGTTGCCGATGTCTGCATCCATGTCTGCGTCCATGTCTGGGGCGAGGTGGTTGAGGAGTCGGTGCTCGAGCCCCTGCATCGCTGCGGTGTGTAGCTGTCCTGGCCGTCTAGGCCGCGCTGCTGGCACGTCGTACACAGCGAGCACCCGAGCCGGACGAGCGGACATCACCACAATGCGGTCGGAGAGGAGCAGCGCTTCGCGGATGTCGTGGGTGACCATAATGGTCGTCGCACCTAACCGGGCGATGGTCGCGCCTAACCAGCGTTGTAGCTGCCAACGGGTGAGCGCGTCGAGCGCGCTTAGCGGTTCGTCGAGCAGCAGCAGTTCGCGGCTGACCATCACGGTGCGGGCCAGAGCGACCCGCTGCCGCATACCGCCAGAGAGGGTTTGGGGGTGGGCGTGGGCGAAGTCGGCGAGGCCGAACGCGTCTAGCAGTGCGAGAGCGTCTTGCTGGGCTCGAGCCCGGTCACTGCCTCGTACCTGAGCTGCGAGCACCACGTTGCCGAGCACCGTACGCCACGGCAGCAGGCCGTCGCGCTGCAACATGTAGCCCGCAAACCCCGCCGCGGGAAGTGCGCGGTCGCCTAGCAAAACGCACCCCCGACTCGGCGTCAGGACGCCCGCAACAATGTCGAGCAGGGTACTTTTGCCCGCCCCGCTCGCCCTGCAAAACGCTGGTAAAGCTACCCGCCGCAAAGGTAAGCGAGACGTCGTCGAGCACCGCGAGGTCGCCGAAGCTGTGACTAAGGTGCTCGAGCCGCACACTCGGCGCCGTCATCCGTACGCTCCGAGCGCCGCCGTGCGGTGCGCGTCCGGGCACTGCCAGACGGTGTCGTAAAAAAGCTGTTCGGCGTCGTAACAGAGCGACACCGCTGCAAACACAGCGGCTCGAGCCGTGTCCGGGTCGGGGCTGTCCGCGACTAGACGCCCGATCAGCTCGTTCATCCGCCGCTCGGCAGGTTCTAGCGCGTCGTGAGCGCTAAAGAAACGGATGTCGTCGTCGCTTAGGCCGTAGTGGTCGCGAAGGGGTTGTTCGATCCGTCCGCAGATCTCTAAAAATATGGTTTCGCTCGCGCCGATACACGCGATCGCCTCGGCAAACGAACTCCGTACCAGGTGATAGTAGAACTGGGTGGTGAGCGCCGCACAGCCCGCGAGCGGGACGGGGTCGACAAGTTGGTCGGGCTCGAGCCCGATCGCGAGGCCGAACGCCTGCACACTCGCGAGCGCCCCCTGTTTGGGCGTCAACTTCGCGATGAGATAGTCCGCGCTCGCCGGGTCGGGGGCTTTGGCGATGGCGAGACCGTCTAGGCGGTGGATTTCGCGGATAAGCCACGCGTCCTGGACGGCGAAGGTGCGGAGCTGTCCGAGGCTGGTGCGCCCGTCGCTCAGCCCCTGCCAGAGTGGGTGATCGAGCAGCCTCGCCCGCTTGTCGCGCAGGGCGTCGTGCTGGTGCCGAGACAGGACATCCGCTAAAAAGGTGCTGCCGAGGCCGTGTCCGTAACGGGGTATCATAAAAAACTCCCTTCGGTGGTCGGTGTCACCGAGGGAACGACAGTGCTGGTGTGGCGCGTTCGCGCAGACAGCTTTGCGGATACAAAACTGTAGGCACCAAAGATTGTGGTGGAGCGTCTAAGCGCGTCTTGCCGAAGACTGCCGAAGCTATCCGGACACGTCTTTAAGCACACAAATAATGGATACACGGGTAAGATGTAAGCACATCTGTAAAACGCTTGACGACATCGTGCCACGCTCCCTACGCTGGTACTAACCAGATCAGGTTCTTAGGGTTGGGCGTCTAAGCACCCTCTCAGCGAATCTCGCACCCCTGATGACGTAGCCGTTAGTTTAAGCACGGTGCCGGGTCGTGGTCAACGCTCCAAAGCACAAATCAGCCCGTCGCCGCTCGCACAGCGTTTCGAAGATATGTGCCTGATGTTGCGGGATGTCTACCGACAGCTGCCGAGGACGTGTACCGGGGCCAGAAATTGTGCCGAGCCGGACGCCGCCCGCTTCTGCGCGCGTATTCACCTTGTCGACCGGAATCCTTTATGATGGAAAACGATGTCACCCAACGTACCGAATAACTACAAAACCATCCACCACGACCACCACCACTTCGGATGGGACAACAGTCTCGAGCCGTACCTGCGCGCCGAGCCGGACACGGCGCTAGAGGTCGGCATCGTCGACGCGTCGGGAGGGCAGTTGATGGAGCGTTCTAGCACCTCCGACGTCGCGACCTTAGACTTCGCCCGCGTCAACCCGGTCACCGGCCCGGTCTACGTCGAAGGGGCCGAACCCGGCGACGCGTTAGAGATCGAAATCCTCGACTTTGACGAGAGTGGCTGGGGCTGGACCGCCGTTATCCCTGGCTTCGGGCTGCTCGCCGACGAGTTTCCCGACCCGTTTTTGCACATCTCGCACTACGACCGCGAGCGGGTCGCGTTTACACCGGAGATCCATCTGCCGACTCGGCCTTTTCCCGGCACGATCGGCCTCGCACCTGCCGAAACGGGTCACCATTCGGTCGTGCCGCCCCGTCCGGTCGGGGGCAACATGGATATCCGCGACTTGACGCGGGGGACGAAGCTGTATCTGCCGGTCGCGGTGCCGGGTGCGCTGTTTTCGGTCGGCGACACCGACGCCGCACAGGGCGACGGCGAAGTGTGCGGGACGGCGATCGAGACGCCGATGACGCTGCGGGTCAAGATCGGCCTCGAGAAGAACGCCGGCATTACCCGTCCGCAGTTCGACACGGTGGGGGAGACGCGTCCGCAGAGCGAAAGTAAGGGCTACTACGCGACGACCGGAATCGGGCCGGATCTGATGGAAGCCAGTAAAGACGCAATCAGGGATATGATCGAGCATTTGGGGAGAGAGTATGGGCTCGAGCCCCACCTCGCCTACGCCCTCTGTAGCGTCGCTGTCGACCTCAAAATCAGCGAAATCGTCGACGCGCCGAACTGGGTTGTGTCGGCTTACTTGCCTAAAGCGATCTTTCAGTAATACGCTTCACCCGTAACACACCTCAAATGCGCAGACACGGCGTTCGCGGCACCACATCCGACGCCGTGTCTGTCTGCGTCGCTAGAAACAGCCTGGCTCACCCGCGTAACACCAGCCGGTGTCGAAGTTGTAGAGCGTCTTCATCGTCGTGTCGTGCATCATCGCCGAAATCTGGCTCAGCGTTTCGTAGTTTTGCGCCGTCACGTTAGCGTTGTTTAGCCCTTGCGTCGCTGGAACCTGGACGTTGGTGTTGTAGTTCAGCACGCTCGCGTCTAGCCCGGTAAACGCGACAAGGGGGAGGGCGGGGCCGCCGAGGTCGACAAAGCTGCTCTCTAAAGCGCTAAACAGCAGGTAGTAGATCGCGCCACTCGCTCCGTCGGTGTACGAATAGCTGCTTAGGTAGCCGACGTTGCTGCCGTCGTAGAGCTGATGAAGCTGATAGAGCGCGCCGTTTTGCATCGTTTCGTAAACCCCTTGGGCGCTGATGCCGTTCGCTTCGAGCTCGAGCGCGTCGAGCATGCCGACCGCGACCTGTTGCGGGGTCAGCGTCGTACCGCCCGGCTGGATGAAGGCGAAAATGCCGAGAATCGCAGCGTCGGGGTCGTTCGGGTTTTCGTAGGCGATGACGCTAAACTCGTCTTCGGTGACCTGCCAGCCCTGCGGGAGCATAAAGATGCCGCCAGAGTTTAAGCTGTAGGGGGCGAGCGGTGGAACTGCGAGCGCGAGTGCCGTCAGCGACACGAGCACAGCAACCGCGAGCGAACGATATAGCTGTTTCATAACCATCTCCTTTAATCAGGCGGGCCGAGTCGCACCGCCTGCGCAGTGCAGCGTGCCGGGCCGTTGAGTGTCGGGGCGTTGGAAGCGTCGAGAAGATGGCGGCTATGGAGAAACTCCAACAACCTTAGGAACGCATTACGTTACAGATTACAAAAATAGAGTCACGTAACACTGAAAACAGCCTCACTTTTAAACTACTCACGTTCGTTACCGTTTCGGACGTCGTCCTAGAAGCTGTCCCGAAAGCTGTCCCGAACGTCTAGTCGTACGCCTTGGCGTTGGTGAGATCGGCTTTCGCTCGCTGCCGCGACTGTCGCCGCAACCGTCGCTGCAACTGCCGCCGAATCTTGTCGTGGACGGCTCGGCTGATCGGGTAGTAGTAGGTCAGCACGATGCCGACCAGCAGAATCACGCCCGGCAGCGGCCCCGCCAAGGTCCGAATCGCGAGCAGTGCCGAGTCGGGTTGGGTGACGCCCGGCTGCTCCGCTGCTCGCTCGATAAACCCCGACCAGGACAGAAACTGTCCGACCAGAAACAGCGCGATCCCGACGCCGACCTTTTGCAGCAGGCTCATCAGGCTGTAAAACATCCCCTCGCGGCGCCGTCCGGTTCTTAGCTCGTCGAGTTCGATCACGTCGGGTAGCAGCGACCAGGGTACGAGGTAGACGACCGAAACGCCGCAGCCCGCGAGCACGCTAAGCGCGTACATCAGCCAGACGAGGTCGCGTGGCAGAAAGAACAGGCCGACCTGTGCGATAAGCCAGAGGCCGATGCCGAGCCCGTAGATCGCCCGCTTGCCGATCCGGTCGCTTAGGCGGCTCCAGACAAAGAGCATCGAAAACGCGACGGTCTGCACCACGAGCGCGACCAGAAAGTACTGGTCCTGCTGCATCCACACCGTGACGTAGTAGGGGATGACGCCCGCCGTAAGCTGAAACGCGAGCCACGAACAAAGGTAGACGCCGATCACGAGCAGAAACGGTCGGTTGCTAAAGATGGTTGTCCACTCCTGCAACGCCGGAAGTCGCTCTTGCGGTTCGCCGTCGTAACGCTCTTCGGTGCCCCACACACACCAGTAGATCGGCAGCACCGACAGCACCGCACAGATCACGCCTAAGACCAGATACTGCGTCGTCTGCTCGCCCGCGCCCGAAAAGATGCTCGCGATGACGAAGCCCAAGATCAGCGCTAAGATGCTTCCGCCGATCGAAAACGCGAAGCGGACGCTGTTAAGCCGGGTGCGTTCGTCGTAGTCGCGGGTCAGTTCGGGGGTGAGCGACATGTAGGGGAGGTTGACGGCGGTGTAGGCGGTGTCGAACAGGAGCGACATCACCACATAGTAGGTAAACAGCGCCCACGTCTGCTCGAACGGCGGCACGATCCAGATCAGCGCGAAGGTGATGCCGAGCGGCACCGAGCCCCACAACATCCAGACGTGCCGGCGCCCCCAGCGCGAGCGGGTCCGGTCGCTCAGGTAGCCGACCAGCGGGTCGTTGATCGCGTCCCAGACGCGCCCGATCAACACCACCCCACCCGCGAGGCCCGCTCCTAGACCCGCGACTTCGGTAAGAAAGACGAGCAACGAAAATGAGCGGATGGTCGCGGTGATGCCGCCCGCGATGTCACCCGCGCCAAACGCGAGCTTGGTTTTGAGGCTGAGACGTTCGGACGCGTCGGTGTCTTGGGTTTGGGAGAGGTCGGGCGCGGTGGAGGCCATAGCGTATTTAATCATGTTGGAGGCATGCTTAGGCCGCCGCTGCCCGCCCAGGTTGCCCAGCTAGACTCGGCCTACAACTGGGAATGCACAGCAGGGTCGTAGCCACACATGTAGAGCAACGCATCTTTTAGACCTCGCGAGTCGAGATGTCCCGATGCCACGAGCAAAATTGCAAGGCTAAATGTTTCATCACTTGCTCTGATGTAATGGTTGTTCCAGTTGAGCGTTAGTTCGATAGTGGAAAGCGCCGTGCGTTTGTTGCCATCGGCAAAAACATGATTTGCGATAATACGATATGCAACCGCTGCAATTTTGTCGAAGAAGTATGGATAGGCGTCTTCGTTTCCGGCTGATTCGATAGGAGCATTGACCGCACTCTCTAAACCAGAGCGGTTAAGTACTTCAGCAATATCTGCATCTAACGCTTCGCGGTTTGCTTCCAAAACAGAACCGAGAGTCGGATAAACCTTCCCTCGGTACCTGTAGTTATACGCTTTTTCAGAGTTTGGAGAGGACATACATCGCCTTCGCCCGCCTACGCTTGATGTCTTGTAACTGCTTTCTCATCTCTTCTAACGTTTCGGGTGGGTCGGGCAGTGGGTAGACGGGCGGGGTTGAAGTTCCGTTTAGCAGCGTCTCGAACATAGGCGACAGGTTTTTTTCTTTTTCTTCGTCTCTAAACATATTCACCCCTTTCTGTGGGAAAATATCTCGTGCTCGTGCAACGATACTGTCTTAAACAATATTAGGGCGTGATGTGTGGGTGAGTCAATGCCGTGGGGCTATGTCGGGGTTGCTTAAGGGGCTCGAGCCCTCCCCCAAACAGCTCCCCAGAAACGCAGTCCGAAACGATACGCTCTAAGCACGCTGTTAGCTAGGACGGAAGCGCTAGCGTGCCCATCTCCCTTCTCGAAAGCAACGGAACGACCCCCCCGGAGACCTGTAACACTCCGAACCGACATCACGTCCTGCAAAAGAAAACGCCGCCGTGGTATCGTCCCCCAAACCAACAAGAAAGGGGCTTTTTTGATGACGTATATTCCGCTCCCCGACCGCTACGACCAGATGACGTACCGCCGCACCGGACGCAGCGGCTTAGACCTGCCCGCCGTTTCGCTCGGACTCTGGAAAAACTTCGGCCACGACAGGCCGTTCGACACCATCCGCGACATGCTGCTCCGGGCGTTTGATCTAGGCATCACCCATATCGACCTCGCCAACAACTACGGGCCGCCGGCGGGCTCGGCAGAAGAGAACTTCGGGCGGGTGATGCGTGACGACCTCGGCCCGTACCGCGACCAGCTCGTCATCTCCACCAAAGCGGGTTACCGGATGCACGAGGGGCCGTACGGCGAGTGGGGGTCGCGAAAGTATCTGTTGTCGAGCCTCGACCGGAGTTTAGAGCGGATGGGCCTCGACTACGTCGACATCTTCTACTCGCACCGCTTCGACCCGAACACGCCGTTAGAAGAGACGATGGGGGCGCTCGCGAGTGCGGTCGAGCAGGGCAAGGCGCTCTACGTCGGGATTTCGTCGTATTCGGCGACCAAGACGGCGGAGGCGGCGGCGCTGCTGCGCGAGATGGGCGTGCCGCTGCTGATTCATCAGCCGTCGTACTCGCTGCTTAACCGCTGGGTGGAGGAGGCGCTGTTCGATAGGCTCGAGCACGAAGGTATCGGCAGCATCGTCTTTTCGCCGCTCGCCCAAGGCCTGCTGACCGACAAATATCTCGGCAGCATCCCCGACCACGCCCGCGTCCGCTACTCGGAGAGCTTTCGCGAAGAATTTTTAAACGAGCAGACGCTAGGTCAGGTTCGGGCGCTAAACGAGATCGCCCAGCGACGCGGCCAGAGCCTCGCCCAGATGGCGCTTGCCTGGTGTTTGCGCGACCCGCGGGTGACGTCAGTGCTGATCGGGGCAAGCAGTGCGCAGCAGATCGAAGAGAACGTCGCGGCGTTAGACAACCTGGACTTTAGCGACGACGAACTCGCCGAAATCGATAAGCACGCGACCGACGCGGGCATCAACATCTGGGCGCAGTCGCACCAGGCGGGCTAGCGGTAAGATAGGGGATGTTACGTGAGATTCAGTTTCCGCCGCGAGGCGCGGAGTTTCCGTAGATAAAGCGTTACCGTCGATATCCGCCGAACATGATGGTTGCAGCATCGTCTGGAATTGCTACAGAAAGAGAGACAGAACAGACGAAAAAACCCGGCGCGGATGGCCGGGTCACTAAAAACAAGCTGTGTGGGTCGAAAAAAACGGGTTGGGGAAGTTAGGCGCTAACGTCGACTTCGAGGTCGAGCAGCTTAAAGAGTTGGTCGGCCCAGCGCTGCGCGTCGTACTCGGTCACCGTGTTGTACATCTTGCTCATCCGCTCTTTCTGCTCTTCGGGGCTCATGTCGAGCGCCCGGTCGATGTCGGTGTCCATCCGGTCTTGCGAGTAGGGGTTGGTCAGCAGCGCGTCAGGGAGTTCGACGGCGGCGCCGGTAAACTCGGAGAGGATCAGCACCCCGTCGCGGCCCTCTTTTGCGACGATGTACTCTTTGTTGACGAGGTTAAGACCGTCGCGGAGCGGCGTCACCCAGCAGATGTCGGCAGCTTTAAAGTAGCAAACCAGATCTTCGAAGGGTACTGGGTTGGTGGTCAGCACGACCGGCGTCCACTCGAAGGTCGAGTATTTGCCGTTAATCCGCCCGGCGACGTGCTCGATCTGATGCTGCGGCTCGTCGTAGATGCGCATCCCCTTCGCCGAGGCGACCGAGGTGGTCATCAGCCGGATCTGGCCGTGCAGTTCGGGGCGGCGCTCTAAGAGCCGTTCGTACGCCTGAAGCATCTCGCGCGTGCCCTTGACGTAGTCGACGCGGCCCACCGACACGATCAGCTTGCTGCCGTCCATCTCGGCGCGGATGTCGCGAATCTTGGCCTGGCCTTCTGGCGAGTTGATCCGGTCTAGAATCTGCTTCGGGCTGGTGCCGACCGGAAACGCGTTAAGCCTTATCTCGCGCCCCTTGTAACCGAGGCAGGTGGTCACTTCGGGCTCGGCGAGCGCTGTACCGACCGGCGTCATGTGGCTCTTCGAGACGTCTTCACGCGCCAAAACCTCGACCGGGCGGAGGCTCCGTGCGACGTTCGCGAAGTTTTCGGCGTAGCGGGGGATGTGAAAGCCGACCACGTCGCAGTCGAGCAGGCTGTCGACGATCTCTTCGCGCCACGGCAGGATGTTAAAGATGTCCGGAGCCGGAAAAGGGGTGTGGTGAAAGAAGACGATCCTGGCGTTGGGTTTCATCTTTCGGATGTAGTGCGGCGCGAGCCAGAGGTTGTAGTCGTGAACCCAGATCAGCGCGTCGTCGGTCGCTTCGTCGACGGCGGCCTCGGCAAAGCGCCGGTTGACCTCGTGAAAGTTCGCCCAGTCCGAGGTTTCGTAGGTAAAGTGATACGGAAACGAGTGCAGAATCGGCCAGAACGCCTCTTTAGAGGTGATGTGGTAGAAGTCGTTAATCTGCTGCTCGGTAAGCGGGATGCGCCTTACGGTGTAGCTGTCGTTTTCGACGCTGACCCGCTCGGGAAAGTCGGGCGTACCGGTTTCACACGGCTTCCAGGCGATCCAGGTACCCTGGTCGACCGAGCTAAAAAAGCTTTTAAGGGTCGGGACGATGCCGTTCGGGCTCTTTTTTTCGACGTAGTGAACGACCCCGTTTTCATCGACCACTTCGTCGTGGGGCTCACGGTGATAGATAATGACGAGCGAGGCTTTTTTGTGCTCGGTTCTGATCGACGGGTCGTTCGGGTTCTGGTCGGACTGTTGGGGGGTGATACTCATAGACTCTTCTCCAATTCAGAAGGGATGGTTTCAGAAGGGACGGCTTCGGGGTCGATTTTGCCGAAGTGCTGCAAACCGTCGAGAATGCCCGCCGCACCCGGTTTGGGGCTGTGGTAGACGTTGGGCAGGTCGCGAATCGCGGCGACGAGCTTGTCTTCGGAATTGCCCATCGCGACGCCTTGCAGATCGGTCTGAAACAGCGACAGGTCGTTAAGGGTGTCTCCGGCGGTGACGACGTCGTCTTTGTGGAGCCCTAACGCCTCGATAAACTTGAGCAGTGTCGGGCCTTTCGCGACGCCCTTAGGCATCACGTCTAGGTAGACGTCGGCAGAGGTGATGCAGTCGAAGCCGGCACTGGTAATCTTGTCGATGGTTTCGGGCTGTAACGAGGCGGGTTCGTAGTAGTACGACACGCGGCGCTCCGGGTCGACGTCTTGTAGGCGCAGGCTCGGCTCGTCTTTGAGCATCGCCTTGACGCGGTCGTTAGCGTTTTGCCAGCGCGCTTCGACCCAGTCCTGGACTTCGGGCAGCGGCTCGAAGGTGTCGCCGCGCACGACGGTGGTGCCGACGTCGCCGATGATGTAGTCGGGGCGCGGAAAGCCGGACTCGTCAAAGAGCGAGCGGATAAAGTCTAGGTCGCGCCCGGTCACAAAGACAAGTAGAGAATTGTCGCGTTGGGTTTCTAAAAAGCGGTAGAGCGTCGCGCGTTGGGCGTCGCTCCCCCCTAGAAAAGTTCCGTCTAGGTCGGTAGCGAGAACAAAGTCGTAGCGCAAGAGGAGTCTCCTTACATGCACGAACGCGTCTGGATGACAGGGGTTCGCATCGGTTGTTTGACGGGTGAAACAAAGCACGTAAACGGGGCAGCAAGGACGTGCTGCGCGCCGTGGTCTGTGTTTGTCAGAGTGATGGCTGTATCGGTGCGGTAGTCTTGATAGTGACGGTACGTGGAGCGTGTTGCTCTGCACACATCTCGGTCGATAGCTTAGTCGATAGTTTGCCGGGTCGGATCCTCGATCTGTATACGAGGGACTTGTGTACGAGGGTTCGTGTGCAAGGTTTGTGTATAATCATGTGACCCACAACAAACTACACCCGACACTATAGCACGCTTCTGTCAGCGGATGCTAAGCCAAGCCGTGTTCTAAAAGGTAGTGAGGTGGTATGTAGGCGACGGCTTGGCGGCGCAAACGGTGCTGACGTGCGTCGGCCCGAAAGAGCGATAAGCCCATGCTAGAAGGGTGTCGTGGCGTCGGGGTGGCGGGTAGAGGGACGGGCGAGCGGGGTTTTTGTGAGGGGCGTATACTTCTCGGCGTGCGAAGATGTCGGGTGGGGAGTGTCGGGTCGGTAGGGGCTCGAGCCCCCCACCCCACTCTTTATGGTTAAATAAGCAGCATCTATGAATACCCCCTTGCACCCGAACCTGTCTGGCGAAACCGTCCCGTACGGCGGCTGGCCAAACTGCTACCGGCTCACCAACGGCGTCATCGACCTCGTCATCACCCTAGACGTCGGTCCGCGCGTGATTCGTGCTGGCTTTGTCGGCCAAGCCAACCTGTTTTACGAACACCCCGACCACGTGGGCCTACAGGGCGGCGCCGAATGGCGGCTCTACGGCGGCCACCGGCTCTGGTGCGCACCCGAAGCCAAACCGCGCACCTACTACCCCGACAACGAGCCCGTCGCTTTAGAAGAGCGTCTCGAAGACCAGACCCCGTTCGTCCGCGTGACTGCACCGGTCGAAACCACCACCGGCATCCAGAAACAGCTCGACCTTACGCTCTGGCCCGACCACAACCACGTCCGCGTCACGCACCGGCTCTACAACCGGGGGATGTGGCCCGTCGACCTCGCGCCGTGGGCGCTGTCGGTCATGAAACCGGGCGGGGTCGCCGTCGTCCCGCTACCGCCACGCGGCGAACACCCGCGCGACCTGCTGCCGTCGAGTACGCTCGCACTCTGGCCCTACACCGACCTTAGCGACCCGCGCTGGACCTGGGGGCGGCGTCACATATTGCTCCGGCAGGACGCCCAGGCACCACAACCGCAGAAGTTCGGCGCGTCGGTGTCCGAGGGGTGGGCGGCGTACGTGGTGGACGGGTATGCCTTCGTGAAGTGCTTCCGGCATCAACCCGAGGCGCGCTACCCCGATTTGGAGAGCAGCGTCGAGGTGTTTACCAACCAGGCGATGCTCGAACTCGAAACGCTCGGCCCGCTCGCCCGCCTAGACAACGGCGCGACCGTCGAACACACCGAAGACTGGTTTCTGTTCGACAATGTGCCGACGCCAGAGCGCGATGATGAGGTAGACGACACGGTGGGGCGGCGGGTGGGGGAGGCTCGAGCCCTCCTCACCCCCTAGCTCAACTTTCCAAAATCCTGCTTACGCCGCCACCGGCTGAAGGTGCAGCACCAGAAGCTGCTTGCGGCGTAACGGCGTAAGTGCGTAGCTGCGCCCCTCGTTATCGCTAAACTCCACCTCGAACACGCCTTCGGCGAGCACCTCGACAATCACGCCAACCTGACCTCTACAAAGCCGCTTGTCAGGTAGGTCTTCGAGTAGTGCGACGGTATCTAGAAACTTCATCGTCTACCACGCATCCGCAGCTATGAGGCCTGCTGGTAAATAACAGGCTTGTAGCGCGGTTCGGGGATAGGTTTCCCCTCGGCTTTAGCTGCTTCTAGCCACGCGCTCTTGGCGTGTTCGAGTTCTGCCAGAGCCTCGGCGGGTGTCGTGCCGAACGCCGAGCACACCGCTAAGTCGGGAATATCTGCGATGTAGCCCTCGTCCTTGTCGCTGTAGAAGATGTTTGGTAGTCCTTCACGGCATCCCAAACATCTTTTTTACGTCTTCTAGCGACACATCTTCCGTGTCGTTGTCCTCTGCTTTGGCGGCTCGTAATTCTAGCAAGTCCTGGGCGTCGGCAAGCACCTCCTGGAGAGCTTCAAACTCCTCGATGGTGAGAACTACAAACTGTTTCTTGCCGTCTTTCTTTAAAAACTCTGGGTGCAATTCAACCACAGTCATACCTCCTTCACCGATATGCGTCTTTGCGATGAACCACGCGGTAAACCCTGATAACATCATCCTCGATTTCAAAGAGAACACGGTAGCGTCCGACGCGTAAACGATATTCTGGCGTGAAGTTCGTCAGCCTCTTGACGTCACCTGTAAGGCTATCTTGCATCGCCTCTATTTTCGTTATTACCTGCTTCCCCACATAGCCAATTGCCGCTACTTACAAGAGTTGTGTCACAAGTTCTTTCTTACACTTCTACACGCATATAAAATAAATTATGGCTCAAAAAGAACCCTACAGTGTCGAGACAAAGACTACCGAGTACGTCTTGTATAAAGACTCTGCTGTCTATGAGGTTCCAAAATTCCAAAGAAAATACGCTTGGACTGTTAAAGAAGTAGGAGAATTACTCTATGACCTTTTTGATGATGCTAACTGGGATGCTGAAGATTTCCAAAATGAACTCCCCTACTTTCTCGGCGCAATTGTAGTTGTTTCTCAAAACGACCAAGTTGAGAGCGTTCTGGATGGCCAACAACGCCTCACAACAATTTCTCTGATAATTGCAATTTTGCAACAAAAACTCCGTGATATTGATTGTGATCAATCGACTATTGCTAAGTACAATGACTTTTTGTGGCGTACATCTCGTATGAGGAGAGATGAAAGCCAGATTCGCATGAAACTTCACCCTGAAGACGCAACGATATACAAAACAATTATCAACAAGCCAACATCAAAGACTATTTCGCAGCATAGAGACTCAAAAATCGGATCTGCCGCCGAAAGAATTTTGAGAGATGTTCAGAATGAGTACCTCAAACTCGCTCATGACAAAGGTGTATCTGAAGAAGATGCAATTATCTACATGTTGGAAAAGGTGATCGTTCACATTTCCTTCGTTAAGATTATAGCTCCCTCCGAATCAGACGCGTTTAGATTGTTTGAGACCTTGAATGATAGAGGACTTGCGCTCAGCGCAGCTGACCTCATTAAGAACAAACTGCTTTCCCGGTGCAGTACATCAGACAAACGAAATGCTGTTGATAAGGTCGTCGAAATATGGACAGAGGTCCTGGAATTAGTCGGGGAAGAAGAAATTACAGACTTCCTGAGGTATTTTTGGATAGCTTTTCACGGCAAAGTAAGCAAACGCCTTTTATAAAGTGACTTTGAGAAGCACTTGAGCAAGCTTTCAGCAGGACAAGCTATTCGATTCGCAAAAGATATTTTAAACGCGGCGAAGCACTACTCTGAATTTGCAAACCCTACAACGGTTCCAAAACCTATTTGGGGTAAAGAAGTCAGCCGCTATCTCCAGAGATTAGATATTTATAACGCCAAAATTGTACGGTCTCTCTTACTCTCCTGTGCAAAGTACCGCAAAAAAGACATGCTTCTCGTCGTGAAAGCTTGTGAAACGCTAACTATCAGACACTCTATTATTAGTGGGAGGAGGAGCAATGAGCTAGAAAAGGCGTATGCAACGATTGCACGAGAGCTACACGATTCAGAAATAGATATATGGACTCTCCTCAGCGAGCAACTTACACCATACGCTCAAACGGATCGTCAAGTGCAAGAAAACTTCGTGCTGTACAGTTCGGAACGAGTTTCAAAAAAATGGCGAACAGTGCTTATATGCTTAAATGAGTATATAAGCACAGGAGAAACAAGCGTCAATGACTCAAGAGAGGTAGAAATAGAGCACATACTGCCTCAAAAGCCAAGTAAGCGTGTTATCAAAGAAGTCGGTCTGGACCTCAAAGAGCTTTCGGAGTACGCAAGAAAGATCGGTAACCTAACGCTTCTTTCTGAGAAGCTAAATAGGAGTGCTTCGAATAGTCCCTTCTCCGAAAAAAGGCGCGCCCTCTGCAAGTCCGAAATCGCTCTAAATAAAGAGATTTGTGAATGGGACTCTTCCATTTGGGGAGCGGAAGAAATTGAAACGCGTTCCAGACTTCTGGCGGAACGCGCCACTCTTGTTTGGCAATGGCCCCCAAGAAAGAGCGAGGCTAAAGAGTAGCCATCAATTTATTTCGGCCTTTTGTACGCCTACAGCTTGCTACCGTAGTCTAAATGAAGACTAACCAAAGCACCCGAGCAACCACCAGTCCCCCAGATTCCGTTCTAGCGCGGCGAGCACGTCTTCGACAGACGCGTCTATATCGCGGTTTTGCACGCCGACGATAAGCCCGTACGCTAACTCGAAGTTGATCCGGTCGGTCTTGTCGAATAGGCGAAACTCGCCGTTGTCGGCATTGTTGAGCTTGTCGATTTCCTCGACGCTGACCTTGCCCTGGATCGGTTTTTCGCGTTCGTCGCGTAGCAGCGTAAAGTGGATGTCGGGGTGATGGACGACCAGGGTGTTGAAGTTTTTGATGCGGCTCGCGAACGATTTGGGGTCCGCGCTCGAGAAGCCGATCACGTGGGCGTTTTGGTGCTTTACGAGCAGGTTGGGGGGCACCTTGCTCTTGCCGAGGCGGACGTTGTCGAGGTGGAGGGGGCGCAGTTCGGCGTACGCTTCGGCGAGGGTGGTGAGCTTGCCGAGGTCGTCTTCGTCGTCGATGATCTGGGCTTGGCTGTAGCGCGCTTCTAGCTGGGCGCGGCGCTCGCTGATCTCTTCGTGTAGTTGCCGAGCGACCGGATCGGTGGTGGTGTCGGGGGGCGTGTCGCTAACGGCTGGAGAGGGGTCGGGCGCGGCGTTTGCTGTGGGGTCTGGTGTGTTCGGGGAGGTGCCGGTTAGAGCCTGGGTGAGGGCGGAGAGGGCGTGCTCGAGCCTAGCGACACGTTGTTCTAGCGTGTTCTCATCCTCTGTCTGTCGCGGCCACGTCGGTGCGGGCGTGACTGAAGGCGCGGAGGAGGCGGTAGGCGTGAGGGGAACGCCGTGGGCTTTGTGGCGGTAGTACGCCGCCGCCCGGTTGAGCGCGGCACGAACCGAGCTCTGCTGTAAGATGTCGGCGCGTTCGGGGCTGCTAAACACCTCGTCAAAGCTTAGCCCGGCCTGTTGCGCTCTCGCGTCTAGGATAGCGGCGAGCTGTTCGCGGTTGGGGTGCTCGAGCCGTACCTGAACTTGGGCGATGCGCCCTAACACCGACGCGTCGAACAGCCTCTGAAACTGCTGCCAGCGGTCTGGGAACAGGTTAAACACCACCAGACTGTTCGGGACGTAGCTCAGAATCTCTTTAACCGCGTCGGCGAAACGTTCGAGAATGTCGGGCTTGCTGCTCAGCCCTTCGAGCTGGTCGAACACCAAAATGAGCGGCTCGTCTAGGGTAGACAACCGGCCTAGCACCGTCAGCGCTTCTAGGGCGAACGCTTCGCGGCTCACGTCTTCGTGCCAGTCGTTTAGCCCCACCTTGGCGAGGTCGCCGGCGTCTAGGTGGTGGGCGGTAAAGTAGCGCTTGGTGAGTTCGCGGCGCTCGTTGTCTAGGTAGCCGCAGTATTTGATAAACGCTTTAAGCACGTCGACGGCGTAACCGGCGTTGCTGTAGCGCTCGCTCCAGTAGCGGGTGACGTGACGGCTGATAAAGTTCCAGTCGTCGTAATACTGTTTGCTGTCCTTGCCCGCTTCGCGCTGAAACAGGCTCAGGCTGTTCTGTTCGAGCGTGTCGATGATGCTCGAGCCCCGCTCGGTGCTCGCCGCTTCGGGCCGGGCGCGCAAAATCGCCAGAAAACAGTTTCCAAAAAACCGCTGTAGCTGCGTGTACGAGCTACCGGGAATCGGTTCGAAGAGCGACTCGATGACTCTGGCGTAGGTGTGATACAAGACGTTGTCGGGATTGTTAGGCTGACGCACGTAAAAGAGCGGGTTGCTTGCGAGCTTTTCGGAGGCGAGCCGCATCATCAGGTGTGTTTTGCCCGACCCCGGCTCGCCGACCACCACCGTTCCTCGGCTCTGCTGATTAGGGTCGTGTGCGAGTTCGTCTAACGCGCTAAGCAGTCCCTGAAACTGTTCGTGATAGACCTCGCGAAAGTCGGGGTGTTGCTGAAAAGGGTCGTCGACGCGGCTGCTGCTAAACGGGTTAGGGATGTTCTGGAGGCTCTCTAACATGCGTTGCTCTCCTCGGTAGCGCTCTAGGTAGTGGTGCAGAGCGCGGGTAAACGCGGCGTCGTAGCGGGCGCTGTGGGCGTAGGCGTCGTTAAACCGTCTGCCCGCGACGCGCAGCCCGAACGCGAGGCTAAGGTGGTGCAGGCTGTAACTAAACCGGGCGCTGCTCGCGCGTGGCCACCTGCTCGGGGTGCTGATGCCGCCCGGAAACAGTCGCTGGGTGCGCCGCACCGTACACACAAAGTCTACCTTCGGAAACGCGACGCCGGCCTTACGAAAACTCCGCTTGAGCACGAGCGCGTCGTGCCGGGCGTGGTGGCAGACCACGGTGCTGTCGGCGAGTAAGTCGGCGAGGTCACGGCAGATGTCGGCGAGCGGTTTGTGGTCGCGCTTGGGTGCGTCACCCGTAAACGCTTCGTAGACGCACCGCCCTGTGTCGTCTAACACCGCGACCTCGTTGAGGTGCGGCGTGCCTTCGGTGTCTAAAAAGTAGTGTGGGGTCGGTAGGGGTGTAGATGGAGGCTGCATATGCTTGAGAAGACGGGCGTGAGTGACGAAGTCTTGGCCGGTCTGTACGTGCGGCGGGTGCCGCTGACCTGTCGAAGACGCTGTTTGAGTTTAACACGCTGCTCGTCCGCATGCGTTTCTGGTCGTAGGCGTCGTTGTTTGGTTGTGGATGCCGCCGTCTGGACGTTGTTGTCTGACGGTCAGGGCCGGTGGGGTTAAAGGGTGGGGGAGGGCTCGAGCCCCTCTTCGGCCTCATCCCGACCTACTGGCCGGTCAAAGCGTACTGGCTCGCCTCGGTCGGTGACGTCGCGGGTGGATACCTGCTCGTCGGTTTGCTCTACAGTGGGTTGCTGGTCGGGCTGTTAGGCTGGCGTTTCGCCCGGCACTTTAGCCGCTAGTATTTCTTTGGGGGACGGTATGACTGACCACGACCACCGACACCATGACGATGACGCTCTGTTCGCAGCGAGCCTAGCCCCGACGTTGCGCGTGGCGAGCTGGATCGTTGTCGTCTGGTTTCCGCTCTTCGCGATCCTCTTTTTCGGTGTACTACCCATCCTCGGCCTCGACCTGTCGCGCTTTGGCGACCCTGCGGTGACGCTGCCGTTTTTTGCGACATATCCCGTCCTGATCCGGCTTCTGTTTGTCGGGAATATTGTGACGATTGTCGCGGCGGGGGTGGTGCTGTTAGGGGTGGCGTGGGGAGGGAGGGCTCGAGCCCCCCAACGCAGCTTGCTCGCTGCTCTGCTAGGCAGTGTCGGCTGGTTTCTCTACCTTTTAGGAGAGATAGCTGACGCGACCGCGTACGTCTGGCTACCCTTTACCTACACGTCGGCTACCCCGTCAGCTACTCTGTCGGCTACAACAGCTGCCGAAACCGCCTTCGTCACGATGCAAACCTTCGGACGGAGTGCCCACACGTTCGGTTACGTCGCGCTCGGCCTCGCCTTTATGCTCCTTACCGGCGTGCTCCGGACACTCTCCTTACGGCGTCGCTGGTTAACGACTACGGGAACGGTCGTCGCGCTCGCCGGCACAGCACTCGGTGCCGTAGAGCTTTTCGTGGTCTCGCAGCGTGGCGATGCTGGGGCGTCAGGCGTAGTGTTTAGCGCGCTCTTTGTCGCGTTTGGCTTGGGATTGGTAGGGTGGCATATCGGAATTTTAAGAGAGTTACGAAAGTGAAGCGTTGTTTATTTAAAGAAGGTGCTTTAGGTGCCGCGCTTGCCGTCGCTACGTCTACTTTCTAGCTCGCAGATTGGTGTTTGGGACGATATCGGTAGCAACGGAACGCCGATCGCAGAGTGACTTGTTCTCGGTGTAGACGAGAGGCGGCCTACGGGTTGCCTTTCCGTTTGGTGAGGCTCGCTCACCGAGCCGATAGTCCTCTAAAGACCGCGTCTAAACTCTGCTCGAAGAGTGCGTCGCGGTCCGCGACCTGCATCAGCCGTGTCAGTTCTAAGGTGACGTAGCCGTGGACGTTGGTCCAGAGGAGCGTCGCGAGCTGTTGCGGGTCTTGTGGCCTAAGGATTCCGACCGAGACACACGCCGCGACGGCGTCGACTAGTACGGTGAAGGTTCGACCGATCGCGGCGCGGGTTCGCTCTGTAGCGGGTACGAGGTCGCTAAAGATGAGTTGGTGCATGTTCGGAGACGCTAGAGCGCTACGACGGTAGGCCCGCCCTAACTCGAAGAGGCGTTCGCGTTCGCTAAGGTCGTCAGAAACGCTGTCGAGTCTCTGGTAGAGCCGATCGGCACCTTCGACGAGGAGCGCTTCGAGCAGCCCCTCCTTGTTGCCGAACATCGTGTAGAGATCGATCCTGGGTCGAGACCGATGGCGTCGGCAACGTGCCGTAGATTAAGGGCGTTCGGCCCCTTGGTGACGACAACATCGCTCGCCGCTTCGAGCAGCGCCTGACGCGTACGGATCCGTTTTGGGTCGCTTAACGGTCGATCGGAGAGAGCACGTTCTACCGCGTCTCTATCGTCTGTTCATAAATGTCTCGCTTTCTTATCAGTGCGGGTTGTTAGACGTGTTGTGTTGTTAAAATAACATGCTTATAACGCTGTTATAGATTATAACTAGACGAGTCAAGGCCGATTTCATCTAAATTCTACGCGAATATCTGTCACCTCAGAGTCATCAAGTCAAAATATCTTTTAGATATACAAGAAAGGAAATGATGCCCGTGACTTCAACACCATCGGCAACGAATACCTTGTCTAACAAACGTCTCCGCGTCTTCTCTAGATGGATTCACATCGTCGGAGCGGCGCTTCTCGGTACGTATCTCTATTCGCCGTGGGGGAGCGAAGCCTGGTTTACCGCGCTGATGCGGTGGGGCGTGATGCCGGTGCTCGTACTTACCGGTGTCGCGATGTGGAAGCAGGCACAGGTCGGTCGTCTGCTCCGTCGTCTTTCTTCGTAACGCGTCTGCGAGGTTTTTATGTCTGATACGCAAACTCATCTACAAACCGTGCTCGTTACCGGTGCGTCGTCGGGGATCGGTAAAGCGATCGCTACGGCGCGTACACGAGGCGGGTTTTCGGCGTCTTCGGGATGTCGCGAAGCCCCGACAAGCACCGCGATCTACCTTTCGAGATGCTCGCACTAGACGTCCAAGACGACGATTCGGTCGCGGCATGCCTCGAGGATCTGATGGCGCGTACGGGTCGGCTCGACGTACTCGTCAACAACGCCGGCTTCGGGCTTTACGGGGCGGTCGAGGAGACGAGCATGGACGAAGCTAAGGCGCAGATGGAGACGAACTTTTTTGGCGTCGTACGTACCGTTCGCGCCGCGCTGCCGATTATGCGCGAACAGCAGCGGGGCAAAATCATCAACATCAGCTCGCTTGCGGGGCTGGTCGGGGTGCCGCACCACGCGTTTTACGCGGCGAGCAAGTTCGCGCTAGAAGGATTTAGCGAATCGCTGGTATTAGAGCTCGAGCCCTTCGACATCTCCGTCACCCTGGTCGAAGTCGGCTACGTCGACACCCCCTTCGACCGACCGACGTCGCGCCCGGGAAGAGCCGCTAGCCGTGTACGACCAAGACCGCGAAACGGTCATCGAGAGTGCGGTCGCGTCGATTCGAAAAGGTCACGACCCGGCTAAGCTCGGTAGGCCGTGGTCGAGGTCGCCCGGGCGGACAAGCCGAGGCTGCGTAAGCGGGTGGGGGCCGACATGGTGTTTATCTCGACGCTCAAGCGGGTCGCGCCCACGCGTTGAAGCTGGGGGTTGCGGTGTAACGACGGGTTGTAGTCGTCGGTTGTAACTCGTCGGGGAGTGCGAGGAAAATCGCTCCGGACCAGCGAAACCTGGATGCCGCCGTTGCGGAAGGGGAGGGTGAGGGTGACTTCAGCCCCTCCATCCACCCCACATCGGGCGTCACCACCGCGACATCCACCCCGCGCCGTCTTCTGTAACTGACGCACAAACTCACTGTAAAGCTGCGCCGCCTCGTCCCGTCCGCCGATACGCGCGCCGAGGGCGGGTCAGCAAGAGACCCATCGCACGGGGGCACTCATCACGTCGTCGATGTCGCTGCGGCGGTCGGTCATCGTCAGGACTCCAGGCGTCGAGGAGGAAGCAGCGTGGACGGTCACACACTAGGCCGTGCCGGCCCCGATCCTTCGTCGGGCAGGTCGCCCTGCAGCTCCTCGGGCAGGTCCTCCGGCCGGTCGACGTCGTCGACGGCGCCGAGGTCGATGCCCGCATCGCGCAGCGCTTCCTCCCCCACGACCACGACGTCGTCACGCTGGTCGAGCCAGCGCAGCACGCTCCTGACCCCATCGTCGACGGCGGCCACGACCTCGTCGGCGATGCTCGTCGACCACACCGCGTGCAGCGGCTGACGGCGTCCGCCGACCTCGGCGAGCGCGCAGCTCCACCTCCCGGGCTGGTCGGCCAGGAGCCGCAGCAGGTCCGGCGACGGCGCCAGGTGGTCCACGGCGAGCACCGCAACCCGGTCGGCACCTGCGCGCAGGTCCAGCAGCCCCGCTGCGATCGCGCTCAGCGGGCCCCCACCGGCGACCCGGTCGGCCACCTGCCGGTCGCCGACGCCCGGCCGGGCGACCCCGTCGCCCGAGGCGACCACGACCGGTCCGTCACAGGCCACCCGCAGGCACCCAGCGGCGCGGTCCAGCAGCGTCTCCTCTCCCACGGCCACCAGTGCCTTGTCGCTGCCGAAGCGGCTGGCCGTCCCCCCGGCCAGCAGCAGCCCTGCCAGTCGCACCACGCCACCTCCCCGGTCGCCGGGCATGGTGCCACGCCGTTGTGGGCAGTTCCGTTGTGTGCAGCGGACGACAGCCGACGGGGAGCGCGGTGGCCGCCAGCAGGCAGCGACCGTTGAGTTGACCTCGCACGGCTCCCCAACACGATGGTGGAAGGCCAGCAGGTGTCCACCTCCTCCAGGCTCCGCCTCACCCTCACCTCCAGCCGATGGCTGCTCGTCGTCTCGACGCTCCTGGCGGGGCTCGCCGTCTCGACCGCTGCGTGGTGGGCGGTGGGCAACATCGCGGAGCGGGCGATCGACGCTCGCTTCGCCCGTGCGACGGCCGGTGTCGCCACCCGCGTCGAGGGCCGGCTGGACGCCACCGAGTCGACGGTCCAGGCAGTGCGGGGCCTCCTGGACGCCAGCGAGGAGACCACGGCAGCGGAGCTCTCGCGGTTCCTCGGTGCGTTGAGCGACGGGCGGTCGCCGACCGAACGCTTCCCGGGCCTGACCGCGCTGGCGCTGGTCAACGCCGACGGCACGATCGACCTGGCGGCACCCGGGGACAGCCAGACCCTCGCCCTGGTCGCCGACGCACTGGTCCGACCACGGGCCGCCGCTGCCCTGGAGCAGGCCACCGACCAGGCGCGGCCGATCACGGTCAGCCTGCCGACGGGCGAGGACCGCCTGGCGTTGGCGGTGGCGCGCTACAGCCGACCCGGCAGCCGCCGGCCCGAGCGCGACCACGCAGCATGCGTCGACAGGCCGTGGTCGGGTGGGTTGTCGCACTGGTCGACGTCGACCACCTGCTGGCCGACGTCGTCCTCGTCGTGGGCCAGGACGAGATCTCGGTGACCCTGCGCGACGACAGCGGCAGGGTCCTGGCAACCAGCGGCCAGCTCGCTCCGGGCGAACCCGGACTGGCACGCGACCTGACGCTCGACCGGGACGGTGACAGCCTGCTGCTGGAGGTTCGTGTCGACAGCTCGCTGCCCGGTCAGGCGGCCCGCGTCCCGCAGCTGGTCCTGCTGCTGGGCACGTTGCTCGCACTGGCCGGCGCAGGGCTGGTGTGGCTGCTGGTCACCCAGCGGGAACGTGCCCTGGCCCAGGTGGCTGAGGCCACGACCGCACTGGCCGACAGCAACGCCGAGCTGGAGGAGACCAACGAGCGGCTCCGGGAGTTCGCCGGTGTGGTGGCCCACGACCTGCGCGGGCCCCTGACCGCCGTGCACGGCATGCTGTCGGCGCTCGAGCTGCGCATCGGCGACGACCTGGAGCCGTTGGACGCCGAGCTGCTTGCCCGCGCGACGCGCAACAGCATCCAGATGGACGAGCTGATCGTCGACGTGCTGCGCTACGCAGAATCCGGCGTCACCCCGACCGACCTGGAGGTGCTGGACCTGGCAACCACGCTCACCGAGGTGCTGGAGCGGCTGGAGCCGCTGCGTCAGCCGGACGACGTCATCGACATCTCGGTCACCGGGGCGGTCATGGCCGACGCGACCGGCCTGCGCCGGGTCCTCGGCAACCTCATCAGCAACACGCTGAAGTACCGCCACGACGGCCACCCTGCCCGGGTGGAGGTCCGTACCCGGCGGGAGCAGGACCGGGTGATCATCGAGGTCGCCGACGACGGCCCCGGCATCCCGCACGAGCTGCGTACCGAACTGCTGGCCCCGTTCCGGCGCGGCGACACCTCCAAGGACGGCTCCGGCCTCGGCCTGGCGATCTGCACGCGGATCGTCACCAACCACGGCGGGACGTTGGAGGTGGACGATGCCGACCTCGGCGGCGCGCTGGTGCGCTTCGACCTGCCCTCCGCCTGATGTGTCACACCTGATGTGTCGGTCAGCCGTGGCCGACACGCCGCTGGCACAGGGCGGCGACGACGCCAGTGCAACCACGGGCGAAAGTCACCCCCGAGGAGCACCGCAGCCAGCTGCCGGTACGCGTCCTGACGATCGGCGAGCTTGCCGAACAGTTCACGCGCCGAGCACCGTGGCAGCCAGGTCGAGGTAGTCGTCCTCCCACTTCCTGATCAGCTCCAGCGTGCAGTCCTGCTGGGCGACATAGGGTTCCACCTGACGCACCTCGGGATCAGGGCAGATCGACCGCGTGCCCTCCGACAATCGGAAGCGGAAGACCTGTCCGTCCGCGACGTCAGGGACCCGGCGGCCAGCCAGTCGGCACCTCGCACGACCGTTCCTGGTCTCGCAGGACGACAAACCCGAAT